>CAYRDQ010000001.1:0-221752 GCA_964423155.1 uncultured Sphingorhabdus sp.
ATATCTGGGTGGACAGGATCGAGGAGTTGGGGCCTGCGTTGCGGCGCTAAACGACAACAACAGAGCCACTGTGTCACCCTCGACTTGATCGGGGGTCCATGGCCTGAACTGCCGGTTTAAACCATGGCTGCGGACCATGGATTCCCGCTTTCGCGGGAATGACAAAGTCAAAGCGACAAGTTTGTTTCTTTTTCCGCGCATGTTGGGCTAAAGCCCCGCGCGATATGACCGAAAAGCAAGACTATAAAGACACCGTCTTCCTGCCGAAGACCGAGTTCCCGATGAAGGCTGGCCTGCCGCAGAAGGAACCGGGCATCCTTGCGCGTTGGGAAGAGCAGGATCTGTATCACAAACTGCGTGAGGCACGCGCGGGGCGGCCTAAGTTCATTCTCCACGATGGCCCGCCTTATGCCAATGGCGACATGCATATCGGCCATGCGCTGAACCACATCCTGAAAGACATGGTCTGCCGCACCCAGACCCTGCTCGGCAAGGACGCGCCTTATGTGCCCGGCTGGGATTGCCATGGCCTTCCCATCGAATGGAAGGTCGAGGAGCAATATCGCAAGAAAAAGCTCAACAAGGATGAGGTTCCGGTCAAGGAATTCCGCGCCGAATGCCGCGCCTATGCGCAGCATTGGGTGAATGTGCAGCGCGAACAGGTGAAGCGACTCGGCGTGCTCGGCAATTGGGACAAGCCCTATCTGACGATGGATTTCGACAGCGAGGCGACGATCGTTTCGGAGCTGTTGAAGTTTGCGGAAAGCGGCCAGCTCTATCGCGGCGCAAAGCCGGTGATGTGGTCGCCGGTCGAAAAGACCGCCTTGGCCGAGGCCGAGGTGGAATATGAGGATATCGTCTCGACGCAGATTGATGTGGCGTTTGAGATTGTTGAGAGCCCCATCGCCGAACTGGTCGGCGCACATGCGGTGATTTGGACGACGACGCCGTGGACGATTCCGGTCAACCAGGCGATCGCTTATGGGCCGGATGTTGAATATACGCTCGTCGAGGCGCACGGACGGAAACTGCTTCTTGCCGAAGCGCTATTCGATGATGCCGTCGAACGTTACATCCGATCGGACGCCATGCCTGTAGGTTCCGGATGGCAAGTACGTTGGGAAGGCAAAGGCTCCGACCTAGCCGGTACCATCGCCCGCCACCCGATGCACCATCTGGGCGGCTTCTTCGCCAAGCCCCGCCCCTTCCTGCCCGGCGATTTTGTCACCACCGACAGCGGTACGGGCCTCGTCCATATGGCGCCCGATCATGGCGAGGATGATTTTGACCTGTGTAAGGCGCACGGTATCGAGCCACAATTCGCGGTCGAGGGCGATGGCAAATATCGCGCCGACTGGGGCTGGCTTGGCGGCCAAGGCAGCGTCATCAACCCCAAGTTCAACGCGCCTGATGGGCCGATTTGTTCGGACCTGCGCGAAGCCGGCGGGCTACTCGCCGCCAGCGCGGATTACCAGCACAGCTATCCGCACAGCTGGCGTTCCAAGGCGAAGGTCATCTATCGCTGCACCCCGCAATGGTTTGTGCCGATGGATGCTCCCCTCCCCTTCAGGGGAGGGGCTGGGGGTGGGGCTGCCCAACCCAGCACAACAGTTGCGGCACAGCCCCACCCCAACCCCTCCCCTGAAGGGGAGGGGTTTCAGATCGGCCACGCCACCGGCATCCCCGCCACCCTGCGCGAACTCGCCATGGCCGCCATCGCCGATACTCGCTTCGTCCCCGAAAAGGGCCGCAACCGCATCGGTTCGATGGTCGAAGGCCGCCCCGACTGGGTATTGAGCCGTCAGCGCGCATGGGGTGTGCCGATCACGCTGTTTGTTGATCGCAAGACCGGCCAGTATCTGAACGACCCAGCCGTCAACGCGCGGATCGTCGAGGCGATCAAGGCCGAGGGCGTCGATGCCTGGGAAGCCGCACGTGCGCAGGAATATCTGGGTTCGGACTATAAGGCCGAAGACTATGAACAGGTGTTCGACATCCTCGACGTCTGGTTCGATTCGGGTTGCACCCATGTCTTCACGCTCGAAAGCGGCAAATGGCCCGAGCTCAGCTGGCCCGCCGACCTCTACCTCGAAGGCAGCGACCAGCATCGCGGCTGGTTCCAGAGCTCGCTGCTGCAAAGCTGCGGCACGCGGGGTCGTGCGCCTTATGATGCCGTCCTCACCCATGGTTTCACCATGGACCAAAAGGGCCTGAAAATGTCCAAGTCGGTCGGCAACACTGTCGACCCGCTGAAGGTCATGGAAACCAACGGCGCGGACATCATCCGGCTATGGGCGCTGTCGGTCGATTTCACCGAAGATCACCGCATCGGCGATGAAATCCTGAAAGGCGTGGCCGACCAGTATCGCAAGCTGCGCAACACCTTCCGCTACCTGCTCGGCGCGCTCGACGGGTTCAGCGAGGAAGAACGCGTCAGCGATGTTGCGCAAATGCCCGAGCTGGAGCGTTATGTGCTCCACCTGCTCGCGGACATGGACGCGAAGCTGAAGATCGCGGTCAATGACTTTGACTATAACAGCTATGTCCGCCTGCTTTCGGATTTCGCCAATAACGACCTTTCGGCTTTCTTCTTCGATATTCGCAAGGACTGCCTCTATTGCGACGCGCCAGATAGCCTGAAGCGCCGCAGCTATCGCACCGTGCTCGACATCTTGTTCCACGCGATGGTGCGCTATGCCGCGCCGGTGCTGGTGTTTACGGCGGAGGAGGTTTGGGGAACGCGCTATCCGGAAGCCGACAGCGTGCATTTGCTGGAATGGCCGGTAGTAATGGAATTCGACAAGCCAGCACAGATGTTCGATTTTCTTCCCAGTGCAGTGACGCGAAAATGGGATCGAATGCGATCACAACGAACGGCGGTAAACGAAGCAATTGAACCGCTACGGCGAGAAAAACTGTTAGGCACAAGTTTGGAAGCTGTGATCACATTGGATGAGCTTGGCCAATCAACAAGCGACTTTTCGCTAGAGGAGCTTGCAGAATATTTCATCTCATCAAGTGTCAATCGGGATAACGACGCGTCACAGATCGTGGTCACCAAAACCACCCACCACAAATGCGGCCGATGCTGGCGGCATCTGCCCGAAGTGACCGAGGATGGCGCGCTGTGCGGGCGTTGCGACGAGGTGCTGAATGGCTAATCCCAAATACCGCCTGCAGGGCCTGATGCTTGCATCATTCCTGTTCATCGCCGACCAGGCGGTGAAGTTCATCATGATCGGCCCGTTAGCGCTGGAGAGCCGGCGGCAGATCCATATCCTGCCATTTTTCGACCTGACCTGGGCCGAAAACCGCGGCGTATCGATGGGCTTCCTCGAGGCGGGAAGCGAATTGGAACGCTGGCTTCTCGTCGGCCTCACCGCGTTGATCGCGGGGATTGTCGCCGTCTGGATGTGGCGCGAGAAATTGCGCGGCGACGTTCTCGCGCTCGCGATGGTGTTGGGCGGTGCGCTGGGTAATATCGTCGATCGGGTGCGCTATGGCTATGTTGTAGACTATGCCGACCTGCATTTCGGCGCTTTCCGCCCGTTCTGGATTTTCAATCTGGCCGATGCCTGCATCAGTATCGGCGTTGTAATATTGCTTGCCCGCGCCTTTCTAATCCGCGAAAGGGATGACGTTCATCCCGCGTCAAGCGGGGACGGGATAGCGGAGTAAGCATGACGCGCAAATTCATCACGGCAACGGCCAGCCTGCTGGCGCTTTCGGCCCTTTCGGGCTGCGGCTCTTCGGGGGTTTTCGACCGCGAACGGCCTGACGAATTCGCGGTCGGCCGTGCCGCACCATTGACAGTGCCTGCCGATCTCAACACCCTGCCCGCGCCGCAGCCGGGTGCTGCCCGCCCGCAGGAAAGCGACAGCAAGCAAGCTGTGCTCGACGCCATGTTCGGCGCCCCGAAAAACTGAGGACAGGATTGTGACCATGAAACAGAAACTCGTCCTTGCTGCCGCCTCATCGGCGATGCTTTTTGGCCTTTCGGGCTGCCAGTCGATAGGCGGCGCCTATCAGGCACTCTATGACTGGGACATTCGCGGTGACAGCGCCCCGCAACAGGCGACCACCAGCCGCGTAGCGCCGCTCGTTGTGCCGCCCGATTACCCGCTGATGCCGGCGCAGGCCGGAACCGCCCGTGCGCAGGACGGCAGCACGCCCGAACAGGTGCTGCAGGCTATGTTCGGCGGCGATGCATCCCGCTCGGCTGGCGAACGCGCTGTCGTCGCGGCTGCCGGCAATAGCGAAATGGCGATCCGTTCGACCGTGGGCGATCCCGAAACGGCAACGGTGAACAAGGGTGCCGTCACCCGCGACATCATCGCCGCACCGGAAGGTGACGGGCAGAGCGCTCAGGCGGCTGTGCCGCAATAAGGCGCCGTCAGGGCTTCACCGAATAGCGCAAGCGAAAGGGCGTAGACGGTTTCCCGTCCGACTTGCTGCGGAAATTCAGATAAGGCGCGCGGTTGAACCAGATTTCGTGCTGCTTACCGGCCCGCGCGATGCAGTTCATGGAGTAGGCATAGCCGTCGGCAGACCGTTCCGGTTTGCCGTTGCAATCGGGATAGCTGCTCTTGTCGACCTGCACGAAGCTGAAGCTGTCTGGTGCCATCGGCCGATCGAACCGGACGACCAGCTTATAGGGCCCAGCCGTGATCTTTGCGCCGTTGGCTGGATAGGTTGAAACAACCGTTGCAGCATTGGGCACCGGTGTTGGGCTGTTCGTAGCGAGCAGGAAGGCTGCGCCTGCGACTATGGGTAGCGAAATGAGCATGAGCAATTTCCCGTTTGTGATGCCAGTTTGCGCTGAGCCTTGAATCGCTTGCGCATCTGCATCCTTCACCGCCACCGCGGCTTGGGGATATCCAAAATCCTTGTCCCCAAATTTTTTGGGATTGTCCGCTTCGGCCTGTGCCAGAAGCCGAGCGGCTTCGCGGCTGCTTCCTACGCCAAGCTTGCGCCGCGCATCCCGCAGCCGCTCGTTCACGATGTGGGTCGACAGGTCGAGATGGCGGGCAATGCTTTTCGCGTCATGCCCAACCAGCAACAGACGCAGCACATCTTTTTCACGTTCGAGCAAAGCCGAAACGTCGTGTGCCATTGGCTCAGGCCCGAACCCCGGCTTCCTCCACGCCCGCGCTGTTATGGCGCAGCGCCTTCAGCACGGTATCGACGATCTGCGGCGCGTTGAGGCCTGCCTCGTCATATTGCTTTTGCGGATTGTCATGTTCCTGAAAGGCATCGGGCAGGCGCATGGTGCGGATTTTGAGGCCCGCATCGGTCAGGCCCAAGTCACTCGCCAGTGTCAGCACATGCGCGCCGAGCCCGCCGATCGAGGCTTCTTCCACCGTGACGACCACCTCGTGCGTCGCCATCAGGCGGCGGATCAGATCTTCGTCCAATGGCTTTGCAAAGCGCAGGTCGGCAACGGTGGTTGAAAGCCCCTTGGCATCAAGCGTATCGGCGGCCTTGAGCGCCTCAGCCAAACGGGTGCCGAGCGAGAGGATCGCAACCGTTTTGCCCTCGCGCACGACGCGACCCTTGCCGATTTCCAGCCGTTGCGGGACTTCGGGCAGCGGCACGCCCACGCCATTGCCGCGCGGATAGCGGAAGGCGATCGGGCCGCTGTCGTGGAGCGCGGCGGTGTAGGTCATGTGCACCAGCTCCGCCTCGTCAGCAGCAGCCATCACCACCATATTGGGCAAGGTCGCCAGATAGGTAACATCGAACGAACCGGCATGGGTGCTGCCATCGGCACCGACCAGCCCAGCGCGGTCGATGGCAAAACGAACCGGCAGGTTCTGGATGCAAACATCGTGCACCACCTGGTCATAGGCCCGTTGCAGGAAGGTAGAATAGATCGCGCAGAAGGGGCGCATGCCCTGCGCCGCCAGCCCTGCGGCGAAGGTTACCGCATGCTGCTCGGCAATACCCACGTCGAAAGAACGCGTCGGGTGCGCCTGCGCGAATTTGTCGACGCCGGTGCCGGTCGGCATCGCAGCGGTGATGGCGACGATTTTGTCGTCGATCTCCGCCAGCTTGGCGAGCGTTTCACCAAAGACATTCTGGTATGCGGGCGGGCCGCCGCCCGGGCCCTTGTCCTGCTTGCCGGTAATGACGTCGAACTTGACCACGCCATGATATTTGTCCGCTGCCGCTTCAGCAGGGGCATAGCCATGGCCCTTTTTGGTGACGACGTGGATCAGGCAAGGCCCCTCCGCCGCGTCGCGGACATTTTCGAGGACGGGGATCAAATGGTCGAGATTGTGCCCGTCAATCGGGCCGACATAATAAAAGCCCAATTCCTCGAACAAGGTGCCGCCCATCGCCATACCGCGCGCAAATTCGTCGGTCTTGCGCGCAGCAATGTGGAGCGGCTCTGGCAACTTGCGCGAGATGCGCTTGGCAACCTCTCGCAGCGAAAGGAAAGGCCGCGAGGATACGAGCCGCGCCAGATAGGCCGAGAGCCCGCCCACCGGCGGCGCAATCGACATGTCATTATCGTTGAGAATGACGACAAGACGATTGCCCGCCGCCTGCGCGTTGTTCATCGCTTCATAGGCCATGCCCGCGGACATCGATCCATCGCCGATCACCGCAATCGCCTTGCCCGGCCGGTCATTCAGCTTGTTGGCAATCGCAAAGCCCAGGGCTGCCGAAATCGAGGTCGAGCTGTGCGCCGCGCCGAAGGGATCATATTCGCTCTCGGTGCGCTTGGTGAAGCCCGACAGTCCGCCACCGGTGCGCAATGTGCGGATACGGTCGCGACGTCCGGTGAGGATCTTGTGCGGATAGCATTGGTGGCCGACATCCCAGACCAGCCGGTCTTCGGGGGTGTTGAACACATAGTGGATTGCGGTGGTCAGCTCGACCACGCCGAGCCCCGCCCCCAGATGCCCGCCGGTAACCGAAACCGCGCTGATCGTTTCGGTGCGCAATTCATCTGCCAGCTGGCGAAGCTGCGATGGTTCCAGCTTGCGAAGATCTGCGGGAATCTTGACCTTGTCGAGCAAGGGCGTGACGGGTGTATCAGTCATTCAAGGCAGCTTTAACGATATTTCAGGGACGTGTCGAACGGGATATTTTCCCGTAGCGGCTGCTTAGTCGCAATCCGCACAGGTGCCGCGCACCTCGACCACGGGGCGCACCGCGTTGAAACCGGCAGCCTCGGCGGCCTTGCGGACATTTCCGGTCAGGCTGTCATCGTCGATATGCGTTGCGCTGCCGCAATTGTCGCAAATCAGGAAGATGCAATCGTGCAGGCAGCCGGGATGGGCATTGGCGAGATAGGCATTGGCGCTTTCGACGCGGCTGGCGAGATTGTTCGACACGAACAGATCGAGGATGCGATACACGCTGTTGGGCGCCACCCGCTTGCCGCGCTTTTGCGAAACAAGATCGGCGATGTCGTAGGCCGACGCGGGTTTGTCGAAAGTCGCGAGCACTGCAAAGATATCGGCACGCATATCGGTCCATTGCTCACCCGCCGCGGTTAGAGCCGCCTTTGCGGCATCAGCCAAATCGTGGCCATGATGTTCGTGATGATGATGTGCGTGCGTCGCCATAAGGGGAATCTAGGCGCATCGGGCGACAAGAGCAAGGCACAGCTTCGAGACAGGCGCCAGAACCACCATTTGGTCACCCCCGACCTGATCGGGGGTCCATGGTCTGAACTGGGGGTTTAAACAGCATCCTCAGACCATGGATTCCCGCTTTCGCGGGAATGACAAACACTTAAAGGAAACTGTAGGCCTAGCGCGATGCGCGCATGTTGAGGTCATGGCCAAGCGCGAGAATCGCTACGCCAACCATCGTATAAACAATCTCAGTGCCGCCATGCGGCAAAGTGAGCGCACCCGACATCACGCCGATGCCGAGCGAACCGATGGCCGCAGGCATCATGAAGCCATGTTCGAACAGGCCCTTCACCAGCGCGACAATCCCGAAAACAATCGCCAGACCCAGGCCGACTTCATGGACCAGTGGCGAAAAGAGGAAACCGCCTGCCGACGCCAGCAGCGCCAGCATGATCGAGGTTGCAAGGCAGTGGACAAGGCACAGGCCAGCAAGGCTCAGACCGAGCCCGTCCCAGCGTTTTTCACGCCAATATGCCTGCAATGCGATCACTTTGCTGCCTTCCTGAGTCGCTATATGGCAAAATCCGTCCGACGTTACAACATATCATTTGCACCTATTGGCCGATTTGCGCGTTTGCAGTTCGGATGTTTCGATATTATGTTAAGGCGTTGTCGGGGGAGAAATGATATGGGAACGGCAAACAAGACACCGATCGGATTTTGGATCGTCAGCGGGCTATCGCTGATCTGGAACGCCTTTGGCGTGGTCGACTACATAATGTCGCAGACCAGAAATGCCGCCTATCTGGCGCAAATGACGGCCGAGCAAAGGACCTATCTGGACAGCTTTCCGACCTGGATGGAGGCATTCTGGGCGCTGGGCGTCTGGGGATCGGTGCTGGGTTCGGTGCTGCTGTTGATGCGCAGCCGCCATGCCGTGACCGCGTTCGGTGCCTCGTTGCTGGGGCTGGCGGTGAGTTCGCTCTGGCATTTTGCATTGTCGGGCGTCGATTTTGCAAAGCTGTTCGGCGCGGGCCAGATCGCGATGATGGCCTTCATCTGGATCGTGCTGATCGGGCTGTTCGTCTATGCGCGCAAGAAAAGCGCGGAGGGGCTGCTGCGCTGAGGCCGCTACGGCGGTGCAAAGCTTACACCGTCGTTAACCTTATGGCTTAGCCACGATTTGACCATGGCCGGGTTAGCAGCCTTGCCATGCGGACCAGATTCATCCTTCCAGCCCTGCTCGCCATCGGCCTTGCCAGCGCGCCCGCCAATGCGTTGTACGAAGGGCTGCAATGCGTGCCCTTTGCCCGCGCGTTGACCGGCGTGACCATCTTCGGCGACGCGCATACCTGGTGGGGACAGGCCGAGGGGAAATATGAGCGCGGCAGCCGGCCCAGAGTCGGCGCGGTGATGACGTTCGTACCCCACGGCAATATGCGGCTGGGCCATGTGGCGGCGGTGCGCAAGATCATCGATAAGCGGACCTTGCTGATCAGCCACGCCAACTGGTCGACCATCGATGGCATGCGCGGGCATATCGAAGAGGATGTGCGCGTGATCGATGTGTCAGAGGAGAATGACTGGAGCCGGGTACGCGTCTGGTACACGCCGAACAGTGCGCTGGGCGGCAATGAATGGCCGCTGCACGGCTTCATCTACCCGCAGAAGGTGCGCAAGGAAAAGGAAGCGCGTGCGGCGCTGGCGGCGGTGCTGGCCAGGACGCCGCCCTCGCGCCCCTCGGCCAAGCCCGCCATATTGGAGGCCCCAAAACCCGAACGCCCGCCGGTGCGGATCGCATCGGCTTCACAGCCCAAGGCAGCCACCAAGACTGCCGGCTTCTCGCTGTCATCCGGGCTGCTCGCCGAAATCGATAAGACCGCCAAAAAAGAGGCCAGGCGCACGCGCAAAAGCTGACCGCAGTTTGACGGCGATCAATGACATCAGCCCGATGTGCGGCCAGACTGTCCTTAACAGGAAAGGACTCTGCCATGCTCAAGGTCGAAAAAGATACGAAAGCCGGTTATCTCGAACTCACGGTCGACGGCGTTATCCATAAAGATGAATATCAGCAGGCGGTCGATGCGGTCGACGAACTGCTCAAGACGCATGACCAGATCAATGTTGTCGAGGTCGTCCGCGATATCGGTTGGGTGGATACGCAGGTGTGGTGGAAAGACCTGCTCTTCCACCTCTCACACCGCAATTTCGTCCACCGCGCCGCCGTGGTCAGCGATTCCGGTTGGGTAGGCCCGGTAACCCGCATGTTCGCGCCCTTCTATCCGGCGGCGATCCGCACCTTCGGGCTCGACCAACTGGACTATGCGCGCACCTGGGCACGCGTAGGCGATGTGGCGATGGCGGCGGATTAACGCCCGAACTTCCGCTGCGTCTTCCCGAACCGTAACTTCCGCGTCCCCGGCTTGCCCTCGCTCGCCCGACCCTTGGGCGCGGCCACCCGCTGTTCATGCGGAAGCCCTAATTCCTCCGCCTCCAGCGCGCGGATTTCGTCGCGGAGGCGGCCGGCTTCCTCGAATTCGAGGTCGGCGGCGGCGGCGCGCATCTTTTTCTCCAGTTCCTCGATATAGGCGCGCAGATTGTGGCCGACGAGGTTGTTGGCGCCCTCGGCATCAATCTCGACCAGCACGCCATCGCGGCTGGCGGTATCGGCGACGATATCGTGGATGTTGCGCTTGATCGTCGTCGGGGTGATGCCGTGCAGCTCGTTATAGTCGCGCTGCTTCTCGCGCCGCCGGTCGGTCTCGCGCATCGCGCGTTCCATGCTGCCGGTGATACGGTCGGCGTAGAGGATCACCCGCCCGTCGACATTGCGCGCGGCGCGGCCGATCGTCTGGATCAAGGATGTTTCGGAGCGCAAAAAGCCTTCCTTGTCGGCATCCAATATGCACACCAGCCCGCATTCGGGGATGTCGAGCCCTTCACGCAGCAGGTTGATACCGACGAGCACGTCATAGACGCCGAGCCGCAAATCGCGGATCAGCTCGATACGCTCGAGCGTTTCGACATCCGAGTGCATATAGCGCACGCGCAGGCCCGCCTCGTGCATGAACTCGGTCAGATCCTCGGCCATCCGCTTGGTCAGCGTCGTGACCAGCGTGCGGTATCCGGCCTCCGCGGCCTTGCGACATTCGTTGATGCAATCCTGCACCTGATCCTCGACCGGGCGAATTTCGACCGGCGGGTCGATAAGGCCGGTGGGGCGGATCACCTGTTCGGCGAACACGCCGCCCGCCTGCTCCATCTCCCACGGCCCCGGCGTTGCCGAAACGCAGACCGTTTGCGGGCGCATCGCATCCCATTCGTTGAAGCGCAGCGGGCGGTTGTCGATGCAGCTGGGCAAGCGGAAGCCATATTCGGCGAGCGTCAGCTTGCGCCGATGGTCCCCGCGCGCCATCGCGCCGATCTGCGGCACCGTCTGGTGGCTTTCATCGACGAAGAGCAGCGCGTTATCGGGCAGATATTCGAACAGCGTCGGTGGCGGTTCGCCGGGCAGGCGGCCGGTGAGGAAGCGCGAATAATTCTCGATCCCCGCACAGCTGCCCGTCGCCGCTATCATCTCAAGGTCAAAATTGGTGCGCTGCTCGAGCCGCTGCGCCTCCAGCAAACGCCCCTCGGCGACCAGCTCCTCAAGCCTATGGGCGAGCTCGAACTTGATCGCCTCCATCGCCTGCTTCATCGTCGGCCCCGGCGTGACATAGTGGCTGTTCGCATAGACGCGCACCGCGTTCAGCTTTGCCCCGGCCTTGCCGGTCAGCGGATCGAATTCGACAATCTCCTCCACCTCATCGCCAAACATGCTGATGCGCCAGGCCATGTCTTCATAGTGGGAGGGGAAAAGCTCCAGATTGTCGCCGCGCACGCGGAAATTGCCGCGCGCAAAGGCGGCATCGTTGCGTTTATACTGGAGCGCGACCAGCTTGCGGATCAACTCCCGCTGATCGACGCTTTCGCCGACCTTCAGATCGAAAATCATCGCCGAATAGGTTTCGACCGATCCGATACCATAAAGGCAGCTAACCGAGGCGACGATCAGCACATCGTCGCGTTCGAGGAGCGAGCGGGTGGCCGAGTGGCGCATCCGGTCGATCGCCTCGTTCACGCTCGATTCCTTCTCGATATAGGTATCGCTGCGCGGCACATAGGCCTCTGGCTGGTAATAGTCGTAATAGCTGACGAAATATTCGACGGCATTTTCGGGGAAGAAGCTCTTGAACTCCCCATAAAGCTGCGCCGCGAGGATCTTGTTGGGCGCGAGCACGAGTGCGGGGCGTTGCAGCGCCTCCACCACCTTCGCCATGGTGAAGGTCTTGCCCGAACCGGTAACGCCGAGCAGCACCTGGTCCTTTTCCCCCGTCAGCGCGGTATCGACCAGTTCCTTGATCGCCGTCGGCTGGTCCCCCGCAGGCTGGTAATCCGAAACCAGCTTGAACGGCCTCCCCCCCTCCACCTTCGGGGGGCGCGCCGGCCGGTGCGGGGTGAAACTGCCGTCAGTCTCGGGCTCTTCGAGCCCGCGGCGGATGATGAGTTCGGACATGTTCGCGTTATGTACTTTTTTTCCGAAAGGAGCAAGGGACGAGGCCCAAAAGACCCCGCCCCCAACATAATCAACCCTTCACGCATACAACTTGCTTCAGCGTATGCACTACTTCCACAAGGTCGGCCTGCGCGGCCATTACGGCGTCGATATCCTTGTAGGCCGCGGGGGTTTCGTCGATTACCCCTTCGTCCTTACGGCATTCGACGCCTGCGGTTGCCGCAGCGTGGTCGGCAAGCGTGAAGCGCTTCTTCGCTTCGTTTCGCGACATCGCGCGTCCCGCCCCGTGAGAGCAGGAACAGAAGGAGTCCCGGTTGCCCTTCCCACGCACGATGAACGACTTGGCGCCCATCGATCCGGGAATGATCCCCATTTCGCCTTCCTTCGCCGACACCGCCCCCTTGCGGGTCACCAAAACATTGTCCCCGAAATGCGCTTCACGGGTGACATAGTTGTGGTGACAGTTCACTGCTTCGCAATCGGTACTGAAAGGCTTGGGTACCGCCTTGCTGAGCGCCGCCATCGCCGCGTCCATCATCAGTTCGCGGTTCAACCGTGCCCAGCCCTGCGCCCAACCCACAGCCTCCCAATAATCGTCGAACAAGTCCGATCCTTCGGGGAAGTAAGCAAGGTCCTCATCGGGAAGATTGATGTACCAGCGGCGCATTTCGGCCTTGGCCTTCTCGATGAAGTAGGTGCCAATCTTGTTGCCGATGCCACGCGATCCCGAATGGAGCATCACCCACACCCGGTGCTCCTCGTCGAGACAGATCTCTACGAAGTGATTCCCGGTGCCGAGCGTACCTGCATGGGTCGGCGCGCGTTCGCTGGCCTGCGCGATCTTGGGATGCTTTTCAGCCAACCCCTTCAGCGCCTCGACATGCGGTCGGATGCGATCGACATTGGCGTCGGGCACACTGCCCCACGCTCCGCGATCCCCGGGACCACCATTATTGGTGCGCCCATGGGGTACCGCTGCTTCGATTGCAGAACGGATGCCAGCGAGGCTATCAGGCAAATCCGATGCGTTCAGCGAGGTCCGGTGCGCCATCATGCCGCAGCCGATATCTACGCCCACTGCCGCGGGGATGATCGCCCCTTTAGTGGGAATCACCGAGCCAACGGTTGCGCCCATGCCCCAATGCACATCGGGCATGATCGCTACATGCTTGTGGACGAAAGGCATTGCCGCGATGTTGTCAAGCTGGGCGCGTGCCTGCACCTCGACGCCCACGCCGTCGATCCAAGCCTTGATCAGGCCGCCCTTGTTTCCCTGTATGATCTGCATAATCTGTCTCCTGGATAAATTTTGTCCGGGTGACAGGGATCGAACCTGCTTGGCTTAGGTTTTTTTAAAAACCTGACGCTATTACCATACCGCGCCGCACCCGAATATCGGGCGCATCGAAACGCCCGCGTCAGCTCCTGCTGACGAGTCGATTGACTGATTGGTATAGTTTGGTCGCCTTCATAAGGCGGCGGCGGATAGTCATGGGCTGTGCTCTTGTCAACCTTTCTGGCAAAGTTCGCTATCCTACACGGTCAAATTCGGTTTCAAGCTGACCATTGGAACAGAGAGGATTAGCGGCTCAATCACCCCCCATCAGGCCTCTACCCTTCGACAGGCTCAGGGCAGGCTTTCTGAGAAATCCACCCTTTTTTACGCCCCGCTCACCCGCTTGCTCAAATCCCGTACGGGGCCAAAGCCGATCAGCGCGGCGCCGATGAAGGGCAGGGCCACCACCCACAGCCTGACGCCCGTCACGCCCATCGGGCTGGCGATGCTGATCGCGGCGGTGAGGGCGAGGCCGGCGCAGGTCAGGATCAGGCCGGTGACCAGCCGCCAATGCGGCACCGGAGCCTCTCGTTCGGGCATGCCGCGGGCGGCCTCGAACCGGGCGAAGAGGGCGATCAGGGGGAAGAGCATCGCGATATATAGCACGAACCAGACCGGCCGGGTCAGCCACCAGCCGCCGCTGCCCGGCGCAAGGTGCAGGCCGATGCCGCCCAACAGCCAGGCGGCCACCATCACAAAGACAAAGGCGGTGAGGTGCCAGAGATAGACCGTCATGATCATGCCGTTCAGCAAGACCGTCGCGGTCCAAAGCCGCATATTATCGAGCATGCGCCGCCCCGCCGGTTCGAGCGCGAGGGCGAGGCCCGATTGCGCGATGCCTAGCGCGAGCAGCGCGATCGTCGGCGGCATCGAATTGGAAAGCTCGCTGCCCGGAACGCCGATCATCGCCACCGGATAGGGGCCGAAATAGACCAGCATTTCGAGCGCGATCGCGCCGAATACCGCCCAGACCCAGGGGTTGCGGATCCGCCCCTGCTGCCAGGCATAGCCGAGCTGGTGGATGGCGAGCCAGACGAAGAGGAAATTGGTGAAATTGATATAGCGAATACCCAGCCCGATGCTGAGCGCATCCACCGCAATCGCGCCCGCGACCAAGCCCCAGAAACTCGCCCAGCCGAAACGCTGCCACAGCGCCCATGTCCATGGCACCAGCGCGGAGATGATCAGATAGACCGACAGGAACCAGACCGGGATCAGCGCCAGTTGCGCCGCCATCGCGACGATCCGCCGCTCGACCCCGGCCCAGGTGCCAAAGGCGGCAAACAGCGTCCAGATCAGGAACAGCGGCAGGACGGGGTTGATCAGGCGTTGCACGCGGCTGCCGAACCAGTCGGCATAATGGCCGCTCCTTCGACCGGGCTCAGGACGGGCCTTGCGCTGCGTCGCGGCCCAGCTCATCCCGTTCGAAAAGCCGCCGACAAGGAAGAAGATCGGCATTACCTGAAAGCCCCAGGTCAGCCATTGTGTCCAGGGGATGATGCCGAGCAGGTGCCCGCCCTCTACCGCGCCGTCCTTCATATAGGGTGCGGCGACCAGCCAATGGCCGATCACCACCGCAAGGATCGAAAGCGCGCGCAGGAAATCGACATAACGGTTGCGTTCGGGCGGGGCCTTTCCCGCCATTTCGGCTGCATGGCCCCAAAGGCTGCGTCGTGCTTTTTCGCTCATGTCGGTTCCCTATCCTATTTCTTGAACAGCACCCGATCTTCCGGGCCAAAGCCCCAGCGCCAGATGATCCACAGATACACGCCCAGAATCGCGGGAACGCCCAGCGCGAGTTCGGCCCATTCGGGTAACTGCGTTGCGCCGACGCCGACAATCACCGCCGCGGCGACGGCGGGGAGCAGGCTCCAGCGCCAGATGGAGAGCGGCTCGCCGAGCAACTTGGCGAGCAGCAGGGCCTTGGCAAGCGAAGCCGCACCCAAGGCCAGCATCAACGCGCAGGCAACGGCGGCGGCCTGCGCCAACCCTGCATATTGCGGCTTGAGCCCGAGCATCGGCACCATCTCGATCAGGATCAGGCTGAGCACCACCTGCAAAGCCAACATACCCAGCGAGAGGAGGAGGTTCCTATGCCGCGCCATATAGACAAGCGCGCTTTCGCTGACGACTGCCGTCGCGGCGGCTACCTCTGCCGCGAGCAGGAAGGCCATGGCTGCGGTGCCGCCGACAAATTCCGGCCCGACCAGACCCATCACCGCCTCGCCCGGTATGCCCAGCGCGAGGGCGATGCCCGCCTGCGCGGCGATGATCCAGAAACCGACCTGGCCGACCTGCCGGGCAATCTCCCCATAGTTTTTCGCCTGCAAATTGCGGGTGATGACGGGGCCGAGGATCGGATCGAAGCTCGATTTCAGTTTCTGTGGCAGGCTGGCGACCTGCTGCGCGACATAGTAGATCCCGACCACCGCCGGGCTGGCGAACAGGCCGAGGATGGCGAGATCGAGCCGGCGGCTGCCCCATTCGATCGCATCGGCGGCGGCGAGCGGCAGGTTGCGCCGGGCAAGAGCAGAGAGCTCTGCCGGGCGCGGGCGCCATCCCCAGGGCAGGCCATAGCTGCGCCACAAGGGCCAGAGCGCAGTCAGCAAGGCCGCGAGCATCGAGGCGACATAAGCGAGGATAAGGCCGTCACGGGTCGAATAGAAAACCAGCAGCCCCGCCGCGATGCTGATCGTCCAGGGCTCGACAATCGCCCGCGCGCGAACGGTGGAGGCAACGTCGAAGCGATAGGCGAGCGCGGCGAGTGCAATATCGGTCCAGACGATGGCGAAAATGGTCATCGGCAGGAAACGGTCGAGCCCGTTCAATTCGCTGTTCGGGAACATCAGCCAGGGCAAGGCGATCAGCACCGCCGCGCCAATTGCGGAAGCAAAGGTCGCGACCAGCATCGCATCGCCGACAACATGGGTATCAGGCCGGTCCTGCCGCGACAGCGCCTCGGCCAGCCCGCGCCGCAACCCGAGCGTCGCCAGTTGCGCGACAAATTCAACGATCAGGATTGCATAGGCAAAGCGGCCCAGCACCTCCGGCCCGTAGAGCCGCCCGGCGATGAACAGAAAGGGTATGCGCGCGGCAAGCCGCAGGACAAAGCCGAACACATTGGTCCGACCGCCCTTGGCGAGCGCCTTCAGATCGGCTTCGTTCTGCGCCGCAGATTCTGGATCGGTGCTGACCGTCATCCCCCTCGCCGGATACTCCCTGCCTGTTTAGCGCAGCGGTTGCCCGCTGTCACCTTTCGGCCTTCAACGGGCGCGAGAGCAGCGCTTCGACGACCTGTCCGACGCTGGCGCTGCCATCGAGCAGGGCGCAAACCGCCGCGACAATCGGCATTTCCACGCCCAGCGTTTGTGCCGATTGCAGGAGGACAGGTGCGGTAAAGGCGCCCTCTGCGACGGTGCGCCGGTCTGCCATCAATTCTGCCGCAGCCTTGCCCTGCCCCAGCCCGCGGCCCAGCGAGAAATTGCGGCTATTTTCAGAGCTACATGTCAGCACCAAATCGCCCAGCCCCGACAACCCGGCCAAGGTCTCAGCTTTTGCCCCGCGTGCAAGGCCGTAACGCTGCATTTCTGCGAAACCGCGCGCGATCAGCGCCGCCCGGGCGTTCAGCCCCAGCCCCGCGCCATCCACAACGCCGCAACCGATGGCGAGCACATTCTTCACCGCGCCGCCAATCTCCGCCCCCACCACATCGTCGGACCAATATGGCCGGAAGGCAGGGGTCGCGATCAATCGCATCAGCAGCTTGCCCAGCGTCTCGCTTTCGCAGGCGAGCGTGATCGCGGTCGGCTTTCCGGCCGCCACTTCATGCGCGAAAGTTGGGCCGGAAAGCACCGCGATCGGGTTGTCGGGCCGCAATTCAGCTACAATTTCGGAGACCAGCATTTGCGTGCCCGCCTCGATGCCCTTCGAACAGAGCAGCAATGGTGCGTCGGTTTTAGGCAGGCGTTCAAGCGATTTGCGCAAATGCTGTGCCGGCGTCACCAGCAGCAGCGCCGAACAGCCCGCCATTTCCTCCATCGCACCGGTCGCGCGGATGTGTGGCGGCAACGCCAGATCGGGAAGATAGAGCGGATTGTCCTTCCCCGCATTCACCGCCTCGACCACTTCAGGCTCCAACGCCCAGAGCAGCACCTGCTCATGGTTCTGTGCCATGACGCTGGCGAGCGCGGTGCCCCATGCGCCTGCGCCGATGATGCCGATCGGTTGTCCGGTCATGCCTTTACTCCTGCACCGCGCACGGCCTCTGCATCCGGATCGAGCGGCCAGCGCGGGCGGGCAGCGACATCGAGTGAGTCGGTCAGTCCGGCGGCAAAGCGCTCCGCCCCGGCCCAGGCGATCATCGCGCCATTATCGGTGCACAGCCAGTGCGGCGGTGCGACGAAGCGCATGCCATATCGGACAGCCACACGCTGCAGCATCGTGCGAATGGCTTCATTCGCCGCCACTCCGCCTGCGACCACGAGTGCGCCGAGCGGATCGATCCGCGACAGACTATATTCGAGGCGATCTTCGAGGCAATCGACCACCGCCTGCTGGAAGGAGGCTGCAATATCCTCTGGCCTGTGGGTTCCTGCCTCATGCGCGCGGAGGACGGCGCTCTTCAATCCAGCAAAGCTGAAATGCGGTTCATCGGCACCTTTAAGCGGCCTTGGCAGCGGCACTGCCTTTGCATCGCCGATTTTGGCGGCCTTCTCGACCGCCGGCCCGCCCGGAAATCCGAGACCCAAAATCTTCGCGCTCTTGTCGAAAGCTTCGCCCACGGCATCATCGATGGTGGTCGCCAACCGGTCGTAATCGCCGACGCCGTTGACGCGGAGCAGCTGGCAATGCCCGCCCGAAACAAGGAGGAGCAGATAAGGAAATTCCAGCTCAGGATCGATCAGCCGCGGCGAAAGTGCATGGCCTTCCAGATGGTTGACCGCAATCAGCGGCTTGTTGGCGGCCATAGCGAGCGCCTTGGCGGTCACCAGCCCAACCATCACCCCGCCGATCAACCCTGGCCCGGCGGTCGCTGCAATCGCATCGACATCTTTCAGCGTCATCCCCGCATCCGCCAGTGCGGTTTCGACCAGAGGCGTCATCAGTTCGGCATGCGCGCGCGCGGCAATCTCTGGCACCACACCGCCAAAAGCGCGGTGATGGTCCTCCTGCCCCGCCAGCGCGTGGCTCAATATCGTGCGATCCGAACGCACCAATGCCGCTGCGGTTTCGTCGCAACTCGATTCAAGGCCCAAAATCACTGCCATCGGCTTCCCCTTAGGGATGTGCCCCGCTATGGACAAGCCGCATGACCCCTAGCGCCACTTCTCCGCTTCGCATCGGTACTCGTTCCTCTCCGCTCGCCTTGGCACAGGCGGAGATGACCAAGGCGGCATTGCTGGCTGCGCATGGCTGGGATGAAACGGCGGTCATTCTCGTCCCGATGCTGTCGAGCGGGGACAAGGTGCAGGATCGCCCGCTTGCCGAAATCGGCGGCAAGGCCTTGTGGACCAAGGAATTGGAGCGTGCGCTACTCGACCGCGAGATCGACATTGCAGTGCATTCGATGAAGGATGTCGAAACCGTCCGTGCAGGCATATTTCGCATTGCCGCGATGCTACCCCGCGCCGATGTGCGAGATCGGTTGATCGGGGCAGAGAGCATCGCCGCCCTTCCGCAAGGTGCGAAGGTGGGCACCTCGAGCCCGCGCCGTGCGGCGCAGTTGAAAGCCCTGCGACCCGACATGATTACCGCCAGTATCCGGGGCAATGTCGCAACGCGCCTGTCCAAGGTCGAAGGCGGCGAATTTGATGCGACCCTGCTCGCGGCTGCAGGGCTTGACCGGTTGGGGCAGTCTGCCATCGGTGTTGCCATCGAAGCCAGCGAAATGCTGCCTGCCGCCTCGCAGGGGGCAATCGGTATCGACTGCCTCGCTGACCGCAGCGAAATCGCTGCGCTGCTGGCACCTATCAACCACCAACCGACTTTCGATTGTGTCATGGCTGAGCGCGCTTTCCTCGAGGCGCTGGGAGGAACGTGTCACTCCCCGGTCGCGGCCCAGGCAGTGTGGGACGGAACGATGATGACGCTCAATGGCGAAATCCTCCGCGAGGACGGTAGCGAGCGGCAGTCGGGCGGAATCCTTTGCGGCGCAGGCGACCCCGCTGCGCCGACCGAACTTGCACGGCGGTTGCTCGATGCGGCTTCGCCCGAATTGCGGGCTTTGTTCGAGGCATGAAGATCCTGATCATCCGCCCGCAACCGGGCAATGATGCCAGCGCCAGACGCGCGCGTGAGGCCGGATTTGAACCTTTGCAATTGCCCTTTTTCGAAGTCCGCCCGCACCGCTGGGAGGCACCCGATGCGGCCCATTTCGATGCACTGCTTATAACCAGCGCCAATGCCGTGCGGCATGCAGGTGCCGGCTTGGCGGCATATGCTCACCTTCCTGTCCATGCCGTCGGGCGCAACAGCGCCGATGCTGCCAAAGACGCCGGGCTGACGCTCGCGTCCGCCGGTACAAAGGGTGTGGACGAGGTGTTGCAGGCGGCACAGGCTACCGGCCACCAGCGGCTGCTGTGGCTGGCCGGCGAGGATCGGACGGCCTTTACTCCACCCGATGACGTGAGCATCAGCTTGCGCATCGTTTATACTGCAGAGGCCGTGGAGCTTACATCCGAGGCACGCGCCATCATTGCCAGTGCGGATATCGTTGCCCTGCACTCGGCACGTGCGGCGCGGATTTTTGCCGAATTCGTGGATGCCCGCGACCTGCCCCGCGCCGACATCCGGCTGGCCGCCTTTTCCCAGGTGATTGCCGAGGCGGCAGGCAAGGGATGGCAAGCGATCGCGATCGCCGCACGCCCCGAAGACGAAGCGCTGTTGTCGGCAGCGCGCGCGCTTGGTAAGCAGACGTCCCAATAAAAGGTCGCAGGGGAAAAATATTGAACTGGAGAGCCGCTGTTGCGCTTTCGATCCTGGCTTTTGTCGGCGGTGGGCTGGCAATCAGTTGGCTGTCATCAGCCGGCCTTGCGCCTTGGGAAGAAACACCACCTGTAGAAGCCATGGCCCCGGCCGCAGCCTTGCCCGAACCGGCACCGCCGCCGCCCGTCAATCCGATGCTGGCTTCCCCGGTTACCCCACAAATATTGCAGCCCATAGCCGACTCAGCGCGCACCGAAGCGATGCTGGTTGCGATGGCGGCACGCCGGGCGATCAGCGCTGGCGCGCCACTTGGCGATCTTGGACCACGGATTGAAGCCGCCTTCGGGCAAAGCCAGCCTCAGGCGCTAGCGCGGATCAAAGCTGCGGAAAAAGAGGGCATGACGCCCGTCAAGCTGGCCGCTGAGTTTGATGGCGTATCAGGGCAGCTGATGCGCCAACCGGAAATGACATGGGCACGAATCCGCAAAGAGATAATGACGATGTTCGTGCTGCACACCTCTGACGCGCCACCGCCGGCTGCCGACGCCCAATTGCAGCGCGCGCGAGATCTGATCCTGACGGGCAATGTCGAATCCGCCATCCGGCTCGTGCAGGCCATGCCGGGTACCGCCAATGCACAGGACTGGCTGGCCAAGGCACGACGCTATGTCGAAACCCAACACGCGCTCGACAGTCTGGAAAAAGCGGCACTGGCCATGCCGATGGTGGCGCCGGTCGCAACGCCCGAGACGGCCCCTGAACAGCCTTTGGCCCCGACCGCAGTATCGGTAATCGACGCGGTGACTGATTGACCGATCGCCCTCCACCACTTCGGCTTCTGGCCCGCGAAGCCGGATCCTTCGGCTATATGCGCCTGCGCGCCAGTTTCGCGCCCGCAATAAAGCCCGAAGTGATCGGCGATGGCCACACTGTTATCGTTTTTCCCGGTTTCATGGCGTCTGATCGCACCACATCACGTCTTCGTAGATCCTTGCAAGCCGCCGGTTTCGATGTTCATGGTTGGGGGCTGGGCCGTAATCGCGGGATCAAGCCCGACACGCTCGACAGGATCGCAAACCAGATCGAAGGGCGCGGGTTTTCCCGTCCGGTTACGCTGATAGGGTGGAGTCTTGGCGGGCTGGTCGCGCGCGAATATGCAAAACGCTTTCCCAATCAGGTGAGCAGGGTGATCACGCTCGGCAGCCCCTTCTCCGGAAGCCCGCGTGCCAATAACGCCTGGCGGATTTATGAGATGATCGCGCGGCACAAGGTTGACGCGCCACCGATCGACACCGTGCTTGCCGAAAAACCGCAGGCCCGCACCATAGCATTCTGGTCAGCCAATGACGGCGTGGTCGCCCCCAATTCGGCCTGCGGCAATGATGGCGAACGCGATCACCATGTTGAACTCGATTGCACCCATATGGCCTTCGTCGCCGACCCTCGCGCCATCCGCTCCATAATCAAGGCCGTCGCAGCCGTCGATTGACGCAACACACGCATAGTCCTACCCCTTGAAAACAAGGGGGAAGGTCATGCAGCAGAGGTCAATACGGTCGACGCTGGCGCTGGTTGCCTTCATCGTGTTTGTCGACATGATGGGGATTGGTCTCATCATGCCGGTGATGCCGTCGCTGATCATGGAGATAGAAGGGGTCGGCATTGATCGCGCCGCCGAAATCGGCGGACTGCTTTTCTTCGCTTATGCCGTGATGCAGTTCCTCTTTGCTCCGGTAATCGGGGGCCTTTCGGATCGCTTCGGTAGGCGACCGGTTCTGTTGATCACTTTGGCCGCATTAGGGGTCGACTATGCCTTGATGGCATGGGCGCCAACATTGGCCTGGCTGTTTGTCGGCCGGGTGATTTCGGGAATTATGGGCGCCACCTGGGCAGCTGCGAACAGCTGCATCGCGGATATGGTCGAATCCGAAAACCGGGGCGCCGCCTTCGGCGTCATGGGTGGTGCCGGTGCCGCTGGCTTTGTGCTTGGCCCCGCCATAGGTGGACTGGCGGGCAGCGTGCATGACAGGATGCCGTTTCTGATCGCCTGTGGGTTGGCAATCGGCGGCGCAATTCTGGGTTATTTCATCCTGCGTGAAACATTGCCGGCCGAAAATCGGCGGCCATTCACCATCGCGCGCGCAAATCCCTTTGGCACATTGCTGCAGATGATGAAGATGCCGCTGGTGATCGGCTGTCTGGTGACAATTTTCTTCATGCAGCTTTCGGCACAGGCCAATATCTCGGTCTGGAGCTATTATGGCGCGCTGCAATTTGGTTGGGGGCCGATCGCCATAGGGCTGACCGTCGCCCTATATGGGACAACCATTGCCATCGTTCAGGGACTGCTCGTCGGTAACGCCATCGGGCGCTGGGGGGCAGTACAAACCGCCAGATGGTCGCTGTTTTTCGGGCTGCCCTCCTATCTCATCCTCGCCTTCGCCCAGTCGACCTGGCATGCGCTGGCGGCCATTCTGATTGGATCGATCACCGGGCTGACTTTCCCCGCTTTGCAAGCGCTCATGTCCAAGCGGGTCAGCGAGAATGCACAAGGGGAATTGCAGGGGGCGATTGGCAGCACGATCAGCTTGACGTCGATCATCGGCCCGGTGCTGATGACCTCGATCTTCGGGGCCTATGCAGATGGCCAAGGCTATTTTCTGCCAGGGGCGCCCTTCCTTCTTGCATTTGCGCTTTTATCGACCGCGATCGCCATTCTGTGGCGAACATTGGCACGATCCGCCGTCATCTGACGGCTTGCACCGCTTCGCTGACATTATCGCTGAAGAATCCGTCGATTCCGGTCGCCAGAAACGCTTTTATCTCGCCCACCAGATCGCCATGTCCAGCAGGGCTCAATCCGCCGCGCTGGGCCAATGGCAGGAAATAATTCTCGCGCCGGAAGGTCCAGACATGGACGTCGAGCCCGACAGTATGGGCATCCGCAACAAGCGAGGTTGGCTCGCCCAGATTGCCCAGCATCGTGCGCGGAATCACCATCGCTTTTTCAACGCCGATGCCATCGGCGTAAGAGGCGATCTCCTTGAGGCCCGCCGGGGTTGCCATTGTCGCATAGGTCACAGTCGGATCATCAGCCGGCCCATCGTCCTTCGACATCAACTGGATGAGGCGCAGCTTGGTCTTGCCACGCAGCGCCTTGAGATTGCCGACTTCGAAGCTCTGGATGAACAGTGGGTCGTCCTTCCCTGTAAAGCCATGCTTTTCGAGCATCGCAAGCAAGGGTGCCTCATGGGGCAAGCCGATGGAGGTGAAATAGCTTGGATGCTTTGTTTCGGGATAGATGCCGATGCGCCGCCCGCTTTCCTGTTCCTTGGCCTTTGCGAGCAGGATGATCTCTTCAAAGGTCGGGATTTCGAACTGGCCGTCATAGGCTGTATTCGCCTGGCGCAGCATCGGAAGGCGCTCTTTCGCGCGCAGCGTCTTCAACTCGGCGAGGGTGAAATCCTCAGTGAACCAGCCGGTCATTTTCTGGCCATCGACAGTCTTGGTCGCTTTGCGGTCGGCAAATTCGGGCCTGTCCGCGACATCGGTGGTTTCCGAAATCTCGTTCTCGTGCCGCGCGACGAGGACGCCGTCCTTGGTCAGGACCAGGTCGGGCTCGATATAGTCCGCGCCTTGCTCGATGGCCAAGGTGTAGCTGGCGATTGTGTGCTCAGGGCGTTCGCCGCTGGCGCCTCTGTGGGCGATGATGATCGGGTCCTTGGCCATGGCGGATTTTCCTTCACTGGCTGTGCCGCTCGAACAGGCCGAAAGCGCCAGAACGGCACAGATTAGCAATTTGATTTTCATGCACGCTCCGAAACCGAAACAGGGGAGCGTGCTTCATCCAGCTGGATTGTTACAGCTGCGCGACCGGGCATTTCTTCCATGATCCAGCGCGTCAATCGTTCATAATGGGCGATGAAGCGGGCGACCTGTTCGTCGGTCATCGCGGCGACGGCGCGTTGCACCCCGTCCTGCGCCTGATAACCATGCTCCTGCTCGCAGCGCCATTTATGCACGACCTCGAAAGACGGCGGACGCAGATAAGCGAGCCGGTCTATCCGCGCGAACAAGTCAGCGGTCTCTCCAGCCAGATGTGCGTTCCAATAAGCACGCCAGGCGCTGTCAGGATCATCGTCGCGTTCGAGATCGTTGACCGGTCGCGCGAGCAGGTCGGCAGGCACTGGCAAGGCGCCAACGCACCAGCCTTCGAACAGCAGCAGGTCGCACGGCCCCTCAAGCAGCGGCCATTCGCGCGAAGACAATGGTTCGTCGGCGCGCTTATCGAAACGCGGGAGCATCACCGAACGACCTGCCTTAACCGCATCGAGCGTGGCAATCCCGATTGCGGTGTCGTGCGTCCCCGGCGGTCCGCGTGTTGCAAACAGCGGGTGCACCTGTTCCGCCAGACCTGCCCGCACTGTACGCCCTAGATAGAGATCGTCGAGCGACAAGGTGCCAACCCGCAACCCCTGACCGGTGAAGTGCTCAGCCAATTGCGCACAAGCCGTCGACTTACCCGAGGCCTGCGTACCGCACAGCCCGATGATCAGCGGCGTGCCCGGTGTCAGCCAGCCCTCGATCTTTCCGGCCAGTTGGCCCGCAATCGGGTTCATGCCCCGAACGCAGCCTCCCATTCGGGGGACTTGAAGCCTACCAGCAGTCCGCCCGGATATTCGAGCACGGGGCGTTTGATCATGCTCGGCTGTTCGAGCATCAGCGCGATGGCCTTAGCCTCATCGAGATCGGCCTTCGCGTCGTCGGGCAGTTTCTTGAAGGTCGTGCCCGCGCGGTTGAGGATCGTCTCCCACCCCTTTGCCGCGCACCAGCTTTTGAGCTTGCCGACGTCCGCCTCGGCCTTTTTGTAATCGTGAAAGGCATAGTCTATCCCCTTGCTGTCCAGCCAGACGCGCGCCTTTTTCACCGTGTCGCAATTGGGGATGCCGTAAAATATGATGCTCATTTGTTCGTCCTTGCTATCATCTGCTGCTCTAGCGGATGGATATGGGGAGGCAAGCATGAGGGTGCATTTGGGTTGGGCATTGGCGCTGGCGTCGCTGACGGCAGCGGGCGGTTATGCAGCGGCGAAACCGGTGAAAAAGCCCAAAGGCTATATCGTTGCCGAAGTGCAGGTCACCGACGCCGATGCCTATAAGGCCTATATTCCCGGCGCAGGGGCAGCGGTCGCCAAATATGGCGGCAAATATCTGGCGCGGGGCGGAAGGGTCGAACAACTCGAAGGGCCGCCACCCGCCGGGCGCTTCGTCATTGTCGAA
The DNA here is from genome assembly GCA_964423155.1 of uncultured Sphingorhabdus sp. Taxonomy (GTDB): domain Bacteria; phylum Pseudomonadota; class Alphaproteobacteria; order Sphingomonadales; family Sphingomonadaceae; genus Sphingorhabdus_B. The sequence goes on from CAYRDQ010000001.1 coordinate 25,684, forward strand.
TACCCCAGTTTCGAGGCTGCCCGCGCCTTTTATCACTCAGCCGATTATCAGGCTGTCGCACCGATTCGTCAAAAAGCGTCGATTTCGCGATTCTGGGTTGCCGAGGGTCTTCCAAACTAGCTTTGTGCGTCAGCGGCGCTAAGCTCGACTGAGCAGGAGAAGAAATATGGCAACCCCGCAATCCCCTATTGATAGTCCCTTCGGTTATCGCTCGACAGCAACCGAAGTGATTGGCGGCATTGATCTGACCGGGAAAACCGCGCTCGTTACAGGTGGCTATTCAGGGCTGGGGACCGAAACTGTGCGCGCGCTTTCGGGTGCAGGGGCGCATGTGATTGTCGGTGCGCGCCGGCCGGAAGCAGCCGAAACGGATCTTGCCGATGTCGAAGGTCGTCGCACGATCCTGCACCTCGACCTGTCCGATCCCGCATCGATCGGCACATTCGCCGCCGATGTTGCCGGATTAACCGACGATATCGCGATTCTGATCAACAATGCCGCCGTGATGGCCAGCCCGCTGTCGCGCGACGCCCGCGGCTATGAGGCGCAGTTCGCGACCAACCATCTCGGGCATTTTCAGCTTGCCGCCCGGCTTTGGCCGTTGCTGGCGGCCGGAAATGGTGCGCGCGTGGTCGCGCTGTCATCGTCCGGCCATGCACGCGGTGGCATAGATCTTTCGGATATCCATTTCGAGCGGCGCGAATATGATAAATGGACAGCCTATGCGCAGGCCAAATCGGCCAATGCGCTTTTTGCGCTCTGGCTCGACCGGATCGGGGCCGCCCATGGCGTTCGCGCCTTCGCAGTCGATCCGGGAGGCATCCGCACCCCGTTGCAACGCCATTTGAGCATGGACGAACAGATCGCGCTTGGCTGGTATGACAAGGATGGAAATCTGAATCCGCTGTTCAAATCAACCGAACAAGGGGCGTCGACCAGCATCTGGTGTGCCACCTCCCCGCTGCTGGACGGTATGGGTGGCGTCTATTGCGCCGATTGTAACATTGCCGCACCCTGGCAGGAAGGCAGCCCACCTTATGTCGGGGTTCATCCGCATATCCGCGATGCGGCACTGGCGGAGGCCCTGTGGGCCAAATCGGAAGAGCTAACCGAGGTGGCATTTCGCCCCTGATTGGGTCTATGGGGCGGGCCATGGCACACCAAGGCATCCTCATCCTCACCACCGGCGGGACGATCGACAAAAATTATTTCGACGCGCTGTCCGAATATCAGATCGTCGACAGCGGCATTCCTGCGCTGCTTTCCGAGGCGCGCGTGGCGCTGCCTTATCGCTTGGTCGAGTTGATGCGCAAGGACAGCCTTGAACTCACCGACGCCGACCGGGCGTTGATTGCCAGCACTGCACGCGAGGCCCCCGAGACCCGCATCGTTGTCACCCATGGCACCGATACAATGACCGAAACCGCGAAGGTTCTGGCCGCCGAAGTTCCCGGCAAAACCATCGTCCTCACCGGCGCGCTCAGCCCCGCCCGCTTCGCCGAGACCGATGCCAATTTCAACCTCGGCATGGCCTTCGCCACAGCACAAGTCGCGGCACCGGGCGTATGGATCGCAATGAGTGGTCAGGTGTTTGACGGGCTGAAAGTGCGGAAGGACCGCGAGGCCGGGAAGTTTGTGGCGGTTTGAACGGATTCAGGTCTGGCGCCCCAGCCACCAGCGATAGGCAAGCCATGCGCATAGCGGCAAGATGACCGCACCCAGCATGGCCAGCCCACCCGACCGGTCCGACATCGCCGCAGCCCCGATTCCGGCAAAGACAACCGCCACCGCCAAATTCGCCAGCCCTGTCAGCAGCAGGAATAGTCGAACCGGCATTGCAGACATTCCGGCCGCCAGCGATGCCAGTTCAGCAAATACGGGAACCGGGCGCGACAGGATCAGTAAAAGCGGTCCAAATCCCTCCGCAAATTGATGGGCCCGCTCAAGCTCTTGTTCACCCAGCAATCGCCGTGCAAGCGGTCGAGCGGCCATCGCGCCCACTGCATAGCCAAGCAAGCTTGCCGCCATCAGCCCGGTCCAGATCACGATCATACCACCGGCAAATCCGAAAACTGCCCCGGCAAGCGTGTTGGTCACGCCGTTGGGAACGGGAAGGAAAATATCGAGGGCCAGTGCCGCAATGATAAGTGAAGCGACCAACGCCGGCTGGTTTCGCGCCTTTTCGGCTGCGGAATTGGTAACCAGTTCGATCTGATCCGCAAAAACCATTGGACCGAGAAGAATGAAAGTGCCGATCGCGGCAAGCGTCAGCCACCGTCCCCAAGGCCGGGGTGTGCTCACTCCCACTCAATCGTCCCCGGTGGTTTCGACGTATAGTCGTAGACCACGCGGTTGATGCCCTTCACCTCATTGATGATCCGCGTTGCGACGCGGCTCAAAAAGGCGGCGTCGAAGGGGTAGATGTCGGCGGTCATGCCGTCGACCGAGGTGACCGCGCGGAGTGCGCAGACGCTGTCATAGGTGCGGCCGTCGCCCATCACACCGACAGTGCGAACGGGGAGGAGCACGGCAAATGCCTGCCAGATCGCATCGTACAATCCGGCGTTACGGATTTCCTCGAGATAGACCGCGTCGGCCTTGCGGAGGATGTCGCAGCGTTCCTTGGTAACTTCGCCAGGGATGCGGATGGCAAGGCCTGGCCCCGGAAAGGGATGGCGACCGACAAACTGGTCGTTGAGACCCAGTTCGCGGCCCAGTGCGCGAACCTCATCCTTGAAGAGTTCGCGTAGCGGCTCGACCAGCTTCATATTCATCCGTTCGGGAAGGCCGCCGACATTGTGGTGCGACTTGATGGTCACCGAAGGCCCGCCCGTGAAGGAGACCGATTCAATCACATCGGGGTAGAGCGTACCTTGGGCAAGGAAATCCGCCCCGCCCAGCTTCTTCGCCTCTTCCTCGAACACATTGATGAACTCAGCGCCGATGAATTTGCGCTTTTTCTCCGGATCGGTAACGCCCGCAAGGCCCGCCATGAAGCGCTGCTCGGCATGGACGACGACGAGCGGGATGTTGTAATGATCGCGGAACAGGCTTTCGACCTGCTCGCGTTCGTTGAGGCGCAGCAGGCCATGGTCAACGAAGACGCAGGTCAACTGGTCGCCGATCGCCTCATGCATCAGGATTGCAGCGACCGAGCTGTCGACGCCGCCCGAAAGCCCGCAAATCACGCGGCCTGAGCCGACCTGTTCGCGGATTTCGGCGATCTTGGTCGCGCGGAATTCGGCCATCGTCCAGTCGCCCGAAAGCCCGCAGACCTTGTGGACGAAATTGGCGATCAGCTTGGCCCCATCAGGGGTATGCGCGACCTCGGGGTGGAATTGCGTGCCATAATAGCGGCGCTCATCATCGGCGATCAGCGCGAAGGGTGCGCCGTCCGAGGTTGCAACGATGCGGAAGCCGGGGGCGAATTGGGTGACTTTGTCGCCATGGCTCATCCACACCTGGTGCCGCTCACCCACCTGCCACAGGCCGTCGAAGAGGATGCATTCCTCGGTGACGGTCAGGAAGGCGCGGCCAAACTCGCCGCCCTCTCCCGTCTCATGCCCGGGGCGCACTTCGCCGCCCAATTGGTGGCTCATCACCTGCTGGCCATAGCAGATGCCGAAGATCGGCAGGCCGGAGTCAAACAGGCATTGCGGCGCACGCGGGCTGCCGTCTTCGGGCACCGAGGCGGGAGAGCCGGAAAGAATAATGCCCTTGGGCTTCATGCGCTCAAACGCAGCCTCGGCAGCGTTGAACGGGGCGATTTCGCTATACACCCCCGCCTCGCGTACGCGGCGGGCAATCAGCTGGGTCACCTGCGACCCGAAATCGACGATAAGGATGGAATCCGAAGGTTGGATGGTCATGGCTGGCCGTTAGTGAGGAAGCGCCTTCCTGTCCAGTTGCCAGTCGCGAAAATGCCCGATAAGCCTGCCTTTGAGAGGGGAAATAACATGAAATTGGTGTTACGCATTTTGGTCGGCCTTTGGGGCCTGGGTTTCGGGCTGCTCGCGGTGCGGGGTATTTTGGATCCAAAGGTGTTCCTCGACCAGTTCGGCATCGAAGGGCCAGGTGCCTCGATCAATACGATCCGCAGCGATTTTGGCGCGTTCTTCCTCGTATCGGCAGTCTGCGCCTTGTGGGGCGCGGCCAAGCCTGAAAAGGCAAAGCTGCTCTACGTGCCCGCCGCGCTGTTCGGCACGGCGTTGTTTGGTCGCCTGATCGGCCTTGGCCTTGGCGACCCTGCATCGGCGGCCAATAATCAGGCAATGATTATTGAGGGCGTGAGTGTGCTGTTGATGCTGTTTGCGGCGCGCCGGTTGGGCACCGCTTAAGCCGCATCCTTTGCAGCACGGCGCGCGGCGAGTTCGTCTACAGTCGCGGCGCGCATGAACGGGTTGGTTGCGCGTTCGAGGGCAATAGTGGTCGGCACCGTCGGCTCCCCGCGTTCGCGCATCGCGTTGACCTGATCCATGCGCTCGACGAGCGCGGCATTGCCCGGTTCCACCGTCAGCGCGAAGCGACCGTTCGACTGTGTATATTCATGCGCGCAATAGACGTGGGTGGCGTCGCCCAGCGCCTCAAGCTTGCGCATGTTTGAATACATCTGCTCGGCCGTGCCTTCAAACAATCGTCCGCAGCCCATGGCGAACAGCGTATCACCGACAAAGGCGGCCTGCTCGGTCGCGAAGTGAAAGGCGATATGGCCCGCGGTGTGCGCGGGGACATCGAGGACCTGCGCGGTCACAGCGCCAAGTGTAACGCTGTCCCCTTCCTTCACATGCACATCAAGTGTCGGGATGCGTTCGGCCTCGGCAGCCGGTCCGGTGATGGTGCAGCCTGTCGCTTCCTTGATCGCCACATTGCCACCTGTATGATCGGGGTGCCAGTGGGTGTTCCATATCTGCGTGATCGTCCAGCCCCGTGCCTTGGCCTCGGCCAGCACCGGTTCTGCAACGGCAGGGTCGACCGCCATCGTTTCGCCGCTCTCGGGTTCATGCACCAGCCAGACATAATTGTCGGAAAGAACGGGGATGCGGATGATTTCCAGCGCCATCTTACCAGCTCCCCACATTAGGCATGCTCGCCCAGGGCTCCTGCGGAGGCAGATGCCCTTCCTGCAGGAGCTCGACCGAAATGCCGTCGGGCGATTTCACAAAGGCCATATGCCCGTCGCGCGGCGGGCGGTGGATGATGTGGCCGGCATCCATCAACGACTGACAGGTCGCGTAAATATCATCGACGCGGTAAGCCAGATGCCCGAAATTGCGGCCTCCGGTATAGACCTCGGCCTCGCCGTGCTCAGGCGGCCAGTTATAGGTGAGTTCCACCTCGGCCAGCCCCTCCTGCCCGGGGGCCGCGAGGAAGATCAGCGTGAAGCGTCCAGCTTCGCTATCGAAACGTCGCACTTCTTTGAGACCAATCAGTTCAAAAAAGGCGACTGTCGCTTGCGGGTCGGTCACGCGGATCATGCTGTGGAGATATTTGACAGTCATCACTCAACTCATCGATGTTAATGCACGGTTCACCGCTGATGCAATATTTCGTAAAACCGCGCTGGGACGCGCGCGAACATGGACCGGAAGGCACACCGACGCAAGGGGCGGACGGAAACTACGGCCCATCATTTCTGGGATGGGTACAATGACAGACGAATTTCAAAACAATAGCTGGTTCGGCCGACTGACCGCCGATCAGGGGAAATCTTGGCTTGCGGGTAGCGGGCTGCTCGCGGTGGGCCTGATCGCAGGCGGCTATCTGATGGGCGACGGGCTCGTTCGCATGAAGCAGGCCGACCGTTCGGTCACCGTACGCGGCCTTGCCGAGCGCGAGGTGACCGCAGACCTCGCAACTTGGACGATCGCCTATTCCGCCAAGGCGGGCGACCTGCAAAGCGCGCAAGCCAAGGCCGATTCCGACACTCGCGCGATCCGCGCCTTTTTCGGCTCGCTCGGTTTTGACGGCGATGCGGTGCAGCCCACCGGCGCCAATGTCTCGCAATACAGCAATGAAGGCATCACGACCTTCACCGTGAAGCAGCGCATGTCGCTGCGCACGACCGACATCAAGAAGGCCGAGGCCGCAATCAAGCGCCAGTTCGATCTCGTCAAACAGGGGGTCGAGTTGGAGGAAGGATCGGGGATGTCGTTCACCTACACCAAACTCAACGCCATCAAACCCGAGATGATCGCGCAGGCAACCAAGGATGCGCGCAAGGGGGCGGAGCAGTTCGCCAAGGATAGCGGTACCGATGTCGGCAGCATCAAATCGGCGAGCCAGGGCTATTTCGAAGTCACCGCACGCGACGGGGAATCGAGCGGCGAATGGGGTGTCGCCGACACGCCGTACAAAAAGGTGCGCGTAGTCACGACGGTTGAGTATTATCTCGATTAACCGAAATCCCCGCTTCGTTGGCTGAAACCGATGGGGCGGGATTTTTTTGTTTCGCGCAGAGGCGCAGAGGTCCGCAGAGGACGCAGAGAGAATGCGATTGCGGCGAAGCCGCCTTCAAACTGTTCGGCTCTTCGAAATTTCGAGGTCTGATAAAGAAATGAGCCTGCGGCTCGGGAAAGGCTCTCGGCGCTCTCTGCGGACCTCTGCGCGTCTGCGTGAACCCTATTCCACAACCTCTCCTTGCGAGCGCATCGTTGAAGCGATACGTCACCGGCAGGAGACCCATCATGCACAAAACGCTCACCGCCCTCGCCGCGCTATTGGCGGCCACGTCGCTATCGGCACAGGCCACACCGAAGGATCAGGGGGACCGCTATTCGGGTGCGCCCGGAGCCAGCCGGTCGGCGGTGCTGGGGCAGAATGGCATGGTCGCCACCAGCCATCCGCTGGCGACACAGATCGCGCTCGATGTCCTGAAAGAAGGTGGCAGCGCGGTCGATGCCGCGATTGCCGGCAATGCGGCGCTCGGCCTGCTCGAGCCTACCGGCAACGGCATTGGCGGAGATCTGTTTGCCATCATCTGGGACCCGAAGACCGGCAAGCTCCATGGCCTCAACGCATCGGGCCGCGCGCCAGCGGGGATGACGCACAAGCAGTTTGCGCAATGGGTTGCCACCAAGAAATTGTCCCAGCGCGATGAGGCAGGCACGATCCCGGATTGGGGCGCGGCATCGGTGACGATCCCCGGTGCGGTCGACGGCTGGTACGAAATGCACGGGAAATTCGGCAAACTGCCGATGGCACGCCTCCTGGCACCGACCATCGACTATGCGCAAAAGGGTGCGCCAGTGCCCGAATTGATCGCGCAATATTGGAAAACCAATGTTGCCGGGTTCGAGGCGCTGAAGGCCGAAGGTGCGATCGAAGAAATCGACAATATGCGCCGCGTGTTCGGCAAGGTGCCGACCGAAGGCGCGATCAACCGCAACCCCGATCTTGCCCGGACGCTGGCGGTGATTGCCGAGAAAGGCCGCGACGCCTTTTACAAAGGCGAACTCGCACAGGCGATGGATGGTTATTTCCGCCGCATCGGCGCGCCACACCGGGCGAGCGATTTTGCCGCGCACAAGAGCGAATGGATCGACCCGGTTTCGACCAATTATCGCGGTTTCGACGTGTGGGAAATCCCCCCCAATGGCCAGGGCATCGCCGCGCTGCAAATCCTCAACATCCTCGAAGGCTATGACCTGAAGGCCATGGGTCGGGGCAGCGCCGATTTCTGGCATGTCTTTGTCGAGGCGAAAAAGGCGGCCTATGCCGACAGGGCCCGGTTTTACGCCGACCCGGCCTTTGCCAGAATCCCGTTGAAAGAACTGCTGTCGAAGGAGCGCGCGGCGAAACAGCGCGCCGGTATCGATATGGCCAAGGCGTCGCAGACCGACCTGCCCGGCCTGCCTATCGACAGCACCGCCAAGGACACCATCTATATGACCGTTGCCGACAAGGATGGCATGATGGTCAGCCTGATCCAGTCCAACTATCGCGGCATGGGATCGGGGCTGGTCCCCGATGATGGCCCAAGAGACAAAAGCTCTGGCACGCTGGGCTTCATGTTCCAGGATCGCGGCGCACAGTTCAGCCTTGATCCCAAACATGCCAATAGCTGGCAGCCCGGCAAACGTCCTTTCCACACCATCATTCCCGCTTTCATGACCAAGGATGGAAAGCCCTTGCTGAGCTTTGGCGTGATGGGCGGTGGGATGCAGCCGCAAGGGCATGCGCAAATCGTGGTCAACATGGTCGATTTCGGGATGACCGTGCAGGCCGCGGGAGACGCCGCGCGCTTCCACCATGACGGCTCGACCGACCCCGAAGGCGGCAAGCCGATGACCGATGGCGGGGTGATCGAAATCGAAACCGGTGTGTCACAGGCCATCGCCGACGAGCTGGCGAAGCGCGGACATCGGGTCAAATATTCGGTCGGGCCCTATGGCGGCTATCAGGCAATCTGGCGCGATCCGGTGTCAGGCGTCTATTGGGGTGCGAGCGAGTTCCGCAAGGATGGGCAGGCTGCGGGTTACTGACCCGCCATCTCGGCAACGGTCGCCAGCAGCAGAGCAATGTCCGCATCGCGCGACAGGCGGTGGTCGCCATCCTTGACCAGCGTGACGCGCACATCGTCCGATCGCAGGGCTTTGGCCAGCTTCAGCGAAATTTTCCACGGCACATCGGCATCGGCCTGCCCGTGGAGCAGGCGCACCGGGCAGTCTATCGCGATTGCGCGGTCGAGCATCAAGCTTGCCTCGCCCGATTCGTACAGGCCCTTGTAGGTCGGTGTGGGTTCGGGGCCGTATGGGTTGTGTTCGAAATGCACGCCCTTGGTCAGGATGGCCTCGCGCTGTTCATCGGTGAATCCCCAGCGGGTGAAATCGGGTGCCGGGGCAATCCCGATCAGTCCCGCCAGCTGGTCGCCGAGCGCTTCTCCGACCAGCAGCATCAGCCAGCCACCCATTGACGAGCCGATCAGCACGACGGGGCCATCAACCAGCGCCGCTATCATCGCCAGCACATCCTCGCACCAGCCGGTCAGCGTCTGATCGGCAAAATCCCCCTCGCTCTCGCCGCAGCCTGCATAGTCGAGCAGCAAGCACGACCGCCCATGGGCAACCGCCCAATCAAAAACCGCGGTCGCCTTTCCACCCGCCATGTCGGACATATAGCCGGGCAGGAAGACAAAGCATGGCCCTGCCCCATCAGCTTTGCGATAGGCGAGCTTCAGCCCGTCAGGGCGATTGAAGAAACCGATTTCCGTCATCTGACTCAAATTTGAGTCGCTCAAATGACCCAGTCGACCGTCAGCATCTGGCTGACGTCCTGCCCCTTGGCGCGGCGCTGCACGACCATGATCTGGTTCAACCGTTCGATCGTGCGGCTGCCGGTGGTGACGCACCAGCCGGGAACGACCGCATGCACCAGCGCGCACAGCCCGCCCCAGATCATTGTTACGCCGAATTTCGAGGCGACCCCGAAATGCTCGATATAGCTCTCGTCAACGCTTTTGGGATGATCGATGAACAGGCGGCGAAACATGGGCAACTCCAAATGGTGGATAGTCGGTCTCGCTTAGACGCTGCACCTATTCGATGTCAAAGCCCCAACCGGATTTCACATCCTTGTCCTGCGCGCACATCGTTTTCAGTTCGCGCCATTCGTCGGGGGTAAGGGCGGGTTTATAGGCGCTGCCCTTTATCACCGCCTTTTCGAACAGCTTGCGCCGCTCGTCCGACAAGGGGTGGCTGGAGGTATAGCTCGCCATGGTTCGGGCCTGCCGGTCCTTGAGTTCTTTACTGCCATCCATCGAAGCAAGCCGGTTGAAGAAATCGGCAGTCCCTACTGGCGAGACGTTGGCCTTTTTCAGCGCCTTCAGCGAATGTTCGTCGGCCTCGCGTTCGGAATCGCGGGTGTAGGTGGTTGAGAGCAGACTGTTCAAACTACTGCCGCCGCTGCCATCAAACCCGCCGAGCACGACCGCCAGACCCATTTGCCGCAGCATGCCCTGCATCACATGGCGTTCGCGAACATGGCCGATTTCATGCGCCAGCACCCCGGCCACCTCGTCGGGTGATTTGGCCTGATCAAGCAGGCCCTGGAACAGCAGCACCTTGCCGCCCGGCAGCGCAACCGCGTTGAGCATGTCGATATTGGCCACCTCGACCTGCAGGTCTTTGGGATTGCCGTCGAGCGCATTGGTCAATTTGGCGAGCGCGGCCTTGCCCTGGGCGGTATCGCAAAAACGCCCACCAAAATCGCCGACCAGCGCATTGCCCAGTTTCGCCTCTACACTCGAGGGGATCAGCGGCGCCAGCCATTGCGGGCTGAGCAGCACCACCGCCACCACAGCCGCGCTGATCCCTGCGAAAACAAGGCTCGCCTTGCCCAATCCCAACCTGTCGATCAGCCCGCCATAGGTTTTCGACGCGGGCAGTAGCGGGACGAGTTCATCGGGCACATGCCCCTTGACGCCCAGCCGCCAGCCATCCTTGCCATCCAGCCCGTAAATCTTGGCATCGCCTTTTGACTCGAGAAACTTCAACTCGGCGAAGGGAAACGGTCCGTGCCGCCGTTCAAGCTCCAGCAGGTAGAACTGGTTGCCTATAGCCTGGATTTCGACTTTGCGGCGAACCGCGCTTTGCCCGTCAAAATGCCATGCGTCGAAGAAGGTCGCCATCAGATTGCCCCGACGTCAAAGGCATCGAGCAAGCCTTCGCCATGACTTGAGCTCTGCGTTTCGGATTGAGTCATCCGGTCGAGATTGACCTCGCCAAATGCCTCTGTGTGAACGACGAAGAATTTCCAGCTGCGATAGCGGATGATCGAGGTGGCAAAGGCAATCGGGATGATCGCGATCAATATGCCGAGGACAAGGCCGACCGACAGGATTGATTCCCCCGCCTCAAGCTGATTGGAAAACTGTGTCAGATCAGCGGCAACCAGCAGGCTGAATGGCGCAAAGGCAAAACCATAAGCGATCATCAGGATGGCAAGATTGGCCAGCCAGAACAGGATCCAGTCGGGGGAGCGCGCGGTAAAATCAAACTCCAGATCGCCCAGCCGCAGCGCGCCAATCGCGACGCGCATGAATTTGGAATAATAGAGCAATGCCGCAATCGGCATCACGATATACAGGCTGAGGATCGCGATCATGATCGCGACAAAGCCGAATATCCCGCCCGCGGTCGAAAAGGGATCGCCGCCCCCCTGCGCGCCCAGCGCCGAAACGCCGATGGCGAAGATACCGGCGAACACGAGAAACGGCACCAGATAGAAGAGCAGGTAGCGCTTCATCAGCGCCTTCCAGTCAGCGTTTGATTCGAACTGGTACGGACCGAAACTCATCTTCGACCAGCGCTCGTTCCACAGCGACATGCTCGCCCAGGGATAGAGCAGGAACAGCGGAATCGCAGCGACGACATTTTTCCAGATATAGGACCAGCCATAGGCAAAGCCCGGATCATCACTTCCCCCTCGGATCCCGCGCCAGTAGGTTCGGCTCAGACGATAACGCAGCGCGCGGAAATAGGCGACGCCGGTCAGGTAGAAAATCGTCATGAACATCAGGAAAATGATCGCTCCTGCGATAATCGGCTGCCCTTGAAACACCAGCCCGTTGATAACCAACTGCATCGCGACAAATGGCAGGCCAAGAAGGAAGAAGACCATGATGAAGCCAATGAACAGTTCAATCCCGCGCCCAGTCCATTCGAGCGGTTCGTCGATGAAGCGCGTCTGCGACCAGAGATATTGCCGCTCGCGTGTAGTCGCCCAGAAACGATAGACCCCTAGCGTGACCAATGTCAGCAGTACATTGGGCAGCGCGATTTTGGCAAAATCGGTCCAGCTGCCGTGGAAAGTTACAGCGCTCGGCACCTTGCCTTCATGTCCGGTCATAATGCGCCCTTCCTGTCCCCTGATTTCATCCGGCTAGGTGCGCGATGGTGCGGGGGATTGTCAAGTAAAGGCGATGCAACGAATTCCGCCGGTCCCGAAATAGCCACAGCATTGGCGATTGCAGGAATAGAGGGATTTCGATGCTGCGTTAGTCAAGGACGCATTTCATTGTACAGGCGGCCAAGGCCAAGGCCGCCGAACCAGATAAGGATAACGATGCCGATCCAACCGCTGGATATGAGCTTTGCATAAGCGAGGCCGCCCCAAAGTGCAGCGACACTGAGCGTTGTAAAACTCGCAATCAATGTTTGGCGAACGGCCTGCATACGCAGATACTCATCGCGTTCGTCGACGATATATTGGTGCACACTCCAAATCATTCCAATGAAACCGACATATGGAATCAGCCCCAGCAGTAACATCTGTTGCGTTGGCGTTCCGGCATTTTGCCACACCAGCCCGCTTATTGCGAACCCGGCAAACATCAGGATCGAAGCCGAAACCATCCGTAGCCAGAATGTGCGCGACGCTGCACTCAATGTTCCCAATGATCGGTGACGCCGCCATGACGTATAGATAATCATGACTACGCTGGCGATGATCGGAACCCAGAACAGCATTCCAATTCGTACATCGGTTACCAGTCCGCTACCGGTCACTCCAAAGACGACAGCGAGCGACACTACATAGCCGATAATCCAGGGGCCGGTTTTGGGAGCCTGACGAAGCAGATCTTGTGAAGTTGCCATTGCGGCTCTCCTATTTTGAAAAATATGACACGGGTTCAATCGCGCAGGAAAATCTGTTCGATCGGTAGGTTGAAAACATCGGCGATCCGGAATGCGAGCGGCAGCGACGGATCATATTTCCCCGTCTCGATCGCGTTCACCGATTGACGCGAAACGCCCAACGCATCGGCCAGGTCCTGCTGGCTCCAGTCGCGCTCGGCGCGGAGGACCTTGAGTCGGTTTTTCATGGCCGGAACTTGCTCCAACACTGGCTGAAGGCAAGGCCAACAGCCCATAGCGGCAAGACCATATAGGCCGGTACGTGCGGCACAATTTTGAACTGGTCGAGAAAGCCCCACACTGTTGTTACCGACAGAGCGAAGCCGGTTGCCACCAGTGCGTGGTGAACATGGCGGGCGCGCAGATATTCATCCTGCTCCTCGACAAGCAGTCGTGCCATGATCCAGATCATTGCCAGGATCGGCAAGGCAGGCGCAACGGCGATCGCAACATATACAGGCAAGGGATAGGTGGCGATTTTCGTCAGCCAGATCGAAACGATGACGATCACCACATAGGCCAACGAGGCTATCATGAAGCGCTGGTTATAGCGGCGCTGCGCATCGGAACCATTCCCCGACACCAACTGATACCGGTTCAATGCGCGCGTATAGGGAATCAGCAGCAGCATCGCAGCAGCGAGCAGGCCGATCGCGACTCCGTTGCCGGGCGCGAGCAACATTCCGCCAATCCCGATGCCGAAGGTACTGACGAAAAACGCCCCGCCCCAGATCCATGCCTGTCGGCGTGCGGTAACCCTGTGCGCGTCTTCAGCAATCATCATGATCTCCGTTTGTGATTGACAAGCGTCCTTTACATGTGATTCGCTTTTTTGTCAACTATACTTTACTTTTAGACTAGCTCACTTGTCTTGCGCTCCGCTGTTTTGGTGTCAACTTTGTCAGTTTCGGCGCGTTTCTGCGCACTTGCGGCACAGCGCGTGGACTGGCAAAGGGGCCTCTCCAACCAATCCAGAAAGTCTGCTTTTCCAATGTCCGATATGATCCGCGTCACCCTTCCCGATGGCTCCGCCCGAGAAGTCGCGCGCGGGACTAACCCGGCGGATATTGCTGCTGCGATCGGCCCCGGCCTTGCCAAGGCCGCGCTGGCTGCGCGGGTGGATGGCGAGGTTCGCGATATCATGCGCCCGCTGGAGGCCGACACCAACCTCGCGCTGATCACCGCAAAGGATGAGGCAGACGCGCTCGAACTCGCGCGCCACGACTTTGCCCATGTGCTGGCAGAGGCGGTACAAAAGCTGCACCCCGGCACGCAGATCACCTTCGGCCCGGCCACCGACGACGGCTTCTATTACGACGTGATGGCCCCGGCCCATCGCGGCCCCTTCACCGAGGATGACCTGCCTGCCATCGAGGAAGCGATGCGTGCAATCATCCGCGCCGACAAGCCGCTCCGCCGTGAGGTTGTGGCGCGGGACGCCCTGATCAAGACGTGGCAGGACGCGGGCGAAACCTTCAAGGCCGAATGGGCGGCAGAGCTTCCCGAGGGCGAAGAACTCAGCGTCTATTGGTCGGGCGACGACTGGATGGATATGTGCCGCGGCCCGCATCTGGCCTCTACCGGCAAGCTCGATCCGCAAGCATTCAAGCTGATGCGCGTTGCCGGAGCCTATTGGCGCGGTGACCAGAATAATGCGCAGCTGACGCGCATCTATGGCACCGGCTGGCTCAACAAGAAGCAGCTCGACGCACATCTGCTGCGCCTCGAGGAAGCCGCCAAGCGCGACCATCGCAAGCTGGGCGGCGAGATGGACCTGTTCCATCTGCAGCAGGAGGCGCATGGTTCGGTATTCTGGCACCCGCACGGTTTCACCATCTGGCGCCAGCTGGAAAGCTATATGCGCCGCGCAGTTGACGGCGCGGGCTATCGCGAGGTCAAAACCCCGCAAGTGATGGATGCGCGCCAGTGGGAGCAATCGGGCCATTGGGGCAAATATCGCGAGAATATGTTCGTCATCCCCGACGAGGTGCCCAATGTCGACGATGAAGGCCCGGTGATTTCGGGCGACGCCGACTGGATGGCGCTGAAGCCAATGAACTGCCCGGCGCATGTCCTCATCTTCCGCCAGGGCATCAAAAGCTATCGCGACCTGCCGCTGCGCCTGTTCGAGCATGGTTGCTGCCACCGCAACGAACCGCATGGCGCACTGCATGGCCTGATGCGCGTGCGTCAGTTCACGCAGGACGACGCGCATATCTTCTGCCGCGAAGACCAGATCGTGCAGGAGGTGCAGGATTTCTGCGCGCTCGCGGATCGGGTCTATAAGGATTTTGGCTTCACCTATTCGATCAAGCTCGCGCTGCGCCCCGAAAAGCGGTTCGGCAGCGACGCCGATTGGGACAAGGCCGAGAACGAGTTGCGTGATGCCGTGGTCAAGGCGGGCCTCGCCACCGAAGACTATGGCTGGGAAGAACTGCCCGGCGAAGGTGCCTTCTATGCGCCCAAGCTCGAATGGCACCTGACCGATGCGATTGGCCGCACTTGGCAGGTGGGTACGATCCAGTCGGACCGGGTTCTGCCCGAGCGGCTCGATGCCAGCTATATCGGCGAAGATGGCGGCAAGCACCGCCCGGTGATGCTCCACCGTGCAATCTTCGGCAGCTATGAACGCTTCATCGGCATATTGATCGAACATTATGCCGGGCGTTTCCCCACATGGCTCGCGCCGGTGCAGGCGGTCGTCGCGACGATCGTGTCCGACGCCGATGGTTATGCCAATGCAGTGACCGAAAAGCTCGCCGCCGCCGGCATCCGCGTCGAGACCGATCTGCGCAACGAAAAGATCAACTACAAGGTGCGCGAACACAGCCTTGCGAAAGTCCCGCATTTGCTGGTCGTGGGCAATCGCGAGGCCGAAGAAGGCAAGGTCGCAATCCGAACCCTGGGCAGCGAAGGCCAGCGGATCATGACCGCCGATGAGGCTATTGCCATGCTGGTGGCTGAAGCGACTGCACCGGATTTGCGCTCGGCTTGACAATTGACTGGCTACTCGGCGGGCTAACCCCAACCACGCTTGCAATAGCGCTATGCCTTGTCTTCGGTGCGTCGATCGTGCGCGGACTGACCGGTTTCGGCTTGGCCATCATCCTTGTGCCTTTGCTCGGCCTGATCGTCCAACCGGCCGAAGCCGTCGTGATTTCGATCCTGCTGCAACTGCTCGCCGGGCCCATCGGGTTGAAGCGGATATTGGCGGATGGAGAGCGGGAAACGGCGATCCCGATTTCCGTCACGGCCATAATGGCGACACCCTTTGGTGTCTGGCTGTTGTCGGTAACCGCACCTGACGTTGCCCGGCTTGCCATTGCCCTGCTCGCACTCGCGGCTTTCGGGTTGATGTTTGTGCCTTCCAAAGAGGGGACTATACCGGGTCGCAAGGAAACGCTGGCGACAGGGTTGGCCGCTGGCGTGCTTACGGGCTTTGCCTCGATGCCCGGGCCGCCCGTCGTTCCCTTTTACCTACGCCGGAAGCTATCGCCCGACGTCGCGCGCGCATCGATGCTGATGGTCTTTTTTGCGACCGCCATTGCAGGCAGCATCGCCGCATTTGCGCTGGGCGTGGCCAACCTGCACCTGCTTTGGCTTTCAGTGCTGTTCTATCCCGCGCTTTACATCGGCACTCGGCTAGGTGAACTGGCCTTCGGCAAGGTCAGCGAACCTGTGTGGCGGACGTTGGTGGGCATAATCCTCGGGATTGCCGGGGTTGCCGCGGTGGTGCGCTTGCTGAACTAACCAAATTTGCGCGAAATCCAGTCGCTGCACAACTCGACCGCCGTGGGCAGCAGTTCCGGCCGCTCAATATAATAATGGTCGGCACCTGCAACATCGGCATATTCCTTGTCCGCATGCCCTACCGCTTCGAACAGCCGCCGGGCATGGCTGGGCGTGCACGCGAGGTCCGCCGTGTTGTTGATCACAAGCACCGGACAGCTGATCCGCGCGGCATTGCCCAGGCCGGTCGCATTGGTATCATCATAGCTCCATTGCGACAGCCAGCTGCGCAACGTTGTGAAACGCGCAAGGCCGACCGGACCGTCATTGGCGATCTTGGGCACGCCCAGATAGCATTCATAAGGCCGGCGGTCCGATGGGTCCTGCGACGGATCGGTCCAGCGGACGTCTGCCATCGTGCCATGAACGACAAAAGCGCGCTCGGCATTCGGCGTGTCGCTGGCACGGATGGCCGCCAGCTCCTCTTTCACCCAAGCCGTTATCCGCCGGTTGCGGGCGATCTGGGCTGTGCGGAAACGGGCGACAAACGCCTCGTCATAGGGCGCCTTGTTGGGATTAGCTGGATCATAGATGTTGAGTTCAGGATCGCGCTCGAACGGTTTGTTTTCGTTAAGGATCGACGGGTCGATCCACTCGGTCAACGTCATCGCACGGCTGATATGCGCGGCGAGCAGCATGATGCCGTCAACCTTCGGCATTTCGATTGCGGTCAAGTCATAAGCGTCGCCCGCAGGTGTATGCGTAATCGTCGGTTTCTCGGCCTGATCCTGGTAGAAGAGCGACATCGATCCGCCGCCCGACCATCCCCCCAGGATGAATTGTTCATATCCCAGCCGATCGCGCGCATGGCGCAGCGCAGCGGCTAGATCGCTGACGCATTTTTCCATGATGAGCGCGGTGTCATTCCCGCGATAGCGCGGGTTCACATAAAGCACATGATGCCCGCCATGCGCGAGCGCCGTCACTAGCGGCAGGAAGGAGCCGCCGCCAATGGGATGGGTGAAAACGATGGCGCGCTTTGAAGCCACATCCTTCGGCGTAATTGCCATGCATTCAACAAAGACCGTGCCCCCTGCACCACCATAGACGTCCTTGAAGGCGGATTCCTCCTTATAGACCACCGCATAGGGGGTGCGCACGATTTCCATTGCTTTGCTCCTCTTCCGTGGCAGATTGCCAGCCGGAAGAGGAAAGGCAAGTCTTATGGTCCAGCCCACCGGTATCCATCATATCGCGATCATGACCGGCGACATGAAGAAGCAGATCGCGTTCTTCTCCGATGTGCTGGGCGCACCATTGGTCGCGATATTCGACATGCACGGCGTGCCCGGCGGGATTCACGCTTTCCTCAAGCTTGATGGCGGCTGCTATTTCTCGCTGGTGCAGCTGCCCGAAACCGCCGGGACACCTGGTACGCTTGGCGTGACCCACGCCGGCACAGGGGCCGGCAATAGCGCGCCGGGGACGATGCAGCATCTGGCTTTTTATGTGGAGGACGAGGACCGCCTTATTGCAATGCGTGACCGGATCCGGACCAAGGGCGTTAATGTGATCGGGCCGCTCAACCATGGCATGTGCAAGTCGATCTACTTTGCTGGACCCGAACAATTGACATTGGAGGTGGCCTGCCCGGGCATGCCGGTAACCGCAGACCGCTGGGTAGACCCTTCGGTGCTGGAGAAAGTCGGGATCAGCGCCGAAGAGGCCGATGTCTATGCCAACCCCGATGGCTATGATGGTGAGGGCGGCGCGGTGAAGCAACCGGACTATGATCCGGCCAAACCGCATATGGCCTATCCCGAAGATCGCTACAAAATGATGTTGTCCGTGCCGGACGAGGCGCTTGCGGCGATGGCCGACCATAGCGAGCCGCCTGTGCCGGCTTGAAATCCGGCAATCGAACCACCAGTTGCATCGCTGCAACGCCTGTGCACAAAAGCAACAGGTAGTGCGGCCAGCCCTTTATTTGTAACCTTTTTGCCTGTAAGGGCGGCTCATCTTAATTTTCAGGAGTAATTGCTATCGCTGCCCCAGTTCAACGGCGCATGTTAACGCCCCCGGTCAAAAGTGGACCGCGCTACAATGAGTTCATCCAGAGCGACAAGGTTCGCGTCATCGATGAAGAAGGCGAAAATCTGGGGGTGATGTACACCCGCGAAGCAATTGCACAGGCCGCCGAAGTAGGCCTAGACCTCGTCGAAGTATCGCCCAATGCCGACCCGCCGGTCTGCAAGTTCCTCGATGTAGGCAAGTTCAAATATGAGGCCCAGAAAAAGGCCAATCTCGCCCGCAAGAGCCAGAAGACGCAGGAGATCAAGGAGATCAAGATGCGTCCGAACATCGACGACCATGACTATATGGTGAAGATGAAGAAGATCGTCGAATTCATCGGCGAAGGCGACAAGGTGAAGGTGACATTGCGCTTTCGCGGGCGTGAAATGTCGCACCAGCAACTCGGCATGGCGTTGCTGCAACGCGTGGCCGAGGATATGGCCGAAACCGCCAAGGTAGAGGCTTACCCGCGGCTCGAAGGCCGCCAGATGCTGATGGTACTCGCGCCCAAATAGCGCGCGGGGTGCCGCAATTCAGAAAATCGCCTCGCGCATCAGCTCCGCACCCACCGCGATCATCAGCAAGTTGATTGCGAGGAAGAACCGCGCCGGCGATATGCGCCGGACGAGGAATACACCGGCGATCGTGCTGGCAAGTGCGAGGGGCATGAACAGCAGCGTCAACCACAGCGTTTCCTGTGTAAACTGCCCCAGCGCCCAATAGGCGGGCACTTTCATATAGTTGATCGCGGCAAAGAAGATCGCCGAGGTTCCGATGAAAATGGTGTGCGGCAGGTTCCGGGACAACGCCCAGATCTGGAAGGGCGGTCCGCCCGCATGGGCGACATGGCTGGTGAAGCCGGCAACCCCGCCCCAGAACGTACCGACCCATGCCGGCAAGGCATTGGCCCAACCGGCAGTGCCGAGGCGCGCCTCGACCAGTTTGTAAGCGCCGAACGCGAAGGCGATCAACCCGACCAGGCCCTTGACCGCATCGGTCGGCACCGAATTCGCAAACATCCAGCCAAGGAAAATGCCGATCGCGGCGCCGGGCAACATCGTCCACAACAAGCTAGCGTCATATTCCTTGCGGAATGACCAGACGCTGACGACATCCTGAACCATCAGTATCGGCAGCAGCATCGCGGCGCCCTGCACCGGATCCATGACCAGCGCGATCAAGGGCATCGCAGCCGCTCCCAAACCGGCAAATCCACCCTTGGCCAATCCCACCAGCAGTATCGCCAGCCCGGCGACGAGCCAGAAAAGTGGATCGGTAGGAATGTTCAACGCCCCGATTGCCGACGGCGCAGCGCTAAAAAGTAGATGACCAAAGCAGCGGCAGCAAAGAAGAACCATTGCAGAGCATAAGACAAGTGATTGTTAGTCACACTCTTTGGATCGGGCGGTGCAACCGGCCGCATCCCTTCGGAAGCCTTGTCCACCACAATCATCGGGCGCGGCACCGGTACCGGACCAATCATCCGTTCGATGACTCCATAGCGGCTTGGCTCGGTGATAACGGTGCCGCTGACTATGCCCCCCTTCCAATCGGGCTGGATGTCAGGGCGGTCAGCAATGCCATAAGCCACCAGCACACCTGGCCCCTCAGGCCCGGTCTTGCAATCAGCGATATATTGGAAACCGGCTTTGCCGGATATGTCACGCCCCGATACGCTCTGCCATTTAACGACCTCGAGGCAGTTGAGCGTCGATTTACGGAACATCTCCGCTTCGCGGACAGGTGCCATATCAGGGAATGAAATTGGCGGTTTAACGGTATTGGCCGAATACAGCGCGATCAGCGCTTCCTTTTCCGCCTTGCGCTGCAACTGCCAGACGCCGAGTGCAATCATCGTGGCGACGGCTAGGCCAACGACGAGGGTCGGGAACAGGGGAAGTTTCAGCCTCATTTTGTGCCAATCCGGTCGTCGATCTGCCCCTCAACCGCGCGGTTGCGATGTTCGGCGATCAGCAAGGCGCCCTTCGACACGCGCAGCGACAACACAACCAGCAGGCATGTCAGCGGGATCCATATCAGCGCGTGCACCCAAAAGGGCGGATGTGCAGCCAGTTCGAGCAAGACGGCCATGATGATAATAATCGCCCCCAACCCCATTGTCAGAAAGGCTGCTGGACCATCGCCGACATTGAAACCGGCAAAATCAAGCCCGCATTTTCCACAGCGCTCAGCAAACTTCGCCGGGCCACTAAACAGCGTCTTGGCGCCGCATTCGGGGCAGAGACCCAAAAGGGCAGCCTCGACCAAGCCGGGCTGCCCTTTTTTGGTTTGTGTGTCAGGCATCGTCACGACCGGACGATGGCCATCAATGGACCGGTGCGCCCCAGCCGCCCCAGACATAGACGACAACAAAGAGGAACAGCCAGACGACGTCGACGAAATGCCAGTACCAGGCCGCTGCTTCGAAACCGAAATGCTGCTTCGGTGTGAAATGGCCCTTATAGGCGCGCGCAAGACAGACGATCAGGAAGATCGTTCCGACAATGACGTGGAAGCCGTGAAAACCGGTCGCCATGAAGAAGGCCGAGCCATAATTCAGCCCTGCGAAGGGGAACGGCGCGATCGAATATTCATAGGCCTGGATGCACGAGAAGATGACACCGAGGATAATGGTCAACCACAGGCCGTTGATCAGGCCCTTGCGGTCGCCATTGATCAACGCGTGGTGCGCCCAGGTAACCGTTGTGCCCGAGCAGAGCAGGATCAGCGTGTTGAGCAAAGGCAGGCTGAATGCGTCGAACACCTGCATTCCCTTGGGCGGCCATTGCGCAAGCGCCGCCGCACCGTCCTGACCGATCTGGTTGGTCACGGTGAAGGCATGGGTCGCATGATCGATTTCGAGCTGCAGCGGCACAGGGAAGAGCGAATAGTCGAACCAGGCCCAGAACCAGCCCACGAAGAACATGACTTCCGAGGCAATGAACAGAATCATGCCATAGCGCAGGTGCAGCTGCACCACGGGTGTATGATCGCCCGAATGCGCTTCGCGGATCACATCGCTCCACCATGTCCAGAAGGTGTAGAGCACGCCGATCAGGCCAGCGCCGAAGACGAGGCTGCCATAGCTGCCCAGCACCTTGGGCTGAAACATCATCACCATGCCGAAAAACATGGTGAGCGCCGCGAACGAGCCGATCAGCGGCGTGATGCTCGGCGGAAGAATATGATAATCGTGGTTCTTGGCACCGGCCATGGCTGTTGTCCCTATTCCCTAACCTGTTTTCTACTTGCCCTTAGCTTCCCTTGCCCGCGTCGTCCACGGGGTAGAAGGTATAACTGAGCGTAATTTCTTCGATATCCTTGGTATCCGGATCGGTCATGATCTTCGGATCGACATAATAGAGCACGGGCATGCGCACGCGCTGTTTCGGCTGCAAGGTCTGCTCGGTAAAGCAGAAGCACTGCACCTTGTTGAAATATTTGCCTGCCTGTGCCGGGCTCACGTTAAAGGTCGCCATGCCCTTAATCGGCTGGTCTGACAGGTTTTCGGCGATGAACACCGACATATCGCGCGCACCAATGCTGACCGTGTCGGTCGGCCGTTCGGGTTTGAACTCCCAAGGCAGGCCGCGCTGGTTGGCATCGAAACGGACGACGATGGTCTGGCTGCTGACCGGAATGGTCGCGGCTTGCGCTTCGCTGACCCGCATCGTCGTGCCGCCGAAACCGGTGACCTGACAGAAGATGCGATAGAGCGGAACGGCCGCGAAGCCCATCCCAACCATGGCAATGGCCAAGCCACCAGCCATCAATCCCACTTTAAGGTTGGATTTCTTTTCAGGATCCCGATTGTCGCTCATCCCCAAACCCCTACCTTGACGATAGTGATTGCGAAAAACAAGGCACACAGGCCAAACAACACGACTGCCATAGCGCGCGAGCGCCCGGCCTGACGCGCACGCACTGCGCGGCTTTCTTCAAGGCTGAGGTCGCCGACCTTTTGTGGACCCATATCGTATTGCTGTTCGCTCATAGCAGTAGCATCCTGTCTAGCGCGAGTACAGCAAAGGCAATGAAAAGATAGAGGATGGAATAGGCAAAAAGGCGCTTTTCAGCCTTCATTTCTGCGGCATCCGTGGTTTCACTGCGCCAGACGGTAAAAGCTAAAGCGAGGAACAGCAGGTTGAGGACGATGGCAGTGGCGCCATAAAGCATGCCCGTCATGCCCAACGCCCAAGGCGCAACCGCAACTGCTGCCAGCACAAAGCTGTAGCCGAAAATCTGGTTGCGCGTGACCCTTTGACCCGCAACATTGGGCAGCATCGGGATACCCGCCGCGCCATAATCCGACTTCATGAACAGCGCGAGCGCCCAGAAATGCGGTGGCGTCCAGAAAAAGGTCAGCGCAAACATCAATATGGGGAGCAGCGTCACATCGCCGGTCACCGCGGCCCAGCCGATCACCGGCGGAAAGGCCCCTGCCGCGCCACCGATAACGATATTCTGCGGCGTGTTGGGCTTCAGCCACATTGTATAGACGACCGCATAGAAGAAAATCGAAAAGGCCAGAATTCCTGCCGACAGCCAGTTGACCGCGACGCCCATGATGCCGACTGAAAAAGCCGCGAGGCCTATACCGAATTGCAACGCCGATTCGCGCTCCATGCGGCCATCGGGCAACGGCCGACCTGCCGTACGCTTCATCTTGGCGTCGAGTTCCGCCTCATACCATTGGTTCAACGCGCCCGAGGCACCAGCGCCCGTCGCAATGCAGAGAATGGCCGTGAAAGCGATGACGGGATGAATAGCACCCGGCGCCGCCAGCAAACCGCACAGCGCAGTAAAGACGACAAGCGACATCACCCGGGGCTTGGTCAGCGCCCAGAAATCCCGCCAATCTGCGGGAAGACTGATGTTGTTCGTCGCGATCGTCATGTCTTTGTTCCAAAAACCCGCCCTGCGGACTTGCCGGAGGGCGGGGATTTGTTCCCGGCCTTACTTGATGACCGGGAGCGTTTCGAACTGGTGGAAGGGCGGCGGGCTCGACAATGTCCATTCGAGCGTGGTCGCCCCTTCACCCCAATAATTGCCTTCCGCCTTGCGGCCGGCCACGAGCGACCAGAAGACGTTAATGAAGAAGATGATCACGCCAACGCCCATGATGGCATAGCCGAGCGACGCAATTTCATTCCAGTGCGCAAAGGCATCGGGATAATCAGGATAGCGGCGCGGCATACCCTGCTGGCCCAGGAAATGCATCGGGAAAAACAACAGGTTCACACCGATGAAGAAAATCCAGAAGTGCAGATGGCCCAGAAACTCATTGAGCATGCGGCCAGACATCTTACCGAACCAGTAATAGAAACCGGCAAATAGCGCGAAAACGGCGCCCAACGAGAGCACATAGTGGAAGTGCGCGACGACATAATAGGTATCGTGCAAATTGTCGTCGACGCCGCCATTGGCGAGGACAACACCGGTCACACCGCCGACGGTGAACATGAAGATGAAGCCCAATGCCCAGACCATCGGCGTCTTGAAGCTCAGCGAGCCGCCCCACATCGTGGCGATCCAGCTGAAGATCTTGATGCCAGTCGGCACCGCGATCACCATCGTTGCGGCGGTGAAGTACATCTTCATCTCGACGCTCATGCCGATCGTGTACATGTGGTGTGCCCATACGACGAAACCAACCACGCCGATTGCGACCATGGCATAGGCCATGCCGAGATAGCCGAAGACCGGCTTGCGGCTGAAGGTTGCGACGATCTGGCTGACGATGCCGAAGCCCGGCAAGATCATGATATACACTTCGGGGTGGCCGAAGAACCAGAAAAGGTGCTGGTACAGGATCGGATCACCGCCTGCGGCAGCGTCGAAGAAGGCGCCGCCGAAGTTACGGTCGACGAGCAGCATGGTGATAGCAGCAGCCAGCACCGGAAGGGCGAGCAACAGCAGGAATGCGGTAACCAGCACCGACCAGACGAACAGCGGCATCTTGTGGATGGTCATCCCGGGTGCGCGCATGTTGAAGATGGTGGTGATGAAGTTGACGGCGCCGAGGATCGACGCAGCACCCGCGAGGTGGAGCGAGAAGATCGCCATGTCGACCGCCGGACCAACCGAGCCCGAGGTTGAAAGCGGTGCGTAGACCGTCCAGCCGGTGCCGGCACCTAGACCGGTGCCACCGGGAACAAAGGTCGATCCGAGCAACATGATGAAGGCAACCGCAGTCAGCCAGAAGCTGATATTGTTCATGCGCGGGAAGGCCATGTCAGGCGCGCCGATCATCAGCGGTACGAACCAGTTGCCGAAACCGCCAATAATCGCGGGCATGACCATGAAGAACACCATGATCAGGCCGTGCGCGGTAATCAGCACGTTCCACATATGATAGGCTTCGTCGAGCGAGGCTTCCTTGCCCGCCATCATCGAGGCCCAGCCGCTCAGATATTGGATGCCAGGCTCAGCAAGCTCAAGGCGCATCATACCCGAAATCAAGCCGCCCACGACCCCTGCGAAAATCGCGAAGATCAGGTAGAGCGTACCGATATCCTTATGGTTGGTCGACATGAACCAGCGGGCGAAAAAGCCCGGCTTGTGGTCCGCATCATGCGCATGGTCATGATGGTCGGCGGGGTTTGCAGCAATCGTCGTCATCTTGGTCGACCTCTTTATTACTTGGCAGCCGGCGCCGGAGCGGCGGCAGGTGCAGTTGCGGTTGCAGCAGGTGCGGCAGCGGCAGGTGCTGCGGCGGCGGGAGCAGCTTCAGCCGCCTTGTCACCCGGCATCTGGCCACCCTTGGCCTTTACCCAGGCCGCGAATTTTTCCGGCGGCAATGCTTCGACAACAATGGGCATATAGGCGTGGCGCGCGCCGCACAGTTCCGAACATTGGCCAAAATAGACGCCCGGCTTATCGATCGTCACAGCCTTTTCATTGAGGCGGCCGGGGACAGCGTCAAGCTTGAACCAGATCGCGGGTACGGCAAAGCTATGGATTACATCCGACGCAGTGGTCTGGATGCGGATCGGAACACCGGCGGGAACAACCATGCGATTGTCGACAGCGAGCAGCTTCGGACCGTCATTATCGGTGCGGAAACGTTCGCCCGGCTTCACAGCAGATTGTTCCTGCAGCATGTTCGAGACGACTTCGAAGCCGCCATGATCGGGATAGGTATAGCCCCAATACCATTGATAGCCGGTCACCTTGACGGTCACGGCGTTAGCAGGGGCAGGCTTGAACTGCTTGGCCACCAGTGTCAGCGACGGATAGGCAATGCCGAGCAGGATGAGAACGGGAACGAGCGTCCAGACTATCTCGATAAAGGTATTGTGCGTGGTTTTCGAAGGCGTGGGGTTGGCTGCGCGGCGATAGCGGACCACCACCCAGAGCAGCAGACCCAGCACGAACAGCGAGATTATGGTGATCAGCGGCAGCAGGATCGAATTGTTCATCCACTTGGCATAATGGCCATTGGCGCTGAACTGTTCCTGGAAATCTACGCCGCGATCCTTGGGCATACCGACATGGTTTTCATAGTCGGGCTTCATCGGGGTGTAGCCGGGGAGGGAACCATCCATCGAGGCAGCAGCAGCCGGGGCCGCAGCCGCATTTTCAGCGGTCGGAGCAGCAGCCGGAGCCGCCGGAACAGGGGCAGCAACCTGTTTTGCCTCTGCCGCAACCGGTGCCGCAGCGGGATTCGCCGCCTGCGCCGATACCATGGCAGGCAGCATCATCATTCCGCATGCCAAAACAAACTTTTTCATAATATTCATTACGTTAGCCCCGTAATCCTACTGCGGAGACCCCGCCCGAAACTGTTATATCGCTGTTATAAAACCGCGATTTGGCGCGGCTTATAGGCGCGCTTGGCACAAGCCTCAAGCAGCCTCAATACCAATTTTTGCATTTATTTGTGGGGGAAATCCACCTATCTGAGTTGCAAATCGCGCAACACCGATTGCACGCCCATCAAGGACCCCTCCGAAATCATGACCGAAGATGAAATTCTCTCAGAGTTCCGCGCTGCCGAAGCCTTGCTGGAGGGCCATTTCTTGCTCTCCTCCGGACGGCACAGCGCTTATTACCTGCAATGTGCCCGCTTGCTGATGAATCCGGAACGTGCCAGCCGCGTCGCGGTCGCCATTGCCCAGAAACTACCTCGCGATATTCGCAGCCAGATCGACGTCGTCGTCTCTCCCGCGATGGGCGGCCTGATAATCGGGCATGAAATGGGCCGCGCGTTGGGTGTCGACGCGCTTTTCGTCGAGCGCCCCGACGGGGTTTTCGGTTTACGTCGTGGCTTTGCGCTTGGCGAAGGCCAGAAGGTTCTGATGGTCGAGGACGTCGTCACCACCGGCCTTTCCTCCCGCGAAGCGATCAAGGCGATCGAGGATGCGGGCGGCGAAGTGATTGCCGCCGCTTCAATCATCGACAGGTCAGCGGGTGCCGTCGATCTCGGAGTACCCTTCTTCCCGCTGATCGAACTCAACTTTCCAACCTACGCTCCCGATGAGCTCCCCCCCGAACTGGCGGCGACCGCAGCGGTGAAACCGGGAAGCCGAAAGGCCTGAGCATGAACGGTTACCTCCGCCTCGGGGTCAATATCGACCATGTTGCGACCATCCGGAACGCGCGCGGCGGCGATCATCCCGATCCGGTTCGCGCAGCCGAAATCGTTGCGCGCGTAGGGGGCGATGGCATCACCGCGCATCTGCGCGAAGACCGACGGCATATCCGCGACAGCGATCTGGCCCGTATCCAGGCGGCAACCAGCCTTCCGCTCAACCTCGAAATGGCGGCGACCGAGGAAATGCTCGACATCGCGTTGCGCCACATGCCACATGCCGCTTGCATCGTTCCCGAACGGCGCGAGGAGCGCACGACCGAGGGCGGACTGGACGCAGCCGGGCAGCACAACCACCTCGCGCCCATCGTTACGCGCCTGTCCGACGCAGGGATAAGGGTCAGTCTGTTCATCGAACCCGACCCGCGCCAGATAGAAGCTGCAATGCGGCTGCGCGCGCCTGTGGTTGAGCTTCATACCGGGCGTTATGCGCATCTCTGGCTCGACGACGATACGGCGGGGATCGAGAAGGAGCTCAAACGCATCGCCGATGCCGCAGCACTAGCCGCAAAGAACGGCATAGAACCCCATGCCGGCCACGGGCTGACCTATGACAATGTCCAGCCCATCGCCGCCATTCCGCAGCTCGCCGAACTCAATATCGGCCATTATCTGATCGGCGAGGCGATTTTCGATGGCCTTGAAACCGCCGTCCGCCGGATGCGCGACCTGATGGATGCGGCGCGGTGATCATCGGTCTCGGCTCCGATCTTTGCAATATAGAGCGTATCCAGAATTCGCTCGACCGTTTTGGCGAGCGGTTTGAAAATCGGGTCTTTACCAAAGTCGAACGCGCCAAGGCTGCTCGCCGACCCTTCACCAAAGCCGGCACCTATGCCAAGCGCTTTGCCGCCAAAGAGGCGTTCAGCAAGGCGGTGGGCACGGGGTTCAAGCGCGGCGTGTTCATGAAAGACATTGGCGTCGTCAATGCTACATCGGGCGCCCCGACACTGGCGCTCACCGGCGGCGCAAAGGCACGGCTCGACGCGATGGTCCCAAATGGCTATGAGGCCCACATTCACCTGACGCTGACCGATGACCACCCCTGGGCGCAGGCCTTTGTGATCATCGAAGCGATCCCGATTTCGAAAGCATGACTGTTTTGAATAGCGAACCTGTTGCCACCGAGACCGAAACCAACACCGCGCCTGATACCAAACAAGGCTGGCTGCAAACGCTTTGGGTCGAAATAAAGGGCCTGTTCTGGTTGCTGCTCGCGGTGCTGGGCTTTCACAGCTTCATCGCCAAGCCCTTCTACATCCCGTCGATCTCGATGATGCCGACCCTGCTCGTAGGTGACCGGTTGTTCGTATCCAAATTTGCTTATGGCTGGAGCTTCGTTTCCCCGACTATACCCAATCCGGTAGCCCTGTTCCAATGGCTGGTGCTGCGCGAAGAAGTCGATTCGCTGGCGTTCACTTTGCCCGAAAGCAAGGGCCGCGTCTGGGGTTCAACGCCCGAGCGGGGTGACGTTGTGATCCTGACCCCAGAAGGCAAGAACCAGGATTATATCAAGCGCGTTATCGGCATGCCCGGTGACCTGTTCGAGATGCGCGGGGGGCAGGTTTACCTCAATGGCAAACCGATCAAGCAGGAAGCCCAGCCGGTGAAAGATTTGCCGGTCGATGCCAACAATCCGTGCACCGAAATCGACTTTCCAGGCGCATTGGCACAGGAGGCCGACGGCTCGCTCCATTGCTATGTCACCATTGTGCGAGAAACCCTGCCCAATGGGGTCAGCTATGACACGATCGATGCCCGCCGCGGATCGACCGACGATGTTGCGCCCATCCGCATTCCCAAAGGCCATTATTATCTGCTCGGTGATAATCGCGACAATAGTGCCGACAGCCGTGTCGATGCCCCGATAGGGCTTGGCGGTCCCGTTGCATGGGAACGGATCGGCGGAAGGGCAGAGATCATAACCTTCTCGCTCGACGGAACGACCGGTATCAATCCAGCCAGCTGGTTCTCTTCGTTCCGCGGAGGTCGGGCCGGTACCAGCCTGCGCCCCGATAAAGCCGAACCATCAGCTGCAAAATGAGCAAGGCAGGCGGCAGATGTATCTGATCGCTGCCTTCCTGCTCGGCATAGCCAATTTCGCGATGCACAAGGCCGTTGTGGAATCTGGTCATCCTTTTGTCGAAGATACCAAGCTCTATTTCGGGAAACATTTCGGGCGAAACGGCAGCTATTTTCTGGAATTCGGGATCCTGCTCGGGGCGATGTTTTTTGCCTATTCTGAATCGGGTTTGGTTCTCAGCATTTATGCGGCCTATACAGCATTCAACGCTGTCGCCGCCTGGCTCTTGCTCTCGAGGCGAATGTAGTTTGTCTCAAATAATCAGTCGCTAATCGAAGGCGGCTGGTTCGAATACAATTGTAATCCTAACCCATTCCTACAGGGAGCACAATGAAAGGGCCGATAGAGCCCGACAGGAGTGGGTTAATATGAATGCGTGCGCCCGATATCTATTCGCGGTTTCCGCGAGCGTTGTCGCGTTGGCTTCATCCGGCATAGCTTTGGCAAACACCACAGCACCGCAAAGTGAAGCAGCCAAAACCGATCTCGAACCACGATCCGAAAACGGTCGCCAGATTTACACAGCAGCGCAGTTCGGCCGTTTCGCGCCACAGACTGCGCTCGACATGGCATTCCAGATTCCCGGTTTCCAGATCAGCCAGGTCAGCAATGATCGTGGTCTGGGCGAGGCCAGCCAGAATGTCCTGATCAATGGCCAGCGCATAACCGGCAAAAGCAACGATGCGCAAACCGCCCTTTCGCGTATCGCTGCATCGTCAGTCATACAGCTCGAAATTGCTGATGCCGCGACGCTCAATGTTTCGGGTCTTAACGGCCAGGTCCTCAATGTCGTCACAAAGGCCGATGCGCTGCAGGGCAACTTCGCCTGGCGCCCGCAATGGCGGCGGCGGGTGGACGATTTCTGGATCAATGGTGAGGTCAATCTGTCCGGCAAGCTCGGCAAAGGCGATTTCACTTTGGGGCTTTCGAACAGCAACGGCTTTCGCGGCGGCGGTTGGGGCTATGAGGATGTGCGCGATGCCAATGGCAACCGGCTGTTCCTCCGCGACGTCCGGGTCCGATCGCAGGGGGACCGCCCACGTCTGGCAGGTACCTACACGCTCAAAAGCGATAACGGGAATATACTGAACGCCAATGCGGCACTCGAATTTTTCGAATTTCGCGGAAGCCGTACATTCCTGAAGCAAGAGATAGGCAAAGCGGATATCCTTGAAGCGGGTAAGGACCGTGAAGATGAATGGAATATGGAGCTGGGCGCTGATTATGAATTCGCTCTTGGCGGCGGGCGGCTGAAGCTCATCGGCTTCCACCGTTTTGAACATAGCCCCTTTGTCAACGAGTTCCGCGTCACCCCAACCGATGGCTCCGCCGAAAGCGGGCAGAAGTTCGCGCAGGTGATCGACGAAGGCGAAAGCGTATTGCGCGCCGAATATCGCTGGAAGGCAGGCAAAACAGACTGGCAGGTTTCGGCTGAAGGTGCGTTCAACTATCTCGACGCTGAATCCGAATTTTTCCAGCTCGACAATGGAGGCGTTTTCCAGCCAGTTCCGCTACCCAATGCGACGGCGCGGGTGGAAGAGAAGCGGGGGCAAATCATCCTTTCTTATGGCCGCCCCATTGCTAAGGACTTGACGCTGCAGGCAACATTGGGCGGAGAGTATAGCGAACTGGGTGTCACCGGCCCGAACGGCAATGCGCGCCAATATATCAGACCCAAGGGATCGGTCGCTTTGTCTTGGAAAGCGTCGCCGGTGCTCGACATCAGCGCCAAATTCCAGCGGCGGGTGTTGCAGCTCAACTTTGGCGACTTCCTCGCATCGGTCGATGTCCGCAACAACAACAATAATGCAGGCAATTTCGAACTGGTGCCACCGCAAAGCTGGCTGCTCAACCTGGAGGCGAACCGCTCGCTCGGTAAGGCGGGGTCGGTCAAACTCAAGGTCGATCTGGAATCAATCAGCGATCTGGTCGATCGCATTCCGATTACTGCAACGACCGAAGCGCCCGGCAACATCGATGGAACGGCAAAGCGGCTGCGCACCGAAATCAATGCCAGCTTCCTGCTCGATACTATTGGTATCAAGGGGGCCAAGCTCGATCTGATCGGTGCGTGGCAGACGGCATCGTTGCGCGATCCGCTAACCGGCGAGAAGCGCCCGCTGAGCAACCGTGGCCGGACCTATTGGAACCTCGATTTCCGCCACGATATCCCAAATTCGCAATGGGCCTATGGTGCATTTGCAGAGGATAGCGGCGATTATGGCTTTTACCGTCTCGACTATTTCGGACGCGATTACCGCACCGGCCCTATGGTGGGCGCGTTTCTCGAGCACAAGAATGTGCTGGGCCTGAAGGTGCGCGGCCAGATCATCAACCTCGCTGGACAAACCGAGGGGTATGACGAAATATTCTACGTCAACCGACGCAATGGCCCCATCGATTTCACCCATACAGGCCGCAACAAATATGGCCTGATTTACCGCGCCACCGTCAGCGGGACTTTCTAAACCCCGATACTTTCCTATATCGGCCTGATGCAGGGAATGGCGGCACAGCCCGAAAACGGGAAAGAAAAGGAAGCGGTAAAAGCGGAGGCGAGTTTCGCCACGCTCAAGCGCTTCCTGCCCTATTTGTGGCCGAAGGATATGCCTGCACTGCGGGTGCGCATCGTCATCGCGATGTTGTTGGTGCTGGTTTCCAAGGGCGTCCAGCTTTCCATGGGATTTGTCTATGGTGCTGCGATCGACCGGATGCAGCCCGGGCTTGAGGAAGGAGTCTGGCTCGCAATCGGTTTGGTGGTTGCCTACACGGCCGCGCGCTTTGGCGGGGTGTTGTTCGACAATTTGAGGAATACGGTTTTCGAACGAGTCGGGCAGGATGCAACGCGTCGGCTCGCCGAAAACACGTTTGCGCACCTGCACCGGCTATCGATGCGTTTCCACATGAACCGCCGCACCGGCGCGGTCACCAAGGTGATCGAGCGCGGCACCAAGAGCATCGACGTGATGCTCTATTTCATGCTCTTCAACATCGCGCCGACCGCGATCGAGCTGGTCGCGGTACTGGTGATATTCTGGTTCAAATTCGGCATCGGCTTGGTCGCCGTTACCATCATCATGGTTGTCACCTACATCCTCTTCACCCAACGCGTCACCGATTGGCGCAACAAGCTGCGCGAGGAAATGAACGAGCTCGACACAGCTACCGTCGCGCGCTCGGTCGATAGCCTGCTCAATTATGAAACGGTCAAATATTTCAATGCCGAGGATCGCGAGGCGGAATATTATGCCAAGGTCGCGAGGCGCTATGCCGATGCCGCCGTCAAATCGGAAAACTCGCTCGCCTGGCTCAATATCGGCCAATCCTTCATCACCAATCTGATGATGGCCGGCGCGATGGGCTTTAGCGTCTGGGGGTGGTCGCAGGGCCGGTTCAGCACCGGCGATGTCGTGCTGGTCAACACCCTGCTGATGCAACTCTTCCGGCCATTGGACATGCTCGGCATGGTCTATCGTACAATCCGGCAGGGCTTGATCGACATGGCCGCGATGTTCGACCTGATCGATACCGCGCCCGAGATTGTCGACAAGCCAGGCGCCATGGAACTGAAAGTGTCGGGTGGCGAATTGGCATTCGAGGACGTGACCTTCGGCTATGATCCGGAACGGCAGATTTTGAACGGCCTGTCTTTGCGCATTCCCCCCGGCAAGACGCTCGCGGTGGTCGGGCCTTCAGGGGCGGGCAAGTCCACAATCGCACGGCTGCTCTATCGCTTTTACGATGTTACCGGTGGGCGGGTCACCATCGACGGGCAGGATCTGCGCGATGTGACACAATCGAGCCTGCGCGAGCAGATCGGCATCGTCCCGCAGGACACAGTGCTGTTCAATGACAGTATTGGCTACAATATAGGCTATGGCCGCGAAGGCTCCAGCCATTCGGAAATAGAAGATGCGGCACGCGGCGCGCAAATCCACAATTTCATCGCCGCCCAGCCGCAGCAATATGAAACGCAGGTCGGCGAGCGCGGGCTCAAGCTATCGGGCGGTGAGAAACAGCGCGTCGCGATCGCGCGCACCCTCCTCAAAAACCCGCCAATCCTGATCCTTGACGAAGCCACCAGCGCGCTAGACAGCCGTACCGAAGCCGAAATCCTCGACACGTTGGATGAGGTTTCCAAACAGCGCACGACCATCGTCATCGCGCACCGGCTATCAACAGTCGTAGATGCGGACGAAATTGTCGTACTCGATGCAGGTCGCGTCGCCGAACAGGGCACGCATACCCAATTGCTGGCGAAGGATGGGCTCTACGCCGAAATGTGGGCGCGCCAGCAGGCCGAGAAAGAAGACGAGGCAGTTGCGGCGGAGTAAAACCGTCATAGCTTTACTTCAATATTTGTTCTTTATATGTTCTATCGCGACTCGACTATCCACAGCGAAAGTCGCCGATGCCCGACGAGCGCTCTATTCTTGAGAAACTATCCGGCCTAGCGGGCAGGAAGATGCTCGCACCTGATATTCTCGACCCTGCCGATGTGCTGCACCGTGTGTTCGGTTTTGCCGAATTTCGCGGGGTGCAGGAACAGGTGGTACGCCGTACGCTTGACCGGCAGAGCACGTTAGCAGTGATGCCGACGGGGGCGGGCAAGTCGCTTTGCTACCAGTTATCGGCGTTGCTTCTCGATGGCACCTGCATCGTCATTTCGCCGTTGATTGCACTGATGCATGACCAATTGCGGGCAGCCAACGCAGTGGGCATCCGCGCGGCGACGCTGACTTCCGCCGACAGTAACCGCGCCGAGACCATCGAAAGGCTGGTCAATGGCTCGCTCGACCTGCTTTACGTCGCGCCAGAACGGGCCTCGACCCCGGAATTTCTGCGCCTGCTGTTCGAGACCAAGGTGTCGATGTTCGCAATCGACGAGGCGCATTGTGTATCCGAATGGGGGCATGATTTCCGCCCCGATTACCGCTTGCTCCGTCCGCTGATGGACGAGTTCCCCAATGTGCCGAGGCTCGCGCTGACCGCGACGGCCGACGCGCACACGCGTGAGGATATCGCCCAGCAATTGGGCATCCCGGCAAGCGGCACAATCGTCTCGGGCTTTGACCGGCCCAATATCCGCTACGCCGTCACCAATACGCCAAGCAAGGGATCGGCGATCGCATCCGCCATTCGCGGCTGGCCGGGAGCGGGCATTGTTTATGCGACAACCCGCGACCGGGCAGAAAAGCTGGCCGCCTTGATCGCGCGCACCGGACGGCGTACACGTTTCTACCATGCCGGGATGGAACCGTCGGAGCGTGCTGCGGCACAGGCCGAGTTTGTCGCATCCGAAGATATGGTGATGGTAGCAACCGTCGCCTTCGGCATGGGGATCGACAAGCCCGATGTCCGCTTCGTGGCGCATGCTGGCATACCCAAATCGATCGAAGCCTATTATCAGGAAAGCGGTCGCGCGGGCCGTGATGGCGATCCGGCGGTTGCGCATCTTTTCTGGTCGCCGGGCGATTTCAGCCTCGCACGCGAACGGTTGAAGGAGCAGCCCGAGGCACGCCAGCTGGCGGAGAAAGCCCGGATCGATGCCTTGTCATCGCTGGTTGAAACCGCCGGATGCCGCCGCGCCGTGTTACTCCGCCATTTTGGTGAAAATCCGCCCCACTCATGTGGCAATTGCGACAATTGCCTTGATGCCCCTGCCGTGATCGATGCTACCGAGGTGGCGCAGAAACTGCTCTCAGCCGTCTATCGCACCGGGCAGAGTTTTGGCGTCGGGCATCTGGAAAAGGTGCTTACTGGCCGCACCGATGAGCGCATCGAGGCACGCGGGCATAACCAGTTGAGCGTCTTCGGAATCGTTACCGGCGACGAAGCGCGGCTAATCAAACCGGTCGCGCGGGCGTTGCAGGCACAGGGGCATTTGTCCGCCAACGAACATGGTGGGCTGATGCTGGCAGGCGCGGCGCGCGCGATCCTGAAAGGCGAGATGAAGCTGGAAATCGTCGTCCCGCCCAAAACACGCAAGGAAAAGCGCAGCGAAGCGAATCCCGTCAACGATCCGCTGTTCGAGGCGTTGCGTGCCAAGAGGCGCGAATTGGCCGAGACCACAGGCGTGCCGCCCTATGTGATCTTCCACGATGCGACCTTGCGCGAACTCGCCGAGCGCCGTCCGCGCAACACATCCGATTTCGCGCTGATCAGCGGCGTCGGCGCGCGCAAGCTTGAAGCCTATGGCGCAGCCTTCCTGTCTGTAATAAGGGAAGCGTCAGAAGGATAAGCCCATGTTTCGCAAGCTCACCGACAGCATCTATGCATCGCCACAAATTAGCCTTGAGGACGTAGCGGAAGCGGCGAAAATTGGCGTTACGCTGATCATCAACAACCGCCCCGAAGGCGAAAGCGACGATCAGGTGCCAGGCCCGGAAATCGAAGCGGCGGCGCGCGCGACAGGTATCGACTATGTCGCCATCCCCGTTACCCATGCAGGCTTCAGCGAACCGCAGGTGGTCGCGATGGCCAAGGCTCTCGACGAAGCCAATGGCCCAGTACTCGCTTACTGCCGCTCTGGCACCCGTTCTACTTTGTTATGGGCTTTGTCCGAGGCCAGTCAGGGCGGCGATCCCGATGCGCTAACCAACATGGCGGCCAAGGCCGGCTATGATGTCAGCCCGGTACGGCCACTGATGGATATGCTGAAGGCGCGGGCCTGAGCCGTGGACGGGGCATTGATCGAACTGGCCAAACTCGGCGGATCGATTGCCGCGATCCTGTTCCTTGCCTGGCTGGCAAAGCGGCTAAATCTAGGCGGTGATCTGCGTATCCGCGACGAAGCGCATGCCCGCGCGCTCGCTGATGAAGCCATATGCGGATTCGAACCGGTTGACATCATTATCGACAAAGCGGGGATGGGCGCGTTGCTCAAGGATGCGCAAGGCCGCCATATGCTGATCCGCCGCCACGGTGCCGCCTTTGTCGCCCGTCTGCTCGACCGGCACAGCGAATCGCGGCTCGACCAGAATTTCCTGACGATCGGCACGGGTGAAAAGACTTTCGGCAAGGTTACGCTGAACCTTGGCAAGGATGCGCAATATTGGGCCGCCGGCCTGCGACACATGGCGGTATAGGACAGGACGATGCCCGAGCTATTCAATCCCGTCGATTATGCCGTCCCGGTCTTCATTCTGCTGATCATCATCGAGATGTTATGGGCGCGGAAGAAAGCACCGGAAAAATATGAGCCAAAGGATACGCTGACTTCGCTCGCCTTCGGTACAGGCAGCACGGTGGCTGGCGCGCTGACTGGTGGGCTGGTGTTCGCGATGATGCTTTGGCTGTACGAACATCGGCTGTTCGATATCGGCTGGGCCTGGTGGGCTTGGATCGCCTGCTTCGTCCTTGATGACCTGGCCTATTATGTCTTCCACCGCAGCGCGCACCGCGTCCGCTGGCTGTGGGCGAGCCATGTGAATCACCATTCGAGCCAGCATTACAATCTGTCGACCGCGCTCCGGCAAACTTGGACAGGCTTTATAGCCCTCAACTTCGTATTCCGTATGCCATTGGCTTTGGTTGGCTTCCATCCGGCGATGATCGCCTTTTGCGGCGGCATCAACCTGATCTACCAGTTCTGGATCCACACCGAGGCGGTAGGCCGCATGCCGCGCTGGTTCGAGGCGGTGATGAACACGCCTTCGCATCACCGCGTCCACCACGCGACTAACCCGCGCTATCTTGATGCCAATTATGCCGGGGTCTTCATCATCTGGGACAAGTTGTTCGGCAGCTTCACCCCCGAAACCGACGACGAGAAAATCCGCTACGGCATCGTCAAGCAGCTCGGCACTTTCAACCTACTCTACAGCGTGTTCCACGAATGGATCGGCATTGCTAGGGACGTCTGGTCCGCACCCTGGCGGCACAAATTGGGCTATATCTGGCGCCCGCCGGGCTGGAGCCATGATGGCAGCCGCGATACTAGCGACAGCATCAAGGCGCGCTGGCGAGAGCGCAGCTTATCCGGAAATCCTAATTCCCAAGATGCATGAAATCGCGCGGGTAGCTGCGCAGATTGGCACCGCCATCAATGAACAGAATCTGGCCGGTCACATGCTTCGCCTTCGCCAGATACAGCACCGCTTCCGAAACGGCTGCAGCCGAGGGTAGTTGGCCCAGCGGCATTTCTGCGTTCAGCCTTTGCATCTGGGCTTCATCATAATCATCGGTCGGGATCACCAGACCGGGGGCGACGCCGTTGACCCGCGCCCTTTTGCCAAAGGCCGCCGCAAGCGAACGCACTGAACCCGCCAGCGCCTGTTTGGACAAAGTATAGCTCAGCTGGTCGCCATTGGGGTTGGTGATGCGCTGGTCAACGATATGCACAATTGCGGGCTGGGCATTCTCTTCCGACACCTCCACCAGCGCCCGGCTCAGCAACACCGGCGCGAACAGGTTGAGCCGGAAATGTTCATCGAGCGAGGCGCCAGACAATTCCTCCCATCCGTCCTGCCCGAACATCGCGGCATTGTTGACCAATAGGTCAGGCGCACGGTCAAAATGGCGTACTGTGTCAGCGATCACGGCATCTGGTGCGCCTTCAGAGGATAAATTGGCGCCGAAATGCTTCCAGTCTATGCCATTGCGACTGATCGCCGCCGCCAGTTCTGAATCGGCCGTGCCATCCGCATGGCTGGTGAGTGCAAGGTCATAGCCCGCATCCGCCAGTTGCGCGGCAATCACAGCGCCCAGCCTCCGCATCCCGCCGGTGACGAGCGCGAGCGGGCGTGTCACTTGCGGTGCCTTGTCAGTGTGATACCGATCGACTCGCCATCTTCCGAAATCGCCAGCTTGATGATCTTGACTGTCACATTCTGGACGCGCGGATCAGATGCAAACAGCCTGTCGATGATATGGTCGGCCACCGCCTCGATCAGCGTGAAATGCACGCCTTCGGGAAAGACCGTCGCGGCTTCCTTGATCGCCATATAGTTTTTCGAGGCCGACAGTGGCGTGTCGGGCGCATAATGCGGCGCGACCTCCAGATCGGCGCTGACCGATATATGCAGCGGTTGCGGAAGGTGTGTTTCCTGGCTGTAAATGCCGGTGAGCACATTGACGTGCAGGTCGTGCACTTCGAGGGTAAGAAGATCGTTCATTTCAGTCCTGTTGCGACCATCTGGCGAAAATAGCCGTCGGTAATAATAGCCCACGCGCCTGTTCGCGAACAGCCAGTTCGCCAAATTCCACATTGCCCGGCAGGTCAGCAAAATGCGCCTGCAGCAAATTGCCTAGTGCGATGGCCGACATGCGGACGGCATAGACGGTGAGGAATAGGAAACGCGAATTGGCGTCGAGCAACTGGCGGCAATTGGCGATCAGGCCAGGCAGGTCTTCCTCCAGCCGCCACACCTCGCCATCGGGCCCTCGGCCATATTTGGGGGGATCGAGCAGGATGCCGTCATAGCGCCGTTCACGCCGCACTTCGCGCGCGACAAATTTGGCGGCATCATCGACAATCCAACGGATAGGGCGATCCGACATGCTCGATAGGGTAGCGTTCTCGCGCGCCTGCGCGACCGATTTTTTCGAGGCATCAACATGCACCATCTGTGCGCCCGCCGCTGAAAGCGCGAGTGTGCCGACCCCGGTATAGCCGAATAGATTCATGCAATTTGGTTCGGAAACGCCGTCAATCCGCCCGCGCATCCAGCGCCAGACG
Source organism: uncultured Sphingorhabdus sp. (assembly GCA_964423155.1). Lineage (GTDB taxonomy): Bacteria > Pseudomonadota > Alphaproteobacteria > Sphingomonadales > Sphingomonadaceae > Sphingorhabdus_B. The sequence continues at coordinate 64,473 of CAYRDQ010000001.1, forward strand.
GGATCCATGTCGGGAAAGAAACCGAGATGCCGGAAGGGGGTACAGTTTGCCGTAAAGCTCACTTCGTCATTCCATTTGAGCGGCCAGCCATCTTGCGGAACCGGCTTGTCATAATACCAGCGGCCACCGCCATCCTCGTCCGATCCGGGAACGAATTCACCGTCCGCTTTCCAGTCAGCGGTTGCAGGCTCCCACATCGCTTGCGGCTCGGGGCGGATGAAGCGGCGGTTGCCATAGGATTCGAGCTTACGGCCATTGCCACTGTCAATCAGCGTGTAATCAGGCCTCGGTTCGCTGACGAGGGTGGTGAATTCAGGCGCGAGCGGCATGGCCCAGCACATGGTCGCGCACCGCGACATAATCCGAAGGCAGCACGATAAAGCGCTCCTCACGGTCAAACAGATTGCCAACCCGCGCAGGCAAGGAGGGGCGCACGCCGGTTGCCCGTTCGACTGCATCGGGGAATTTGGCCGGATGGGCAGTCGCCAGAGTCACCACCGGAATGTCGGCAGCCATACCCGCATTGCGCGCAGCGTGGAGTGCGATCGCGGTGTGCGGGTCGATAATCTCGGCGCATTTTTCATAGGCCCAACGCATCGCGCCCGACATTTCATCGGCATCGGCGCGCATGCTTTTGAATAGGCTCGCCCGCCCGCGCATGTCAGCGGAGAGTGCAGTCTTGCCCATCTGCTCGAACACTTTCATTCGCGATGCAGTGGTTGTCCCGTCGCGGCCTTCAAGATCGAACAACAGCCGTTCGAAATTGCTCGACACTTGGATGTCCATCGAAGGTGCCGCCGTCGGCGTGACGGTGCCGACCGAATAGTCTCCCTTGGCGAGCGCGCGGTGGAGGATGTCGTTGACGTTGGTCGCAACGATTAACCGCTCGACCGGTAGCCCCATTTGCGCCGCGACATAGCCGGCAAAGACATCGCCAAAATTGCCGGTGGGCACCGAGAAAGCGACTTTGCGCTCCGGTGCGCCCAGTTGCAGCGCAGCCCAGAAATAATAGACGACCTGCGCCATCAATCGCGCCCAGTTGATCGAATTGACTGCCGAGAGGGTGATGGCGCTGGTCACTTCGCTATCGCCAAACATCCGCTTCACCATCGTCTGCGCATCGTCGAAGCTGCCCTCGATGGCGATATTGTGGACATTGGGGGCGAGGACCGTCGTCATCTGCCGCCGCTGCACATCCGAAACGCGGCCGTGCGGGTGAAGCATGAATATCTCGATATTCTCGCGACCAGCCACCGCGTGGATCGCCGCCGACCCGGTGTCGCCCGAAGTCGCGCCGACAATCGTCAGCGCCTTGTCGCCGCCGCTCAGGAAGCGCTCGAACAGATAGCCGAGCAATTGCAGCGCGACATCCTTGAACGCCAGCGTCGGGCCGTGGAACAGTTCGAGCAGCCATTGCTGGTTATCGAGCTGGGTCAGCGGCGTGACCGCCGCGTGCGAGAAACTGCCATAGGCCGCCGCACATAATTCGCGCAATTCGTCTTCGCTCAGGCTACCTGCGGTAAAGGGCGCCATCACCTTGGCGGCCAGTTCCACATAGGGCAGGCCACGCATCGCGGCGATTTCAGAGGTCGTGAATTTCGGCCATGCGCCGGGGACATAGAGCCCGCCATCGCCTGCGAGCCCCGCCAGCGTCACCCCCGCAAAATCGAGGTTCGACGCATTTCCCCTGGTGCTGATATAGTGCATAACGCGCGCGGCGTTAGCGGTCGCTGCCAAAAGGCGCAAGAGTGTGCCGCTTGCGCAAAGAGGAAACGCTCGATAACCTCCATCTATGTTTAGGACCTTCGTTCGTGGCCAAACTGGAAATCTGCCCTGCAACAAGGGTCGGAATTCGAAAACTGCCTCTTCCAGAGTCCAGTTTCCTGGACTATCATTTCATTTGTTTATCGCCTTTATCGCCACTGCGTCCGCAACCCCTTTACTCGCCAAACCCGCCAACGATGCGCAATGCATCTATGAATCGCTTTCAGAAGAAGATCGGGAAATTTCGCTGATCCTGATGGTTGACGCCATGGTTACGGGTGAAACGGATTTCGAAAACACGCGTACGGGCAAGGAAATCGAATATATTCTGGAAGATGCACACAATCGCTGCCTTGATTTGTACAATTGGTCAGTCGGCGAGTCCGGCAATGCGCAGGGTTATGCTGTAATCGGACTATTGCGTGAGGCTTCTGCCCAGTTCCTCACGCTGATAGGGAAGGATCCGGCGCCCATAACAACATATCTTCAGAAAAATCGTGCTTCGCTGGGGCGGGTCCGCGCTTTGTCTGAAAGCCACTATGCCGGGCTTGAAAAGGAGCTCAAGAATATCGAATGGGCCGGTGACAAGCCGGAGACGCTGGAGATCGCAAAGCACTATTTCTCTCTGTCCTGGACCCAAGAAAAGCTCAAAAGCGGATTCGAGCGCGGCATTTTCTACGAATAAGCCTATTCCTTAGGAAGCCAGAGCATCGCCCTATAGGCCTTGAGGCGGCGTTTCGGATCAAGCATCGCAATCGCCTCAATCGTTTGAAGGCCACCCTTGCACTCGGATTCGGGTACGCCCTCGGCATTAAAATCGATCCTGCCTTGTCGGGCAATATTGTCAGCCAGACCGTGAAATTGCTTGCGCGCCTTTTCAGCCGGAATCGCTGGTTCTTCGAGAGGATTGGTAAGCAATTCAACACCGAGTGCGTCTTCCCGGTCGATTAGGGGAAGTTCGTCGGCATCGATGCTGATCTTTGAAAGATAAGGTCTGGGCGCGCAGGCCGTATAGCCTTTCGCTCTTTGCAGCCGGGCCACATCGGCCAAAAACATCAACGTTCGCTCGAGCAGCGGATCAGGAGCTGATTTTTGATATTCAAATGCCGCTAATACAAGCGCGTTGCGCGCAAGCAGACGCGACTCGTCTTCTGCCATTCCGACATTCTGTCCGCGCCACACATCGCGCGCTGCAGTTTCGAACAACTCTGGCTTGCGCTGTGCAAATGCGCTCCACAATGGCATAGACTTAAGCTGTGTGGTCACGGCCTCCCAGCTTTTCGCACCGGGTGCCGCAGGGACTTCGCCCGCTTCAGCCCGACGTGTCAGGACGTTCGCGGCATGCATCTCATCAAGCGTGGGGTGCCACATCTCAGTGCCAGGGGTTTCAAAAACCTTCTTGACGAAATCCTGGGCAATTCCGGCCCTGTCATAAGCGAGTTGCATGGCGGCATCGCCAGCAACGCCAACCACAGTAGTTCCCGAAACTTTGGATCCATCTATGCTGTTGCCAGCAGTGACATCCCGGTCAGCCACGACAAACCCGTCGCGAGTGAGCATAAACGCCTGATGGAAACCGATCAGGGCATTGGGAGCCACCCATCGCTCGCGCCCGGAAACAAAAATTTGTGTGCAGGCCGAGGCGCAATAATGCTCGACATAGGTGTTCAGTCGGTGTTTCCGGACCAGCGCAGCGATGAGCCGGCCTTGCTGCACCAGACCGCCACTTGATGCGAGATAGACTGTCGAAACCTTTGGATTCGCGCGGAGCATGTCTGAGAATTTGAAATAACTGCCTTCATAAAGCATGCCGGTGATGTAGATTGTCTTTTTGTCGAGGGAGATTTCGATCTTTGGCCAGATCCCTTCCGGATCGACAATTCGCTGCAAGAACGGATTTTCTTCTGCGGCATTGTTCGAATTCGAGCGTTCCACTGCAGACGGATTTTCAGCAGCAACCGTAGAACACAGTCCAAACAAGCTCGAGGCAAGGGCGATGGCATATAGGAGGTTGCGGGCTGTTTTTTGCATGGCTGGAATTTGCCCCGTTTTCGACTTCGTGCTGAACTTGCTGACTCTGAGCAGCAAGCGCAAGTAAATCTGTTCGCAAACATCTGCCGAGTATTGGAATGGCATGTTCGAAGCTGGCAAATCATTTGGAACGTCTGTAATCCGAGGGAAACGGGGAGAGACTATGACCGACATCACCCACAGCGTCGCCAGCGAAATAGGTGGTGGCGCAGAGTTGAGCCGCAGCCTGAAATCGCGGCATGTTTCAATGATCGCAATTGGCGGGATTGTCGGGGCTGGTCTCTTTGTCGGGTCTTCGACGACGATCCATGCAGCGGGGCCGGGGGCCGTATTTTCGTTCGCAATTGCGGGGTTCATCATCCTGCTGGTCATGCGAATGCTGTCCGAAATGGCGATCGCACTCGAAGGCGTACAGACATTTCCGGACTTCGCGCGCGCCGGCCTTGGCCATTTGCCCGGGTTTCTGTCAGGCTGGCTTTATTGGTATTTCTGGGTCGTCGTAGTCGCGATTGAAGCAATTGCAGGCGCACAGATTATACATGCCTGGTTACCGCAAATCCCCGAATTTGGCATCGGTGTAGCGCTGATGGCCATACTGACGGCGGTCAACCTCATGTCGGCGCGTGCCTATGGCGAGTTCGAATTCTGGTTCTCCAGCATCAAGGTTGCGGCGATCATCGTCTTCATCCTGATGTGCGCTGCCTGGGCATTTGGATTTACCTCGGGCAGCGGCGCAACCTTTGGCAATCTGACACAACATGGCGGCTTTGTACCCAATGGCTGGGGTGTGGTAGTCGCGGCGGCGACATCCACCATTTTCAGCCTTGTCGGCGCCGAGATTGCGACAATCGCAGCGGCCGAGTCGGAAGAGCCAGCGAAGGTCATCAGCAAGATGACCGTTTCGGTGACGATGCGCATCCTGATCTTCTACATTCTCTCAATCCTTTTGATTGTTGCGGTAGTGCCGTGGACCGAGATCGTACCCAAACAGTCACCCTTCGCGGCAACGCTTGGATATATGGGTATACCTGCAGGCAAGCTCATTATGGAAGCAGTAGTGCTGGTCGCGGTATTGTCGTGCCTCAATTCGGGTATGTATGTCACTTCGCGCGCGCTTTTCGGACTTGCGAAGCATAATGACGCGCCCCAATGGCTGGTGCAGGTCAATGACCGTAAGGTGCCCGCTCGGGCAATTCTTGTAGGCAGTCTGTTCAGCTACGGCGCACTGGCTGCCGATGCGGTGTCGCGCGACGTTGTTTTCAGTGTCCTTATCAACAGCTGCGGCGTGACGATGCTATTGCTCTATCTGATGACCGCCAGTGCGCAGTTAAAGCTGCGCCGCAAGTTCGAGGCCAGCGATCCGGCGCGGCTACAAATCAAGATGTGGTTCCATCCTTTCGGTACCTATATCGCCATCGCGGCCATGCTCGCGATACTCGTGGCGAAAGGGCTCGATCAAGCAGCATCACAGGAATTGTGGCTAAGCCTGCTGGTCGCATTGGCTTTCGTTGCCGGCTTCTTCCTGTTCCGGCATCGGAAAGACTGAAGCGGAATCCGCCAAAGCCTTGCTGAATCGTGCCGGCGCTGGCATGGGCGCCCGCATGACTATCGACAAGACATTCGACCCGGCAGCAATCGAAACCAAATGGTTTGAGCATTGGGAAACGAGCGGCGCCTTCCGGCCCGAACGCCCCGACGCGCAACCCTTCACCATCGTCAACCCGCCGCCGAATGTGACCGGCAGCCTGCATATCGGCCACGCGCTTGATAACACACTGCAGGATATATTGATCCGCCATGCCCGCTTGCAAGGTAAGGATGCGCTGTGGGTGGTCGGCATGGACCATGCCGGTATTGCGACACAGATGGTGGTCGAGCGCCAGTTGGAAGAGCGGCAGGACAAGCGCACCAATTACAGCCGCGACGAATTTGTCGATATCGTCTGGAAGTGGAAGGCCGAAAGCGGCGGGCAGATTACCCGCCAGCTGCGCCGCCTTGGCTGTTCAATGGACTGGGCGAACGAACAGTTCACCATGGACCCGCATTTCAACCGCGCGGTGCTCAAGGTCTTCGTCGATCTCTACAATCAGGGGCTGATTTATCGTGACAAGCGATTGGTCAACTGGGACCCGAAGCTGAAGACCGCGATTTCGGACCTTGAGGTTGAAACCCGCGAGACAAAGGGCGGCTTCTGGCGTTTCCGCTATCCCTTTGCCGACGGCACCGGTCATGTCGAAGTGGCAACCACCCGCCCCGAAACGATGCTGGCGGACATGGCAGTCGCTGTCCATCCGGACGACGAGCGCTACAAATCCGCAATCGGCAAGGAAATCCTCCAACCGATAACCGGCCGCCGTTTCAAGGTTGTGGCGGATGAACATGCCGACCCCGAACTGGGATCCGGCGTAGTGAAAATTACCCCGGGGCATGATTTCAACGACTTTGAAGTCGGCAAGCGCGCAGGGATAAAGCCGAGCGAAATGCTTAACATGTTCGATGCCGAAGCGCGTGTGGTGCAGACATCGGACGGCCTGATCCCCGACAAATATCTGGGCCTCGACCGCTTCGTCGTACGCGACATGATCGTTGCCGACATGAAGCAAGCCGGTTTCCTGATCCCGCATATGACCAAGGATGCCGAGGGCGAAGCCATAGAGCATGATTTCGAACCGCGCACCATCCAGACGCCTTTCGGCGACCGCGGTGGCGTGGTGATCGAACCCTGGCTGACCGACCAATGGTATGTCGATGCCGAAACGCTGGCACAGCCGCCGATGCAGGCGGTGCGCGACGGGCGGATCGAAATCGTCCCCAAAAGCTGGGAGAAGACATTCTTCAACTGGATGGAGAATATCCAGCCCTGGTGCGTCAGCCGCCAGCTGTGGTGGGGGCACCGGATTCCGGCCTGGTATGATGCCGATGGCAAAGTCTATGTCGCCGAAGACGAAGCTGCCGCTCAGGCGCTGGCAGGCGAAGGCGTTGCGCTGACGCGGGACAATGATGTTCTCGACACATGGTTCTCCTCTGCGCTCTGGCCGTTCGGCACGCTTGGCTGGCCTGACCAGACCGAGGCGCTGGCGCGCCATTATCCCAATGACGTGCTGATCTCCGGCTTTGACATCCTCTTCTTCTGGGATGCGCGCATGGCGATGCAGGGGATGCACTTCATGAAAGAAGTGCCATGGAAGACGCTCTATCTGCACGGGCTGGTGCGTGCGGCGGACGGGCAGAAAATGTCCAAATCCAAGGGCAATGTCGTCGATCCGCTGATCCTGATGGACAAATATGGCGCCGATGCGCTGCGCTTCTTCATGGCGGCAATGGAAAGCCAGGGCCGCGACGTGAAAATGGATGAGCGCCGCGTCGAAGGCTATCGCAATTTCGCGACCAAGCTGTGGAATGCGGCGCGTTTCTGCCAGTCGAACGGCATCGGCGCGAGCACCACGCTGCGCGCGCCAGAGGCGAACCTTGCGGTCAACAAATGGATCATCGGCGAAGTGGTCGAAACGCTGGCGAAGCTCAACAAGGCCTTTGCCGAATATCGCTTCGACGCGATGGCCGATGCGATCTACCAGTTCAGCTGGGGCACCTTCTGCGACTGGTATCTGGAACTGATCAAGGGCCAGATCGAAGATGAGACCAAGGCGGTCGCCGGCTGGGTTCTCGACCAGATCCTCGTCATGCTCCACCCCTTCATGCCCTTCATTACCGAAGAGTTGTGGCATGCGATGGGCGAGCGGAGCTATGACCTGATCGTCGCCAAATGGCCCGAGCCGAAGGCTGACCTCGATCGCGCTGCAGGGACAGAAATCAACTGGCTGATCCAGCTGGTGACGGAAGTGCGCAGCGCCAAGAACGAGCTCGGCATTGCCCCGGGCGCGCGGCTCAACGCCTTTGTCCGAGACGCTTCGCCCGAAACGCTGGCGCGCATCGAACGCCAGACAGCGGCCATCGCCCGGCAGGCGCGGCTCGACAGCATTTCCGATGCAGAGGCTCCGGCAGGCGGTGCGGTGCAGATAGTCGTTGACGAGGCCACCTTTGTCATCCCGCTTGAAGGCATCATCGATCTCGACGCCGAACGCGCACGTATCAGCAAGGCGATCGAAGCGGTTTCGAAGGAAGCCAAGTCGTTGGAAGGTCGCCTTTCCAACCCGGCGTTTGTCGAGAAGGCAAAGCCCGAGGCGGTTGAGAAAGCACGCGCAGACCATGCCGAAAAGGCTGCTGAGGTGGAGCGGCTAAGCGCAGCACTAGCTAGACTGGAATAAGGCGTTCGGGCCTTAGCCGTGCACCTCGAAATAGAGGAGGCTGTGGTCCGAATGGTCTTTGATCCATTTGTCCTTCGCCGCGGGTGTCGCGGCGTCGGTCCAGCCGCGAACGGCCACTTCCGCCTGCGAACCATCGGCGGCTGCGAAAGTCTTGAAGGTCAAGTGGTCGGCTGCGAAGACATGATCAAGCGCTGAATCAGGGATCGACGAGCTACTGCCATTCGACCAGCTATTGGCATGCGTCTTGGGCAGTCGGCGCATCTTGTACTTCGCTTTTTTCGCTTCCTTGTCCCATTTCTGCAGTTCGTCGGTGCTGGGGATGTTGTGGCCGGGATATTCGAGGCCCATTGAATTCAAGTCGCCAAGGAAGATGTAATTGGCCCGTTTTCCGGGCGCTGCCTGCTTGTCGAGCGCCTTTTTGAAGTCGATCGCCCGCATCACCATATCGTCGCGCAAACCCATGCCGCGCGGATCAACTCCGCTGGCAAGGTGCAGGAACAGCACAGCATATTTTTCCTGGCCGATCATGAACGACACCAGCTGCCCGGGACGCATATGGGTGGTGCCAGATTTATACTCGGTGCGCTGGGTAATCAGCGAAGTGATCGTCCGCTTTACGCCGATCAGGATTTCCTGCGTTTGCTGCCCTTCGGTAATCTGGAAAGTGTAATTGGGCATGCGCTGGACGAGCGTTTCGAACACGGCCTTCCCCTCGACCTCGAACATTCCAAAAATGTCCGGTTTCTGTTCGGCGAGAAATTCGATCACCCGATCGACCCGCGCCGAATCCGGGCCATCGCCCTTGAAATGCTCGACATTCCACGATGCCACTGAAAACAGCTTTGCCATGCCCCATTCCTTTCGAATCGAACGCATGCTGACGATTGCACATTATTGCCGGAACGTCCGTGAGCGGCGTCACAGTGCGATTGTCAGCAGATATGCCCAGTTTAACCTGCCAGACACCTTTATCGTGCCACAAAATCGGTTTAGGGTTTCCCCAGCGTCGCCATTCGTGCGGCGTTCAGGGGAAGGGATTTAGCGCGGCGCGATGGATATCTACCTGCCTATTGCCGGGCTGTCGGTAAACATCCTCGTCATCATCCTGCTCGGCGGTGCGGTCGGGATGCTGTCGGGCATGTTCGGCGTAGGCGGCGGGTTCCTGACAACGCCCCTGCTGATCTTTTATGGTATTCCGCCGACGGTTGCCGCGGCCTCTGCCTCAACGCAGGTGACGGGTGCGAGCGTATCGGGCGTGTTCGCTCATATGCGGCGTGGCGGGGTGGATTTCCACATGGGCGCGGTGCTCGTTGCCGGTGGCTTCCTCGGCACGATTTTCGGTGCTGCGCTGTTCGAACTGCTCGAGGCGTGGGGGCAAATCGATACCGTCATCAATATTCTCTATACATTGCTGCTGGGTAGCATTGGCGGGATGATGGCCAAGGAGGCATGGCAAAGCGTGCATGCCAGCCGTGCCGGAAAGCCGTTACCTGCGCGCAAACGGCGGCACCATCCCTTGGTCGCCAACCTTCCCTGGCGTTGGCGATTTTATCGCTCGGGCCTTTATATTTCGCCGCTGGCACCGCTGATACTTGGCTTCCTCACTGGCATATTGACCATGCTGCTGGGCGTAGGCGGCGGTTTCATCATGGTGCCCGCAATGCTGTACATATTGGGCATGAGCGCCAATGTCGTGGTCGGCACCTCGCTGTTCCAGATATTGTTTGTGACGATGTCGTCGACGATGGTGCACAGCCTGACCACCAAGGCGGTCGACATCGTTCTCGCTATTTTCCTGCTGATCGGGAGCGTGACAGGAGCCCAAATCGGTGCGCGGCTGGCACAACGGATGCGGCCCGATTATCTGCGACTGCTGCTTGCCGCGATTGTCCTAATTGTCGCCCTGCGCATGGCACTCGGCCTGGGTTGGCGCCCTGACGAGATTTATACGGTGGCAGCCCTGTGATTGTGCGTCTGTTCCTTATGCTCGCGCTGCTTCTGCCGATACCCGCATTTGCGCAGTCTGCGGTCGAACCCAAGCTGGTGCCGGATGTGTCGCAAAGGGAAATCAGCATCCAGTCGCGGTTTACCGGTGCGGAACTGCTGTTGTTCGGTGCCATTATCTATCCGCGCGGCGTTGCGCCGTCCGGACCAGTTGATGTCGCAGTCGTTCTTCGCGGCCCGACCGAGCCCATAATCGTGCGGGAAAAACGCCGGATCGCAGGAATATGGGTCAATGCCGAGAGCATAGATTTCCGCTCGGCTCCGGGCTATTATGCCATCGCGTCGTCACGCCCGATTTCAAAGATTGTCGATCCCCGTACAGCCGCAATTTACGAACTCGGCCTCGGCAAGCTGCAACTGTCGCCGACTGGCGAAATTCAGACCAGTGAGTTGCGCCGTTTTACCAGCGGTCTTGTCGATCTCAATCGCCGCGAAGGCCTCTATGCCGAGGCATCGGGCGCGGTCGATATCACGGACCAGGTCCTCTATCGCGCGCGTCTGACGATACCCTCGAGCGTACCCGAAGGCCGCTATACTGCCGAAACTCTGCTGATCCGCAACGGGCGGGTTATCGTGGCGGACGATAGTGTCACGGTTACCATCAAGAAGACCGGCTTCGAACGTTTTGTCACGATTATGGCACGCGATTATGGCCTGCTGTATGGTTCGGTCGCGGTACTGATTTCGCTGTTTCTGGGCTGGTTCGCTGGCTATGTATTCCGCAGGCTTTAGCGGGACTTGCCCTTAAACTTAGCCAAATCTTAACTTCGAAGTCCTAGGCCTTTCCTGCAATAACAGGGTGAGACCAGATGACTGACAATCAATTCGGCCGTAATTTTCCGGGCTCGGGACCTATCGGTTCGGGTTCCTACGGTTCCGATTCTTCAAGCCAGCCTGCCAGTTACCAGCCCGCCCGTCCGGCCGTGCCCCCACAAGCGCAATCCACCTCTGCGCCTGTCAACCAATCGGCTCAAACCGCTACCTATCATTCGCAACAAACAGCGCATCCGTCCAGTGCACCCGCTACCCCGCAAATCGTCAAACCATCTGCCACACCGCAACCGGCAACAAGCATGCAATCAGCGCAGAAATCGCATCAAGCCGCGGATGCTGCACTGTACCAGATCGGCTCGGTAATCGAGATTGCCGGTTCGGGATCGCAGGTCAGCCTAGAAGCGTCGAAGATCAACGCCCTTGTCCAGCATAGCGACCCTGCGGTTGCCAATGCCGGTCAGGTGGGCAGTCAAATCAAGATTCGCGTCGGCAATGTTTGGCTGCTCGCCAACATTCGCACGCAAAAACTAGACATGGACAAGGCGAACACCATTCTCGCACAAGTCGACTTCCTCGGCGAGGGCGACGAGGAGCGTCTGACCGGGAAAATCTATAATTTCCGTCGAGGCGTTACCCGTTATCCGGTTCCTGGATCAGAGGTCTATGCGGTTTCGAGCGCCGACCTGAAGCAGGTGTACGCAGCCGACAGCCGCGCGCATGTCGAAATCGGTACGGTCTTTCCAACGCGCGACATCCGTGGTTCGCTCTATGTCGATGCCATGCTTGGCAAGCACTTCGCGCTGCTAGGGTCGACCGGTACGGGTAAATCGACCAGCGCCGCACTCATCCTACACCGAATTTGCGACATTGCCCCCGAAGGGCATATCGTGATGGTCGATCCGCACGGCGAGTATAGTGCCGCATTCAAAGGCAATGGCGCGCTATACGACGTCAACAATCTAGCGCTGCCCTATTGGATGATGAACTTTGCCGAGCATTGCGAGGTGTTCATCACATCGACCGGTGATGAACGGCAAATGGATGCTGACATTCTGGCCAAATGCCTGCTGCAGGCGCGATCCAAGAACCGGATTGCCGAAAGTATCGGTAAACTGACGGTCGATGCTCCGATCCCGTATCTGCTTTCCGACCTGACCAACATCATCCAGAACGAGATGGGCAAGCTCGACAAGGCGACCAACACGGCGCCCTTCATGCGTCTCAAAGGCAAGATCGAGGAGCTGAAAGCGGACCCACGCTACAATTTCATGTTCTCGGGCATGCTTGTCGGCGATACCATGGCTGAGTTCCTTTCGAAGATTTTCCGCCTTCCGAGCAACGGAAAGCCGATTTCCATTATCGACGTTTCCGCCGTACCTTCAGACATTACCTCGACTGTCGTTGCAGTCTTGTCGCGGCTCGTTTTCGACTATGCTATCTGGTCGCGCAACGAACCGCACCGGCCGATCCTGCTGGTCTGCGAAGAGGCGCACCGCTATATCCCGTCAGACCGCGTATCGGGCAACAGCGCGGTACGGACCATATTGGAACGCATCGCCAAGGAAGGTCGTAAATATGGCGTCTCGCTGGGACTGATTACCCAGCGTCCGTCGGACCTTGCCGAAGGCGTACTGTCGCAGTGCGGCACGATTATCTCGATGCGTCTGAACAATGATCGCGACCAAGCTTATGTCCGCGCAGCAATGCCCGAGGGCGCGCGCGGCTTCCTCGATTCGATTCCGGCATTGCGCAACCGCGAATGCATCATCTGCGGCGAAGGTGTGTCGATCCCGATCCGCGTGGCGCTCGATACACTTGAGGAGCAGAAGCGACCGGCATCGGAAGATCCGCTCTTCTCAGTGCTTTGGCAAGAAACCGGCGGCGAAGAGGAAATCCTCGAACGCGTGGTTCGCCGCTGGCGCGCCCAAGGCCGTTGAGCGAGCGGACTTACGTCAGCGCTTCTCGAACGGTTTAAGCCCCCGGCCTAGCCTGTTCGCACCCAGCACGATGGCGTCGCCTGACCAGTCGGCAAGGAATACTGTGCTGCGAACAACGCCCGTGCCCAGGCTGGCGTCATTGCCGCTGATGGCAAGGCCCGCGCTGCTGCGCTGGCGCCCTTCGGCACCGACCGCGATAAATGCGCTGTAATTTTCCTTGTCCTGCCCTTGTACAAAGACATTGCCGCTGATCATTCCCGTGGCTCCACCGGGCAGGTCGATCATATAATTTGTCGCTTGCCCCCGTGTATCGTCAAAGGCGTTGTTCTGGATGATCGCCCGCGACGCCCGGCTTTTGACATAATGGCCGCCATTGCCACGTTCGAAACGGCTGCGGGTAACGGTCAGTGACGCGAAGTCACCGATATAGATGCTGTGCGCGCAGGACAGGCCGCGGTCGCAGCGGCCGAGTTCGCTGAAGGTCGTCTGGTCGATGACGATTTCCCCAATCGGATCTTGCGCGGTCAGGATGCCCTGCTCGCTATTGCGGAATACCGATCGGGTCACGGCGAGATTGCCCTTTTCCAGCCGGATGCCTGCGCCATTTCCGTCCGGCACCGCCATATTCTGGAAGATCAGGCCATCGACCGCCGCCGATCGGCCGCGCAGCACCAAGGCCGCCTTGCCCTCGCAAATGCCGCCGTCGAAGATCGAGCGGCCCGCGACCCGCGCCTTGAACGCAATGCTTCCCGCCGACTGCACCGCACATTCACGGTAGGTGCCGGGTGCGATTTCGATTGTCGCCTGCCGGTCGCCAATCGCCTCGATTGCGTCGGCCAGTCGCGCATACTGACGCCCTGTTTCGAGGATCGTGAACGGCGCACCCGCCTGTTGCGCCCTCGCGGATACAGCCAGCACTGCAAGGGAAGGGCACAGGACAAGGGCAGTAAGACGCATTGGAAGGCTCCTGAGAATGTCGGGTCGTCGCATTTTATAAACCGGCATTTCTCATCGCCGCCAGCGGGTTAACCAAGGCTGAAACAGGCTGTCCGTTTGAGGGACATAGCAATGCCCCGCGATAAAGGCGCGTCGATGCTTGCGCAGGATACAGCCGCAAGCTAACCGCTCAGGCTGGCCGGATAACAGGGTCTCCGGCGCTGATGGGAGCATCCATGCCTACGGTAACGACAACCGAATTGTTCCTGATCGCGATGCTGATCATTTTCACGCTGCCCTATCTGTTCTGGCGGCTGTTGAAGACTGACTATTTTGCACCACTTGTTGTCGTCCAGATTGTTGGCGGCGTCCTGCTCGGCCCCGGTGTGCTGGGAGCGGCCTATCCCGAATATTACGCCTCAATATTCAAACCCGAGGTAATCACCGCGCTCAATGGCGTCGCCTGGTGGGCGGTGATGATGTTCGTCTGGATCGCGGGTATCGAACTCGATCTGCATGAGGCATGGGCCCGGCGCCGCGAGAGCGGCATTACGGCGGGATTTGCCTTGCTGGTTCCCCTCTTGTTCGGCTGTGCAGCCGCTTTTGTTCTGATCAATTGGAGCCCCGACTGGGCGGGGGATAAGGGCGCGCCGTGGCAGATGATCCTAGGCATTGGCATGGCCTGTGCCGTCACCGCATTGCCAATCCTTGTGCTGCTGCTCGAGAAGCTGGAGATTCTGCGCCTGCCCATCGGCCAGAGGATCCTGCGTTATGCCAGTCTGGACGACATCGCGATCTGGGGCGTGCTGGCATTGATCCTGCTCGATTGGGCCCGGATCGAGCGGCAGGGAGCATTCCTTCTGCTCTTCTCCCTGGCTTCCTGGGGTATCCGGAAACTGATGGTCCGCCTCGACGAGCGCGACCGATGGTATGTCGGCCTGATTTGGCTGGCATTTATCGGTCTCGTCGCTGACTGGGCGGGGCTGCACTATATGGTTGGCGCGTTTCTGGCAGGCGCTGTGCTCGACGCCAAATGGTTCGGCCATCAAAAGATGGACAATTTCCGCAACACCATCCTGCTGACGGTGATGCCGGTCTTCTTCCTGTCGACCGGGCTGCGGACACAATGGGACCTGGGCGGAGTCGCCGTGTTCGGCGCGGCCGCACTTCTGCTTTTCGCTTCGGTTTCGGGCAAACTGATCGGCATCCGCATCGCCGGCCATATCCTCAAATGGGAAAAGGGCGAGGCGTCGATTGTCGGCTGGCTGTTGCAGACCAAGGCACTGATCGAAATCATCTTCGCCAGCGTGTTGCTCGACAAGGGGATCATCGCGAATGAAACCTTTACCGCGCTGCTGCTGATGGCAGTGGCTTCAACGATGCTGACGATCCCGGTGGTCACGCCCAAGCTGAAGGCGCTGGCGGGGGTGATCGCGAAGAAGGGCTGACGGCACTGCTAGCGTGGCCCGGACGCGAAAGTTGACAAAACTGACATCACGGCACGTTCAAACATTCCACCCCCGCGACAGATAATTTCCAACATCTGGCACGCTGGCTGCGGCGTGGATTTCGGAGGGAAAGGGCTCACACTGTCAAAGAGCCAGCCCCACCGTATCGGCGGCGGACAAAGACAGGCTGACAAGGAAAGTCCTACATTTCAAGGGAGGAAGCTGTGGCTCCCTCACTCATTCAAATTCGGCCTTAGATATTGCCGTGCCTTGTCCAGTTCCAAGCCACGCCGCGCGGCGTAATCTGCAACCTGATCTTCGCCGATTCGCGCCACGCCGAAATATTCGCTTTGCGGGTGGCCGAAGTAGAAGCCGCTGACGGCGGCGGTCGGCAGCATCGCGAAGCTTTCGGTCAGGGTGATGCCGGTTTTGTGGGTGGCGTCGAGCAGGTCGAACAATATCGGTTTCAGGCTGTGGTCGGGGCAGGCGGGATAGCCGGGGGCGGGGCGGATGCCGCGATATTGCTCGCGGATCAGCGCCTCGTTGGTCATCTGCTCGTCGGGCGCATAGCCCCATAGGTCCTTGCGGACATGTTCGTGCATCCGTTCGGCGAACGCCTCGGCCAGACGATCGGCGAGCGCCTTCAGCATGATGTCCGAATAATCGTCGATATGCGCCTTGAACTCGGCGAGCTTGGTGCCGATGCCATGGCCGGCGGTGACGGCAAAGCCGCCAATCCAGTCGCCATCGGGGCTGATGAAATCGGCAAGGCACATATTGGCGCGGCCCTCGCGCTTGGCCACCTGCTGACGCAGGAAGGGCAGGCGGACATGCTCCTCGGTTTCCTCGATATAGATGACAACATCGTCGCCCTCGCGCGCGCAAGGCCAAAGCCCCGCGACACCCCGAGCACGCAGCCATTTTTCGGAGACGATTTTGTCGAGCATTGCCTGCGCGTCGGCGAACAACTGCCGCGCGCTTTCGCCGACCACCTCATCATCGAGGATTGCCGGATAATTGCCGTGCAATTCCCAGGCGCGGAAGAAGGGCGTCCAGTCGATATAGTTGCGCAAATCGTCGAGCGGCCAGTCTTCATAGACATGCACGCCGGGTTGCAGCGGTGCGGCGGGCTTCAGGCTTTCGTCGATTTCAAACGCATTGGCGCGTGCTTCCTCCAGCGTCGCCAGCGGCTTTGCGGTCTTGCCTGCGCGGGCATCGCGGATATGCGCATAATCGGCACGGGTATCGGCGACGAATTTTTCGGCGAGCGTATCGCTGACGAGGGTCGAGGCCACACCCACCGCACGGCTGGCATCGAGCACATGCACCGTCGGCCCCGCATAGGCCGGCTCAATGCGCAGCGCGGTGTGGGTCTTTGACGTCGTGGCCCCGCCGATGAGCAGCGGCATCGTCATCCCCGCACGCTGCATTTCCTCGGCAACGGTGACCATTTCGTCGAGCGAAGGCGTGATCAGGCCCGACAGGCCGATCATGTCGGCGTCATTCTCGACCGCGCTTTTGAGGATTTCCTGCCATGGCACCATGACGCCAAGGTCGATGACTTCAAAGCCGTTGCACTGCAGCACCACGCCGACGATATTCTTGCCGATATCGTGGACGTCGCCCTTGAC
This sequence comes from uncultured Sphingorhabdus sp., assembly GCA_964423155.1. Taxonomy (GTDB): domain Bacteria; phylum Pseudomonadota; class Alphaproteobacteria; order Sphingomonadales; family Sphingomonadaceae; genus Sphingorhabdus_B. The sequence goes on from CAYRDQ010000001.1 coordinate 81,263, forward strand.
CGTGGCCATCACGATCTTGCCCTTGCCCTTCGAATTTTCGTCCTTCTCGGCCTCTATGAAGGGGAAAAGATGGGCGACGGCCTTTTTCATCACGCGCGCCGATTTGACCACCTGCGGCAGGAACATCTTGCCGCTGCCGAACAGGTCGCCGACGACATTCATGCCCTCCATCAACGGGCCTTCGATCACCTCGATCGGGCGGCCGCCGCGCTCCTTGATCGCGAGACGCGCCTCTTCGGTGTCGTCGACGATATGCGCGTCGATGCCCTTGACCAGTGCATGTTCCAGACGCTTCGCCACCGGCCAGCCGCGCCATTCGGCAGCGGCCTTTTCAGCGGCGGCATCGGTACCCTTGTACCGTTCGGCAAGCGCGATGAGCCGTTCGGTCGAATCTTCACGCCGGTTGAGGATCACATCCTCGCAGGCCTCGCGCAGTTCGGGGTCGATCGTGTCATAGACATCGAGTTGCCCCGCATTGACGATCGCCATGTCGAGCCCGGCAGGAATGGCGTGATAGAGGAAAATGCTGTGCATCGCGCGGCGGACGGGTTCGTTGCCGCGGAAACTGAACGACAGGTTCGATAATCCTCCCGAATAATGGGCATGCGGGCAAAGGCTGCGCAATTCGCGCACTGCCTCGATAAAATCGACGCCGTAACCATTATGCTCTTCGATGCCGGTCGCGACCGCGAAGATATTGGGATCGAAGATGATATCCTCCGGCGGGAAGCCGATGCCGACCAGCAGGTCATAGGCGCGCTTGCAGATCGAAACCTTGCGATCCTTGGTATCGGCCTGGCCCGTCTCGTCAAATGCCATCACCACAACAGCCGCGCCATAGGCCATGCACAGGCGGGCGTGGTGCAGGAAGGCCTCTTCGCCCTCCTTCATCGAGATCGAATTGACCACCGGCTTGCCCGAAACGCATTTCAGCCCTGCCTCGATCACGCTCCATTTGCTGCTGTCGATCATCACCGGCACCCGCGCGATATCGGGCTCGGCGGCGATACGCTTCAGGAAGGTGGTCATCGCTAGCTCGGCGTCGAGCAGGCCTTCATCCATGTTGACGTCGATGATCTGCGCGCCATTTTCGACCTGGTCACGCGCGACCTCGACCGCGGCTTCATAATCGTCCGCGAGGATCAGCTTCTTGAACTTGGCCGAACCGGTAACGTTGGTGCGTTCGCCGATATTGACGAAGCGGGATGTGTTGTTGGTGGTTGTCATTCGATCTTCTTCCCCCCTCCCGCGTGCGGGAGGGGCCGGGGGAGGGCCAGACATTCAAGGGAAGAGCTGGCCCAGACAGGCCCTCCCCTTTCCCCTCCCGCACGCGGGAGGGGGATATTCATGCCGCCATCACAAAGGGCTCCAGACCTGCCAGCCGCGTCACGACCGGTGCGCTTTGCACTTGCCTTGGCGCGCGGTCCGCCACAGCCTTGGCAATCGCGGCGATATGCGCAGGCGTGGTGCCGCAGCAGCCACCGACGATATTGACAAGGCCCTCGTCGAGCCACGCCTCGATCAGCTTCGCGGTCTGCTCGGGCAGTTCGTCATATTGGCCCAGCTCGTTGGGAAGGCCTGCATTGGGATAGGCCATCACCAGCGCATCGGCCTGTTTGGCGAGTTCGGACAGATAGGGCCGCAACAGGTCCGCGCCGAACGAGCAGTTCAAACCGATGGTCAACGGCTTCACATGGCGGATGGTGTTCCAGAAACCCTGCACCGTATGGCCAGACAGGTTGCGGCCCGCCATATCGGTAATGGTCATCGAAATCATGATCGGCACATCGCGCCCCGATGCCGCCGCTGCTTCCTGCGCCGCCATCGCCGCGCATTTGGCATTCAACGTATCGAAAATGGTCTCGATCAAAAGAAAATCGACCCCGCCTTCGATCAGGGCATCGCATTGCTCGCGATAGTCGGCCTTGAGCGTATCGAAATCGATCTCTCGAAAGCCGGGATCGTTGACATCGGGGGAGAGTGACAATGTCTTGTTGGTCGGGCCGATTGCGCCGGCGACGAAGCGCCTGAGGCCATCCGTCGCCTCCGCCCTGTCGGCACTGTCGCGCGCCAGTTTGGCGCTTTCGACATTGATCTGCCGCACCAGATGTTCGCAACCATAATCGGCCATCGCGACGCGGGTGGAGGAAAAGGTGTTGGTTTCGATCATGTCCGCGCCCGCCTCCAGATAGGCGTCATGGATAGCCGCGATGACATCAGGCCGGGTGATCGAGAGCAGGTCGTTATTCCCCTTCTGGTCCTTGGCGAGCTCCAGATTGCCGCGATAATCGGCCTCCCCCAGTTTGTGGCGCTGGATTGCGGTGCCATATCCGCCATCAAAAACGAGGATGCGCTCCTGACAACGGGCGGTGAACTCTTCACGGGCGGAAGTCATGCAGCTGCCTCCTTTGCGGCTTGGGTGGGGCGTTTGCCGAGCAGGTGGCAAATGGCATAGCTCAATTCAGCCCGGTTCAGGGTGTAGAAGTGGAATTGCCGTACCCCGCCAGCGTAAAGGCGCCGGCACATTTCGGCAGAGATCGTCGCGGCGACCAGCTGGCGTGCTGGGGGGTGGTCATCCAGACCGTCGAAAAGCCGCGCCATCCATTCCGGAATCGCGGTTCCGGTCATTTTCGACATGCGCTGGATCGCGGCAAAGTTGGAAACGGGCATGATGCCGGGGACGATTTCTGCATCCACGCCTGCTGCGGCCACGGCGTCCCGGAAACGGAAAAAGGTTTCGGGTTCAAAGAAGAATTGCGTGATCGCGCGGGAAGCACCTGCATCCAGCTTGCGTTTCAGGAAATCGATGTCCGATTGCGCGGACGCGGCTTCAGGATGGGTTTCGGGATAGGCGCTGACCGAAATTTCGAATGGATGGCGTTTGCGCAACCCCTCAACCAGCTCGACAGCACTGGCATAGCCCTGTGGATGCGGTTCGAACTTGCCGCCGCTATTGGGAGGATCGCCCCGCAATGCCACAATATGTCTAACGCCTGCTCGCCAATAGGCATCAGCAATTTCGGCAATTTCGGCGCGCGTGGCATCGACGCATGTGAGATGCGCGGCAGCCGGGATTGCTGTTTCCCTTACGATTCGGGCGACGGTATTGTGTGTGCGCTCACGTGTCGAACCGCCAGCGCCATAGGTGACCGAGATGAAACGCGGGGCCAGCGGTTCAAGCGTTACAATCGCATCCCAAAGCTGCGCTTCCATTTTCTCGGTCTTGGGCGGGAAAAATTCGAAGCTGATCTCTGCATCGCCCGGAAGCCCGGCAAAAAGCGGGCCCGCAAGGGCACGATGCGTTTCAGCCATCTGGTCGAGCGACAATATCATGCAACTATCCTGAGCTTGGGAGATTCACTAGCACTCAGACCGCGTTGGCCGAGCCAGATTTTCACTGCGAGCTTTCCGCCCACCAATGTTTCGGTTCGAGCAGGAATCAGCCCCGCCCCAGCAAAGGCACGCGCCATGCTCTCGTCGGAGAAGCCGAGGCGTGCATGGGCGTGGACACTGCGCAATTCCTCCAGGTCGTGCGAAGCGAAATCGACCACCATCAACCGGCCATCTTCCGCTAGCACACGAGCAGCCTCAGCAATCGCGCGCTCGGGGTGTTGTGCATAGTGCAGCACCTGGTGGAACAATATTGTGTCAAAGCTGCCATTTGCGAAGGGAAGCGCGTTGAAATCGCCAAGCATGATTTCGGTATGCGACTGGACTTTGGCGGCATCGGGCAAGCCGGCAAGCTTGGCGCGCGCCAAACGCAGCATCTCGACACTGTTATCCAGTGCCACAAAGCGATGGGCGTTGCGCGCATGCAATTCGATCATGCGCCCGGTGCCAGTGCCAATATCAAGGACGCGTCCAAGTGGCGCCTCGCCTAGCATGGCCGCCATCGCCTGCTCCACTTCGCCTTCCGCAATATGTAGCGAGCGAATCTGGTCCCACTGCTCTGCGTGCGCGTCGAAATAGGCCGCCGCCATCTCGGTGCGCGCTGCGCGAACTTCTTCAAGTCGCGCGATATCGCGTAGCACGGGTTTCGAATCTTCAGCGCCCGGCAGGCTGAAAAGCGGCTCGATGGCAGGATGCGACAACATTGGCCCCGGCCGCAGAAAAACCCAGGCGCCCTCGCGCCGCCGCTCGGCAATCCCTGACTCGTCCAATATCTTGATGTGCCGCGAGACCCGGGGTTGGCTTTGCCCCAAAATCTGCACCACTTCACTGACCGATAGCTCAAGCTGCCGGATCAAAAGCGTGATTCGCATCCGCGTCGGATCGGCAAGCGCACGCATTATGTTGAGCAACGGCGTCATGCGGCTATCATATAAAGAATTCTTTATATGTTGTCAATTGGCGCAATTGTGACAAATTTTTGAACCGCTCGGCGTCAAATGCGGTCAGACGGGCGCACTCTACGCATTTTGTAGAAAAAAGCCGATTGCGTTGAATGTTCGAAGCCGCTAGTGGAAGCGCCGCAAGCCAAGCTATGCATAATGCATGCTGCTTGTCTGGTTTTTTGAAGTTCTTTGTTAGGGGGATTTCCCAAATGAAAAAGATTGCTGTTTCTCTCGTTCTCGCTTCGGCAATGGCTCTGGCTGCATGCTCGGGTGCAGAAGAAGCTACCACCGAAGCCGCTGAAGGCGCCGAAGCTGCTGCTGACGCAGCTGCTGAAGGTGCAGAAGCTGCTACCGACGCTGCTGCTGCTGCTGGTGAAGCTGCTGAAGCTGCTACCGGTGACGCCGCTGCTGCCGCTGGTGAAGCTGCTGAAGCTGGTAAGGAAGCTGCTGCCGCTGCTGGCGACGCTGCTGCCAAGGCTGGCGAAGCTGCCAAGGCTGCTGGCGACGCTGCAAAAGAAGCTACCAAGTAATAGCTTCTTAGCTGCTAGCTAAGATTTGAAAGGGGCTGTCCTGCTTAGCAGGGCAGCCTTTTTCTTTGCCTGCCTTTGCAGGCTGCGATAGGATTGAACGACATGAAAGCCCGCCATTTCGTTTGTGCCGTCGCATTGCCCCTCGCCGCATGCGGTCCTGCGCCCACCGATCCCGGGCCCGGCGGTGTCACCGTTGAAGAGGCAGAGGCGCTCGACAAAGCTGCCGAGAAACTTGATTCCGAAATGGCAAATCCGCCGCTGCTTCCGGAGACTGAGGCAGCCAAAGACAACTAGCGGTGGTGCGCTGCCACCGCGCGCGACACCGACTGCATCATTGCCATCCGGTCCGGGACCGACGCGGTCGTATCCGCCATCATGACAACGACCGCGTAACGCGTTCCGTCAGGCGCAGTCATGATACCGACATCATTATAGCCGGTGGCCCACCCACCCAGCGTCTGACCGGTACCGGTTTTATGTCCGAACCCCCATCCGGCAGGTACGCCCGCGCGCAACCGTTGCGGCCCGCTGGTCACCCGCTCCATCAGCCCGAGCAGATGGCGGGTCGAGGCGGGCGATAACAATTCGCCTCGCGCAAGACGCGCCAGCGCCTGTGTCAAGCCAGCGGGCGTAGCGCCGTCAACTGGGTCTGCCAAATAGGCACTCATCTTTGTGCGACGGGTTTCTTCAGGCACTTTGGAGCGTGCGGCAAACCAGCGATTTCCAGGGCCATAGCTTTGATCCCAGGGCAAGCCGGCAATGTCGCTTTGCATTTTGCGCTCACCCGGCCCGAATCGGATACCGGTGAGTTTCTTGTCGGACAGCATTTTGCGAACCGCGTCCGGGCCGCCCAACAAATCCGCCAGTTTGTCATTGGCAGTGTTATCACTTTTGAGAATTGCCAACTCAAGAAGCTCTGACACGGTAGTCGATACCGGCCCGGCACGTTCAACGCGCGCCTTTATGTCTGACTGGAACATGGTGAAATCATCATAGCTGACACGCACCGGCGTAGTCAGGCTGAGTTTGCCCTGATCCACACGATCCAGAACGGCGACGGCGACCCATAATTTGGAAACACTTTGTTGGGGGAACAGGTCGGTCAACCGTTCACCCAACAACCAGTCGCCATCGATACGTCGAACGGCGATCCCGGTTTTACCGGGAAAAAGCCGCCAGGCTTCCCGGAGCTCGGTGCGGAGCTGCTCGGGCGCGGCGTTGGTGACAACCACCGGGGTGGGACGCGGCTTTGGAGGGGGTGGCGAAATGACAACCGGCGCCGGTTTCGGTACCGGGCGCGGAGCGGGCTGGGCTGGTGCAGAAACACAGGCCTGCAACATCAGCAACAGCCCGCCAGCCAAACCCAGTTTCAGCGCTTTTGTCACGCACAACTCCACAAAATTTTACACCCGCCGATTAGCGGCAGCGACGCGTCGCGCAACCTTGTAACGCCGCGCTTTGCGGCCAGTCGACTCGTGCTACGGACAAGATGATGCCGCCTAAATCCAACGATATAGTTACCGATATTACTTGACCTGAACGAACAGTCGTTGTTGTCCTGTCGGAAAGTGATTTCAACTAATTGCAGGAGCATTCCAATGTCTGACGAAGGCCTGTTTATCGGTTCAACCGCAGAAGGCGCGCGGCAGGCGATTAACTGGAAACGGGCAAACCGGCACGGGCTGATTGCAGGCGCGACCGGCACGGGCAAGACCATCACCTTGCAGGTGATGGCCGAAGGCTTTTCGCGCAACGGCGTTCCGGTGTTCGTCTCGGACGTAAAGGGTGATCTTTCGGGAATGGCGATGGCGGGTGCCGCCACGCAGAAGAACCACGAAATCTTCGCCAATCGCGCCAAGGAAATCGGCGACAGCGATTGGACCTATTCGGACAATCCGTTGCAATTCTGGGACCTGTTCGGCGAAAGCGGACATCCGGTGCGCACCACGGTTTCCGAAATGGGCCCGTTGATGCTGTCGCGCCTGATGGATCTAAACGAGGTGCAGGAAGGCGTGCTGACCATCGCTTTCCATGTGGCGGACAAGGAAGGCATGCTGCTTCTCGATCTCGACGATTTGCAGGCAATGCTGGTCAATATTGCCGAACGCGCCGAGGAAATGACCACGACTTACGGCAATGTGTCCAAACAGAGCGTCGGCTCGATCCAGCGTTCGCTACTGCAGCTGCGCTCGCAGGGCGGGGACCGCTTTTTCGGTGAGCCAGCGCTCGACCTCGACGATTTTATCGCCTGCGATGACAAGGGGCGCGGGATCATCAACATCCTCGCCGCTGAAAAGCTGATGCAGAGCCCGAAGCTTTATTCGACCTTCCTGCTGTGGCTGCTTTCGGAATTGTTCGAAACACTTCCGGAAATCGGCGATCCGGACAAGCCCAAGCTGGTCTTCTTCTTCGACGAGGCGCACCTACTGTTCAGCGATGCGCCCAAGGCACTGGTGGAGAAAATCGAACAGGTCGTCCGGCTGATCCGTTCGAAGGGCGTTGGTGTCTATTTCATCACGCAGAACCCGATCGACATTCCCGATACCGTTGCCGGGCAGCTCAACAATCGGGTGCAGCACAAGTTGAATGCCTTCACCCCGCGCGATCAAGCAGCGGTCAAATCGGCTGCCGAAACCTTCCGCGCCAATCCCAAGATCGATGTCGCGACTGCGATCACCGAGCTCAAGGTAGGCGAGGCGCTGGTTTCGGTGCTGCAAGCCGATGGCGCGCCTACGCCGGTCGAGCGGACCCTGATCAAGCCACCCGCGTCGCGCACCGGCCCGCTGACGCCGCAGGAGCGCGGTGTCATGATCACTACCGACGCGGTCGGTGACAAATATGACGATCTAATCGACCGGGAATCAGCCGAGGAAATCCTTGCTGCCAAAGGCGCGCAAGCTTCAGCTGCGGCTGAGGCGGCCGAAGCGGCCGAGGAGCAAGCCAAGCTAGATGCCATCGCCGCCAAGGAACGCGCCAAGCAGGAAGCGGCGGCTGCAAAAGAAGCAGCACGCGAAGCCGCTCGTCAGGCGCGCGAGGCAGCGAAGCCCAGCATGGCGGAAAAAATGGTGCAATCCGCCGCACGCTCGGCAGCCACTTCCGTTGGTCGCCAGCTGGCCGGCAGCCTCGGCAAATCACTGGTTCGCGGTATATTGGGCAGCCTGTTCAAATAGACCGCGCAAAAAAGTGCGGCCGCGCCCCTAAAGGCACGGCCGCACGGGTGTCCGCCGAATGCAGATGGGTCGCTATTGCAGGTCTTCGACGGACACCCAACCTTTTGAACCGTAATTGTCGCTAACCTCCACAAACAGGCCTTCGCGATTGCCTGTCGGATTGAGGCTGGTCCCAGCGCGCAGCGCACGGACTATATTGGCCTGCTTGCTTGCAGATTCGTACATGCTGGTATCGACCGCAACAGTTGCCCCGGCTGCAGCCTTGGGTGCTGCGGGGGCTGTCTGCGCAAGGATCGACGCCTGACCGCTGACGGCATTGAACGCCTTCATGAACGCTTCGGCCAGCATCTTGCCATCCTTGCTTGACCCATAGCCTGCTGCGTTGACGCCGCTTTCCCAGGCCGACGCGCCGCCAAATGTCAGTGCCGATTTCTTGACTTCGCCGCTGCCGCTGACCAGCGTCAGGCCGTTGGCCGGGCTGACCACGCGAATGCCAGCCGCAACGGTCTTTTTCTTGCCCCCCAGTCCGCCGAACATGCCCAAAAGCGGGCCCGCCAGCGGAACATTGCCAGCCAGGCTGCCGACTGCGCCCGAGCGCACCAACCCTTCTGTCACTGCGGCCTTGGCTAAGTTGATGCTCTTGTCGACCTCTTCCTTGTCGCCAGCGATCACATTCATCAGATAATCGGCCGGATCGCCACTCGCCGGATTATGCGGCGTGAAGCATCCCGATTCGAGCGCGAGCGAATTGACTAGTTCGCGCGGGCTGCCCAGCCCATATTTGGTCCAACCCTGCGTGTCGCCATCGACGACCGCAATGGTTCCATAGTTGGTATCGCATTTCGCCAATGCCAGCGCGGGTTCCTCGTCCTTTGCCGCAGCCGATACAGACACCGCGGCGAGCGCGGCGAAGCCAATCACCTTATGCATATATTCCCAGCCCCCTTGGATTATGCCCAGTGCGCTTTGGATATACCTGCGGCGACGCGAATAATTGTAAAAACGCAACATTCTGCGCACGAATGGCAGAGCGAAAAAATCGCTGTAGAGGCATTGCAATCCGCGATTTAATCACGCAATTAAACGGTCGAGAGAGGAATCGCCGATGAGCAAACCCGACGCCCAAGAACTTGCCGATTTCGAGGCACAGTGCGACGCCTGGTTCCGCGAGCACACCGTCGCCGATCCGGGCTTCATGCTGCCGTTGACCTTCATGGAGGTTTCGACCGACCAGCAGTTCGATTTCCTGCAGAAATGGCAGAACCAGGTTTACGAGGCCGGCTATATCGGGATGAGCTGGCCTGCCGAATATGGCGGCCGCGGGATGCATCCTGAATATCAGCGGATCGCGACGCGGATCATGAAGAAATACGATTCGCCGATCATGCTCAACGCTATCGGCAATGGCTGGGCCGGGCCGCTCATCCTCGACATTGGCACCGAGGAGCAGAAGAAGCGTTACATCAAACCGATGCTCGCCGCAGAGGAAATCTGGTGCCAGGGCTTTTCCGAACCGGAAAACGGATCAGACCTTGGCAATGCGCAGACCCGTGCCGTGCGCGATGGCGACGAGTATGTCGTCAATGGCTCCAAGATATGGACGTCATTGGGTGACAGGGCGCATATGATGATCCTGCTCGCGCGCACCAATCCGGATGCGCCAAACAAATATGCAGGGCTCAGCTTCTTCCTGTCGCCGATGCGGATTCCGGGGATTGAAACCCGGCGGATCAAGAAACTCACCGGTGAATATGGCTTCGTCCAGACGTTCTTCGACAATGCCCGCATCCCTGCTAGCGACATCATGGGCGAGGAAGGCCAGGGCTGGCTGGTCGCGATGAAGACGCTGGAATATGAGCGCGGCGCGAAGGTCAATCTGGCGGGTGGTTCCTTCGCCAAGGAAATGGACGTCATGGAAATCCTCAACCTTGCGCGCACTGCGCAGCGCGGGGGCAAGCCTCTGCTCGACGATCCGGTGATGCGCGACAAGCTGGTCGAGTTCCTGATCGATGCGCAGGCGCTCAATCTCAATAATGCCCGCAGGCGGATGGCGCCACTCAATCAGGATCGCCCGATGGGGCTGTCGCTGATGAACAAGCTGGCGCGCACCGAGCTGGTACGCGAACTGACGCAATTCGCCCTGCAGTTCCAGGGAACCAAGGCGGGCTATTATGTCGGCGACGAAAATGCCGTCGATGGCGGTTTCTGGCACCGCAGCTATCTGAACAGCTTCTCCGCCACGATCGGTGGCGGCACCAGCGAAATTCAACGCAATATCATTGGCGAGCATGTGCTCGGCCTTCCGAAAACCAAGTAAAGAGAGGAAATTCCATGAGCGACGCATTGGTCGAAGCCCGTGACGGCATATTGATCATCACGATCAACCGGCCCGACGCAAAAAACGCGATGAACAAGGCGGCATCCGAACTGATCGCTGCCGCGCTCGACCGGCTCGATGCAGAGGATGAACTGCGTGTTGGCATCGTCACTGGTGCTGGTGGCACCTTCTGCTCGGGCATGGACCTGAAAGGCTTCCTGCGCGGCGAAACGCCATTCGTTGCAGGTCGCGGTTTTGGCGGCATCACGCAGAAATCGCCCGCCAAGCCATTGATTGCGGCGGTCGATGGCTATGCCCTCGCGGGCGGCCTTGAAGTTGCCATTGCCTGCGACATGATCGTCGCCAATGAGAATGCGAAGTTCGGCATCCCCGAGGTGAAGCGCGGGCTGGCCGCGGCTGCTGGCGGCCTGATGCGCCTGCCCAAGAAGATCGCACCGCATATCGCGATGGAATTGGCGCTGACCGGCGACTTCATGGATGCAAAGCGTGCCTATGAATTGGGCCTGGTCAACCGCGTGACGTCCGGCCCGGCGCTCGATGCGGCGATCGAACTGGCGCGCACCATTGCCGACAATGGTCCGCTAGCGGTCAAGAAATCGAAGCAGGTGATCGTCGAATCGGGTGAGTGGAGCGAAGCCGACATGTGGCAGAAACAGACCGAGACGCTCGGAAACCTGTTCGCCACCAACGACGCCCGCGAAGGGGCCGCTGCCTTTGCCGAAAAGCGCAAGCCCAACTGGACGGGCACCTGATATCGGCCCAAACTGAATATCCACCGTAGCCCTGAGCTTGTCGAAGGGCGTTTGGAGGCGAGCCGGGCTTCGACAGGCTCAGCCCTACGGTAATGAGAAAATGGAGAGACTGATGCACCCCAAAATTCATGCCGCCGCCAACCCTGACAAACCCGCCATCATCATGGCGGGATCGGGGCAAGTGGTGACCTTTGCCGAGCTCGACGCGAATTCGAACCGCGTAGCGCAATTGTTGCGCTCGTTGGGGCTGGGTCATGGCGATACCATCGCGATGTGCATGGAAAACCGGGCCGAGTTTTTCGACCTTGCCTGGGGTGCCCAGCGTGCGGGACTGGTCTTTGTGGCGATCAGCAACCGGCTGACGGCGCCCGAAATCGATTATATCTTGCAAGATAGCGGCTCACAGGCGCTGTTCACCTCCAACTATCTGGGCGATACGCTCGACCAGATCGAAACGCCGGTAAAGCGCTATATTGTCGGTGGCGAACGGGCGGGCTGGATTCCGCTTGAAGCCGAACTGGCCAAAATGCCATCAACACCAGTCGCCGATGAGCGTGCAGGCACCGATATGCTCTACAGCTCCGGGACCACCGGGCGACCCAAGGGCGTGCGTCTGCCGCTGCCCGAGGATACCGATATTGCCGCCATAAACCCGCTGGCGATGATTGCGGCCGGGGCTTTCGGCTTTTCGGGCGACAGCATCTATCTCTCACCCGCGCCGCTTTACCATGCCGCACCGTTGCGCTGGTGCATGGCGGTGCACCGCTTGGGCGGCACCGTGGTGGTGATGGAGAAATATGATCCCGAAGAGGCGCTGGCCGCGATCGAGAAATTCAAGATCACCGACAGCCAATGGGTGCCGACGCACTTCGTCCGCATGCTCAAATTGCCCGAAGAAGTGCGGTCGAAATATGACGTGTCGACGCTCAAATGCGCCGTCCATGCCGCCGCGCCCTGCCCGGTTCCGGTCAAGGAGGCGATGATTGCCTGGTGGGGTCCGGTGTTGCGCGAATATTATGCGGGCACCGAAGGCAATGGCTTCACCTTCATCAACAGCGAGGATTGGCTGACCCACAAGGGCTCGGTCGGCAAAGCGCTCAATGCCATCATCCATATTTGTGGTGAAGACGGCGAGGAAGTGCCCGTCGGCGAGGAAGGCGTTGTCTATTTCGAGAGCGAATCGCAGTTCAGCTATCACAATGATCCGGTGAAAACCGCCGAAAGCCGCCACCCCAAGCATCCCAACTGGTCGATGCTCGGCGACGTCGGCAAAGTTGATGAAGAGGGTTTCCTCTACCTCACCGATCGCAAGAGCTTCATGATCATTTCGGGCGGGGTGAATATCTATCCGCAGGAAATCGAAAATCTGCTGGTGCACCACCCCAAGGTTGCCGACGCTGCCGTGATCGGTGCGCCCGATGACGATATGGGTGAACGCGTGGTGGCCATTGTCCAGCCGCTCGATTGGGCCAATGCCGGCGACGAGCTGGCGGACGAACTCAAGGCCTATCTGCGGCCCAGCCTTTCGGGCGTGAAAATGCCAAAGCAGATCGATTTCCGCGAGGAGCTGCCCCGACATCCGACCGGCAAACTCTACAAGCGCCTGCTGCGCGATGAATATTGGGGCAATAAGGACAGCCGTATCGTCTGAAGGAGCGAGCAGACATGAGCGATAGTATTCCCGTCTTGCGCGGAGAGGCCGCGCACCGCGTTTACGACCCCAAGGTCTTCGGCGATTGGAACGCGGCGCTCGACATGTTCGAGGAGCTGCGTCGGCAAACACCGGTGGTGCGTGTCGAGAATGACGAATTTCACGACCCGTTCTGGCTGATTACCCGATATGAAGATGTGATGCACATTTCCAAGGACAATGCGACCTTCCTCAACAATCCACGACCGGTCGTCTTCAGTTTTCGCAGCGCGATCGAATTTGCCCGTTCGGTAACCGGCAGCAACATGCTGGTGGACTCGCTCGTCGTCTTCGATGCGCCGATCCACATGAAATATCGCCGGCTGACCCAGGACTGGTTCATGCCGAAGAATCTCAAAATGCTCGAAGCCGAGATCAAGGCGCTGGCGAAGAAAACTGTCGACCGATTGGTGGCCAGTGGGCCCGAGGCGGATTTCGTCCAGCTGGTGTCGGCCCCCTATCCGCTGCATGTCGTGATGCAGATTTTGGGTGTTCCCGAAGAAGACGAACCGCGGATGTTGTTCCTGACCCAGCAAATGTTTGGTGGCCAGGATGAAGATCTCAACAAATCAGGCCGCGCCGAAATGACGCCCGAACAGATCACGCAGCTGGTTGCCGGAGCAGTCAAGAGCTTCGAGGACTATTTTGCCGGTCTCGCCGCCGAAAAGCGCGCCAACCCCACCGACGATGTCGCGAGCGTTATTGCCAATGCGACAGTCGATGGGGCGCCGCTCGATGATCGCGCAATGGCCGGATATTACATCATCGTAGCCAGCGCGGGCCATGATACAACCTCGGCCTCTACGGCGGGTGCGATGCTGGCGCTGGCGCAGGATCCGGACCAGTTCCAAAAGCTGAAGGCCGATCGCTCGCTTTTGCCGGGGATCGTCGAAGAGGCGATTCGCTGGACCACGCCGGTGCAGCATTTCATGCGCACGGCCGCGGAAGATGTTGAAGTAGGCGGGCAGAAAATTGCGAAGGGTGACTGGCTGATGCTCAGCTATGTTTCGGCCAATCACGATGAAAGCGTGTTTCCGGAACCGCGCCGTTTTGATGCAGCGCGCTCACCAAACCGTCATCTGGCCTTCGGCGCGGGCGCGCATCAATGTCTCGGGCTGCATCTGGCCCGGCTGGAAATGCGCATCTTGTTCGAAGAATTGCTTGATCGGCTGGATTCGATCGAACTGGCCGGCGAACCGAAAAGGGCCAATTCGAGTTTCGTCGGCGGGCTCAAGACCCTGCCGGTGCGTTTCCGCGCCAGCTAGCCCTCGGCCCGCCTGACCTGATTAGCGGCAGCGATAGCGGTCGCGGTCGATTTGGCGACCGAGGATGGCGCCACCCGCGGCCCCCAATATGGTGCCAAGTGCCCGATCGCCACGGGTGTCGATCGCGCGACCGATCAGAGCGCCGCCCGCTGCACCGATAATCAGACCGGTGGTTCCGTCGCTGCGCTTGCAATAATAGCGATCATCGCTGCCGCGCCAGACGCGGGTGTCGCGATAGATGGGTTCGGCTTCACGCTGCTTCTTCTTGTAGTATCCATGCGCCGGGGCATGGCGCGGCGGATCGGCAAGCGCCACGCCCGGCAGGGCGAGGGCCAATGCAGCAGTGGTTGCGATAAGGGCTTTCATGTTCTTCTCCTTATTGGGCTGCGACCATTGCGACGATTTTACATGAACAAAAACTAGACGAATGGCGATTTGTTGGTCGAACGGTTTCGTGCGAGCGTCGAAACGTGCCTTGAACGCCGCTTGCCATTGGCTTTTCGCCAGCCTAACCTTGGCGCATGGCAAACATCATCGCTTTCATCCTCGGCTTGGTCGCCCTGATCCTCGCTATTCCGGCATTTTTTCCGCTGCTTGGCTGGCTGAACTGGTTGATCATCGTGATCGCCGGGGCCGGCGTTGCCTTTGGCTTTGCTTCCGACAAGAATAGCGGCCGCAACTTCTGCCTTGTCGTCGTCGCCATCTGTGCCATCCGGCTGTGGCTCGGCGGCGGGATCATCTGAGCGCGCGTCCCCCACAACAGCCATCGCAACTGGATCGAGGCGGCTTGGCCGCCGCGATCGGTGCCTATACGGCATGGGGTTTCATGCCGGTGTTCTTCAAGCAATTGTCGGCCGTCCCTGCGCTGGAAATCATCGCCCATCGCGTGGTTTGGGCCGTGCCTCTGCTGCTGCTCATCATGGCCTTTCGGCGCCAGCTCGGTGAATATCGGGATGCGCTCGCGCGCTGGCCCTTGCTCCGCTGGATGCTGGCCAGCGCGGCGCTGATCTCGATAAACTGGCTCATCTATGTCTGGGCGGTCAATAACGGGAATATCCTCGCCGCCAGTTTTGGTTATTATCTCAATCCGTTGCTCAACATCCTGATGGGAACGCTGTTCCTCGGTGAACGGTTGAATCGTCTGCAATGGGGGGCGGTGGGCGTCGCGACGCTGGGCGTTGCGCTGCTCGCCATCGGCGCCATCGATACATTGTGGATCAGCCTGACACTTGCCGCCAGTTTCTGTGCCTATGGGTTGGTGCGAAAAATGGCACCGGTCGGTTCGGTGCCCGGACTTGCCATCGAAACCACCCTGTTGTTGCCGATTGCGATGGCGGGTGCCTTCTGGTTTGCGTGGAGCGGACCGCATGACGGCTGGGGCAGCGATGCGACAACGACATGGCTGCTTGCTGCGGGCGGGGCGATTACCGCGATACCACTGCTGCTATTCGCCACCGCGGCGCGGCGGATGAACTATAGCGCGCTCGGCTTCGTGCAATATCTCGCGCCTACACTGCAATTCCTGTGCGGGTTCCTGCTCTACAACGAGCCGCTCACGCCCGTACGCATTGCCAGCTTTATCCTTATCTGGATCGCGCTGGGAATTTTCAGCATCGATGCCCTGCGCCGGATGCGTTCAATCGGCTGAAAATTTCCAGCCGATGGTTTCGCCCGCATGGAAGGGTGAAACGGGGGTACCATTTGCATCGACCGATAGGGGCACTTCGACCGGCGCCTTGGTGAGCGTGATCCGATCCGCATTGAGCGGCAGGCGATAGAAACGCGGGCCAAATTCGGAGGCGAACCCTTCGAGCTTGTCGAGCGCGCCTTCCTCTTCGAACACGAGGGCATAGCTTTCGATGGCGAAGGGCGCGTTGAAAATCCCCGCGCAACCGCAGGCAGATTCCTTGGCCGATACGGCGTGCGGTGCGCTGTCGGTGCCGAGGAAAAATTTGGGGTTGCCCGATACTGCCGCCGCTCGCAGTGCCAACCGGTGCTTTTCGCGCTTGGCAACGGGCAGGCAATAGGCATGCGGACGGATGCCGCCGGCGAACATGGCGTTGCGGTTTATATGCAAATGCTGCGGGGTGATGGTGGCGCCAATATTCGGGCCCGATGCAGTTACGAAATCGACGGCCTCTGCCGTGGTGATATGTTCAAACACAATGCGCAGGTCAGGAAAATCACGCACGACTTGATTTAGCGTGCGCTCGATAAACACTGCCTCGCGGTCGAAGATATCGACATCATGGTCGGTCACTTCGCCATGGATCAGCAACGGCATACCGATCGCCTGCATCCGTTCAAGGACATGATAGATGTTCGAGATGTCGGTAACGCCGTGCGCGCTGTTGGTGGTGGCGTGGGCTGGATAGAGCTTGGCCGCTGTGAAAATGCCTTCGGCAAAACCCGCCGCCAAATCATCGGCATCTGTGCCATTGGTCAAATAGGCGGTCAACAGCGGAGTGAAATCCATCCCGTCGGGCAGCGCATCCAATATGCGGTCGCGATAGGCCGCGCCGTCCGCTGCGCTGATAACCGGCGGCGCGAGATTCGGCATCACGATGGCACGGGCAAATTGGCGCGCGGTATAGGGCAGAACAGCCTTCAACATGTCCCCGTCGCGCAGGTGTACGTGCCAGTCATCGGGGCGGCGGATTGTCAGAGTCGTCACAGTCATGGCTTCCCTTTAGGCGTGTCGCTCCCTATCTGTCACCCATGTCTGAACCTCGATTGTTCGATCGTGCTGTCATACGGCTTTCCCCGCAAGAGGAAGGGGAAGATGTGCGCGGATTTCTGCAAGGTCTGGTAACACAGGATACACAGGCCCAATTGCCCCTATGGGCGGGGCTGTTGACGCCACAGGGCAAGGCGCTGTTCGATTTCATACTTTGGGAAGATGCGGGCGACATCCTGATCGATTGCGAGGCTGCCCAGGCCGAGGCACTGGTGCGCCGTCTGTCGCTATACCGGCTGCGTCGCAAGATCACGATTACCATCGACCCAGCACTTGGCGTTTTCTGGGCAGTCACCGCCCCCGAGCGCCCAGCCGATCCGCGCTTACCGGAACTGGGCGTAAGATGGGTTGGACCAGTAACGGCGGAGGATGTCGACATCAGCGCACTGTATCGCGCGCACCGGCTTTCGCTGGGCGTGCCCGAAGGGCAGGCCGAACTGGGCAGCGATGCCACCTTGTGGCTCGAAACCAATGCAGCGGAGCTTAATGGCGTCTCCTTCACCAAGGGCTGTTATGTCGGGCAGGAAAATACCGCGCGTATGAACTGGCGGCAAAAGGTCAACCGGCGATTGGTGGTTGCGCCGCTGAATGAGGTCGATCCCAAGCGGTTACGGAAGGGCTATCCCGAACTGGGATTGGCGGTTGCTCTTGTCCGAGTTGAGGATGCGGATCCGGCGAAGCTTCCTGCCTGGCAGGCGGTCGCATGGGTTGAATAGTTCGTGTTCACTGGGTAGCCATCTGCATCGAGTACGATAATCGCATGAAAATCATCCGCGCACTTTGTGGAGCTACGCTCCTAGCTTCCCCGGTTATCGCCGCCGAAGAGGGCGATCGCGAAATTTATGACACATTTCTCTCTTGTGCTGCATTTCACACTATCGAAGCGAGCCGAACCGAAGGCATTGCGGCTGCGGCCCATCAGGCGAGCGCCATCGATTATGCCGAAGCGGCGACGGCCTTTGCCGCAAACCAGATGACATCGACCGTCAATACCGACCTCGAAACTTTGCTTCACAGTTTCAAGTCCAAACTGGATAGCGGAGAACCGCGTGCTATGGCCGAGCAGTGGACCGCGCTGGAAAGCGCCTGTCGGGAGTTGCACCCGCTGAAAGACGAACTTGTTCGGAAGCGCAAAGCCGAGGCCGAAGGCAGCGCCCCGGCCTCGCGGTAAAACCAAAATTAGACGTCGAGATTGGCGACGTTGAGCGCGTTGTCCTGAATGAATTCGCGGCGCGGCTCGACCACATCGCCCATCAGTTTCTCGAAAATCTCGCCTTCTTCCTGACTGTCCTCGATTGTCACCTTCAGAAGCGTGCGCGCGGTCGGATCGAGCGTGGTTTCCCACAATTGTTCGGCATTCATCTCGCCTAGGCCCTTATAGCGCTGGACCGACAAGCCCTTGCGCCCTGCAACGAGCACCGCGTCGAGCAATTCCGAGGGGCGTGTGATCGCCTTTTCGGCGGCTGCCTTGCGCGCAGCAGGGCTTTGCACCGCCTCGCTATCGATCGCCTCGCCATCGGCATCGGTCTCTACCGCTGCCGCACCCGATTTGATCAGCCGGGCCGGTGTCAGATAGCTGGCAGCCTCTTCTTCGGCCAACCGGTGGAGCTTGCGCGCCTCGGCCGACAGAAGGAAGCTGCGTTCGATGATGTGGTGGTCCGAAACCCCGCGCCAACGGCGTTCGAAATGATAGCCGCCTTCTTCCGAAACCCGCCCTGTCCAGACGCTCTCCGGATCCTGTGCGTCCATCCAGTTCGCCGCTTTCTGCACCGCCGCTTCGCGTGCTGCGCCTTCCAGATCCGGGGCCAAGGCACCGTTGAGTGCCATGGCCTCGATGATTGTCGAATCATAGCGACGCGGGACATAAGCCATCAGACTGCGCATCCGGCGGGCATGGTCGACCAGCGCGGCAAGATCATTGCCGCTACGCTGGCCCGATGCGCTGTCGAGCACAAGGCCGTTCAATCCGGTGTCGACAAGATAATTGTCGAGCGCGGTGTCGTCCTTGAGGTAAAGCTCGCTGCGACCCTTGGCGACTTTGTAGAGCGGCGGCTGGGCAATGTAGAGATGGCCGGCGTCGATGATCGGCTTCATCTGGCGATAGAAGAAGGTGAGCAAAAGCGTGCGGATATGGCTGCCGTCGACATCGGCGTCGGTCATGATCACAATCTTGTGATAACGCAGCTTTTCGAGGTTGAAATCGTCGCGGATGCCGGTGCCCATCGCCTGGATGAGGGTTCCGACTTCCTTCGACGAAATAACCCGGTCGAACCGTGCGCGCTCGACGTTCAGGATCTTTCCCTTGAGCGGCAGGATCGCCTGGTAATGCCGGTCACGGCCTTGCTTGGCCGAGCCACCTGCCGAGTCACCTTCGACCAGGAACAGTTCGGATTTGGCAGGATCTCGCTCCTGACAATCGGCCAGCTTGCCGGGAAGCGAGGCGATATCCATCGCGCCCTTGCGCCGTGTGAGTTCGCGGGCTTTGCGCGCCGCTTCGCGCGCGGCGGCGGCGTCGACGATCTTCTGGATCAGCGCCTTGGCATGTGCAGGATTTTCCTCCAGCCATTCGGCCATCTTGTCGGCCATCAGGCTTTCCAGCGGCTGGCGCACTTCAGAGGAAACCAGCTTGTCCTTTGTCTGCGAGCTGAATTTTGGGTCCGGCAATTTGACCGAAACAATTGCGGTCAGGCCTTCGCGCATATCCTCACCGGTCAGGCTGACCTTTTCCTTTTTCAGGATGCCCGATTTCTCGCCATAATTGTTGATCGTACGGGTCAGTGCCGCGCGGAAGGCCGCCAAATGGGTACCGCCATCGCGTTGCGGGATGTTGTTGGTGAAGCAGAGGACATTTTCGTAATAGCTGTCATTCCATTCGAGCGCGACATCGATACCGATACCGTCGCGTTCGGAAGAGATAGCAATCGGATCGGGAATGATTGCCGCCTTGTTGCGATCGAGCCATTTGACGAACGCCGCGATGCCGCCTTCATAATAGAGATCATGCTCGAGCACATCGGCATGGCGCTTGTCGCGCAGCAGGATACGCACGCCCGAATTGAGGAAAGCCAGTTCGCGATAGCGATGCTCAAGCTTGTCGAAATCAAACTCGGTGACATTTTTGAAGGTATCGGTCGAGGCGAGGAAGGTAACCCGCGTGCCCTTTTTGGGCTTTCCGTCAACGATGGGTGCATCGCCCGCCACCTTTAGCGGCGCAACGGCATCGCCATGCTCGAAGCGCATCCAATGCTCCTTGCCCTCGCGCCAGATCGTCAGCTCCAGATATTCGCTGAGCGCATTGACCACCGAAACGCCCACACCGTGGAGGCCGCCTGAAACTTTATAGGCATTATCGTCCGAAGTATTCTCGAACTTACCGCCTGCGTGCAGCTGGGTCATGATCACTTCGGCAGCCGACACGCCTTCTTCCTTGTGCATGTCGGTGGGGATGCCGCGGCCATTATCCTCGACCGAAACCGAGCCGTCGGGATTGAGTTCGATCAGCACCAGATCGCAATGCCCGGCCAGCGCTTCGTCGATCGCGTTGTCCGAAACTTCGAACACCATGTGGTGCAGGCCCGAACCATCATCGGTGTCGCCGATATACATGCCGGGCCGTTTGCGGACGGCATCGAGCCCCTTCAGCACCTTGATGCTGTCGGCGCCATATTCGTTCTTGTTCGGATTGGCAGCGCTATCGCCGCTGGGGGTATTTTCACTCATGCGCGGACCATAGGGGAACAGCTTTAGAAACCCAAGGGAAAGCAGCCCTTTTCCACAGGGAATTGGGGCTTCCCTTTTGGTGATTCGTCCGCTTAAGCAAGGCGGCAAACAGGAGAGCGACAAGATGACATTCGACCCCATGGCCGAGCTGGAAAAGCCCTTTGGCGATTACACAGGTTTAATCGCTGCGTGGGGCCGCGAAAGGCCGGATCGGGTGGCGCTGGATGATGGGACGGAGAGCCTGACCTGGTCACAGGTTGCGGCACTGGTCGAACGGATCGCCGCCCAATTGCAGCGTGACGGGCTGCAAAAAGGGCAGGCAGTCGCCATTCTTGGGACCAGCACTGTGCGCTACGCGCTGGCCTATCTTGGTGCGATCCGCGCGGGTGGTTGTGCAGCGCCGCTGACCACCTCGGCAACGCCGCAACAGCTGGAGGCGATGCTCAAGGATTCGGGGGCGATGCACCTGTTCATCGACGCGCCCAAGCTCGCCGACCTTGCTGGGCGCGATCTGCCATCGGTCAAGACAATCATGCTCGATGCGCCCTTGGACGACAATCCGGACATATTCGGCTGGATGGCGGAAGACGGTGCCGAGGCAGCGCCGCATGGTTGCGGCCCCAAAGACCCATTCAACATCATTTATTCGAGCGGCACGACGGGCACGCCCAAGGGCATTATCCATTCGCGCCAGATGCGCTGGCTGCATGCCTGTGTTGGTGCCAATACCGGCTATGGCGCGCCCGAGGCTGCATCGCTGGCATCAACGCCGCTCTATTCGAATACCACATTGGCGTTGGTTATCCCGACGCTGGCCTATGGCGGCACGCTGCACATCATGCCCAAATTCGATGTCGTCGGCTATCTGGATCGCGCGCACAGGCATCGCATCACCCATACGATGCTGGTGCCGGTCCAGTACAAGCGCTTGATGGAATATGAGAAATTCGACGAATATGACCTGTCGAGCTATTGGCTGAAATATTGCACAAGTGCTCCCTTTGCGCCCGCCCTTAAAGCCGATGTGCTCAAACGCTGGCCCGGTGGTCTGGTCGAGATATATTCGATGACCGAAGGCGGTGTCGTCTGCCTGTTGCAGGCGCACGAGCATCCCGACAAGTTGCACACCGTCGGTATCCCCTGGAAAGGCAGCGAGGTTTTCACCATCGACGAAGCCGGCAATCGCTTGCCGGCCGGGGAAACCGGGGAACTGGTCGGGCGGTCTGCAACGATGATGTCGGGATACCAGAACCAGCCCGAAAAGACGCGCGAAGGTTATTGGATCGATCCGGAGGATGGAAACGTGTGGCAACGCATGGGCGATATCGGCCGCGTCGATGCCGACGGCTTTGTCGAACTGCTCGGCCGATCGAAAGACATGATCATATCGGGCGGGTTCAATATCTATCCAGTCGATCTGGAAGGCATTTTGCTGGGTCTGCCGGGTGTAGAGGAAGCTGCCGTTATTGGCGTTCCGAGCGAACGCTGGGGCGAAACGCCGGTCGGATTTGTGACTGGCGCGAAAGGCGTCACGCTGGACACCGATGCATTGCTTTCCGCAGCCAATGAGCAACTGGGCAAAACCCAGCGGCTATCCGCGCTATACCAGATTGACGAAATGCCCCGAAGCCATATCGGCAAGTTGCTGAAGACCGAGCTGCGCGATATCGCCAGCAAGATGGAAGGCAATGGGTGAGCGCCATGCAGTCGTCCGATCTGGCTTCGGTAATCTCGATCGTGCAAACGGCGTTGACGCCCACCATCCTTCTGGTCGCGATAGGCACCTTGCTGGGAATTTTTGTCACCCGGCTGTCGCGTATCGTTGATCGCTCGCGCCAGCTTCAGGCGCAGCATCCGATCACCAGCGGGACCGAACACAAAATGGTGGTAGACGAGCTTCGCCTCGTGAAAAAACGTATGGAAACCGTCAGCATGGCGATCCTGCTCAGCGTTTTGTCGACCATCGCCGTTTGCGTCATTATCGGAATGCTGTTCCTGATGGGGCTTGCCGGCCTCGCCATGACCGAGGCGATTGTCGCAACCTTTGTATTCGCGCTCGGCTGCATGGCTGCGTCGCTGCTGCTGTTCCTTCGTGAAGTCCACCTCGCCAATCGCAACATCCGCGTGCGCGAGGAGTTTCTGGAATTGTCAAAGACATGAAAAGTGCGGCTCCTATCCGCCTTTTCCGCCCTGTTCCGTCACCCGCGCCATCACTTCGGCACGCACCTTGGGTGTGACGAACTTTCCTATCTCTCCGCCATAAATCGCAATTTCCTTGACCAGCCGGCTGGCGATTGGTTGCAACGACACGTCGGCCATCAGGAACACGGTTTCCACGCGATCGTTCAGCTGCCGGTTCATGCCGGTGAGCTGATATTCATATTCGAAATCGGTCACCCCGCGAATACCGCGGATCACCACGCCAGCCCCCTGGGCTTCGGCAAAATCCATCAGCAGCGAATTGAAACCGACGACGCGGGTGTTGCTTATGCCCTGGCTCGCAACCTCGCGCTCGACCATTGCGATGCGTTCGTCATCATCAAACATCGGCGATTTGGCTATGTTGGTGGTAACACCGATGATCAGTTCATCGACGAGCTTGGCCCCACGCTCGATGATATCCATATGGCCGAGGGTGATGGGGTCAAAGGTTCCCGGATAGACGCCAATTCGCTTGCCCATTGCTTCCCCCTATCTGTCGCGTTCCAATATATACCGCGCAATGGCCCGAAGCAGATCGGCTTCTTGGCCATAGCCCGCCAGATGGCTCACTGATTGTTCGACCAGCATTTCGGCCTGTTGCTTTGCCCGATCAAGCCCCATCAGCGACACGAAAGTCGCCTTGCCTGCATCGGCATCTTTGCGCAGCGCTTTTCCGGCTGCATCGGGATCACCTTCAACATCCATGATATCGTCGACAATCTGGAAGGCGAGGCCGATATCGCGGGCATAGCCGCGCAGATGGACACGGCCTTCGGGGGGCACATGGCCAATGATCGCGCCCATTTCGACGCTTGCCGCGATCAGTGCGCCGGTCTTCAGGGCTTGCAGCCGGGTCACGGTTGGCAGGTCAAAGTTCGATTTCTCGGCCTCCAGATCCATCATCTGTCCGCCCGCCATGCCCGACGGGCCGCTTGCCGTTGCCAGTGTTGCAATCAGTTCGGACCGTATGAACGGATCGGGATGGGTTGCGGTGTCGGACAGGATTTCGAACGCTAGCGCATGCAGCGAATCCCCGGCGAGGACTGCGGTCGCCTCGTCAAATGCCTTATGTACCGTTGGCTTGCCGCGTCGCAGATCGTCATCATCCATGCACGGCAGGTCGTCATGGACGAGCGAATAGACATGGATGGCTTCAACCGCCGTCCCCGTGCGGATCGCGACATCGCGGGCTACGTTGAATATCTCGGCAGTTGCAACAACAAGCAAGGGCCGCAGCCTTTTTCCTCCGCCTATCGCGGCATGGCGCATCGCCTGGTAAAGGGGTGCGCGCGCATCGTCCGGCACCGCCAGATATTCGTCGAACATCGCGTCAACGTCACTCGCGACTTGGGCAATGGCCAGGTTCAAATCCGGGGCAGCTTGCGCCATCGACTATTCAATCGGCGTCGAAAGGCCGCGTTCCGGCGGGGGTGCCATCACTGCCCATTACAATCTGCTCAATCCGGGCCTGGGCGGCATCAAGCCGGGCTTGGCATTGCGCGCGCAGTTTGTGGCCCTGTTCATACAACGCGATCGATTCGTCGAGCGATGCCTCGCCGCTTTCCAGTTTACGGACAATCTCTTCGAGCGCCTTGAGCGCCTCTTCAAAGCTGGGTTGGGGGCTTTCGTTCGACATGCGGCAGCTTTGGCTTGTGGCGGCTCGGCGGTCAAGCATTTCGCTTTGTCGACCAGCTGCGCTGATTTTACTTCCCGCCCTGCGAAAGATGGTGCAAAGTCTCGACTCTATGAAGAAATCCATTCTCCTGATCGCCCCGTTGTCCATGCTGGCGTTAGCGGCATGCAACAAGTCCGAAACCCCCGCCGCCGAAGGCGATGCGACCGCTGCAGCCGATGCGCCCGCAGCGCCTGTTGCCGAAATGCCGCCGGCGATCACTTCGCAAGCGACCTATCGTTGCGCGGACAACACCATCGTCCATGTCGATTTCCTCGGCAAGAATGAGGCTGCCGACATTCGCGTGGGTGACAAGACCGCCGCTGCTGTTCGTGTGAAGGCTGAGGCTCCGGCTGCTCCGGCAGAAGGTGCGGCCGCCCCGGCTGAGGAAGCGCCGGCAGGCCCGCTGAAATCCGAAGATGGCAAGACCATGTTGTCGGGTAGCGGCAAGCAGATCAACCTCAAGCTCGCCGACAAGGGCGCGCAAACCTGCAAAAGCAACTGATAGCGAATGAGTTTATGAATTGGAGGAAGGGGCCGTTTTTCGGCCCCTTTTTCTTGCGCATCGGCCGGCAGCCGCTAGTCTCTTCGGAGAGGGGAGACAGGACATGTTTATCGGGCATTTCGCACCAGCCATGATTGCGGCGCAGCACAAGGACGCGCCGAGCCTTCCGCTGCTGTTTCTGGGTGCGCAATTGGTTGACTGGGCCTTTTTCGGTTTTCTCCTATTCGGCGTGGAGCAGATGCGGGTG
The DNA here is from genome assembly GCA_964423155.1 of uncultured Sphingorhabdus sp. Classification (GTDB taxonomy): domain Bacteria; phylum Pseudomonadota; class Alphaproteobacteria; order Sphingomonadales; family Sphingomonadaceae; genus Sphingorhabdus_B. The sequence goes on from CAYRDQ010000001.1 coordinate 106,425, forward strand.
ACACCGGGCATATCGGTGATGAACCCTATGGATCTCTATCACATGCCCTATACGCACAGCCTGTTGGGGACGGCGGTTTTTGCAACGCTGTTTGGCGGGCTGATTTACCTGCTGACAAAAAATCGGACCGGAGCGGTGCTGGCGGCATGTGTTGTGCTGTCGCATTGGTTCCTCGACCTGTTGGTGCATGTGCCTGATCTGACACTGGCAGGCAGTCCGCCCAAGCTGGGGCTGGGCCTTTGGAACCACCCGGCGGTCGAAATGCCGCTTGAGCTGGTCCTCACTTTCGGCGCGCTATGGCTCTATGCAAAGGCAACCAAGCCCAAGCCCTTGCCGCTTGCGCTGCTCGCCGGGCTGCTGCTGCTTTTGCAAGCCATCAACTGGTTCGGTCCGGTTGAGGCAGAGGTGACCACCGGCACCAGCCTGCTCGCCTTTTTCGCCTTTGGACTGGCGACGCTGGCGGCCTGGTGGGTTTCTCTTGGTGAAGGCCGCAAACAGGCTGGCTAAAGGCGGCATGCAACGCTAAAGCGCCGCGCATGACCCAGATCACCCCGCAAGTCGTCGCCGACCATGGCCTTTCCGAGGAAGAATATCAGCGCATCCTGAATGCGATGGGGCGCGAGCCCAATTTGGTCGAACTCGGTATATTCTCGGTGATGTGGTCGGAGCATTGCAGCTATAAAAGCTCGCGCATCCATTTGAAAAAGCTGCCTACCGAGGCGCCTTGGGTGATTTGCGGTCCCGGCGAGAATGCGGGCGTCATCGACATAGGCGACGGGCAGGCCGCCATCTTCAAGATGGAGAGCCACAACCACCCGAGCTATATCGAACCCTATCAGGGTGCGGCGACCGGCGTTGGCGGAATCCTGCGCGACGTCTTCACTATGGGTGCGCGTCCGGTTGCCAACATGAACGCGCTGCGTTTCGGGCGACCTGACCATCCCAAGATGAAGCATCTGGTGCAGGGCGTCGTTGCGGGCATTGGTGGCTATGGCAATTGCGTAGGTGTGCCGACGGTTGGCGGGGAAACCAATTTCCATCCGGCCTACGACGGCAACATCCTCGTCAACGCGATGACCGTGGGCGTCGCCGATACCGACAAGATTTTCTATTCAGCTGCCACCGGCGTTGGCAATCCGATCGTCTATGTCGGTTCCAAGACCGGCCGCGACGGCATCCATGGCGCGACCATGGCATCTGCCGATTTTGGCGAGGATGCGGAGGAAAAACGCCCCACCGTGCAGGTCGGCGATCCCTTTACCGAGAAACTGTTGATCGAGGCGTGCCTTGAACTGATGGCGACCGATGCGATCGTTGCCATCCAGGACATGGGTGCTGCGGGGCTAACTTCGTCCAGCGTCGAAATGGCGTCGAAGGGCGGATGCGGCATCCGGCTCGACATGAACAAGGTTCCGCAGCGCGAAACCGGCATGACGCCCTATGAAATGATGCTGTCCGAATCGCAGGAACGCATGCTGATGGTGCTGAAGCCCGGCAAGGAGCCGATGGCACAGGCAATCTTCGAGAAATGGGAACTCGATTTCGCTGTGATCGGTGAGGTGACCGATACCGGCCATATGGTGCTCGAATGGAATGGCGAAGTGGTGTGCGACATCCCGCTCGGCCCGCTCGCCGATGATGCTCCGCAATATGATCGGCCCGCGATGAGCCGTGAGGATTATAAGGCATGGGCCAAGGTGAAGCCGCCCGGCGACATACCGCAATCGGAGGACTTGGGTGCGGATCTGCTCAAGCTGATGGCCTCGCCCGATCTTGCGAGCCGGGCATGGATCTGGCAGCAATATGATAGTCAGGTTGGCGCAGACACCGCGCAGAAATCGGGTGGCGATGCGGCGGTTGTACGCGTGCATGGTCACAAAAAAGCGCTCGCGATGTCGACCGATTGCACCCCCCGCTATGTTTATGCCGATCCTTATGAAGGCGGCAAGCAGGCGGTGGCTGAAACCTATCGCAACATCAGCGCGGTTGGTGCAACACCGCTGGCGATTACCAATTGCCTCAACTTCGCCAACCCGCAGCGCCCCGAGATCATGGCGCAGTTTGTGGGTGCGCTCGACGGCATGGGCGATGCCTGCCGTGCGCTCGATTATCCAATCGTCTCAGGCAATGTCTCGCTCTACAATGAAAGCAAGGCCACCGGCGGCGGTAGCGCGATCTTGCCGACCCCTGCCATTGGCGGCGTCGGCCTGCTCGATGATGTCGCGAAGATGGCGACCATTGGCTTCAAGGCCGAAGGTGAAATCCTCGCGGTCATCGGCCCCAACTATCCGGAGATGGGCCAGTCGCTCTGGCTGCGCGAAATCCATGGACGCGAAGAGGGCGATCCGCCCTTCGTCGATCTCGCCGACGAGAAACTGAATGGCGGCATTGTGCGCCAATTGATCACCGATGGTGCGGTTACTGCGGTGCACGACATTTCGGATGGTGGCCTGTTGGTCGCGGTAGCCGAAATGGCGCTGGCAGGCGGCATCGGGGTCGAGCTTTCGCCGATGGACACCGCCTTCGCCTTTAACGAAACTCAGTCTCGCTATCTGGTGACCTATCCGGCGGACAAGCCTCTTGATCGCGACAAGATTCCGTTCGAACCGATCGGTACTGTTGGCGGAGATGCAATTGGCATCAATGGTTCGAATATTGCGTTGTCCGACCTCCGCGCCGCGCATGAGAGCTTCTTCAGGGAGTGGATGGAGGGATAACCGTGTTCATTTTCGCATCATCTATACCAGCAGAAAACGAAGGCCACTGGATGATGTGGATAGCGCTACTTGGAACGGCCACCTTATTTCTGCTTGCTTGCCTTCTGATCCTATTGCTGTGTCTGACCAATCTGCAAAAGCTCACAACTGGTCCCTTTTATATTCGCCGTGCGGCTGATATTTTGAAATGGGTGGCGTTTGTGTCCCCGACACTGATGCTCTTCAGCTGTTTGATTAGTTTGTATAGCTCGCTGATAAAAATGGGAATCCGCGGAGACTTTACAATAGGCGCGTGGGCAGGCCCCATCGGCGAGCTGCTAATTTCAACTATAGTCGGATTCGGCGTATCCTTGCTATGCTTGATCGGCATCGCGATCCATTTCTTCCGGACCAGAAACTCCTAATGGCCGCAGCGGGTTATTCCGGAACCCCGCTTGCCAAGAAATTGAGCTTGAAGGATGGGATGCGTGTCTGGTTTGATGCCATGCCTGAGAGTGTTCGCGCCGAGATTGACAGCTTTGGTCTGACGCTGGTTGAAGAGGCCAAACCCGCCACGGGTATCGACGCTGCGCATGTCTTTGTCACCAAAAAGGCAGTACTGGAACGGCATCTCTCCGCACTGCGCCACGCTATCGACCCCGCCGGTCAGCTGTGGATCAGCTGGCCCAAAAAGGCATCCAAGGTACCCACCGACATAACCGAAGACAGCATCCGTGCGCTTGCACTGCCGATGGGCTGGGTTGATGTGAAGGTGTGCGCGGTTGATGCCGTCTGGTCCGGCCTCAAACTCGTCATCCGCAAGGAATTGCGTTAGGCGGCAGCCTTATGCTGACCGAGCAAGTCGTACGGATCGATGCCCTCACCCCGCATGATGGCATGGGCGCGCTTGTAGGTTACCGGTTCGGCGATGTTCAGTTTCCTGCGCGCTTCCGCCAGTGGCATTGCCAGCAAGGCCTCGATATCCTCATGCGCCGGGCTCTTGGCAACACGGCCCATGCGTTGCCCTTCGCGCACTGCGGCATAGATGGGCGCATCGGTCGACACCGTTTTCTTCAATTCACGTGCACCGGCCCAGGCGAGGAACAGCACTCCCCAGCTGGGGTTCAGGCTGTATGAAAAGGCAAGGACACATTGCTCGCCCAAAGCATCGCGGCCATAGCCGGTTAGCACGTGGAACAGATCGTGCGTGTCGCGCAGTCGGTTGCTGTAGCGTTCGAGCATGTCGTCGTAACGCGGCTTGCCTTTTTGAAACTTCTCGAACTCGTCAACTAGACCTTGCGAAGTCAGGCCTTCCTTTTCCATGAAGTCGCAATAGGCATGCGCAACCGAACCCATCGGCAGTTTGCGCAGACGTGCATGGTCATCGAGCAGATGCGGCAGATATTCCTTCTTCGCTAGGATCTGCTTGCCGGTAGCGGTGGTGAAGAAATGCTCGGCGGATTTGGCGAAGCGATTGTCGCGCAAGGCTTCGATAATATGGAATACCTGTTCGGTATCTTCCTTGTCGGCAATCAGTTTGCGGAAATGGTGTAGCGCCTTCATCGGGCGGAAACCCGAATCGGCGCGGGCGGGGTCACAAAGGGGAATTGCCTGTTCCATGAACACCTTACCTATAGTCTGACGGTTACCGATGTCTTACCAACAATAATGTAAATAGCGGCTTGGGCGGCAATTTTCAATAGCAACTGGACGACCTGGCTGCACGGGTGTATTGATTCCGTAATACAGGGGGAGAAAATCATGAATGGCCAAACGCTTGCGACCCGTCACATCACATTGGACGCACTGCGCGGTTTTGCGGTGATGGGGATATTGGCGATGAATATCATCGCCTTTGCCTTGCCGGAATGGGCCTATGTCGCCCCCGGGACCTATGGTGGAGACAGCACGGTTGATAAGGCGAGTTGGTTCCTCTCCTTCATTTTCATCGATGGCAAGATGCGCGGGCTGTTTTCGCTGCTGTTCGGAGCGAGCATGGCGCTGATCATAGAACGGGCCGAGTCAAAGGGAGAAAATCCCGCCAAGGTGCATTATTCGCGGATGATCTGGCTGCTGGTTTTTGGCCTCGCCCATTATCTGTTCATCTGGTGGGGTGACATCTTGTTCCTTTACGCCGTCATCGGCTGCATCGCCTATCTTTTCCGAAGTTGGGAGGCGAAGCGGCTGATCAAATGGGCCTTGATCATCTACGGTCTCGGGTTCCTGCTCTACGCGCTGCAGTTCGGTGGCATGCAGTTCCTGCAATATATGGCAACGCAACCAGGCGCCGATCCCGCGATGGTCAAACAATATCAGGAAATTATCAACAGCCCCGATTTCAGTCTCGACGCTAGCGCAGAAATCGCGGCCTATTCGGGAAGCTATGCCGATGCATTTACCCGGCGTTGGGACGATATTTGGCATCTGTTGGTGCTGGTTCTGCAATCCTTCACCGAAACACTGCCGCTGATGATGCTCGGTATGGCGATGAAGAAGAACGGTTTCCTGACCGGCGAATGGGAACGCAGTGATTATGTGCGCTGGGCGCGCAAGATGCTCGTTCCCGGCATATTGGTATCGACTGCTCTGGCTCTATGGGTCGCATCGGCCAACTATGACCTGATAACGACATTGGCCAATTTCCTCGCATGGAGCATGATCCCGCGGTTGCTGATGACGGTTGGCTATGCAGCGGCGCTCATCCTGCTCGTCCAAAAACTCGGCTCGTCGGGCTTTATCGGGCGCGTTGCCGCAGCCGGGCAGGCGGCGTTCACCAACTATCTGGGCACTAGCATCATCATGTCGACCCTGTTTTATGGCTATGGCTTTGGCCTGTACAACGAAGTCGGGCGCGCAAGCCTTTGGCTTTTTGTGGTCGGTGCTTGGGCGCTGATGCTATTCTGGTCCAAACCGTGGCTTGAACGGCACCATTACGGTCCGCTCGAATGGCTGTGGCGCAGCCTTGCCCGGGGCAAGCTTCAGCCGCTGAGGAAATAACGCTGGGTTGCTTACTGCTATTGCAATCAATTCGCATTAACGCTAAATGCGAATCATGATCGTATGCGTTTGCAATGCCATCCGTGAAAAAGACCTGCGCGCCGCGGTACGCTGCGGCAGCGAAAAGCCGGCAGATGTTTATGCCCGACTGGGTCGTAAGCCCAAATGCGGGCAATGCCTGTCCTTTGCCAAGGATCTGATCAGCATAAAGCCTGCAAGCGCTTAGCAATAGCGACAACTATTCCATTTGTATCAGCGAAGATTTTCGGGCTTTTCCCGCTTTCCGAATGCGGGTTAGCGGCCTATTCTGGGATCGTCAGTTTTTAGGAGAACCGCTGTGAAGGGCGATAGCAAGGTCATCGACTATCTCAATGAAGCGCTCAAGAACGAGCTGACCGCGATCAACCAATATTGGCTACACTATCGTCTGCTCGACAATATGGGTGTTGCCAAGCTTGCGGAACTGGAGCGGCACGAATCGATCGACGAAATGAAGCATGCTGACAAGCTGGCGGAGCGAATCCTGTTTCTCGAAGGTTTGCCCAATTTCCAGATGCTTGGCCGGCTGAGAATTGGCGAAACGGTAGAGGAAATTTTGCGGGCCGATCTGGAACTGGAACATGAGGCGCTCCCCATGCTCAAAGACGCCATCGCCCACTGCGAGAATTTACGCGACTATGTAAGCCGTGATCTGTTTGCAGCCATTCTCGAAAGCGAGGAAGAGCATGTCGATATGCTGGAAACCCAGATCGAAATGATCGACCAGATGGGCATCCAGAATTATATCCAGTTGCAGTCGAAGCCTGCCTCGGATTGATCTTTGTCCGTTGCGAGGAGGTTAGAGGCGCCCGAATTGCGTCTGGCTGAACGAGCGCGCACCGGCTTGGCCGCGGCGTTCTACCAGCGGGCTAGCTTCTGCTTCCAGAGCATTTAGCGTCGATTCGAACATTGGGCGAAGCTGGACCACTTTTTCGACCAACTCTTCGGGGCCCTGGCGAATTTCGACATAGTGGCGCGCGGCCACTTCAATCTCTTCGGACAGAGTCGCCAGCTTTTCTGCCCCGAACTGCCAGCTTTCACCCTTCAGCGTGTGGGCTGGCAGCACCAGTTTGGCAGAATCGCGTTCGCGCATCGCCTGCTCGATTGCTGCAACCGATTTTATGCCGTCTTCACGAAAATAACCCAATACACGCACAAATGCTTCGCCCAGTACGCTGCGCGTCTCGGCAAAGGTCGTCCAATTCACAATCTCGTCGGCATTATGGCCCATTGCCGCGCTTGCTCCATCAGGGTCAATTCCAGACCCTGCAATCTAGTCGGGACAGGTAAACAAGCCGTTGACATTGAGTTGACACTATACCCCCCTCCCGCAAGCAGGAGGGGGACTGGTTCAATCTTTGTCGGCGAAGGGGTTTTTAGAGGAGCGAAAATTCATCCTGACCGGGACTGCCCCAAAGCCCAAATCGCGGCGAATGCCATTGAGCAAATAGCGGCGATAGCTGTCAGGCAGCTGCTCGGTTCGGTTGCCGAAAACGATGAAAGTCGGCGGTCGATTGCGCGCCTGAGTGATATAGCGCAACTTGATCCGCTTGCCGCCAGGCGCCGGCGGCGGATTAGCGGCAACCGCTTCCTCGAACCAGCGGTTGAGCTGGCCGGTTGCCACGCGGCGGTTCCAGCTTTCCCGGGCCTCGAATGCCGCCTTCAGCATCTGGTCGAGCCCTTTACCTGTTGCCGCAGACACCGCCAACACAGGGACGCCTTTCAACTGCGACAGCCCTTCATCAAGTGCCGCCTTGATTCCGTTGAACAGGCTGGAGGCATTTTCCGCCACATCCCATTTGTTGATCGCAATAATCAGCGCGCGACCTTCCTCGATGACATGGTCAGCGATCTTGAGGTCCTGGTGCTCGAGCCCCTTGGTCGCATCGAGCAACAGCACCACAACTTCGGCAAAGTCGATGGCGCGGCGGGTATCCGCGACCGAGAGTTTTTCCAGTTTCTCCTGCACCCTTGCCCGTTTGCGCATTCCGGCGGTGTCAATCAGGCGCACGCGCCGTTCCTCCAATTCCGGATCGGATGGGGTGGGATCGTGCCAAATCCAGTCGATCGCGATGCTATCGCGGGTAATACCAGCCTCGGGACCGGTCACGAGCCGGTTTTCCCCCAGCAATTTATTGACCAGTGTCGATTTGCCTGCATTGGGACGTCCAACAATCGCCAGCTGCAACGGCGCATCGGGCGCCTCGACGTCCCAGCTTTCTTCCTCAAAGCCATCGACATGCGGCATCAGCGCCTCGAAAAGGTCGGCCATGCCCTCCCCATGTTCGGCGCTGATCGCGACACCTTGTCCAAGGCCCAATGAAAAAGCGTCGAAAATCGTGTTGTCGGCCTGCTTGCCCTCTGCCTTGTTGATCACAAGGATTACGGGTTTGTCGGCACTGCGCAACCAGCGGGCAATTTCCTCATCCAATGGGGTTACGCCGGCTCGGCCATCGATAACAAACAGGGCGACCGCGGCACCTGCCAGGGCGGCTTCGGTTTGCTGGCGCATCCGCCCCGGAAGCGTCGCCGCATCGTCATCCTCATATCCCGCCGTGTCGACGACGCGGAATTTGAGGTCGAACAGTTTCGCATCGCCCTCTCGCCGGTCGCGGGTGACGCCCGGCTGGTCATCAACCAGCGCGATTTTCTTGCCGACAAGGCGGTTGAACAAGGTCGACTTGCCAACATTCGGACGTCCAATAATGGCTACCGACGGTAGCATGGCCTTGTTCCTTCCAATCGGCCTGGGCCGAATATATCACCGAAACGCGGTGAGGCGCCCGCTATCATCGAGGACGTACAGCGTTCCATTGGCGACAACCGGCGCGACGGAAACAGGGGCCTTGATGTCTACCAAAAGGCTCGCCGAGCCTTCACCCGAAGAAACAGACCAGATCTGGCCGTCGCTGTTGGCGACGATCAATCGGCCATTGGCAAGGACCGGACCGCGCCAGGTGATCACGCCCTTCTTGTCTTCTTCGTCGCGGTAGCGCGGCAATTTGGAAATCCAGCGGATCTTGCCACTGGCGCGCTGCACACAAAGCAACTTGGCATCGCTGGTCATGACGAAAACCCATTCGCCAGAAACGACAGGAGTCGAGATGCCCGCAATATTGATTTCCCAAATCCGCTGACCGGAGACGAGTTCATAGGCTGCCATTCGGCCACCCTGGCCAAGGGCAAATACACGACCGCGGTCAATTACCGGGTCAGCATCAATGTCGGTCAACGTCGACACGCTGGTCGACATGGCGGTGCGCGACAAGGTGTCGCTCCATAGGCTGCGGCCATTTTCGTAGCGATAGGCGGCAAGCTCGCCCGTCGAATAGCCCGCAATAACCGTACCCTGAGCTGCGGCGGGGGCGGCTACGCCGAAAATCCCGGAGGCGCCTACAGGCCCCGCCTCGTTCCATTGCGCTTCGCCATTGTCCATGCGGACGGCATAGATCTGGTTGTCCTGCGTCATCACATAGGCGTTGCCGTTGGACAGCGTCGGTGCACCGCGAAGCGGCCCGGCAGGGCGTTTGGTCCATTTGATAGCACCGGTGGTGGCATCAAGTGCCACAACATCCCCTACGCCGTTGGTGGCAAAGACGGCAGTGCCGTCTGTGCTGACCCCTCCGCCGAAGCGCGAAGGCTTTCCATCCTTGTCAACGGCAAGTGTCGAGGCCCATAGTTTTGCGCCGCTGGCAGCGTCGAAAGCGCTGACGGTAGCATCGGTATCAATTACGAACAGCTTGCCATCATGGATCACGGGTGCAGCGGCCAATCGCGCCCGATTGCTCGCACCTGCGATCTGGGCAGTCCACGCCCGTTGCGGGGCATCCGCCAGCATCAGGTGGCCAGGAGATTTTGCAGCGTTGCCCCCCGGTTGTGACCAATTGCTGTTTGTCGAGGCAGGCGGAAGGATTACCGATATTCCCGAAAGCGCCGGATCGACGACGGTGTCCGCCTCGGTTCCCAGAATGTCTATTCGCTTGCCGATGGTCGGCGTCTCTTTCTTGCCATCGCCGCCAAATGCGCCACAGCCGCCGAGCATGGCGACGAGGCTCAAGGTCGCCAGAATCTTTCCAGTTTTCTTCACAGGCTTATTTTCCCTTTCCCGCATCCGCTGCTACAGATGCACCGGCCGGCTTTACATCAAGCTGAACGGTATCTACTCCCAATGCCCCTGCCATTTGCTGTGCACGCGAACGCAGCGTCTGTGGCAAATCTTCCTGCTTTGCAATCTGGGCGAAAATGGGGCCAGCCAGATTGTCCTTTCCCATTTTCATATAAGCGATCGCCGTCAATTCACCAGCGCTGCCGAACCAGGGGGTTCCGGGCTTTGCCAGCGGTTTCAGTCGGTCAACCACCTGCTGCGGCTTCAGCGTATCGAGCTCTGCAGTGGTCTGGCGGATCAATGCAAGGTCGCGAAACGATTGCGGAAGGCTTTCGTCGGCGGCTACCTTGGCGTAGTCGGCAATGGCCTTTTTGGTGTTGCCTTCAGCCGCTGTGATATTGGCCAGCAGGATTTGCGCCATGGCTCGATAACCCGGCTGTTCGGCCTTTGCCTGTTTGATCAAATCGGCCTTGGCAGCAGCGACATTGCCACCTTGTAATTTCTCGACCGCAAGTATGAATTCCTCGCCCTGCTTTTCTGCCGCCGCAAGTTGCTGATTCTGCCAGTAAATCCAGCCGCCAAAGGCGGCCAGGCCCAGCAGGATCGCCGCAAGCAGCCAACGGCCATAATGCGTCCAGAAATGCTGGAGGTCACCTGCGCGAACAGCGTCGTCGACTTCGCGCAGAAATGCCTCATCGGTTGCAGCGCGTTTGTCAGTTGGGGTCAGTGCCAAAATGGCCTCCTGTAACTTGATCTTGAGGCGTCCTTAGCCACGGATGGCCAGAGTTTCCAGTGCGAAGGGAGGGAAAGGTCAATCTGGACGGTAGAGTTGGTCGGCGCTCGGGAAAGCGCGGGAGCGCACATCCTCTGCATATTGCTTGACCGCGTCCTCTACATGTTCCTGCATCGCTCCGAAGCGCTTGACGAATTTGGGGACACGATCGAACAAGCCGAGCATATCTTCCGCCACGAGCACCTGACCGTCGCATTGGGCTGATGCACCGATACCTATAGTCGGGCATGGAACCTTTTCGGTAATTTCGATCGCAATCGGTTCCATCACTCCTTCGATGACCATGGCAAAGGCGCCTGCCTTGGCAACAGCCTCTGCATCTTCGACAATCGAGCGGGCTTCTGCTGCGCTTTTCCCGCGCACCCCATAGCCCCCCAGAATATTGACCGCTTGAGGAGTCAGGCCGACATGGCCCATCACCGGAATGCCGCGCGCCGTGAGGAATTCGATGGTTGGCGCGATCACCTTTCCGCCCTCGACCTTGACGCCGGCTGCCCCGGTTTCCTTCAACAGCCGAGAGGCATTGGTGAAGGCCTGTTCGGGTGAAGCCTCATAGCTGCCAAAGGGCATGTCGACGATGACTGCGGCATGGTAGCTTCCCCGGACGACTGCTGCGCCGTGCAACGCCATCATCTCCATCGTCACCGCAACGGTATGCGGAAGACCATAAATCACCTGCGCCAGCGAATCGCCAACCAGCAGCATGTCGCAATGCGGGTCCATCAGCTGGGCCATGCGCACTGTATAGGCCGTCAGCATCACCAGTGGTTCGCCCCCTTTGCGCTGCCGAATGCGCGGCACTGTCAGGCGCTTCATCGGCTGCGGCGTCGGATTCGCGCGGCTGGTGGATACGGGCAGGGTGAGTGTTTTAGGCGTCGTCGACATGGTTTTGGCGCTTAGCGACTAAACCACTGGGGCAAAAGCGTGAAAGGTGCGCGCGTAAATAATGTTTGACTCAATGTTAAATATAATTAACATAAAGTGCGAATCAGATGACATGGAGTTTGCAATGTCATTCCGCGAAAAAATTCACTGGACTGCCCTTGTTGGGTTGCTTCTCAGCTTTGGCTGGTATTTCCTGAGCTATCCCTGGGAAATCGCCAACACACCGCAGGGTATGTACGCCGCGATATGGATGCTGCTCCCGGTCGCGGTCATCTTTCTAGTGCCAATGATAGCTGGCAGTGCCTATTTTGCGATACGTTCGCCAAAAGAGGCGCATCTGAAGGAGGATGAACGCGAAAAAAACATTCATTTGCGGGGCACTAATCTCGCATATTATCCACTCGCTATTGGCGTGCAGCTGAACGCGTTCACACTAATAAACGGCTTTAACTATGGCTATGCGATAACCATCTTGCTGGGAACGCTGGTGATTGCCGAACTCATTCGCGTCGGTGCCCAGCTTTATTACTACCGCAGGGGATATTGAGACATGACCAAGCTCCCCTTCGGCAACGATATCAAGACGTTGCGCTTTCTGGCGGGCGAGATGACGCAAGGCGATCTGGGCGACCGGGTAGGTGTCACCCGCCAGACAATAGCCGCGATCGAGCAAGGGAAATACTCCCCCAGCCTTGAAGTCGCGTTCCGCATCGCGCGGGTTTTCGGCAAACCCCTGGAAGAAGTGTTCCACTGGGCAGAAGGTTAACCTGCTTAAATTTGTGCGTGCACGGCACAGGGGCCCGGATCATCAAGCTCCCCAGCTCTCCCGGTTCGGGCCCCAATTTCTCACTTACATTAGAGTTTGCAGACTTAGCGCCACCGTGTATTATATAGGCAATACACCAATTCTCGATTCAGTCTGGCAGAGAGACTCCTATATGAGTGGCAGCAAGAAAACCGCACGTTTCGCTGGGCTGCTATATCTTATTGTTGTGCTAGGCGGCATTGCTAGTCTCGCTTATGTTCCCAATGTCATTGAAAGTGGCAAGCATGGCGCAGCACTGGTCTCTTCGATTCAGACGAACCAGTCACTTTTCCGCTTCGGAATAGCTGCCGGTTTGGTCTGTTATACTGCGTTCTTGTTGCTGCCGATTGTCCTCTATCGGCTACTCGCCCCATTTGGCCAGCAAGCTGCGGTCGCAATGGTCGCTCTCGCAACGGCGAGCGTGCCGGTTGCCTTTTCCAACCTGATTCACCGTATGGATATACTGTCGCTGGTGGTGGACGAGCCGCGTCTCGCCACGCTTGCAGCCGGACAGCTGCAAACGGAGGTTCTGCTCGCCTTGGAAAGCTATTGGAATGGTATCGCCGTTCTGACGATCTTCTGGGGTCTCTGGTTGCTGCCCTTTGGCTGGCTGATGTTCCGTTCCCAACTCATCCCGCGAATACTCGCCTTATTGCTGATGGCCGGCTGCTTTGGCTATGTCATTGCCTTTTTTGGGCGGTTGTTTGTGCCCGACTTCACGCAACTGACTTTTGCCCGTTACCTGACTTTACCCGCTTCATTAGGTGAGATAGGCACCTGCTTGTGGTTGCTGGTGATGGGTGTGCGCGATGCACCGGCTATCCCAGATCAGCCCGGACAAAATCCGACACCCGCTCGCCAATCATGATCGAAGGCGCGTTGGTGTTGCCGGAAACTAGCCGCGGCATGATGCTGGCGTCAGCGACATACAGGCCTTCAACACCGCGTAATTGCAGGCGGCTATCTACCACATCTGCATCGTCAGGCCCCATGCGGCAGGTGCCGACCGGATGATAGACGGTGTCGGCGCGGTTGCGGATCATTTCCTCCAGCGCGACATCATCGTCGATAGGTGTCGCATGCCGATCAACCCCGCGATAGGCGGCCATGCTGGGCGCTTCGAAAATCCGGTGCATCATCCGGATACCGGCCTTCAAAGTTTCCATATCGCGTTGATCGGTCAGAAAAGCAGGATCAATCAACGGCGCCTGCGCCGCATCGCGTGAAGCGAGACGCACGGTTCCACGGCTATACGGGCGCAGCACACAGGCATGGCCGCTAAAGCCGTGGCCCTTGACCTTGGTGCGGCCATGATCCTCGAGCATAGCCGGGACGAAATGATATTGGATATCGGGCGCGGGCAGATCGGGCGCGGATTTCCAGAATCCTCCCGCTTCGGCGAAACATGTGGTCATGATTCCGGTGCGTTTTAGCCGGTGTTCAATAACTGCCTTCGCCATGCGTAAGTTGCCGGACAGGCTGGCACCGAAAAAGTCCTTCGACCGGGTTTCAAAGCTCGACACATAGTCGATATGGTCTTGCAAGTCGGCACCAACCGCCGCTTTATCGAGCACCACATCGATGCCCATCGACCGCAGATGTTCGGCAGGGCCAATCCCAGAAAGCTGCAGGATTTGCGGGCTGCCAAAGGCTCCGGCAGAAAGGATCACTGCGGCTCGCGCTTTCAACGTTCTCCGGCTCCGGCCCTGCCGGATCACGATACCGGTCGCGCGGCCGTTTTCGATCAGGATGCGTTCGGTCAGCGCCCCTGTTACAACTTCGAGACGTCCCGCCGCCTTGGCGGGTTCGACATAGGCCCTGGAGGCTGACCAGCGCTCGCCGGCTTTCTGCGTGACCTGGTACAGCCCAAAGCCTTCCTGTTGCGCGCCATTGAAATCGGCAGTGCGCGGCAGTTGTAGCTCGGTTGCCGCCTCCACAAAGGCCTGGCTCCCGGGATTGGGCCAGCGTTGATCCATGACATTCAGCGGGCCATTGGTACCGTGAAAGGCATCGCCGCCGCGTTCATTATGCTCTGCGCGTTTGAAATAGGGCAGCACATCATCATAGGCCCAGCCATCGCATCCGAGCGCCGCCCAATTGTCATAATCATATCGATGGCCACGGATATAAACCATCGCGTTGATCGCGCTGGACCCGCCAAGTCCGCGTCCGCGCGGCTGGTAACCGATCCGTCCATTGAGGCCCTTCTGCGGAACAGTGTCGTATCGATAGTTGGACTTGTCGGGGATGAAAGGCATGAATCCGGGGGTTTTGACACGCATGATATCATTGGTGCCGCCGGCCTCGACAAGGCAGACCTTGAACCTGCCGCTTTCTGCCAGCCGTCCTGCAGCGGCACTTCCTGCCGAACCGCCGCCAATCACGATGATGTCGAATTCGTTCATGAAGCCTCCTCTTGCGCGAGGGGCTTAATCGGACGGCTAAATCGGCGCAACGCCAATTTACAGAAATGTCAGCGAACGACGCGCCAGATCTTCAGTGCACTTCCCGGAAGCTCGACAGGTTCCAGCCATGCCGGCCTATTTCCCTTAGCAAGCTGCGCCCATAGACCCGTCGCATTGCGCTTCTCATATCCCTTCATCTCCGCCTCGTCGGTGCAGGCGACGATATGGGTGATGCCCCTTTGTTCGACGATCTTGTGCGAATCAGCCTCTGGCAAGCGGTAGATATCGATATGGGCGCGCATTCCCGCTTCGTTGCGGTGGTGGCTGGATGCCAGCACCTGATGAGGTGTGGTAAGCAATATGGCGGGGCCAATATCGAAAGGGGCAAGGATGCGCGCGTTTTTAAGGTGGCGCAGCTGGCTTACCGAGGCGAGCGATTCACAGCCAACTTCAGCTTTCAGTTCCACTGCGCGATCAGCCTCCGCTTGCTTCGCGACCGAAGGCGCAGCGATAGTTACCGCCTGCGAGACAAAGACGCCTGGCATCAGCATCACAATCATCAAGGCGACATAGCCGATGCGGCGAGCAGCAACTGTTTCACCCCGATAGCGTGCAAACATGGCGGCAATGCCAACCGCAAGCACGGGTACGGCCATCAGTGTCGCGACCGAAATCGTGCGGAAAACCAGCATCGCCAGCAAAAAGCCGTAGACCAGCAAGACACTCCATTCGGCAGGGCGTTCGAGCGCCCGGTTGCGGGTCAGGAAAGCAAGTGTCAGCAATCCGCCCAGCGGGATGCCGAGCAGCGAGAAGGCAATCCCGGCCTTTTGGTGCCAGACAGGCATGCCTTCGCTGACGCGGATGTACCAATAGTCGCGTACAACCGGATCCATTGTTGCAAAAGCGCCCTCTGCGCATTGCGGTGCCAGTACATATAGCACTGCCGCAGCAGCCAGTGCGGCCAGCGCAGCTGCACCGAGACGAGCCCAGCGATTGACGGGCAACAAAAATGCCGACGGGACCATCACAGCCGCCGCAACGACAATGGCCGCGACATGGGCCGGGGCGATAGTATCGCAGAAATTGGTCGCTGACAGGCCTTCGGCCTGGGTTCCGAAGAACAGCCCTAGGCTGGCAATGGTGAAAGTCGCCACAGTCGTGGTGAGACGGGTTCCATTTTCACCCTGAACCGCCCAGCGCCATCCGAGCAGGGCGAAGAAAACGACAGCGGATGGCGCACCTTCGAGCGAGATATGCAACCAGACAGCCAGAGCCGATCCCGTCGCCAGCCCTGCCTTGCGCGGCGATGGCCAAAACAGGCTCCACAACGAAAGCGCAGCGCAGACAAGTTGCCACCCGTGATGGTCAATCCGCATCGGGCGCAATTGCATAGAGATGGCCGGCGAAACCATCGTCATCATGACCGCCACCAGCCCGGCAATGCGCCCACCCAATTCGTTGGCCACCTTACCGAGCATGAGGGCGACAGCGCCAAAACAGCCCAGCGGAACCAATGTTCCGGCAACCATTTCGGCGCCAGCCTGCCCCAGCAAAGGCCGGAAGAGGAGAATGAGCCCAGCCAGAGGCAATTCGATCAATCGTGACCAGTGCATCGGCGCACCGTCAGGGGCGTTCAGCCGGTGCTGGCTGGTATCAAACCAGCTTTGCCCGCCGAGAAAATCACGCAATTGCACAAGGCGCAGCTGGTCGTCCGGATCCCATCCTGAACGGGTCAGGATTGCATCCCGGCTCAACCAGACGAGCAACATCGCGAGCGCAAGCCAGATCAGAAAGGCGGGCGATTTTAGCCGGGCGATCACGGGGCGAGCGCCGCTTTGTTGACCTGCCAGACATGGTAGGGGCCGATATCGGGTTGGCGCACCAGCCAGTCGAATGTCTCGCCTTTGCTGAACCGCGCCCAGAAGCCCTGCGGCGCATTTTCAGCATAGATGCGCAGCTCGAAACTGCCATTACATGCGACAAGATAGTCGACGCCGCGCTGGCGCAGCACTTGGCGCATTACATCGGGCGGCAGGGTATAGGCGCGGATCACATCACGCATCGCATCCTGGTTGCGGTGATGGCCGGTGGCGACAATTTTATGGTGGGTGAATTGAAGCAGGCCCGGGCTTGCATCGAGCCCGGCCATCAACTGGGCCGCCGGAATCCGGTTGAGCGCGCGAATGGTGTCCGCTGCTTGGCACTGGCGGGCGAGCGCGATGAAGGCCATCTCCTTGCCATCGTTGGTCGAGGGTGCGGCGGAATCACCCGTAGGAAAGGCACGAGCGATGTGCGTGCCTGCCACCCCCGGCATCAACAGCGCTACAGCCGCAATGCGAAGGCCCATTCGGCCCGCCAGTCCACCTGATTCCGAGGCCTTGCGGAACAGCTGCACCACCAAAGGAGCCACAAGAACCGCAGCGAGGCAGAGCGGATAGATCGCAGCACGGGCCACCTGTGCCGCGACAAGCAGCGAACCGACGAACAAAAGCGACATGGCGATACGATCATCCAGCGCCAGTGTCGAGCGGACGCGCCATAGGGCAGCAAGCCCGATCAGGCCGGCGACAAATCCGGCAAGTTCCTGCACGATGGCGTGCGGCCTGTGCTGCCACAAGGGTAGTCCTTCGGGTGTGCGATTGTACCAATATTCACGGACCAGCGGGTCGAGCCCGGCAAAGGCATCGCCCGCGCATTGCGGCGCAAGCTGGAAAAGGACGGCGAGACCAGCCGCCGCGGCAACACCACCAGCGGCGATGCGCGCCACTATGCGAGGCTTGTCGCCAAGGCCTGCGCTGAGGACATGCGCCAGACAGATTATAGCGGCTACGGCACCGAATATTGCCAGATGGACGGGCGACAGCGAGTCGCAATGATTGGCCGGTCGAAAGCCTTCGGTTACAAGATAAAAGAGCGAGGCTGAACTCGCCATCGCCGCCATTGTGATCGGGAACTGCCGGGCATGCACTCTATCCGAGCCCAGCCACCGAAGGCCAAGCAAGCCGGCGAAGATAATGGCGAAAGGCAGTCCCTCGATCGACACCTCCATCCAGAAGGCACAGGCAATTCCGATCACCAGCGCTGCCAATAGCGGTCGATGCCGGGACAATACCGCCAGCGTCGCCGCCAGAAAGGCCACCAACTGCCAGCCATGATGATCGATCCGCATCGGCGCGAGCTGGATCGTCGCAGGCAGGATTGCAAATAACGATACGGCAGCAGCAACCCCTGCCCAGCGACCACCGAGACGTTCGGCAATCGCCGCCATCAACCACAGCACGATGCCATAGGTGAGCAGGGGAATGGCGACGGCTGCGGCCAGTTCAGCGCCAGCTTGACCGATCAGCGGTGTGAGCACAAGAATCAGGCCGGCAATCGGAAGGTCGACCAGCCGCGACCAGTGCATCGGTCCCCCTTCGGGCGGGTTCATCCGGTACTGCGTAACATCCCACCAGCTTTGGCCTGCCAGCCAGTCGCGAATCTGCACCAGCCGCAACTGATCGTCAGGATCGCCCATCTGCCAGCCAGCAATCGCGCTGCGCCCTGCAAAGACGAGCAGAGCGGCGCTGGCCAGCCAGATGAACAACAGCAATCTGGTGTAACTGGATTTGGAAAGTTCGGGCATCAGGCCCCTGCTTTGGCAGACCGGAAAATGATCACATTGCGCAGCATGTACGTCAGCTGGAACGAAACGCCAATGGCAACGATCTTCGCAATACGCGGATCGAAGCCAAGGGCATCGCCCGCACCAACAATTGCCGTCGTCATCGCAAGGCCGAGCAGCGCGGACATGACAAACATTGCTTTTTGTTGCGTACGCTCGCTTGTTCCCTTGTCGGAAACACGATCGCCGAAAACCTTGCGGCTCGACAGGAACCAGTGGACGACAATGCCCGCCGAATAGCCGATGGCCGAGGCCGCCATGCTGAGCATGCCGAATTGGAGCAGCGCCAGAAACAGGCCGAGGTCAACCGCCAGCGCGGCAACGCTGACCACCAGGTACCGCATATAGGTGAGTTGGCGGAAGAAGCGGACCCAGCCCGAAACGTCGCCTATCGAACGCGGAATGGCAAGACCGCCGTCCGATTGGCGGCGGTCTTCCTTGCGGCGGTCAGGCTGCCTTGCGCTTGCCATCGTCGCCAGCCTTTTCGATGCGGGTCGGCACGTCGCGTTCGGATGTGAGCGCGGCTGCCTGATCTTCGTTGACCTGAACCTTGGCGGCAATCGCCTCCTGTTCGCCTTCGTCGCCGCTTTCATGATATTCAGCGTCTTCGTTGACGTTCCAGATGTTATAGACGCGGGCACCGGCTTCGATATTCTCGACAGTCAGCATCGCGGTCATCATCGCATGGTCCTGGTTATTGTAACGGTGCATGCCGTTGCGACCGACCATATGCAGCGTCGGATATTTGCTTTCGAGTTCCGAACGCATCGCCTCGACATTGGCAGCATAGCTGTCATCATAGACCGGATAGGCCTTTTCCTGCCGGACCACCGCACCACCGACAACATCTTCGGGGTTGCACAGACCAAGGATTGCCATTTCCTTCTTAGCCAGTTCGACCAGATCTGCATCGGTGGACGACCAGAGGCCATCGCCTTCGAAGCAGAAATATTCGAGGCCTACACAGGCGATTGAGGGATCTGGTACCATTTCGGGTGACCAGCTGCGGAAATTCTGCACGCGGCCGACCTTAACCTTGCTGTCATGGATATAGATCCAGTTGTCGGGGAACAGATCGTCCGACTTGATCATCAAGGCGACGGTCAGGAAGTCGCGATATTTTAGGTTCGACGCCTCGAGCGAGGTCTGCGGCAGCGGGTGGATACGTGCCGACAATTCGCGCATCGGTGCCGAGCTGATGACATGGCGGGCCTGGATGACGGTTTCGCCACCATCGGCCTTGGTCGCCGACAGACGCCAATTGCCCTTGGCATCCTGCGCCAGCTGTTTGAAGCTGTGCCCCATCAGGACCGAGTTGCCCTTGGCGACTACAAAGTCGCGCGCGGCATCCCACATCATACCCGGCCCAAGCCGCGGATAGCGGAAGGTTTCGAGTAAGGTCTTGGTTTCCATGCCGTCATTGGGTTTTTTGTTGAGGCCAAGGCTGCGTTTCAGCCCGTCCATCACGGCTGCTCCAAGGCTTAGCCCCTTGATACGCTGCGCCGCCCAGTCTGCCGACATTTCGTCGCAGGGCATACCCCACACCTTCTCGGTATAGGTCTTGAAAAAGATCGAATAGAGTTTCCAGCCAAACTGGTTGACTGTCCAGTCTTCGAAGCTGCGAACCTTGGTGTTCGGGAACGCCTTCGCCTTCACATAGCTTGCCATGCACAGCGTCGAGCGGACAATTCCGAGATTGAACAGCGCTTCAAAGGCGCGCAGCGGATAGCTGTAGAATTTGCCTTCATAATAGATGCGGCTCATGCGCGGGCGCTGGATGAAATCATTAGGAAGGATTTCGTTCCACAGATCGACCACTTCCTTCGATTTCGAAAAGAAGCGGTGCCCGCCAATATCAAAGCGATAGCCATCGACCTCAACCGTACGGCTGATGCCGCCGACATAGCGCTCATCCTTTTCGATGACCGAAACGCTATAACCCTTTTTCGACAGCAAATAGGCGGCGGTCAGCCCCGCGGGCCCCGCGCCAATGATTGCAACGTCAACAACACCCTGTTTTTGCCCCGACATTTTGCATTTCCTCCATGCACATCCGAATACGAGGGAAGCAGTGAACGAAAATGGTTATTGGAAAGTTAATGCGGGCGCATTTTGTGCCCCTGTGGAGGACCGGATCGCAACAATGGGCTTGAAGTTGTCCGGTTCCGCTTTAATCGGTCAATTAACCGAGAGAGGGTTGGAGAGGCATGCATTACGCTGAGTTGCGCCGAGCGCGTGAAGAACTGACGGGGCCGGGCGGCATATTTGAAATTGTCGAAGCCGATGTCCTAGGAAATCGTATACGCACCTACAAAAATGCCCCGCCCAGCGTTCGCGAGGTCTGGCTTTCAACTGTAGCCTTTGGTGATCGGACCTACCTCATCTACGAAGACGAGAGGATGAGCTATGCGCAAGCGCATGCGCAGACGAACGCGATTGCTGCCTGGATTGCCGCCCAAGGCGTGAAACCAGGCGAGCGTGTTGCGATCGCAATGCGCAACTATCCGGAATGGATGCTGATCTATTGGGCCTGTGTGGCTAGCGGCGTTACGGTCGTTGGAATGAACGCCTGGTGGACGCCCGAGGAAATGGCCTTCGCCATCGGAGATTCAGAACCCGCCATCTTGTTCCTAGATACAGAAAGACTGGCACGCCTTCGCGAGAAGCCGGAACTTGCCGAAAAAGTTAAACTTGTCGGCGTGCGCATCGATGGTTCAGCGGACGGATTTACGCCCTGGAGCGAGGTAATCGCGCATGGAGGTTTGATGCCCGATGTGAAGGTCGATCCCGATTCGGATGCCTGTATTTTCTACACATCAGGAACCACGGGCTTTCCGAAAGGCGCGCAACTGACCCACCGGGGTTGCGTCGCCAACCTGTTCAACATGCTCTATGCTGCTGCCTCGTCGGCGCTTGCGGTCGAACGGGCAACCGGCGTCGCGCCGCCTGCCGTGCCGCCAACTCCGGTAACGCTGGTGACCACGCCGCTTTTCCATGTGACGGCCAATAACTGCGCGGCCTATGGCGCCACCGCGGCTGGCGGGGCGTTGGTCCTTATGTATCGTTGGGATGCGGGTGAGGCATTGAAGATTATCGAACGCGAAAAGGTAACCGGGATGAGCGGCGTTCCGATTATGGCACGCGAACTGATCACACATCCCGATTTTACCAAAACCGACACGTCGAGCCTGCTGGCACTTTCAGGAGGCGGCGCACAGGTGCCACCCGATCAGGTGCTGAAAATCGATCAGGCAGTTTCGACGGCACGCCCGACCACCGGTTATGGCATGACCGAAACCTGCGGCATCATCACATCCAATGGCGGCGATTTCTTTGTAGATCGGCCCGACAGTGCAGGGCCGGCGATGCCCGTATATGAAGTCAAATGCGTCGATGATGCCGGCAATCCGGTTCCACATGGCGAAACGGGTGAGCTCTGGGTCCGCGGTGCCGCTGTGATCAAGGGCTATATCAACCGGCCCGATGCTACCGCCGAAACCATCACCGACGGCTGGCTTCATACCGGCGACATTGCCCGTCTGGACGAAAACGACTTTATCTATATCGTCGACCGCAAGAAGGACATGGTGCTGCGCGGCGGTGAGAATGTCTATTGTGCCGAGGTCGAGGCAGCCATTTATCGCCATCCGGCAGTTGCCGAGTGCAGTGTGTTCGGCGTACCGGATGACAGGCTGGGAGAAGAGGTGGCCGCCGCGATCTTCCTCAAACCTGGCGAAACGCTCGATGCCGGTTCACTTCGCGACGAAATGGCCAAGCATATCGCGCGCCACAAGCTGCCGCGCTATGTTTCGTTCCTCGACGAGCCGCTGCCGCGCAACGCCAGCGGCAAATTCCTGCGACGCGAACTGCGCGACAAACTTATGCAGGAAAGATAGAGGGCTATCGCGCCGCTTAAAACGCGGCGCCAGACCTTGGCGCCTATGCCCCGGGCAGGTCAATCTGATAGATGAGCATACCAACTGTAATCGCGGTTTCATTCCTCCCTGCGCGATATCCCATGGAACCGCTATCACCATGCGGCGAACAAACGCAGATGAGAATGCCGCAATTGAGTCCAATCTGAACGGCGCGCAGGACCGTTCGAGTATCGAACCCGAGGCAATCGCGTCGCACGATTCTGGCCGCCGGAAAGTCCTCCAAGTGGAATATTAGAGGGCCTGGTTTGAAACCCGCGTCGACGTGAATTGTAGCGCTTATTTTTGGTCTTGTGGATGAGCTGCGACGTGAAGCTTACGCGTGACTGGTAGATAGCTAATCAACAGGAACCCCCATTTTCAACCTGTCCATCCTCACCGAAAAGCAGTTCGAGCAGATCGTCGAGCAAAGGCGCAAGGGTGGCCAATTCCTGAAAGCCTTAGCCGACATTCCAGATGCGAGGAGCAAGGATTGAGCTTTCGTAAATTGGCATTTTCGAGTCAAATACGTGCAATGAAATCCGCAATCCTGCCAACCACTTTGTCTGAACTTTCTATAGGTATCATATGGCCAACGTCTTGGATACGAAGGATGGAAAGCTTCTCGGCATAAGCTGGCATCGAATCGAGGAAAATAGGCAGGAAGGTCTGATCGCTTTCACCCCAAACCATCAACACCGGAACCTTGATCGGTCGATTGTGGCGCGGCCAGTGGGCGACTTTGTCTAGAGACTCAAAAGGCGGCAAATTCGCGCGGTACCAGTTAATGCCCCCATTCATGGCTTCCAGATTACCAACAGCGTTTTGGAAGATTTCGGCTTCTTCAATTGATAAATGGCCGGCATCGCGTAGCCCGCCATAAACTTGCGCAGCTAAGCGAGGAGCGAAACCGCTCATCTTCACCTCAACTTTTGTTTGTTTCACAAAACGGTCCATGTAGGCCGATCTGCGCCGTTGCTCTTGATTGTCCGAAACAAGATCAAGAAAGAGATTATATGGTGGAGCGCTCATCCCGACGACGGCGTTCAACCTCTTCGGATAGGCCTGCGCATAAGCAAGGCTGAGGGCCGCCCCCCAATCATGACCGACGAGAATAAATTTCCTGCGTCCATCGAGGTGAAGAGCCAATCGATCAAGTTGTCGCGCAAGCCGATCTATCCGATAGGGCGCAAGTTGCTCCGGTTTTGCAGATCGCCCTGCACCCAAGGCATCGACAGCGACAACACGATGGCTATGTTTCAGTTCTTCCATCAAATCGAACCAACTGAACCAGGTTGATGGAAATCCGTGATACAAAATGACCATCGGCCCTTTCCCAGCTTCCACATAGTGGAGTTTTGTTTCGCCCCGGCCGAACCAGCCTTCTCTATATGTAATCCCCCCTGCAGCCTGTGTGTTCGCATAAATTACCGCAGGATCGGCGGCCTCCGCTCGCGCAAGTGTAGGAACGGCGAGCAGGATTGAGACAAAAAGGCCCAGCAAATTAAGCGGCTTCATCGCCTATGAATATCGCCTATTGTAATATTCGTCAATAAAGGTTAGCCGCTAGCTGAGACAGCAAGGAATTGTCATTTCATGCGCAAATCCGATTATCTTTCATTCTTGATCGTCGCGGTCTTGCTCTCAGCTTGCGGCACAAATCCTGAATTGTCCAAAGCCGAAAGAATCAAGGCTGAAGCTTTGTACCAGCAGAACTGTGCATCTTGTCACAGCAATGGTGAAACCGGAGCGCCGGGGTTGACAGCTTTACGCAGCCGGAAACCAGAGGCGATTTTGGCTGCGCTCGAAACCGGATTAATGCGCGAACAGGGAAAGGGCTTGAAAGCCGACGAACGGAAATTGCTCGCCGATTATCTTGGCAGCGGATCACAATCGCTGGCGAGCAATATGTGCGATGGGAAGTTGAGGCTTTCCCGAGCTGCTTTGTGGAACCGCTGGGGTAACGGGCTTGACAATCGGCGTTATCAGCCGGCGACATTCGGCGGGATTACGCCTGAGAATGTCGGCTCGCTCGAATTGAAATGGGCCTTTGCTTTTCCCGATTCCGCTAGAGCCCGGTCGCAGCCAACTGTCACTCGCGAAGCGATCTATACAGGCAGTGCTGACGGCCGTGTCTATGCCTTAAACCCAGAAAACGGTTGCATCTGGTGGACATTTGCCGCCGAGGCGGAGGTACGGAGTGCGCCGACGATTGGCGACGATGGCAATCTTTATTTCGGAGACTTCAATGCAAACGTCTATTCAGTCCACGCGGAAAGCGGCGAACTGGTGTGGAAGGCGTCGGTCAAGGACCACCCCGCAGGGACGATAACGGGTTCGGTAACGCTTCACAGCGATCGGCTGTATGTGCCGATGTCATCGACCGAGGTCGTAAATGCGATGAACGGTGAATATGAATGCTGCACTTTCCGCGGAGGCGTGTCCGCGCTCGACGCCGCCAACGGCAAGCTACTATGGCGCATGCACACGACCGATAAGGCGATCCCAAGCGGCACAAACAAAAGAGGCAAAGTCCGTTTTGGTCCTTCAGGGGCCCCTGTCTGGTCGTCGCCGACCGTAGATGCAAAACGTGGTCTTCTCTATATCGGAACGGGCGAGAATTATTCGACGCCGGCAAACGACAAAAGTGATTCCATCATTGCACTCGAACTCGCATCCGGCAAAATCCGTTGGGTGCAACAAATGCTTGCAGGCGACGCCTGGAATGCATCATGCGGGATCCACGGCAACAACGTCAATTGCCCTGATGAGGACGGTCCTGACCTCGACTTTGGCGCACCGCCAATTCTGGCAAAAACATCAAAAGGCCGCGACATCATTCTTGCCGGGCAGAAATCTGGAATGATCTACGCGCTTGATCCGGAAAATGGCGGAAAGCTGCTATGGCGGCAGCGCGCCGGCATGGGTGGTTTCAATGGCGGTATTCATTGGGGAATGGCCACGGATAACAAAGCCTTGTTCGCTGGCGTCGCAGACACGCCGGGAAACAAGGGAGCCGTTGGGCAGGCTCGTCAGGGGATGCATGCCTTTGACGTTGTTACAGGGCGACCACTTTGGAGCCTTATTGAACCCCTCGTCTGCAAAGAAAATAAGCATGAGTGTCGCACGGCATTGTCGGCAGGGGTTACTCTGACCGACGGCATTGTCTTCGCAGGTGCTTTGAACGGGATCTTGCGAGCATATTCAGCCACTGACGGCAAAATATTGTGGACCGTCGACACGCGACGAGACTGGCCCACCGTGAATGGCGTCAAGGGCTATGGCGGCAGCATTGATTCCAGCGGCCCGGTCGTCGCAGGCGGTTTGCTCATCGTCAATTCCGGTTATGACAAATTTGGGCAGATACCCGGTAATGTGTTGTTGGTTTTTGGACCAAGATCGAGGCAAGGCGAATGACGGGCACAATAGATAAACTGATTGCGATCACTTTGCTGCTTGGCCCTAACATGGCGTTCGCGCAAGGATCGGGCACCGGAAACGCTGGTGTTAAGGGGCCTCATCTTGGTCTCCACCATGCCGCAATGACTGTCTCCGACATTGATGCCACAGTCGGGTTTTACTCGAAGGCTGTGCCTTTCAATGTCGTGAAAAGGTTCAAGGTGAAAGGTTCGGTTTTTCCAAAATCTCTACTTTCGAAGCGCTACAAGGAAGTAGAGATCGCGATTATCTCAATGCCGACCGGGTTCATCCAGCTAATGGATTTCGAACCAGGAAAAGCCGCTGCTCCCAATGTGCGACCAGTTATCGGCCCGGGATATACGCATATATGCTTCCAGTCATCGTCCAAGGATCCCGCGATAAAGCGGTTCCAGGCGGCGGGGCTAAAGGTGATTTCGCGTTTTGGTAAGGACGATGGTGTCGATATTGGCGGCTATGGTGTTCGCTATGCTTATGGTCGCGATCCCGATGGTATTATGATTGAAAATGAATCGCTCGATAAACCCAAGCGGAACGAAGCGGCGTGGATCACACATGTTGCCAATGTCGTGCATGATCGCGACACAATGCTTGAATTTTATTCCAAATTGTTGGCGCGCAAGGCGCATCGAACAACCGAACAGGAAAATAACCCCCGGTTGGACGATGTCGGAGATCTGACTAACAGCAAGATCAAGGGTGGCTGGTTCACCGTAGGCAATATGGATATCGAGATATGGGAGTTTGTAAGGCCCAAGACGCCTCTCAATCTGGAAAAGCGGAAGCTCGACGAGATCGGATATAATGCGTTCGGACTTGAAGTCGCCAATCTCACGTCAGAGCGAAAGCGGTTAAAGCATAATGGAATTTTGCTCGCGGGGCCGATCATTTCGCTAGGCGGGTGGAACATCCAATATGCCTATGATCCGGAGGGCAATCTTTTTTCGGTAATGGAGAATGTGGCTGACGCACCTTCTTTGTCGGTTACCAGCTTAGGCGTATAATGCTAAAAACCGGCCCCTGTTCGGGGAGGCCAATTGCCCATGCGCCGACACCCCCTATCACCGAGGGATTTTTGTGGTAACAGCCACAAATGCCTATCGAAGCAAAGCGGCCCCGTCAGCGATTGAATCCCGAGGAGCGCAGAAAGCTCATACTCGATCACACAGCCGCCATTGTCGCACGCGAAGGAGTGGCGCAATTGAGCATCGAAGGCATCGGCCGCGAAGCAGGGATCAGCAAATCGCTGGTCTATGCCTACTTCCCGAATTTGACCGAACTGCTGCGGGAGCTGTACCAACGCGAGATGCGCCAGCTGCGTCGCAGGCAAGCAGATGCCGCACAAAATGTTGAAACAATTGAGCAATTAGTCAGATCAGTTACGCATGCTTACTTGAGCTATATCGACGAGCGGGGTCTGATTATCGAGCGCTTGCAGGCCGAACCTACGGTATCCGAGAACCATGATCCGACCGATTACAACCGCGATGTTGCCGTCGACCATCTAACCGATTTCATTCTCCGTTTTTACAACATACCGCGACGAATCGCACGTGCGGCAACGGATATTTCATTCGGCCTCCCGGCATCAGCCGGATCTTATTTGCATCGACACGATCTCGACTTGCAAACGCTCGAAGATCTGACGGTAACAATGATATTGGGAACCCTAAGCGGCCTTGAGACTCGCTTCGGCCATTTGCCCCTCGACGATTGATGTAGTTGTTCAGGTCACATCGGAAAAATGGTGTGCCCGCCATCGAGTATGAGGCATTGCCCGGTCATGAAGCGGCTCTCCTTTGATGCGAGATATACCGCTATGCCTTCCATATCTTCGAGGCAGCCAATCTCGCCCGAAGCCGCCCTGCGCCGGGCTGAATCCTGGAAGTGTTGGGGTGTATTGAGCGACATTTCGGTTTCTATAAAGCCGGGAAGAATGGCATTTGCCTGGATACCCGATCGACCATATTCAATTGCAAGATTTCGCACCAGACCCTGCACCGCAGCCTTTGTGGCACAATAGGGAGCGGCCATTGGAATTCCGATCAGGCCAGCAATTGATGACGTGACGACAAGTTTTCCGGGTGCTCCATTTTCGAGCCAATGTGCAATGGAAAGACGAAAGCAGTTAATCACGCTGGTCACGTTCAAATCGTTCGATTCTCGCCAGTCGTCATTGGATAAAGTGTGAAACGGCCCACGTACGCCGGAGCCACCGGCATTGGCAAAACAGCTGTCAATTTTCCCGAAACGCTTCAGGGTTTCGTCAAACGCACGCACGCAAGAGTCTACGTCCGTAACGTCGCACTCAAACACATCTGCAGCCGCACCCATCTCCCTTAGAGCGGCTATTGCGTCAGCATTCTTCTGAGGATTTCGGCCCCAGATTGCAATTGTTGCACCAGCCTTCGCCAATCCCCTGGCCATGGCCAACCCAAGCCCGCCATTGCCACCCGTCACTAGAGCCACATGTCCATCAAGATTGAAAATTTCCGATTTCATATTCCATTCACCCCTTACTGGCCCGTTGATTTGTGATGCAGTTCAAGGCCTGTAGCCCAACGGCGTTGAAACCCACGCCAGTATCCGGGCTGGTCATCACCTGCCATCTCGCCGCGATCCAGGTCTCCCAATTTGGTCGGCCAAAGTCCGTCGTTCGCGACTGGTACGGGCACATCAAGGAAACGACGGGTTGTCGCTTGTCCCTTTAGCGTGACGTCAAGAAAAGCCGTAACAAAATGCTGGTTGATCTGGTTCAAACGCTCCTGCCGCCAAACAGGTTCGCGTGCATATCCTACCATTTCAGCCGAAGCATTGGTTCCAAAATTGATTGGGTTGCCAACGATATTGTGGCGAGCTTCGCGGTATATCAGATGATATCGGTCTGCATTTTTGAGGCTATCGAAAAGCCAGCGAACGCCATTTTCATGGTTGACGACATCGTCTTGATCACCCGAAATCAGCAGAAGGGGCTTGGTCATTTGCGCTAGGCCTGCATCAGACCAGGCACGATTGTCGGGCTGGCCTCCCCAAGGTGCAAACAGGATGAGGGCCTTGATCCGGGAAGCAATTGAAGCATCCGAAGGAAAAGCCAGCTCTCGCGAAGTTTGCGGGTGATTTGCAAAGACCTTGCTGCTTTGATCATATGGCGCGCCAGCCGCAGCGAGAGCGCCAAAGCCACCCATCGAATAGCCCAGCAAGGCTATTTGAGAAGCATCGGCGAATTTGAGAGCGGGAACACTTTCTATAAATTTCGGGTCGAGAAGCCGCCGAATTACAGCCTTCTGATCCTGCGACCGATCAACAATGACATTGCCAAAGGACAAAAGAAATGAAGGCAATGAATCGACTGGATCATCGCGGTGATCCAGCGATGCAACAATATAACCCCGCGATGCGAGATGCTCACCGAGGCGGCTCATATGCTCGCTCCAACCGCCATAGCCGTGAGATATAATAACAATCGGGAATTTGCCATTGACGGGCGGAGAGTTGGCAGAAGACGAGCCAGTTTCTATGATTTCATGCTTCGTTCCGTCCGGCAACGTCAGTTTGTGCACGTACCGCACATTGTCGCCAGTGCTCGACGCTGACGGGTACCACAGCCGAAGGCCGATAACGCGTTTTGCAGGTGCCACCCCGTTAGATGTCAGCCTTACCCGATCTCCAATTTCGATTTCGGAGTAAGATGTACCAACTGGAAACGTACCGCTCCGCCCCAGTTCCGGTGCTTCGGTTGCGTCATATTGCTCTGCGCTGGCGGGCGCGATTGAAACGCTGAGAACAAGCGCGAGAACGGCATTCGACTTCAGTATCTTGCACAACATGGCGGAAACCCAAAAGACAAAAGGAGCGGCGGAGCCAGAAAGGCCCCGCCGCATTGAGGAGGAATGGCTGACCGCGTTGGGAGAGGTCCGGTCATTTTGCCATCAAAAGCGGAGCGAAGCTTCGAGGCCGTAAGTCCTAGGCTCCAATATGAGCAAGCTGCGGAAGCGACCCACCAGCGGGCCTTCTTGAGAGAGCCGGATGACATCGTCATTGTTGAACAGGTTTTTCACATAGGCACGCAGGCTCCATGCACCCTCTTGAGGTTCTATCAAAAGCTTTAGGTCTGTCTGGCTGTAACCACTAAAACGATCGATCGGCTTGTTAAAGGCTGTGCCATAATATTTGGACTGCTCATAATGATCGATGCGAGGCGTGAGCGAAAGACCACCCATTTCGAAACGATACTGTGCACCAATTGCCAGTTTCCAGCCCGGCGAGAATGGCAGGCTGTTGCCATTTAAATTCTTGATGATGACACCGCTGCCGTTACGCACAGGGTTTCCGGCGGCATCGCGCACAATGACAGAGCCTGGCGCGATTGCATTCGGATCGCCTTCGTCGCCTGACTGAAAGCCCTTCAGCTTGGTATTGAGAAGCGAGAAGGAACCATCAAACTGGAAGCCGCTTTCTGGCGGTCGGGCGATCCATTCAAACTCAGCCCCATAAACCTCAGCATCGGTGTTGACTGTGTTCGCCGAAGTCACACCGACCTGGCCGATTTGGAGGCCGCTATAGTCATAATAGAAGGCAGAGCTATTAAGTAGCAGTGCGCCGTCCAACGTATTGAACTTCAGTCCAACTTCACCTGCGTTCAGATATTCCGGATCGAAAGTCGGGACGGTGGCACCACCGGGATTGATCCCCCCAGCCTTGTAGCCGCGCGAAACCGATACATAGCCATGCACATTTGACGCGAAATCATGATCAAGCACCAGGCGTCCGGTAAAGACGCCCTTTTTGAACTTCCCGTTGAAAAATGGCGTTCCCGTCGGGAATAGACCGCCGGTGAACAGCGGATCGAGGAAAAGCTGCCGAGTGGCGATCTTTTTGTTGTCATGCGAATAGCGCAGACCACCTGTCAGACGGGTTGAGTCACTCAGATCGAAATAAGCTTCGCCGAACAAGCCAAAGCTTTTCGTAGTCGCGGGGTCTGTCTGGATCCGATAGGCTTCATAAATGGGATTCAGCCCTCTTGCCTGTTGCGTCGCAGCCAGTGTTGCATGGGTGATGTCGACAAAATAAGCGATTTTCTGTTCGTAATAGTTCGCACCCAGCAGGAAGTTGAATGAACCATCGAAATTCGAAGCAAGGCGCAATTCTTGTGTCCACTGCCGATAGTCGCCCCGATCACGGCGGCCTGAAAGAATGGCACTGGTGGTGATCGGATTGCCATTGGCAAATAGATCGAAAGTCACTGGGCGAAGCAGGTTCGTCGTAGCGGCAAAGCGATCAAAATCATTGAATGTGTTAAAACGGCGCTTTTGATAGCCAGTCAGCGACGTCAGTGTGATGTTGCCAAAGTCATGGCTGATTTCGAGCGAGCCGTTCCACTCCTGATCATAATAGCTCGGGTCGATGTCTTGACTGATCTGGCGCAAATTCGTCGGGTTCACCGCGCCGGCAAAATAATCGACCGTGGGGTTCAATGTTCCCGAAAGAAGGCCCAGTGTGCGGAAAACTGTAACCCGGCTGTCCGGCGCTGAAAAACCAAGACTAAGCGGCGAGCAGCCAATTGCGGGATCCTTTGTGCACACGCCCTTGGTTCCAAAGTTACGATGCGATTTTTCCCGGAAGTAGCCGACGACGAGGTCGGCAGTGGTCGTATCGCCCAGTTCGAGGTGCAGGCTACCACGTAAACCGAACGAGTGGCGATCGTCGACATCGGTTCCAGTGAAAAGATTTTCGGTATAGCCATCCCGATCAAGGAAATAGCCGGCAACGCGGAGAGCCGCCGCATCTCCCATAGGCAAATTCACCGCGCCCTCGATCCGCTTTGAATCATAATTGCCGTAGTTGGCGGTGACATAACCGCCGAAATCAAATGTCGGTTTTTGCGTGATGATATTCAGCACGCCGGCGGTCGTATTCCGCCCGTAAAGTGTGCCTTGTGGGCCGCGCAAAACTTCTATGCGGCCGATGTCGAAATATTCCTGAACAGAAGCGGGCGAACCAATGTAGACGCCGTTGACATGATAGCCGAGGCCACCTTCCGACGTTGAAGATATTGCAAGATTTCCAATCCCGCGAAGCGAGGCGCCAGAGTCATTGACGGTCAGATTGGGCACAGAATTGGACAGGTCGAACGCATCGTCGATCGCCTTGCTGTCAAGATTTTCAGAAGAGAAAGCGGTCACTGCGATGGGCACATCTTGCAGATTTTGTTCGCGTTTCTGTGCGGTGACAACGATTTCGGTGCCGCCATCGTCACCTGTCGACTCGGCTTGTGCAACTGCAAGCTGCGGTGTCGCCAGTACAATTGACGCCACCGATACAGACAAAAACTGGCGGAATTTCGATATTTTCATATTCATCCTCCCCGGGCGGCTCTGCGCCGTTTCTATTGACGATTAATACAATAGCCTTTATTGTATTAATCGTCAATAGCGTGAGAGATGATCGTTATCCCAGTAGAGAGACGTCCGCCGGCGCGATTATCCGACTTCCAATTTTTAGCGTTCCGCCAATGGCCTGAGGTATCTCAACGGGTGTCGACCCATAGTTGAAGGCAAAACGCAGCGCTCCGTTCGTACGCAGCCTTAGGTCGCTCGGGAGATCTACGGGATTAAGCCCGGCCTGTTCGCATAGCACCTTGAGCACCGAATTAAGGCCCGTCTCATCAGTCAAGCCAGCGCAGTATGTGATATGTCCGCTTTGCCAAACTATTCCCAGACCGCTTTCAGTCTTTGCCGAAGGTGCAAATTTCGCTTCAACATGTTCTATCCAGTGGTG
This sequence comes from uncultured Sphingorhabdus sp., assembly GCA_964423155.1. Taxonomy (GTDB): domain Bacteria; phylum Pseudomonadota; class Alphaproteobacteria; order Sphingomonadales; family Sphingomonadaceae; genus Sphingorhabdus_B. Next base: position 138,943 of record CAYRDQ010000001.1, read on the forward strand.
CACGTCAAATCGCGCTCCTTGCTCCACCACGCCGCCGCGGAGCGACTCAACGCGGGTCACCTTAATTGGTATCAAATGTTGTAACTCACCCGGAGGGAGGCTGGCGGGAATCTGGAAATCCGCATTCTTGCTACCCGTACGCGGCCCGATAAGGATGGGTCCGGTGAAACCGGCCAGTCGTTCAACCAATCCCTCAGCGAGTATCGGCATGCAAGGAATGACGACCATGGCATAGCCGCCCAAATCAACGTCGGGACTGACAATGTCGATATCAAGGCCCAGCTGTCGCAACGCAGAGTAATATTCGAAAGCCGTACGCAAAGCACTGAAGCTGCCGCCCTGGGGCTGGATATCGGTCACCCAAACGCTCTGATAGTCAAAAACCAGCGCAACAGATTTTGGAGGTGATACCGCAATATCAAGCGCCTCGATTTCAGCGGCCACCTGCCGGATCTCTGACACAGCAACATCGTCAGCGCTGTCCGGTCGCAGCAGCCCTGCGTGCATCTGTTCCTGCGCGAATGGCGCTTGCCGCCAGCGGAAATAGCTGACCAATTCAGCCCCATGCGCCATGGCTTCAAGCGTCCATAGGCGGACCATGCCCGGCAGGGGAGCGGGGTTAAACCGCGCCCAGTTCACTGGCCCCGGCTGTTGCTCCATCACCCACCAGCGACCATCTTTTTGACAACCACGATACAGATCGTGGTGGAAGGCCGCTATGTCGGGGTGGCCCTGCCGACAATAACGCTGCTTTTCATCTTCGGAGAACCAGAACTGCTCAAGGAAGCCGAGCGGATAGCTGTCCCAACTGGCGACATCAAGGTCGCGGCCGACAGCGTGGTGATCGAACTGTGTGAAGAACCCCATGAAATTATGTACAATATCGCGCGCCGGCGAATGCGCGCGCAAAATCTCGGTCTGGCGGCGGTTGAAGCGCACCACTTGATCGGATGAGAAGCGTCGGAAATCCAGCCAATGCGCAGGATTGGCCTCGGTCACAGTTAGGTTGGGCAGATCAATTTCGGCAAAGCTGCGATATTCCATCGACCAGAAGACGTTGCCCCACGCCTGATTAAGCAATGCAACCTCGCCATATTTGGCGGTGAGCCAATGGCGAAACGCGTCGTGGGCGGCAATCGAATAGCTGATTGCGGTGTCGTGGCAGCCATATTCATTGTCTGTCTGCCACGCGACGATTCCAGGATGCTCGCCATATCGTCGCGCCATGGCTGCAACGATCCGATCGCACTCCGCCGCATAGCCGGCGTGCGAAAAGCAATAATGCCGGCGCGATCCGAAATTGCGAGGACGCCCCTTATCATCAACGGCTACCATGTCTGGCATCTGGTCCACCAGCCATTTGGGCGGCGTGGCGGTTGGTGTTCCCATGATGATGCCAAGACCTGCCTTGTGCAGGGTTTCGACCGCGCGATCGAGCCAATCCCAATTGAACACGCCCAGTTCGGGTTCGATCCGGCTCCAGGCAAATTCACCGATGCGGACACGCGAAAGCCCCATATCCACCATGCGTTGGGCATCCTCTACCCACCAGCTTTCAGGCCAATGTTCGGGATAATAGCAGACCCCAAGCCGCATCTTTTCACCCATGTCGATGTCCATTCCCGAAATTCCGTTTCTCCGCGTTTCCCGCAAAGCAGCCGTCATGGCAATTGGCGACGCGCGATTTGCTTCATTTCTTTTATTGAATAAAACGTCAATAGTCGTCAGAATGCTTGCGCAGGCCGCGCCAAGACGGCACAGGGCAAGGTCGAGGGGAAGAAGATGGACATTACACTGCCTGCCGGAAATACGATCCAAATTGCCATATTTCTGGCGATCACTATAGCCATTGGCGCTGCCACTTGGCTGAAGGTGCGTAGCGGCCCTTCCGAACATGACGGATCCGGCAAGGATGTCTTTCTGGCTGGCGGTGGGCTCTCCTGGCTCTATGTGGCCGGTTCGATCACACTGACCAACCTGTCGACCGAGCAATTGGTGGGCATGAATGGCAACCAGATGCTGCTCCTCGCATGGTGGGAGATTTCCGGTTTTGTGGGGCTGCTGATACTCGCGTTCGTCTTTGTGCCGGTCTATTATCGCAACAACTGCACGACGGTGACCGAACTTCTCGAACGCCGTTATGGAGGCGGGAGCATTCGCACCTTGATTGCAGCCATCTTCCTGATCGGCAACATCCTGATTTACCTTCCTGCTGCACTGTATAGCGGCGCGCTGTTTCTCAAATCGATGTTCGGGGTTGACTGGTCGCTGCTCTGGTTTGCAGCACCAATGGCGATCATCGCTGCCATTTACACCATCACTGGAGGCCTGCGTGCGGTTGCCGTAATGGATACGTTTTCGGGTATCGGCGTACTCGCAATCGCGATGCTGGTTGTGGTGCTGGCACTGGCGGCGGTCGACTTCGACATCTCCAACAATGTGCCTGCAGAAAGGCTGAGCATGGCAGGCGGACCCGATAGCCCCATACCCTGGACCACCTTGTTCACAGGCATGTTGTTCATCCAGATTTTCTACTGGTCAACCAACCAGAATATTACGCAAAAGGCGATGACCGCGCCTACCGTGCGCGAGGCGCAAAAAGGGGTGATGGCCGCAGCCGTGGTGCGCATCCTGATCATTCCGGCGATCGTCGTCATCCCGGGGGTCGTTGGATATCAGCTGTTCGGCCCAATGGGAGATGCCAGCTACGGGCGCGTCGTCGCGCATGTCCTGCCAAGCTGGATGTCGGGCGCTTTTGCGGCCCTGATGGCAGCCGCTGTGATTGCCCATACGGCTGCGATCCTGAACAGCAGCGTCGCGCTCTATTCAGTCGATTTCCACGACAAGTTTATCCGTGCTGTCCGTGACCACTGGCGCCTGGCTGCAGTCGTTTCCATCCTGCTGACCGTCAGTTCAATCCTGCTGGTCCCGGTCTATGAAAATCCCGAGGCCTTTATCAGCATCCAGGGTGAAGGCAGCATCATCAACCTGCTGCAGAAACTGAACGGCCTATCGTCGATGCCGATCCTTTCCGCTTTCATCGTTGGCCTGATGTTCAAAAATGTATCTGCAAGCTCGGCGGTTGCGGGCGTGTTGTGGGGTATCGGATTCTACGCGACCTACACATTCTGGTGGGAACCCGACAAAATCGTGACACTTCATTATATCCACTTCATGGCGATAGTGCTTGCGAGCTCGGTCGCGGCGGCTCTGGCGTTTAACCGGCTATTTGGCCGCAAAGCCGAATGGATCGGCTTCACCGAGTTCAAGGCAAAGGCGAAGTGAACGAGCCGTCGTCCACATCCCCGCACCGGCGATACAATCCACTAACCGGTCGATGGGTACTGGTGTCACCGCAGCGCAGCCAGAGACCTTGGCTTGGCCAGGTCGACGACGTTGCCAGCGAAAGCGGCCCTTCGCACGAACTGTCCTGCTATCTTTGCCCCGGCTCGACGCGCGCCAATGGTAGCATCAATCCGGACTATTCGGGGGTTTGGATTTTCGACAATGACTTTCCAGCACTTTTGGCACCCCGGAATGCGCAAACGGAATTATCCGACGGACTGTTTCGACAGGAAGCCGTTTCCGGGACCTGCCGGGTAATCTGTTTTTCACCGGACCATTCGAAAACTTTGCCCGAGCTTTCGCCCGAACAATTGCGTGCCGTCATCGACAACTGGGCCGAGCAAAGCGCGGAACTTGGCCGTGACCATGCCTGGGTACAGCTGTTCGAGAATAAGGGCGCGGCAATGGGCTGTTCGAACCCGCACCCGCATGGCCAGATCTGGGCAAGCAGCCACCTGCCTGACGAACCCGCCATCGAAGACGCACAACAACGCGCATGGTTAAGCGACACCGGGCAGAATCTGCTGCTGGAAACATCCGAACGCGAGGCCGACGGACCGCGTGTAGTCGTGCAGTCTGAACATTGGCTGGTGATTGTCCCGTGGTGGGCGACATGGCCTTTCGAGACACTTTTGATCCCCCGCTTTCCGGTGCAGCGGATCGAACAACTTGACGATGCCCGTCGCAACGCATTGGCCTCGGCGCTTCGCGAACTGACGACGCGCTATGACAACCTGTTCCGGTGCAGCTTCCCCTATTCAATGGGCTGGCACGGTGCACCCTATCTGAAAAGCGACCAATCACACTGGCAGTTGCACGCCCATTTCTATCCGCCGCTGCTGCGATCGGCCGGCGTCCGAAAGTTCATGGTCGGCTATGAGATGCTGGCCGATGCGCAGCGCGACCTTACTCCAGAGCAGGCAGCGCAAAAACTGCGTGAGCAATCGACGGAACATTTTCGGGCATGACGGACCATCTGGCATTGATCGATAAGGCAGTCACCGGCTACTGCGACAATTATGGAGCGGCGCCTGACCTCGTCGCCTACGCACCAGGGCGGGTCAACCTGATAGGCGAGCATACCGACTATAATGGCGGTTTTGTTCTTCCATGTGCGATACCCTATGGAACCGCGATCGCCATGGGGCGTTCGGACTCTCCCCAGATCGAAGCCGTCGCCTTGGATCTCGGCGGCGCGCGGGATAGCTTTGTACTTAACGCTCAACCTGTAATAGCGCTCGAGCATGGCCGCTGGGAAAATCATCCAAGGGGAGTATTGGAGGGTTTGCGTGCCTTTGGCTTTCAAATGTGCGGCGCTCAAATGGCTATCACGGGTAATGTCCCGCAAGGTGCGGGTTTATCTTCTTCGGCTTCGCTGGGGATAGCCATGGCGCTTGGTATTTCAGCGCTTTGCGGCCAAAATGATCCGGACCGCACCAAGCTTGCCCGCATTGCCCAATGGGCGGAGCATCATTTTGTCGGCTGTGCGTGCGGCCTGATGGACCAGCTCGCGTCTGCCTACGGCAAAGCCGGACATGCGCTGCTCATCGATTGTGACAACGTCGAAATTAACTCCGTTCCGATGCCCGACAGCGCACGCATCCTGATTATCCACTCGGGTGTCAAACGTGGCCTTGTCGACAGCGCCTATAATGAACGGCGCAAACAATGCGAGGCTGCTGCGCAGCATTATGGCGTTTCCCAATTGCGCAATCTTGATCAAGCCAGCCTGGATTCGGGTCGAGACGGGCTGGACGAAACAGCTTTTCGCCGCGCACGTCATGTTGTCACCGAGAACGCCCGAACGCTCAAAATGGCACAGGCTTTGGCTGACACCAACTACGCCACGATAGGGCACCTGATGCAGGCATCGCACCAATCGATGCGCGACGACTTCGAAATCACCCTTCCCGAAATCGACCAATTGGTTGACAACATCGTGCATTCGCTCGGCGGTGTGGGTGGTGTTCGGATGACCGGCGGTGGATTTGGCGGCTGTATTGTCACCATATGTCCAGAAGAGAAGGTCGACGCTGTTTCAAGGGGGCTTTCAGGACATTGGAGCGAAACCGGGCGGAATTCGCCTCTACAAGCGGTCGTTACACCTGCCCAAGGGGCATGGGTGACACATATATAGCGGGGCCGATACTGGCGGATGAGCCTAACGAATAGGATATACTTTGGGCATCGGCACACGGCCAATCAATCCAGGTGCAGAATTTAGAAGAAGTTGGAGGCCCGAGCCGGAATCGAACCGGCGTGCAAGGATTTGCAGTCCTCTGCGTCACCACTCCGCCATCGGGCCTCGCGCTGCGACAGAAAAGCGTCACATGTGGTGCAGGAGCGGCTCCCTAGCGACTGCAACTTTGATTTGCAATCGGCTTTCGCGACAATATCGCAACAATCACCGGCCAAAGTAACGGCGTCTGCCGGTTTAAATCGCGGTTTTGTCCGAAAGCAGCTTGGCCTTTGCCCTGATGCTGACTAGTAAGGTAAGTCAAAGACTGTATTGCATCTGCAATACAGTTATGCCACTAACTACCAGCCCGGAAAATTGCGGCAGCGGAAAGTCTTATGCAGTCAGTGCAATCGGAAACCTCACGTCGACATATGGTCGACAGTCAACTTCGAACCAACGGCATTACAACCCCATGGATCATAAAGGCGATGGGGGCACTGCCGCGTGAAGCCTTTCTTCCGGCTGACAAGGCCGCTTTTGCCTATCTAGATCGCTCGGTTTCACTCGACAATGGCCGCATGATGAACCCGCCTTTGGCAACTGCGCAAATGCTGCAGGCGGCTGAGGTGGCCAGTGCCGATGCAGTGCTAATCATCGGCGCCGCGAGCGGATATATGGCGTCCCTGCTTTCGGGCCATGCCGCAAGCATCGTTGCGGTCGAATCGGATCCGGCGCTGGCAAGTGCGGCGCGGGCGCATGCGGCGGGCTTCGATCTGGTCGAAGGCGCGCTGGTATCCGGCGCAGCCCGTTCAGGCCCCTTCAGCTTGATTATCATCGACGGTGCGATCGAAACACTTCCCGTTTCGATTATCGACCAACTGGACGAAGGCGGACGCATTGTGACCGGCCTGGCCGAAGGCCCTGTTCGCCGATTGGCAATCGGAACCAAACGGGGCGGCCAAGTCGCCCTGCGCACTTTTGCCGACCTCGAGGTGGCCGCGTTGCCCGGCTTCGAGCAAGCGAAGGAATTCGTGTTTTGAACCGTTTGCGGACGAGCATACCCACGTTGCTTCTGACAGCCGGGCTTGCCGCCCTGGCCGTCGGCCCGGCACACGCAGATTCGCTGCGCGAGGCGCTGGCCGAAGCCTATCAATCGAACCCGACGCTGACCGCCACCCGTGAAGGCCAGAAGGCAACCAATGAAAGCGTCGTTATCGCCAAGGCCAATGGTCGGCCCGATTTGATCGGCAGCGCGGCATATACCGAGCTTTTTCCGCGTTCCGACGGCACCAATTTCACGCCGGACAGGACATTGTCCGGCCGTGCCGACCTTACTGTCCCCCTCTATTCGGGCGGCGCGGTGAAGAATGCGGTGCGCGCCGCTGAAAACCGGGTTGAGGCTGGATTTGCCGGGTTGCGTGCGACCGAAAGCGCGATTTTCTCGGCAGTTGTCGCTGCATATATGGATGTGATCCGGGACGAGGCGATTGTCGGTCTCAACCGTGCGCAGGTCGGTGTCCTGCAAGTCAACCTAGAGGCGACACGCGATCGATTCGAGATTGGCGACCTGACGCGCACCGATGTTGCCCAATCCGAAGCACGCCTCGCCCTTGCAATCAGCAATATGGAAGCAGCGCGGGCCAATCTGATCCGTTCGAAAGAAATCTATATCCAGCTCGTCGGCAAGGCGCCCAATGACCTCGAAGCGCCACCGCCGCTCCCTAACTTGCCCGAATCACCCGATGCAGCGGTGACGGTTGCGCTGGAAAGTAATCCGGATCTGATCGCAGCGAAGGAATTGCGCGAAGCCGCACGGTTTGACCGCAAGGGAGCCGAGGCTTTCCGCCTGCCCCAGATCAGCGGATTTGGCAGCGGCAGTTACTCGAACAATTTCGGGAGCATCGATTCGGGCGCACTTGCCCCGTTTGACAAGACCTCGACCTCGGCCCAGATCGGTGTGCGCGCCACTTTGCCGCTCTATCAGGGCGGTCAACCGGCTGCCCAGATCCGCCAGGCACAGGCGCGAATGGGTCAGGCGATCGAGCAGGAAATCGCCGCCGAACGCGAAGCGATTGCGCAGACCCGCGCCGCCTATGCGAGCTGGAAGGCATCGCAGGATGTGATCGCTGCGTCCGAACGCGCGGTTTCGGCAAATGAGCTGTCGCTCGAAGGCACCCGCGCCGAGAATAGCGTTGGAAACCGCACAATCCTCGACATTTTGAATGCCGAACAGGAATTGCTGCAAAGCAAGGTGCAACTCGTCACTGCGCGGCGCAACGCCTATGTCGCTGGCTTCTCGCTTCTCGCCGCGATGGGCCGGGCCGAAGCGCGCGATCTGGGGCTTGAAGGCGGCCCGCTCTATGATCCGGTCGCGGAATATGATGCGGTCAAGGACAGCTGGAACGACTGGTCGTCCAAACCAGATCCGGCCGCCAAGGCCACCCGCACGGTTGACACGCCTGCCCAAAAGGCAGAAATAGAGCCACTTCCCAAATATTAAGGGAATCAGAGGGGCAGTTAGGGGCGCTGGGACATGGCAACTGATCGGAACGAACCATCGATGGAAGCGATCCTGTCTTCGATCAAGAAGATCATCGCTGATGAAGACCGTTCGCGCGCCATCAACTCGCGCCGCCCAGCACGCGATTCGCGCCGCGAAGAGACCGTAGACGAAGACGTCCTCGAACTGACCGAAGCCGCCGCGGACGAACGCGAAGAAGAATTGCTCGACACGGGCAAAGCCCAAAGCCTGCGCCAGAGCTTCTCTGTGCTGCAAACTCTTTCTGAACCGGGTGCCGCGCCGCAGATCGTTCGTTCGGGCGAAACTTCACTCGAAGGGCTGACACGCGAATTGATGAAGCCAATGCTCAAGGAATGGCTGGACGCCAACCTGCCCGGCATTGTCGAGGCAATGGTCGCGCGCGAAATCGAACGCATCACCAAGAAGGGCTGATGCGCCTTCTGCCATTGCTGGCGCTTGGCGCCGCTATTTCTACCCCCGTGATTCCCTTGAGTGCGCAGGATGCACCCGCCGTTGATCGCTATGTGATCGCAGGTCGCATCGTCGATGTCGCCAAGGGCAAAGTGATAACGGGCCATTGCATTGCGATAACCGGCGAGAAGATTGCGGCCGTGGAGCCGTGCAAGCCGCAACCCGATAGCGTGCGGAAAATCGACTGGTCCGCCTACACGGTGCTTCCCGGTCTGATGGACCTTCACACCCACCTTGCCGATACCGGGCAAAGCGCGGACCTAGCATTGCCGCTCAAAACCTCCCCCGCTGCCACTGCGCTGATCGGGGCCAAAAATGCGCGCGATACGCTGATAGCAGGCTTCACCACGGTGCGCGATGTCGGCACCTATCGCGGGCTGACCGACATTGCGTTGAAGGATGCCATCAATGCGGGGCGCGTGCCGGGGCCACGCATGTTCGTCGCCGGCGGATATATTACCAAGCCGGGTGGGGGCGGCGAATTGAACGGCGTGATCGACAATGAAAAGCTGCCCGAGGACATGCGCTATGGCGTGACCATCGGGCCTGAACAGGCTTCGATCAATGCGGGTTATTTCATCGAGGAAGGTGCCGACTTCCTGAAACTGATTGCGACTGGCGCTGTCCTCGCCATCGGCACCGAACCGGGCGAGCCCGAACTCAGCGTGGAGGAAATGAAGGCCGTGGTCGATACGGCGGCAATCCGCGGCGTCTATGTGACTGCCCATGCCCATGGCGCGATGGGTATCAAAAACGCCATCGCCGCCGGGGTCCGTTCGATAGAACATGCCAGCCTGATCGACGATGAAGCGCTGAAACTCGCCAAGGCCAACGGCACCTGGCTGGTGATGGATATCTATAATGGCGATTATATCAACGATATCGGTACCAAAGAGGGTTGGCCGGAGGAATATCTACGCAAGAACCGCGAAACCACCGACGTCCAGCGCACGGGATTTGCCAAGGCGGTGAAGATGGGCGTCAAGATTGCCTATGGCACCGATAGCGGGGTCTATCCGCACGGGCTGAACGGGCGGCAGTTTAAATATATGGTCCGCTACGGGATGACGCCGATGCAGGCGATCCAGTCCGCCACCATTCGCGCGGCAGAGCTGCTGGGCAAGGAACAAGAGCTGGGCAGCATAGCGCCCGAACGCTTTGCCGACCTGGTAGCGGTAAAGGCCGATCCGTTGGCCGATATCAGCGCGCTAGAGGCGATCGACCATGTGATGAAAGGCGGCGAGATCGTCCGCTAGCCGCGCTTGAACGGCCCCAGTTCGCCGAGAAATTCCTGCTCTCGCTCCACTGCGCGCCGTTCGCGGACCAGGAAATCGGCAACCGCTTCGCGAAACCCCGGATCGGCAATGAAATGTGCCGACCAGGTTGTCACCGGTAGATAGCCCCGCGCCAACTTATGCTCACCCTGCGCCCCCGCCTCGACCCGCGCCAGACCATGGGCAATCGCAAAATCGATCGCCTGATAATAGCACAGTTCGAAATGCAGAAAGGGAATATCCTCGGTACAGCCCCAATAGCGGCCATAAAGGCAATCGGGCCCGAGCAGGTTGAGCGCTCCTGCGACCGGGCGGCCGCCTTTTCTTGCCAGAAAGAGGACGATGCTGTCGCGCATGGTGGTAGCAATAGAATCGAAAAATTCCCGGGTCAGATAGGGTCGCCCCCATTTGCGCGCGCCGGTATCCTGATAGAAGATCCAGAAAGCGTCCATATGTTCGGGACGGATCTGGTCGCCACGCAAAATCTCGATATCGACCGCCGATTGCGCCGCCGCCCGTTCCTTGCGGATCGCACGGCGCTTTCGCGAGGCGAGCGTTGCCATGAAATCGTCGAAGCCCGCATAACCATCATTGGCCCAGTGAAATTGGGTGCCCGAACGGATCAGCCATCCGGCCTTTCGGAACAGATTGAGCTGGCCTTCGTCAACAAAGGTGGCATGCGCCGACGATAGTCCGTTTTGCACCACCACGCTTTCGGCGGCACACAGCAGCTTCATGGCAGCGGCTTCGTCGCGCGCCAGCACGCGTGGCCCGGGAACGGGGGAAAAGGGTGCAGCAATCTGCAGCTTGGGATAATAACGCCCGCCTGCCCGTTCATAGGCGTCCGCCCAGCCATGGTCGAACACATATTCGCCCTGGCTGTGCGACTTGAGATAGGAAGGCAGCGCTCCCGCCAAGGCACCCGCTTCGTCACGAATCGTGATAGGCGCCGGCGACCATCCGGTCCCCGGACCGACGCTCCCTGATTCCTCTAGAGCAGACAGGAAGGCATGGCCGACAAAAGGGTTGCCTTCCGGGTTGAGTGCATCCCATTCGCGCGGATGAAGCGCGGCTACGCCTTCCGCGATTTGGGCAATAATCCGGTCGTCGGGCGTGTCGCCTTCCGCCATATCCTTTTCCTCAGGCGCGCTTCACCGCAACGATGGCATCAATTTCAACCGTCGAATCGAGCGGCAAGACGGGAACACCGACTGCGCTGCGCGCATGTTTGCCGGCATCGCCGAATACCGCCTCCATCAGGTCCGAGGCGCCATTGGCGACTTTCGGCTGGCCGGTGAAATCGGGGGTGGACGCGACAAAGGCGCCCAGCTTTACGATGCGCTCGACCCGATCAAGCGATCCCAGTGCCTTTTTCATCTGCGCGATCAGCATCAGGCCGCAACCCTGCGCGGCAAGCACGCCTTCCTCCTCGCTACGACTGTCGCCCACCTTGCCTGTCATCAACTTGCCATCGACGAAGGACACCTGCCCTGAAATATAGAGCAGCCCGCCCGCCTCGACGGTTGGCACGTAGGACGCGACCGGGGCAGCGGGTTCGGGAAGGGTGATACCAAGTTCGGCAAGGCGGTTGTCGATCATGCTTTTTCTCTTTCGATGGTGGGGGCGGGGCTGCCCGACAGCAGCTTTTCGGTGATCCAGTTTTCGGCCTCGTGCCACAGGTCGATGCGGGCATGCGCCGTTGGCGTGGCCTTGACGCGCGACCATAATATCGGTTCGCCGACAAATTGCAGGCGCCAGACATCGGGTAGCAACTCGGCAACCGAATCATGCTGATGGCCAAGATCATCGACAAAAACCGCGGTGCTAGGGTTATAGGTTTCGATAATCCGTGCCAGCGCCTCGCCCTTGCCGCCCTGATTGGTATAGACAGGCGCGTCGATCCCCACTGCGCGCAACTGTGCCGCGCGATTCTCATTATGATGATCCATCAGGTTGGTCAGGATCACGACATCGGCGACTTCGGCTATGCGATTGATTGCCTCCACTGCGCCGTCAATCGGTTGCTGGCGGTGCATCTCGGTGAGGAAAAATCCGTTCAAAAGGTTCCAGACATGGCCGCGCTCAACCTGCATACCGTCATGTTTGTGCCGCAGCGCCTCACCCCAATCGCCATGGACAAGGTCGAAATGGATATGGTGCGCCTCGTCGAGCCAATCGCGGAACGGCACGACCATGTGCAACAGCACCTCGTCACAATCGGAAATCAGCAAAGGGCGGCTCATGCTTCCAGCTCCATTCGGGCGCGCACCAGCGCTTCGGGTTTGGCGCCGATATGATCGGCGGCGGCAATCAGGTCAGGCTCGTGCGCCTCGAGGAAAGAAAGGATCGCCGCCAAGGTTGCCTTTTCAGAAATATCGTTGCGCAAAATGTCCGGCGTAAGGCCCGTCAGCGCGAGCATTCGCGACGCCCTGTCGGCATCGGAAAGTATCCAGCCGAGCGCCCCCAGAGCGAGCATTGCCGGGTCGGCTTGAATTTGCGCCACGCTTTTCGCATTTGTTTCGAACATGGCTTTCGCTTAAGCGAAAGCGACGGCGCTGCCTAGGCAGCAAAATGGCCAATGCCAGAGGGAATGCAGTGAGCAAGAAGGTTCTGATCGTCGAGGATAATGAGCTGAACCTCAAATTGTTCACCGATCTGTTGCGCGCGCACCAGTTCGAGGTCGAGGGCCTGCGTGACGGGCGCGAGGCGTTGGCAAAGATGCGGGCCTTTGAGCCAGACCTTGTGATCATGGATATCCAGATGCCGCATGTCAGCGGACTCGACCTTATCGAGGCGATGCAAGGTGAGGCCGACCTGAAGCCGATCCCGGTGCTCGCGGTCACCGCTTATGCCGGTAAGGGCGATGAGGAACGGATATTGGGTGCCGGTGCGCGCGCCTATCTATCGAAACCCGTCGGGATGGTACAATTCCTGGGCGCGGTCAGGGCGATTACCGGCTGATGCAGATTTTGGCGCGCTTGCTGTTGTTGTGGCTTGCGCTGCTGGCGCCACAGATTGCGTTTGCGCAGGAACTAAATGTTCCGGGCCGTCTGATAGCTGAAACGGACAGGCCTGCTGCCGGCGGCACGGTCACCCTCGCCTTCCTGTTCGAGCCCAAGCCCGGCTGGCATGGTTATTGGGAAAATCCGGGAGATGCAGGCCTCGGTCTGCAGCTGGAATGGAAACTGCCCGAAGGGGTGACCGCCGGGAAGTTGCGCTATCCTGTCCCCAAGCCGCTGCTGATCGGCGGGCTGATGAACCATGTCTTTGAAGATCCGCATGCCATACTCGTCGATGTAGAAATTGATGACCAAATCCGTCCGGGTACCCGGCTACCGATTTCGGTGGCAGGAAACTGGCTAGCTTGCACCGATAGCATTTGCGTACCCCAACAGGGGCGCTTCACGCTCGAACTGGTTTCGGGAAATGGTTTGGTAAATGCCGCGCAACGCATTCAGTTCGACAACTGGCGCTCAACCATTCCAGTGCCGCTGGACCAGCCTGCACGCTATGCCGTAAAGGGCAAGACCTATCAGCTGGCCATACCCTATCCAGCCGCAGCTCCACTCAATCGGCCCTATTTCTTTGCACTTTCGACCGAAGGAATACGCTACGCTGCACCACAGCAAGCAAGACGCAGCGGCGACTGGCTTGTGATCGAAACCGAAGTGCAAGGCGTGCCACGTGCGGTCGAGGGCCTGTTACGGATAGGCGACGGTCAGGGGCTATTGATACATAGTGTGCCGGGAGTAATCCCGACCGGCGGTGATACAATACCCGTACTCGGCAGCAAGGATAAGCAGCCGGTGCCCTTTTTCGAAACACCTGGCTCGCCGCTGTTGCTTTTGGGGGCGTTTTTTGGCGGCCTGCTTCTCAATTTGATGCCGTGCGTTTTCCCGATACTCGGGCTAAAAGCCTTGGCCCTTGCGCGAGCCGGCGGCGATGAACAGAGCGCGCGGGCAGATGCGCTCGCTTATTCCGCGGGCGTCATCGTCAGCTGCGTAGCCCTTGGCGGGATGATATTGGGCCTGCGTGCAGGCGGCAAAGAAGTTGGGTGGGCATTCCAGTTACAGGAGCCGGCATTTGTCCTCTTCCTGTTGTTGCTGATGGTTGCCGTAACCGCAAATCTCGCAGGCCTGTTCGAACTGCGGGGGTTTGATCTTGGCAACAAGCTTACACAACATCCCGGAAATTCTGGTTCCTTCTGGACCGGCGTACTGGCAGCGCTAGTCGCGACCCCGTGCACAGGCCCGTTCATGGCAGCCGCGCTAGGTGCAGCACTTTTGCTTCCGGCATTTGAGGCGATACTGCTTTTTGCCACTCTCGGCCTTGGAATTGCACTTCCTTTTCTGATGATCGCCTATGTCCCGCGCCTTCGTGCAATGCTGCCTAAGCCGGGTCCTTGGCTGTACCGCTTCAGGACTGCGATGGCAGTACCGATGGGATTAACTGCGCTGGCACTAGCCTGGTTGTTATGGAGGCAGGTTGGTGAGACGGGTTTGTGGGTCGGGATTGTTGCGTCAATGCTGACACTGTTTCTGCTAGCCATGCAGACGACAATGGGCGGGCTTTTCCGCCATTCGGGCATAGCCATGATCGGTCTTCTGTTGCTGATATTCGTCGGTGCAAGCCGTTGGTTACCTGACGACGAGGCAACATCCGTACAGTCGGCCAATCTTTTGGGCGAACCATTTGATGCGCAACGGCTCGTCCGCCTGCGCGCCGAGGGAAAGCCGGTCTTCCTTTACTTCACGGCAGACTGGTGTGTGACATGCAAGATTAACGAGGCCGCCGCTCTGAACGTTTCCGAAACTGCAAAATTGTTCCGGGAAAAAGATATCACCATAATGGTTGGTGATTTTACAAAACGGGATCCTGCCATTGCGCGATTCCTTGCTGAACATGGCCGCTCCGGCGTACCGCTTTACCTCTATTATCCGCCGCAGGGCCAACAGCAAATATTACCGCAAATCCTGACGCCAGCGATTGTTGCAGACGCTGTGTCGGGCAGCCCATAAAAAGGACCGCACGACAATCCGTCGGCGGCCCCCAGTTGATGCGTCCCGGTTTACTGCGGTTTTTTGCCTAGACCGCGGATCAGGCTGGTTCCAGGGACAGGCCGTTTTTGAGGTGGGCCCCGAAGGGCTTACCGGCCTGTCCCCTTTCCCATGACGACGGATTGCGACCCTATAAGGATCCGTCGTCGATCTCGATATGATGGGAATGGTTGGCGCCAATCACCGTGATCCCGCGCGTGCCCACTATCCCGACAAGCGGCACCGATCGCTCGACCGGTACCTCATCAGGCACTCCGGGGTCGTTCGCGACGCTCGATTTTGCCACAGCGACGACCTCTATGCCCCAATAGTCGGGACGGTCGTGATAGATCCGTGGCGCAAGCCGGAGATCGAAGCTGCTACCGGGCGTGCGGGCCGAAACCCATAAATAGAGCGAATCCTGAAAGGGAACGCGCCGCAGCTCGGCACGTTCGAAATCGATGATTTTTCCATTGGGCGCGCTCGAAAGCGAGCCGCTGGCAACACCGCTCATAAACCAATCCAAACAAATAGCAATTTAGTGTCGCAGCTGTGATATAAATCACTTTTTTTGCGACATATAATTACTCTTTATAGGTCATTTCAACCAAAAGCACCAGTCTGGCGGGGAGTAAATAAATGTAACACGCAGTAACTGACTGTAGTTCTATTCAAAAAGTTTAACGCATAGGTATGCGTATCGGACGCTTGCCATGTGCTGCAAGGGCAACCATATCGCGGCGATGCAACATGCCCTTTCTGTCGGGTCGGACAGTCGCACCGCCCCTGCCAAACTCGCCAAATGGTTGTTATCAGTCGCATTCCTGGTGTTCATAATGGTCATTGTCGGCGGGATTACCCGGCTTACCGAATCAGGGCTGTCCATTACTGAATGGAAACCCGTCACTGGCGCCCTCCCGCCGCTTACCGAGGCGCAATGGGTGTCCGAGTTCGAGAAATACAAGCAAATCCCCGAATATGTGGAGATTAACGGCCCTGCCGGAATGACTTTGTCCCAGTTCAAATTCATTTATTTCTGGGAATGGGTGCATCGCTTGCTTGGCCGGGTCATTGGTCTCGCCTTTGCCATCCCGCTTGCCTGGTTTTGGTTCCGGCGCCAAATTCCCGCAGGTTATAAGGGGCGTTTGTTGGCTCTTCTCGCACTTGGTGCGCTTCAGGGGACGATTGGCTGGTGGATGGTATCCTCTGGCTTGAGTGAACGGACTGATGTCAGCCACTATCGGCTTGCGGTGCATCTTTTGACCGCACTTTTCATTATGGCTGGATTGATCTGGACCGCCCTCGACCTTCGTCACATTGTCCGATCCGGCAACAACCGTCCGGCACGCTTGACCGGATTCTGCATGGTCATACTGCTGATCCTGTTCATCCAGCTGCTCTTCGGCGCATGGGTGGCCGGTCTAAACGCCGGCTATGTTTCGAACAGCTGGCCAATGATGAACGGCCGCTTCTATCCCGATGGTGTAGACTGGAGTCAGGGAATATGGTTTGCGCTTACCCATGATCCGTTCCTGACCCATTTCATTCATCGCTGGTGGGCATGGGTCGCCGTAGCAGCGCTTGTCATCATGGCGCGTCGCCTGAAAAAATCGGGACATCGTTCAATCTCCATCGCAATTCATTCTGCGTTCGGGACTCAGATATTATTAGGAATTGCTACGGTAATGACCGGCATGAACATCGTGTTAGCCGTCCTGCACCAGGCGGTTGGCGCACTTGTGGTGGCATCCACTATTTGGGGAGCACACCGGCTGAGCATGGAAAAGGATCAGAACTAGGCCATGGCAGACCTTGCGTTAGTATACGCAACTTTTCCCAGTGCTGGCGAAGCGCTTGATTGCTGCCGTGCGCTATTGGGCGAAGGCATGATTGCTTGCGCAAACCGGTTGCCGCCGGTCATCTCGCACTATCGCTGGGAGGGTGAGCTTGAAACCACCGAAGAACATCCTGTGATATTGAAGACCACGACTGCCCGCCAGCAGGATGTAATCGATCGCATGGCTGAGTTGCACCGGCACAAGACGGCGGCCATTCTCTCATGGTCGGTTGACGCTGCCCATCCGTCCTATGCGATGTGGGTCGAGCGCGAAACCCAGCCATAGGGTATTATTTTACCCGCTTGAAACTGGCAGCATTTGCTTGACTATTGGGGCGGTGCGCGCCAATAGCGCCCGTCCGCCAAAGGGGATTCGACCTCTTTCGGCACCAAATCCCTATCGGAGGTTCGAACAGCAGCCATGAAAACGCTGTCCAAAGTCACGAAGTCGATCCGCCCGCAGGACGTCCAGAAGGATTGGCATATCATTGATGCCGACGGTCTGGTTGTCGGTCGCGTGGCCACGATCATCGCCAACATCCTGCGCGGCAAGCACAAGCCGAGCTTCACCCCGCACGTTGATTGCGGTGACCATGTCATCGTCATCAACGCCGACAAGGTGAAGTTCACCGGCAAGAAGCTGGGCGACAAGGTTTATTATCGCCACACCGGCTATGCCGGCGGCATCAAGGGCGTTACCGCTGCCAAGGTTCTCGAAGGCCGTTTCCCCGAGCGCGTGCTCGAAAAGGCTGTTGAGCGTATGGTTCCGCGCGGTCCGCTCGGTCGCCAGCAGATGCGTGCCCTGCACCTGTATAACGGTACCGAACACCCGCATGACGGCCAGCAGCCCAAGGTGCTCGACGTCGCTTCCCTGAACCGCAAAAACAAGGTGGGTGCATAATGTCCGACACCGTAGAATCGCTCGCTGATCTCCAGACGCTCGGTGCCGAAGGTTCGGCTCCTGCTGCCCCCGCAGCCCCGCTGCGTGAAAAAGAAGTCGACGCACAGGGCCGTTCCTATGCAACCGGTCGCCGCAAGGATGCCGTTGCCCGCGTATGGCTGAAGCCCGGCACCGGCAAGATCACCGTCAATGGCCGCGACCAGGAAGTGTATTTCGCACGCCCCTCTTTGCGCCTTGTCATCAACCAGCCTTTCGGGGTGACCGAACGGACCGGCCAGTATGACGTGGTTGCTACCGTCAAGGGCGGTGGCCTTTCGGGTCAGGCCGGTGCCGTGAAGCACGGTATCGCCCAGGCACTGTCGAAGTTCGAGCCCGCCTTGCGTGGTGCGGTCAAGGCCGAAGGCTTCCTGACCCGCGACAGCCGCACGGTCGAGCGTAAGAAGTACGGCAAGGCGAAAGCCCGCCGCAGCTTCCAGTTCTCGAAGCGCTAATCGGAACCATTCCGGATTTTGCAAAGGGCGGCCCTCGGGTCGCCCTTTTCTTTTGCGCCGCATAGGGTATCGCTCCGCCATAATGAAAACGGTTCTGATTCTCACCCTTATGTTGTTCGCCATTACCGGCATCTGGTTCTATCGATTAGGCGGGCCTGCCCAACTCGAATTGGCCGATCGCTGGTGGCCCGGAACCGCTGACACGACCGGCCCGGTCACACTCGGTCGGAACTATGGGAGCCAGTCCAGCTCACAGCAACGCTACGATATATATTTTCCAGCGGGCATGGCGAAGGATAACGCGGAAAACAGTTGCGGGAAAAGCCGATACCCGGCCTTGATTTTCTTTCATGGCGGTTCGTGGCGAGATGGAGACCGGGCAAGCTATGCCTTTGTTGGCCGCGCCTTCGCCGCACGTGGCTTCATCACTTTTGTCGCTGACTATCGCAAGATGCCGGAACATCGTTTTCCCGACTTTGTTGATGATGCCGCGCAAGCCATCGCCAGTGCGCGTCAAGCGTTGCACAAGCATGGCTGCGCCGATCCCGCCCGGCTGTTTGTTATGGGGCATAGCGCCGGGGCCCATATCGCCATGCTCGCTGCCCTCGATCCGAAATGGCTGGCCAAATACGGACTCACGCCATCGGCAATTGCCGGGATCATAGGTTTGGCGGGGCCATATGATTTCCTGCCATTTACCAGCGACGCTGCCCGTGAAGCATTAGGCCATTGGCCCAAACCTGAAGAGACCCAGCCGATCCACTTCGCTAATGGAGACGCCCCTCCGATGTTGTTGCTCACCGGTGACGCTGACACGACCGTAAAGCCTCGCAACAGCACGGCTCTCGCAAGACGAATCGCGGACAGCAAAGGTGTTGCGCTCACCAAAATCTATCCCGCAGTCACCCATAGCGGCATCATCATGGCCATTGCGCGCCCGTTCCGGAACCGGGCGCCGGTCATCGAAGACGTCCTCGCTTTTGCGGCGCAACAACGGGAACAGCCTTAGTCTAAAATCCGCGCGCGCGGCAAAAGGTGCATAGTTAATATTTCCTTTGGAAGTTCCTGCGATAGCCGAACGGCTTAGAATCCGGGAAGCTCGATGGAAAAATTTGGCAAATATCGCGACCTGTTCGCCATCATCAGTGATTTCAAGGATGAGCTGGATATCCTTCGGCGCAGCTCCAGCGGAGAGAATCGCGCCATTCTACTTGCACAGTTGCAAGCGGTTTCCGGCGCCAATGTGGCCATATTGATCACAGCACTGTTGTTCTACTTCGGCGCTGTCGCATTGCTGGCAACGATGACTACGCCCTATTTCTCGATCATCGGCTCGCCATTTGTCGTGCTGTCCCAGTCGCTGATTCTGCGGCAGCACATCGCCATGAAATCCTACGATATCGAGGGCGATCTGGATGGAAACATCCTCAAAAAATTGCGAAATCGCTTCGTGGAGTATGTTGCTTTGGGCGCGATCGCCTGGGCTGGCCTGATTTGTGACCTTTGGTCAATTCACGGTGACATCAACCATGTGATCGCTGGTGCAACGGCCTTTGGCCTGATCGGTGTGGGTGCCCTGACATTCTTGTGCCTGCCGAGATCGATGTTTGTCTGGCTGGCCATTGTTACTGCTGGGGGGATTGCCGGTCCGCTGCTGTCGGACGAGCAGTTGCCCTGGTATTTTTACGTAGCAACTGCCATTTACGGTTTCGCCTTGCATCGTATTGCCATGCGCCAATGGCGAGCCTTCCTGAAATCGATCGATGATGCCCATGCTTTTGCACAGGCCCGCGCGGATTTTTATGAGCAGGAGCGTGAACGGCGCGACGAGATCGAAGCCGAGCGCAAGCGAGTCGATCTGATCGAGTTGGAGACCCGGGCAAAAGCGGATCTTCAACGGCAAGCAGAAATGGAAATGCTCGCCGCCGAATTTGAGCGCTCGGTGCTCATCACAGTAGATGCCATTGGAACAGCTATCCGTTCGGTTGGTGAATCGGCAGAGCAGCTCGCTGGCATTGGCGCCCAGACGCGCAACCGAGCCGATGCCATGGCGGTCATGGCCGAAAGCATGAGTTCGTCGATCCAGCTCGTTGCAGGCGCCGCCCGTCAACTGGGCGATGCGAGCAAGGCCATATCCACCCAAGTTGGCGATCAGGTAGAGGCCGCAGATGCCGCCACCGACAGCAGCCGCTCCAGCAGCCAGGCTATCGAGGCGCTCGCAAAGGACGCGGGCAAGGTTGGCGAGATTGCCGCAATCATCGAAGATGTAGCCAGCCGCACCAATCTGCTCGCGCTCAATGCCACAATCGAAGCCGCTCGCGCCGGCGAAGCTGGGCGTGGATTTGCCGTAGTCGCGCAGGAAGTGAAGAGCCTCGCAAGCCAGGCGCATCAGGCCATTGCGTCAGTATCAGGCACAGTAATAAACATCCGCGCGCAAATGGCGTCCACGGCCGAAAAGGTCGGGTCGGTTGTCGAACGAATTGACCGGGTCCAACATGGCGCGGGCAACATCGCCGTCGCAATTTCGCAGCAGCAAGCGGCAACCCGGGAGATTGGCGACAATGCCGAGCATGCAGCCCGGAACGCCGAAGAGGTGCGGACCCAGAGCCATGAAGTGAACCAGGATGCACTGCGGGTCGGCGAAGTTGCCGATGAAATGCATCAGGTGATGCGTGAAATGGAAGCCCGTGCGCAGGCGTTGCGCGAAGCGAGCACATCCTTTCTGGAGCGCTTGCGCGCCGCCTGACGTCAGGCCAATCGCGGTCTCAACGCTGCGGCTATGCGGTTCATGGCTTGCTGCAACCAAGCCAGCATTTCATGGTCCGCCAATCCGTCCAGGCGAACGACTTGCGGCATCGAAAGGCCGACGCGCAAAGTCGCGCCCCAACGTCCATCCGCCAGTTTGACGCAGCGAACCGGTTGCCCCAGCCGTACACCATCAACCGTCATCGCCTTGTGGATTGAAACCGCATCTTCAAAGTCCAATTTGCGACTGACCGCTCCGTTCCTGTCGTGGCACAAATCAAGGGTGACCAGCGTCTGCATCTCGATAGGATGCTCAAATTCTTCATCGACATCTTCAGCCGGAGTTGCTGCCACTTTTCGTGCACGCAACCCCTCGGCCATTTCGTTTGCGGCCTGGTTGAAGGCAGAAACCACCCGCGTCACACGTTCGATGCTCAATTTCTGAAACCGCTCCAGTTCAAACAGCGATGCTGACAGGCGAAGCGCCAATCCGGCATTGCCACTGTCGTGTAACGCATCCGCACCTGCCCAGCCCGTCGGGACTTCCGCGCGGCGAAAGACCGTTGCCATGCCCGCAGCAAGCGGCGCGGCGGCTTTCGCCATGCCTTGGGGCAGCAAGGCAAATCCGCTGAATGGAGGACCGCCCATGAATTTGGAGCCGGTCAGGAAAACGATGATATCACGCGCCAGATAATCGTGGATCGCCTGCGTGGTAATCCGCGCCTGGCAGGCATCCACGACAAATGCGACATTGTCACCGAACTGCGCCTTCAACCGGTCGATATCGTCCAGATGGGGAAGGACCAGTCCGGTCTTCGAACCATGCACCACATGCACCAAGGGGTAGCGGCCCTTGTCCAGGGCTCCCGCAATCGCTTCCGCCATCTGGGTTACCAGTGTTTCGCTTTCGAAAGCTTCGCCCTCCGGATTGCGCACCGGGAAGTCACCCATTTCGATCGGTGGCAGGCCCGCAATATCCTGGCCGGGCTTCACATCGGCGACAAGCGCAGTTTCAGTGGCGAAATAGCGCCCCGCCGCGCTGTGGATGCAGCCCGAGCCAACCTCGTCCGCGCCCAGCAACAGATTTGCTATGCCGCCTGGCTTTCGGCCTGCTACAGCCAGCAGCGCGACATATTCAAGATCCGTTCCCGAAGGCGCGAAAAATATGTCGGTGCCATCGGGAAGGCGATAGGCTCCCGCGATACGGCTGCGCAACGTATCGAGATAGGCGGCGTAAGCGTCACCCGATTCTAGCCCATGCGCACCATCGACGAATTCGGATTCGAGGAAAGCCATCGCATCGGCGCTCAGATCATTCGCGGTTGATGATGCAAAGGCAAGCGCATCGCGCGGATAAGGAGCGCTATGGTAGCGATTAAGCCCGCTATCCGGATCGAGTACGATGCGCGCGTCGCCGCCTCTGGTCATCCAGTCGGCCAGTTCGGAAATTTTCATAAGCGCGTAACCGGCCCTTTGTTTCCCTCTATGGTCAGACGCTATAGCCGCCACACTACAATTAGGAAATTGCGAAATTCGGCAAAGCGACTATGAGCGGCGGCAAAGAGGGGCAGAGCCCGTCAAAGGACCGCTGATATGACCGAACCAACCCGCCTCACCGCCGAAGCCCGTAAGAATTTGCGCATACTCTTCATTGCCAAGCATGCGCTGGGCGATGGCAGCCTGCATGGTACCGACGGCAATCATTCGCCCTATCATTATGAGATGAAGACGATCCTCGCCGGGCTGTTCGAAAAATTGAGCGTGGCGAATAATTATGAATCGCTCTTCACCGATCCGGGCGTCGATTTTGTCTGGCCGATGCTCAACCGCGGCGGTTTCTTCAATTCGGAAATGCTCTGCCCGCTGCTGTGCGAGCGTCTGGGTGTCCCTTATCTCGGTGCCAATCCGATCCTGCGTGGCTTGGCCGACGACAAGCATCTGACCAAGCTGGAGGGCAAGGCGCGCGGCGTCCCGACATGCGATTGGGCGGTCTATCGCGCCGGCGCGCCTGTCGAGGAAGCCCGCTGCCCCAAAGGCGACCGTTTCGTCATCAAACCCAATAACAGCTCGGCGAGCTGGGGGATTGGCGACGCGCATGATTGGGAAGGCGTCAGGGAAACGGTGCTGCGCATCCATGCCGAGGGCCATGATGCCATTGTCGAGCCCTTCATGAATGGCAGCGATGTCGAGGTGCCGGTCATCACCAAGGACGGCGCGCCCTTCGTGATGCCGCCGATGCTGTTCAAGCAGGCCGACCCATCGCATTTGCGGACCCATGCCGAAAAGCGCGATCTGGTTGCGCGCGAGCATAAATATACGCTGGTGCCTTTCGAAGGCGATGAAGCCTGGGAGAAGATCAAGGCGATGACGCTGACGCTGGCGGAGATTTTCCGCCCGTTCGATTTCGGCCGCTTCGAATTCCGCTTCAACGAGGAAACCGGCGAGATCAACCTGCTTGAGGTCAACCTGCAGTGCAACCTGTGGTCGGAAAAGGTCTATGGCCGCTCTGCCGTTCTGATGGGCTGGAAACAGGAAGACCTTATCGAGACGATCGTTGCCGAAAGCCTGATCCGCCGCGGATTGATGCCTAGGACATAAACCTGCATTCAATTGCGCGGTTAAAAATTGCATTTGCTTGGGGGTGCCCGCTTGGTTAGGGCGTTCACAGATTCAGTATCGGGATAGAAACATGGCCGAATTCACTTTGCCGAAGAACAGCAAGGTCCAGAAGGGCGAGACCCACGCCGCGACCAGCAATGGGACCGCGCGCAAGTTCAAGGTCTATCGTTATGACCCCGATAGTGGCGAGAACCCGCGTTATGATACCTTCGAGGTCGATACCGATAATTGCGGGCCGATGGTGCTCGATGCGCTTATCAAGATGAAGTCAGAGCAGGACAGCTCGCTTACCTTCCGCCGTTCGTGCCGCGAAGGTATTTGCGGGTCGTGCGCGATGAACATGAACGGCAAGAATGGCCTAGCCTGCACCACCGCGATCGAGGACTGCAAGGGCGACGTCACCATCACCCCGCTACCGCATATGGAGGTGGTGAAGGATCTGGTGCCCGACCTGACGCATTTTTATGCGCAATATGCCTCGATCAAGCCCTGGCTGCAGACCGTCACCCCTACACCGTCGGGCAAGGAACGGCTCCAGTCGCCCGAAGATCGCGCAAAGCTCGATGGCCTGTACGAGTGCATCCTGTGCGCCTGCTGCTCGACCAGCTGCCCGTCTTACTGGTGGAACAGCGACAAGTTCCTTGGTCCTGCAATCCTGTTGCAGGCGTATCGCTGGCTCGCCGACAGCCGTGATGAGATGACCGGTGAACGCCTCGACGACCTTGAAGATCCGTTCCGCCTTTATCGCTGCCACACAATCATGAACTGCGCCAATGCCTGCCCGAAGGGGTTGAGCCCGGCGAAGGCGATTGCCGAAACCAAGAAGATGATGGCGGAGCGCCAGATTTGAACGCCAAATTATGAACGACGGCATAGAGGCTCCGCTTCCGCCCGCTCATTTCGACGCTCAGGCGCAGGATGGCGGCTGGCTCAGCTGGAATCTGAACGACAAGACGCGGTTCAACGCCTTCATCGAACCTTTATCGGTCCGTCCCGAAGCGCCGCTGCCCGATGGCCGTCCGCGCGCGCGAATCCGGATGCATCCGACGCGCAAGCACAGCAATTTGGGCGACAATGTCCACGGTGCGGTTACGCTCGCATTGATCGATGTTTCGCTTTTCGCCGCTGCGCACCAGTTCGGTTCGCTCAACGCTGGTTTTTCGGTAACGCTCGATCTGGGTACCCAGTTCATTGGCGGGGGCCGGCTGGACGAACCGCTTGATGCGGTTGTTGAACAGGTACGCGAAACAGGTCGACTCATTTTCCTGCGCGGGATGGTGGTGCAAGGCGCCAATGACGAGCATATCGTTGCCTCTTTCTCCGGCACCATTCGCAAGGCATCCCAAGACAAGAAATGACCGGATTGCTCGCGGCCTATGATGCGCTGGTTACAGCGGGCGAGCTGAAACCCGATCCGGACCAGGCGCATGCAGCGGCAAAGCTTACCGAGATCCAGCAACAGCTGGAGGCAGTGCCTCCGCGCGGCAGCACGCTTTGGCGCTTTCTAGGAAAGAAACCCGATCCGGTGCGCGGGCTGTATCTGTGGGGCGGGGTCGGGCGCGGCAAATCGATGCTGATGGACCTGTTTTTCGACCATGTGCAGGTGAACCGCAAACGCCGCGCGCATTTCCACGAATTCATGCTCGATATCCATGCTCGGCTGAAGGTTGAGCGCGAGAAGGAAAAGGGCGATCCGATTCCACCCGTCGTCGCTGCGCTCGCAGATGAATCGCGACTGCTCTGTTTCGACGAAATGGTTGTCAACAATATGGCCGACGCCGCCATCATGTCGCGGCTATTTGCCGGGCTGTTCGATGCGGGGGTGACGGTGATTACCACATCGAACCGGCATCCGGACGATCTGTACAAGGATGGCCTCAACCGCCAGCTTTTCCTGCCCTTTATCGATCTGGTGAAGCAGCGGCTTGACGTCATGGCATTGGACGGGCCGACCGATTACCGGCGGGATCGGCTGGGGCAGGCGCGCACCTGGCTGGTGCCCAACGGACCTGAGTCGACCAACGAACTATCGGAAACCTTCTTTCGCCTGACCGACTATCCCCCAGAGGACCGTGCACATGTCCCCAGCGCCGAAATTGATGTCGGTGCGGGGCGAACAATGCATGTGCCCAAGGCCCTGAAAGGTGTAGCGGTCTTTTCGTTCAAGCGGCTGTGCGCGGAGGCGCGAGGGGCCGCAGACTATCTGGCGATTGCGCGGCGGTTCCATACCGTCATCATAGTCGGCATTCCGGTACTCGGTCCACACAACCGGAACGAGGCGGCCCGCTTTGTGACCCTGATCGACGCGCTGTACGAGTATCGTGTCAAGTTGCTGGCGGCTGCAGACGTCGGCCCCGATGCGCTGTATCCCGAAGGGGATGGCCGGTTCGAATTCGAACGCACGGTCTCTCGCTTGATGGAAATGCAGTCGGAAGAATATCTGGCCGAAGGCCATGGCGCGCGCTAGATGCGCATCTGAGGAGAAAATCATGCGCCTATTGTCCGCCGCCGCGACTATTGCCTTGCTCACCATGCCGGCACATGCCGCCGAGCCCGCCCAGAAGTGGCACGACAATGGCAGACGGATCTTTTCCGATATCGTGGCGATCCCCTCGGTTACCGACCGGCATGAAGAGGTGAGGCGGCTCGTTGCCTATTTGAAGGGCGAATTTGAGAAGGCCGGTTTTACAGACATCCACGTCAAGGACCATGACGGGACGCAATCCCTGGTTGTTCGCTGGCCTGCCCAGGCCAAGGCCAAAGGCGGCAAGGCGCTTAAACCCATGCTGTTGTTGGGGCATCTCGATGTGGTCGAGGCAAAAAGGGAGGATTGGTCGCGCGATCCGTTTATACTGATCGAGGAAGATGGCTATCTCTACGGCCGTGGCGCGGTGGATATGAAGGATGGCATTACCGCGATTGCCAACGCCCTGCTCTGGCTCAAGGCAGATGGCTTCAAGCCGAAACGCGACATAGTCCTGTTCTTTTCGGGCGATGAAGAGACGGTGGGCTATGGCGCGCTCAACGGCGCGACAAAATGGCGCGACCTGACCGATGCAGAGTTTGCGCTGAACGCCGATGCCGGGGGCGGCGCGTTCCTGAAGGACGGAACCCTGCTCGGCTTCGGTTTGCAGACATCGGAGAAAATGTATGCCGATTTCAGCTTTACCGTGCGCAATCCGGGCGGTCATAGTTCCCGGCCGCGGCCGGACCATGCAATCTACGAATTGTCCTCGGCGCTGAAACGGCTTGAGGCGCATCGCTTCACCCCCGCGCTGACCGAAACCACACGGGCCTATTTGCAATTCCGCCAAAAGGGAGAGAACGGGCCGCTGGGCGATGCGATGCGGCGCTGGCTGGCGAATGAAGCCGATGGCGCGGCAGCCGATATCATCGAAGCCGACCCTTCCGAAATCGGCACTACACGGACGCGGTGCGTGGCCACCCGCATCGAAGGTGGACATGCCAACAACGCCCTGCCGCAAATGGCGCGCGCGACGATCAACTGTCGTGTCCTGCCCGGCATCGAAGCCAAAGCGGTGCTCGCCGAGCTTCAGGGTATCGCTGGCAGAGGGGTGGAAGTCGAAATGATTTCGGAAGCGCGCCCTTCGCCGCCCTCGCCTTTGCGCGCCGATGTCGTGGGCGCCTATACGCGTGCGGTACATAAACGGCATCCGGGCGCGGCGATCGTCCCGCAAATGTCGCAGGGGGCCACCGACGGGCTCTTTTTCAGATCCGAGGGCATCCCCGTCTATGGCGTGACTGGCACGTGGGTCATCACGCCCGATGACGAGCGCGCCCATGGCCGCGATGAGCGTATTCCGGTGAAGGCGTTCCTCCAGAATCTGGACCATTGGCGCGAAATGATCGCCGAATTGGCGGGCTGAAAGATCACAAAGTTGACACCAAGGCGCGTGTAGGTCAGCAGCTCAATCGCTATTGCGAACTATTATCATAAAAAGCCTTAACTTAGACCTTTTAATGGGTTGCCGTAGCGTTCGAATCGGCCTAACGCGCGCTTAATTCCCTAAACGGCACGCCCCGTCCGGGCGGCGCGTGCCACAGGCCCACGGAAGGACATTGGTAATGGCCCGCAAGAAGATTGCGCTGATTGGCGCTGGCATGATCGGCGGCACGCTCGCCCACCTCGCAGCATCGAAAGAATTGGGGGATGTCGTCCTGTTCGACGTCGCCGAAGGCATGCCCGAAGGCAAGGCGCTCGATCTGGCGCAGGCCGGCCCGGTCGAAGGCTTCGACGTCAAGCTGAAGGGCACCAACAGCTATAAGGACATCAAGGGCGCCGACGTCTGCATCGTCACCGCCGGTGTCGCGCGCAAGCCCGGCATGAGCCGCGACGACCTGCTTGGCATCAACCTGAAGGTGATGAAGGCGGTCGGCGAAGGCATCAAGAAACATGCCCCCAAGGCGTTCGTGATCTGCATCACCAACCCGTTGGACGCGATGGTCTGGGCCCTGCGCGAATTTTCGGGCCTGCCGCACAATATGGTGGTCGGTATGGCCGGCGTGCTGGACTCTGCCCGCTTCCGCCACTTCCTCGCCGAGGAATTCAATGTCTCGGTCCGCGATGTTACCGCCTTCGTCCTCGGCGGACATGGTGACACGATGGTTCCGGTGATCGAATATTCGACCGTCGCGGGTATCCCCATCCCCGACCTGATCAAGATGGGCTGGTCGACCAAGGAGCGCATCGACGCCATCGTCCAACGCACCCGCAGCGGCGGCGGTGAGATTGTCGCGCTGCTCAAGACCGGTTCGGCCTATTACGCCCCGGCAACCAGCGCGATCGAAATGGCGCAGGCCTATCTGGGCGACCAGAAGCGCCTGCTACCCTGCGCCGCCAACCTGAAGGGCGAATATGGCGTGAAGAACCTCTATGTCGGCGTGCCGGTGGTGATCGGTGCGGGCGGCGTGGAGCGGATCGTCGAAATCAAGCTGAACGCCAAGGCGCAGAAGAATTTCAACGTTTCGGTCGATGCGGTGAAGGAACTGCTGGTGGCGTGCAAAAAGATTGATCCGAGCTTGAAGTGAGCGTCTACGACCTGATCGGATGGCCCCTAATTTTTGGGTTTTTGGCTTGGCCAGCGCTCGCCATTTGGTACGCCTATTCCGGCAGGTTGAAAGGTTTCGTTTTTTCCATGCTAGGCGGAGCTGGATGCGGACTCGTTATTGCGGTGATCCAATACTCTGGGCGAAGCACGGTCGTCATGCTCGTGCTAACAGGCGGTTTGAGCGTATTGCTCTTGGTATTCTCGGGCATCGCAGCAGCAATTGGGAATTATCTCCGGCGAAAACCTTCGCCGCAACATAGTGGAAGTTAGGCCAACAGAATGTCCATCCTAGTCAACAAACACACCAAGGTCATCACACAAGGCATGACCGGCGATACCGGCACTTTCCATACACAGGCGGCGCTGGCCTATGGCACGCAGATGGTCGGCGGCGTCACCCCCGGCAAGGGTGGGACGACGCATATCGACCTGCCGGTGTTCGATACCGTGGCAGAGGCTGTGCAGGTGACCGGCGCCGATGCCAGCGTCATCTATGTGCCGCCGCCATTTGCGGCTGATTCGATCCTCGAAGCCATCGACGCCGAAGTGCCGCTGATCGTCTGCATCACCGAGGGCATTCCCGTGCTCGACATGGTGAAGGTGAAGCGCGCGCTTTCGGGTTCCAAGTCGCGCCTGATTGGCCCGAACTGCCCCGGCGTTCTGACCCCCAATGAGTGCAAGATCGGCATCATGCCGGGCAATATCTTTTCCAAGGGTTCGGTGGGCGTCGTCTCACGTTCGGGCACGCTGACCTATGAAGCCGTGTTCCAGACCACCAATGAAGGGCTGGGCCAGACCACCGCGGTCGGCATCGGCGGTGATCCGGTGAACGGCACCAACTTCATCGACGTGCTTGAGCTGTTCCTTGCCGACGAAGAAACCAAGTCGATCATCATGATCGGCGAAATCGGTGGCGACGCCGAAGAGCAGGCCGCCCAGTTCCTGATCGACGAAGCCAAGCGTGGCCGCAAGAAGCCGATGGCCGGCTTCATCGCCGGACGCACCGCGCCTCCGGGCCGTCGCATGGGCCATGCCGGCGCGATCGTTTCGGGCGGCAAGGGTGATGCGGAATCGAAGATTGCAGCGATGGAAGCCGCAGGCATCCGCGTTGCTGCTTCGCCGAGCGAGCTGGGCACCACGCTAGTCGAGGCGCTGAAAGGCTGAACAAGGGACGGCATTTTCCTCCTCCCCGGGAAAGGCAAGACCAATGGGTTTTGAAAATCATGAATTTGAAGCGGAACGCGGCCCGAGCTGGCAGCGTCCCAATTGGCGCGTTGGTGAAACCGACGACCTGACAGGCGCGCTCGACCCCACGCAGATGGTGGTCGAGATCAAGGCTGCAGCGAAAGCAGCAGGCAAGCCGATGGCGCAGGGCGATGCGGTTGCTGCTGCGGGCGATTCGATCCGCGCGATGATGCTGGTGCGCACCTATCGTGTGCGCGGGCATCTGGCCGCCAATCTCGACCCCCTTGGTCTTTCCAAGCAGGATATCCCGGCTGACCTTGACCCCGCCTATCATGGTTTCACCGAAGCCGATCTGGACCGTCAGGTCTATGTTGGCGGCACGTTGGGCTTTGAATGGGTCAGTGTCCGCGAACTCGTCGCTACGCTGCGCGCCAATTATTGCGGGCATGTGGGCCTCGAATATATGCACATCGCCGATGTCGAGGAACGCCGTTTCCTGCAGGAGCGGATGGAGGGCAAGGACGCCGCGATTTCGTTCACGCCCGAAGGCAAGAAGGCCATCCTCGCCAAGGTGATCGAAGCCGAGCAATATGAGAAGTTCCTCGCCAAGAAATATGTCGGCACCAAGCGCTTCGGCCTTGATGGCGGCGAGGCGATGATCCCCGCGCTCGAAGCGATTATCAAATATGGCGGCCAGCTCGGCATTCGAGAAATCGTCTATGGCATGCCGCATCGTGGCCGCCTCAACGTGCTCGCCAATGTGATGGCCAAGCCCTATCGCATCATCTTCCACGAATTTTCGGGCGGCTCGGCCAACCCCGAAGATGTCGGCGGATCGGGCGATGTGAAATATCATCTCGGCACCTCGACCGACCGCGAATTCGACGGAATCAAGGTGCATATGTCGCTGGTTCCCAACCCCTCGCACCTTGAGGCGGTAAACCCGGTGGTGCTTGGCAAGGTCCGCGCCAACCAGACGATCCGCGACGATCTGGGCAAGCATGAACAGGTGCTGCCGGTGCTGTTGCACGGCGATGCTGCCTTTGCCGGCCAAGGCATCGTCTGGGAGTGCCTCGGCTTCTCCGGCATCCGTGGCTATAACACCGGCGGCTGCATCCACTTCATCGTCAACAACCAGGTCGGTTTCACCACCAGCCCGCAATTCGCGCGTTCCTCGCCTTATCCAAGCGATGTCGCCAAGGGCGTGCAGGCGCCGATCTTCCACGTCAATGGCGACGATCCCGAGGCGGTGACCTTCGCCTGCAAGATGGCGATCGAATTCCGCCAGCGTTTCCACCGCGACATCGTGATCGACATGTGGTGCTATCGCCGCTTCGGCCACAATGAAGGCGATGAGCCGGGTTTCACCCAGCCGTTGATGTACAAGGTGATCAAGGGCAAACCGGGCGTAAGCGAAGTCTATGCCACACGGCTGCAGGCCGAAGGTGTGATCGACGCCAATTGGGCCGCCGAGCATACCATGCGCTTCACCCAGATCCTTGAGCAAGAGTTCGAGGCGGGACAGAATTACAAACCCAATGACGCCGACTGGTTTGGCGGTCGCTGGGCTGGATTGAACAAGCCCGCCGATCCGGAAACCGCACGTCGCAATGTGCCAACCGGAATTACCAAGAAGCTTATGGACGGTCTTGGCCGCACATTGACCACGGTACCCGAGGGTCACACGATCCACCCGACGCTGGGCCGCGTGCTCGAATCAAAGCGGGGCATGTTCGCCTCGGGCGAAAATTTCGACTGGGCGACTGGTGAAGCGCTCGCTTTCGGATCGCTGCTTTCCGAAGGCTATGGTGTGCGCCTGTCGGGACAGGATTCGGGGCGCGGCACCTTTAGCCAGCGGCACGCCGTGTGGGTCGACCAGACCAACGAGAATAAATATATCCCGCTCTCGACCCTGCCCCATGGCCGGTTCGAAGTGTATGACAGCCCGCTCTCCGAATTCGGTGTGCTGGGCTATGAATATGGATTTGCCGGCGCCGATCCGAAGACGCTGGTGATGTGGGAAGGCCAGTTCGGCGATTTCGTCAACGGTGCCCAGACCATCATCGACCAGTTCATCGCGAGCGGCGAATCCAAATGGCTGCGTGCCAATGGCCTTGTGATGTTGTTGCCGCATGGTTTCGAGGGGCAGGGTCCGGAGCATAGCTCGGCGCGGCTCGAACGCTTCCTGCAACTGTGTGCCGAGGATAATATCCAGGTCGCCAACTGCACGACACCGGCCAACTTCTTCCACTTGCTGCGCCGCCAGATGCACCGCAGCTTCCGCAAACCGCTTGTCGTCATGACGCCAAAGTCGCTGTTGCGGCATAAGCTAGCCGTCTCGAAAGCCGAGGATTTCCAAGGCGAAAGCCATTTCATGCGGATCCTTTCGGACCCATGGGCCCCGGCGGACAAGGATGTGAAGCGGCTCGTGCTCTGCTCGGGCAAGGTCGCTTATGACCTTATGGAAGCGCGCAACGCAGCGGGCGATACAAACACCGCCATCGTCCGGCTCGAACAGCTGTATCCCTTCCCGGGTGAACCGCTGGTCGTTCGCCTGAAGCGTATGACGAACCTTGAAGAGGTCGTCTGGGCGCAGGAAGAGCCGCAGAATAATGGCAGCTGGTTCTTCGTCGAGCCGCTGATCGAGGAATGCCTTGCGGCTGCGAAGATTGGCCCGGCACGCGCGCGTTATGCCGGGCGCAAGGCGAGTGCTTCACCCGCCACCGGCCTGATGAAACGCCATCAGGCCGAACAGGCAGCGTTGATCGCGCACGCACTCGGCCATGGTGTCCGCGATGAAATCCGACGCCAGCGCACCACTAAAAAGAAATAACCTCCCCTAGGAGCTGAACCGATGAGCACCGAAGTCAAAGTCCCTACCCTCGGCGAATCGATCACCGAAGCGACGCTCGGCCAGTGGCTGAAAAAGCCCGGCGAGGCGGTTGCCGCTGACGAACCGATTGCCAGCCTTGAAACCGACAAGGTCGCGGTCGAGGTTCCGGCACCTGCCGCTGGCGTGATGGGCGCGCTGATGGTCAATGAAGGCGATACCGTCAATGTCGGCGCCGTCATTGCGATGATCGAGGCAGGTTCAGGCGCCCCCGCTGCCGCGGCTGTCGCTGCACCGGCCCCTGTGGCAGCCCCCGCACCTGCGGCACCCGCGGTTGAAGCCGTGCCTGCTGCCTCGGCCGACCTGACGCTGTCTCCGGCGGTTCGTCGCCTCGTGCTCGAACTCGGAATCGATCCGACCAAGGTCAAGGGCAGCGGCAAGGATGGCCGCTTGACCAAGGAAGATGTACTGGCCGCAGCCAAGGGCGGCCCGCCTGCGGCACCCGCTACGGCACAAGCCGCCACGGCACCGGCTGCAGCGGCGGCTGGCGAGCGTCGCGAAGAACGGGTGAAGATGACGCGCCTGCGCCAGACCATCGCCAAGCGGCTGAAGGATGCGCAGAACACGGCGGCGTTGCTCACCACCTTCAACGATGTCGACATGTCGGCGGTGATGGAAGCGCGCAACCGCTACAAGGACAGCTTTGAAAAGAAGCATGGCGTGAAGCTGGGCTTCATGAGCTTTTTCGCCAAAGCGGCCTGCCTCGCGCTCAAGGATTTCCCCGCAGTCAACGCGCAGATCCAGGGCGATGAAATCATCTACCATGACTATGTCGACCTGTCGGTTGCGGTGTCCGCCCCCAATGGCCTCGTCGTTCCCGTCGTTCGCAATGTCGAGCAAATGGGCTTTGCCGATATCGAAAAGGCGATCGGCGATCTCGGCAAACGCGCCAAGGACGGCGCCCTCACCATGGAAGACATGTCGGGCGGTACCTTCACCATTTCGAATGGCGGCATTTTCGGTGGCCTGATGTCGACCCCGATCATCAACCCGCCGCAGTCGGCCGTGCTCGGCCTGCACCGCATCGAGGATCGCCCGGTCGTGCGCAACGGCCAGATCGTCATCCGCCCGATGATGTATCTCGCGCTCAGCTATGACCACCGCATCATCGACGGCCGCGAGGCGGTGACCGCGCTCAAGACGATCAAGGAAGCGATCGAAGACCCCACCCGCTTGCTGATCGACCTGTAAGGAACAGACCATGGCAGATTTTGACCTGATCGTTATCGGTGCCGGCCCGGGCGGCTATGTCGCCGCCATCCGCGCAGCGCAGCTGGGCCTCAAAACCGCATGCGTCGAAAGCCGCGAGACACTTGGCGGCACCTGCCTCAATGTCGGCTGCATCCCCTCCAAGGCGATGTTGCACGCGTCCGAGCTGTACAGCGAGGCCGCCAGCGGCGCGCTCGCCAAGCTGGGCGTCAAGATCGACAAGATGAGCCTCGACCTCGACACCATGCACGGCCAGCGCCGCGATGCGGTGAAGGGGCTGACCGGCGGGATCGAATTCCTGTTCAAGAAGAACAAGGTCGAATGGATCAAGGGCCATGCCGCCTTCACCTCGGCCAACGCGATCGAGGTGGCAGGCAAGAGCTATACCGCCGACAATTTCATCATCGCCACAGGGTCGTCGGTCACACCGCTGCCCGGCGTTGAGGTTGATAATGCCAAGGGCATTGTCGTCGATTCCACCGGCGCGCTCGAACTGCCCAAGGTGCCTGACCATCTGGTGGTCATCGGCGGCGGGGTTATCGGACTTGAGCTCGGTTCGGTCTGGCGCCGCCTGGGGGCGAAGGTAACCGTGGTCGAATATCTCGACCAGATCCTGCCCGGCATGGACGGCGATGTGCGCAAGGAAGCGAACAAGATATTCAAGAAGCAGGGTTTCGAGTTTGAGCTTTCCACCAAGGTTACCGGCGTACAGGTGAAAGGCAAGAAAGCCACGCTCACGGTCGAGCCTGCTGCAGGCGGTGCGGCCGAAACGATCGAGGCCGATTGTGTATTGGTATCCATCGGACGCCGCCCCAACACCGATGGCCTCGCGCTCGACAAGGCTGGTTTGAGCGTCAACGCGCGCGGACAGATCGAAATCGACCATGATTTCCGCACAGCGGTTCCCGGAATCTGGGCGATCGGCGATGTCGTTCCCGGTCCGATGCTCGCCCACAAGGCCGAGGATGAAGGCATTGCCTGCGCCGAAAATGTCGCCGGATTGACCGGGATCATAAATCATGACGTCATCCCCTCGGTGGTCTACACTTGGCCCGAAATCGCCGGTGTCGGGCTGACCGAAGAAGCCGCCAAGGCCAAAGGCGAGATCAAGGTCGGCAAATTCCCGATGATGGCGAACAGCCGCGCCAAGACCAACCATGAGCCTGATGGCTTTGTGAAGGTCATCTCCGACGCCGCGACCGACCGTGTGCTCGGCGTGTGGTGCATCGCCAGCGTCGCCGGCACAATGATTGCCGAAGCCGCACTGGCAATGGAATTCGGCGGAACGTCAGAGGACATCGCCTATACCTGCCACGCACACCCGACCCATTCGGAAGCGCTGAAGGAAGCGGCGATGGCGGTGCAGGGCAAACCGATCCACATGTAATGGAAGGCGGCGTTACCCAGATCGCCCCGGCGCTCATCGCCGCGCTCGACCTGTTCGGTATCGCCGTTTTCGCCGCTTCGGGTGCGCTTGCGGCAGCACGTCTTAAACAGACGCTGGTCACCTTTGCCTTTTTCGCGCTTGTCACCGGTGTGGGTGGCGGCACGGTGCGCGATCTGTTGATCGGGGCGCCGGTATTCTGGGTGCAGGACTGGCGCTTTCCGGCCACGTGCCTTGCAACGTCTCTCCTGGTCTGGATGACCCCCGTCCGCATCTGGAGCCCGCGCGCGCTTGACTGGTTCGATGCGGTCGGCCTTGCGGTCTATTCGGTCTTTGGCGCCTGGAAGGCGGCGAGTCTTGGGATCGGACCGCTTCCTGCGATGATGATGGGCGTGATTACCGCCTGCGTCGGCGGCGTTATCCGCGACATGCTGGCGGGTGTTCCGTCGATCATCTTGCGGCCGGAACTTTATGTGACTGCCTCTGCCTTGGCGGCAGGGCTGTTCGTACTTCTGCTTGGGCTTGGACTACCTTTGAGCTTCGCTGCAGTCATCAGCGTTGCGGCCGGCTTCGGCTTGCGCGCGGCGGCGATTGCCAAAGGCTTGGCAATCCCGGCTTATAAGGGGTGAGTGCATGAAATATCCGACACTGCACAAATGGCATATCTGGCTCGGCTGGCTGGTTGGTGTGCCGTTGATCCTCTGGACGGCATCAGGGTTGTTTATGGTCGCCCGACCGATCGAAGAAGTGCGCGGCGAGCATCTGCGTGCCAAAGCTGTACCGATAGGCGCGATCGCACCGACAGCGCCTTTTCTCGGAGGACGCGCCGTCGAAAAGCTGACGCTCGAGCAACGTGCGAACGGCCCTGTCTGGCTCATTCGCTATACCGACGGCGGGGAACGAAGGGCCGATCCCGCGACAGGCAAATTGCTTCCCAAGCCGGGTGCAGCTGAAATAAGGGCGCTGGCCGACAGCTATTATACCGGGGATTCAAAGATCACCTCTATCCGCCTTTTCCCGGCGGATCGGGAACCGCTGGAATTGCGCCGAGGGCGTCCCGCGTGGCAGGTGGCCATGACGGATGGAACAAACCTTTATGTCGATGCCGAAAGCGGCAGTCTGTTAGCAGTACGGACCCAGCAATGGCGTTGGTTTGATTTCATGTGGGGGCTGCACATCATGGATCTGCAGACGCGAGAGGATTCAAGCCATCCGATCCTGATCGGTTTCGCCGGGCTTTCGTTGGTCAGCCTGTTTATGGCAATCTGGTTACTCATTGCGCGCCAACGCCGCAAATCAGCTACCCAAAGATAAACAAACGCCCGCGCCGGAAAATACCGGTCGCGGGCGAAGCAGCAAGAGGATTTGGGTCGCAGAAACCCCCCTGCTTGGGGAAGAATGAGGCGGAACCAAATTGCCCCGTAACCCCCAACGATCTGGAATTTACAACGACTAACGCGTGCGACAAAGCGATTCTCTGCCGCGACGAAACGATTCGCGCCATCCAGCGGGATTCAAACGACAATATCTTTGGTAAAATGCTTAATTTCCCAAACGAAATCGTTTGCGAAAATCAGAATTTGGCTGCGATTTCAGCCGACTCGATAACGAGCGCTTTTGCCTCATGGCGCTCCGTCTCCGCCGCGGCGGGTCGAACCAGTGCGATACCTGCAATGCCCAAGGCGAATCCGCCGGCAAGGCTCAGGAAAAGGTCCGAACGGAAAAAAGCGATCATGCGGGTCATAGACAGGCTTCGGGTCTGGAGTCGAAATTTCGATGCCGCCGCTAGAGCAGCATCGACGCTTTCTCAACCATGAGGCTGGTTAAGCCCGACTTAACAACCGGCAATTTGCGGTCAAACGAGTGCTGCGCACGCCGACTGGATTCGGGTACAGGCTTCCTTGAGCGCTTCGGTCGAAGTTGCATAGCTGATGCGGAAGCCTGGTGAGAGACCAAAAGCCGCGCCATGCACCGCAGCGACATTCCAGTCTTCGAGGAAATAGTCGATCAGGTCGGCATCGGTTTCGATGGTCTTGCCCTTGGGCGTGGCCTTGCCCATCACGCCGTTGGCGTCCGGATAGACATAAAAGGCACCTTCGGGTGTCGGGCAGCTGAGCCCCGGCGCATCGTTAAGCATCGCCACCACCAGATCGCGGCGCTCCTTGAACTTGGCGTTGCGTTCTTTCAGGAAATCCTGCGGGCCGTTGAGTGCAGCGGCGACCGCATATTGGCTGATCGAACAAGGGTTGCTGGTTGACTGAGACTGCAGGTCGCCCATCGCCTTGATCAGCCATTCAGGGCCCCCGGCATAGCCGATACGCCAGCCGGTCATTGCATAAGCCTTCGACGCACCGTTCATGGTGAGCGTGCGATCGTACAATTCCGGGCAGACCTGTAGCATCGTCGCAAAGGGTTGCTGCGCATACCAGATATGCTCGTACATATCGTCGGTGAGCAGCATGACATGCGGATGCTTGAGCAGCACTTCGCCCAGCGCTTGCAGCTCGAGCGCGGTATAGGCAGCCCCTGTCGGATTCGATGGCGAGTTGAGGATCAGCCAGCGGGTATTGGGCGTGATCGCCGCATCGAGCTGCGCGGGTGTAATCTTGTAGCCCTGATCCGCGCCGGCCAGCAGCACGACAGGCGTGCCACCTGCGAACTGGACAATATCGGGATAGCTCACCCAATAGGGCGCGGGGATGATCACCTCATCCCCCTTGTCGACGGTCGCCACCAGCGCGTTAAACAAGGTGTGCTTGCCACCTGCATTCACCGTGATCTGCTTGGTGGTGTAATCAATGCCATTGTCGCGCTTGAACTTTGCCTGGATCGCAGCCTTCAGTTCGGGGATACCATCGACGGCAGTATATTTGGTCTTGCCCGACCGGATCGCCTCGATCGCGGCGTCCTTGACGAAATCGGGCGTGTCGAAATCGGGTTCACCTGCCGACAGGCCAATCACATCGAGCCCGCGCGCTTTCATTTCCAGCACCCGGCCCGACATGGCGAGCGTGGGCGAGGGCGCGAT
Organism: uncultured Sphingorhabdus sp.; assembly: GCA_964423155.1. Taxonomy (GTDB): domain Bacteria; phylum Pseudomonadota; class Alphaproteobacteria; order Sphingomonadales; family Sphingomonadaceae; genus Sphingorhabdus_B. The sequence continues at coordinate 177,127 of CAYRDQ010000001.1, forward strand.
GCGGCCGAGGGCGGCGGAAAGCCTGTCGATCATTTCTTATTCCCGAAGCTAGTTTGGACGAAGCAAGATTGCGCGCCTGCCCCTAGAGCGAGCGCGGAAATTACGCAACCCTTCTGGCCGGAATCAGGCCACGCAAACTGTTACCGAGCAGAAATTGTCCCGATAGGTCGGCGGGCTTCAGGCCAGCCTCGACAGCACGCCCGCTTTCGATCAGCTCCCGGCGCAACACCGAAGGCAGCAGTCCGCGTGCCAGCGGCGGTGTCAGCAATCTGCCTTCGCGTTCGACATAGATGCAGGTGAAGCTGCCTTCGGTCAAATTGCCATCCCGGTCGATGAACAGAACTTCGTCCACGGGCGCGGCGTTGCGCGCATCGTCATAAAAGGCCCGGTCGGTCGTTTTATGACACAAGCGAAAGTCTGTGCTCTCGACAGGAAGCGCAACAATCGCAACCCGCAAGGGTTCGACAGGCGTCGCAGGGAGCGGACCGAGCTCGATCGACAACAACCCGCCGCGCGAGGCGAGCAATCGTATCTTGGCGTCATGATCGAGGTGAAAGGTCGCTGCGTGCAACCGGTTGCGCGCCTCGTGCCGGTCGAACTCAAAGCCGAGGTCGCGGGCGCTGGCCTTCATCCGTTCGAGATGCAGCTCCAGCCGTATTATGCCGGTGGCCGGTTCGAAGCGCATGGTTTCAATCAGATCAAAGTCGCGTTGCTGCACCCGCGCAAATTCCCCCTTCGCCAGGCATTCGGCCCATTCGGTGGTGGCGGTGGAATCTGCCACCACTCCCGACCCCAAACCCAGAGAAGCGCGCTTGTCCCGTTCGTTCAAGTGAAATGTGCGGATGGCAACGTTGAAGGCGGCATCACCATTGGGATCGATCCGCCCGATCGACCCGCAATAGATGCCACGTGGGCTGGTTTCGACCTCGTCGATGATTTCCATTGCGCGGATCTTGGGTGCGCCAGTGATAGAGCCACAAGGGTATATGGCACGCAACAGATCGACCGCTCCCTTGCTGTTGTCCAGCTCGGCTGTGACAGTCGATGTCATCTGGTGCACGGTCGGATAGCTTTCCACTGCAAACAGATGTGGCACTTCGACCGATGCGGCCTTGGCAACGCGCGACAAATCGTTGCGCAGCAAATCGACGATCATCAGATTTTCGGCGCGCTGTTTGGGATCGCCCTGCAGCTCGGCGGCGAGCGCGGCATCGGAAACGGGGTCCAAAGCGCGAACCGCGGTGCCCTTCATCGGCTTGGCGGTGACCCTGCCTTCGCGCAGCGCAAAGAACAATTCCGGCGAAAAGGACAGGAACCAATCGGTCCCGGTCCATATGATTCCGCCATAACCCGCAGCTGCGCGCGGACGGACTGCCGCATAGAGCGCCAAGGGATCACCGGCATAGGCGGCTGATGCGCGAAATGTCAGATTGGCCTGGTAGATATCGCCAGCCGAGATGTAATTTTCTACCGCATCGAAAGCGCGGCCATAGTCGATGCGGCTGATTCCGGGCCGAACTTCACCAAGCCAGCAACCCTTTGACGAGGGCAACAGCGCAGCTATCCGCTCGGCGGCAATTTCCTCATATCCGTCAAACACACCAAACCAGGCAAGCCCAGCCGGTAAATCGCGCCCCTCGAGCTTGAGCTGCAATCGCGGCTCGAGCGCAAAACCGGCTTCATAGGCCAAATAGCCGGCAACATGCTTCCCCGAATCCTGTGCCTCCCGGATGTCGTGCAGCAGCCGATCAAGCCCGCTGGCATCACTTGCCGTCAGCATCCTGACGGGCGCGCGATACAGGCGCGCAGGCGAGGCATCGCTTCGCCGCGCATCGTCGAGCAGGACAAAGGGCTCAGAAGCGTCGAACATCGGGCTCCGCTATAGCGTTTCACAGGAAATGGGAAAGGGCTGGAGCGGGTGAGGGGGAGTCGAAGACGGCCGCGGAGAGTGCGGACAATCGAACCCTGGCCTTTTCTCCGAAAAGGCTGGAGCGGGTGAGGGGAATCGAACCCCCGTCGTCAGCTTGGGAAGCTGCTGCTCTACCATTGAGCTACACCCGCTCGACTGTGTCTCGCGAGAGGCATTGAGCTACACCCGCGATTCGTCCTCGCCTAAATAGGCGTGGAACAACGCGAGCACCAGCCCGCTAAGGTAGATCATCCGAACGGTTGATGTTCCGTAAGGGCGCTTCCAGCTCCACGCGGCGCGCACTTATATGGTCGGCGAAGCGATAGACTGAACGGTTTTGCGGATCGGCAAGCCAGTCGATAAGCGTTTTGCGGGCCGACACCGGCCATAGACCGATGATCGGCATGTCTTCGACAATGGCCGGACCTATGCCCAAAAGCGCGGAAAGGTTGGTAGGCAGCCCGATTACATCGCAACCGGAACTGAGCACGGCATCAAAATCATGACGCCATGCATGGTCGAGCGCGCCGGCGAGCCCGCCTAGGGGGCCGATTCCAGCCGCGGGCATATCGGCTACCATCTGCATGCCGGGCCATTGTCTTCCTGCGACCACCAACTCAGCCACCTGCGGGCGCAGGGCATCGGCTACATGATCGATCAGCTTTCGGCCCTCAAATAGCGCCTCGGCCTTGTCCGATCCGAAACGGCGCGATTGCCCGCCGGCCAGGATCGCGCCCAATAACCTCATTTCAGCCGGGATGTGTGCCAGGCGAGATGCTCGGCCATGAAGGTCGAGATGAAATAATAGCTGTGATCATAGCCCGGCTGCATCCGGATCGTCGCCTTCTGGCCGGCGCGCGCGCAGGCCTCTTCCAGCAGATGCGTCTTGAGCTGTTCGGCGAGGAAATTGTCCGCCTCCCCCTGATCGACCAGAAGATCAGGCAGTTTCGCACCGCCGTCGATCAACGCACAGGCATCATAGTCCGCCCAACTTTGGCGATCCTGCCCCAGATAGCCGCCTAGAGCCTTGTGCCCCCAGGGAACCTGGCTCGGCGCGACGATGGGCGCAAAAGCCGAGGTCGAACGAAAGCGCCCGGGATTGCGCAGGGAAATGGTCAATGCGCCATGCCCGCCCATCGAGTGGCCCATGATTCCCTGTCGGTCCATATCGACCGCGAATTGATGTGCGATCAATTCAGGCAGTTCGCGTTCGATATAGCTGCGCATCCGGTAGTGCTGGGCGAAAGGCGCTTCGGTCGCATCGACATAGAAACCGGCACCCAGTCCGAAATCATAAGCGCCCTCTGCGTCATCAGGCACGCCTTCGCCGCGCGGCGAGGTATCGGGTGCGATGAAGATCAAACCCAGTTCGGCGCAAGCCCGGCGAAACTCGCCTTTTTCGGTCACATTGGCGTGGGTGCAGGTGAGGCCAGAAAGGTACCAGATCACCGGTAGCTTCGTGCCCGGTGCATGATCGGGGACAAAGACCGAAAAGGTCATCCGGGTTCCGGTTTCTGCGGAATCATGGGCATAAACCCCCTGTGTTCCGCCGAAGCTGCGATTGGTCGATAGCGTTTCGTAAGTCATGCGCCAGCCAAAGCCGGTTGCGGCGAGCAGGTCAAGTCAGTTGCTCGCAGCAATCCGCTGGGTTGGCTTCAGAACAATCTGACCCAGATCCACGGTCGGGCTCTTCCGATCGAGTGCAGCCGCAACGCTGATCTCGGGCTGGACCCCGACAATGCCTGCCGCCACCGCGCCGACCCGCAGGCGATACTGGCCATAAGGCACGCTTTCGAACAGGAAGAAGCCGTCATACTCCGCACGGGTGGTTTTCACGACACGGCCGGCCTTGTCGAGCAGTTCGAGATCGACACCGTTCATGGCCTTGCCGCCTTCCTTGATCAGATAGCCGCTGATTTCACCCGCCGAAACGAGCGGAAGCTCGACAATGATGGGTACGCCCGGACGCGGCGTAACCACCATGCCACTATTGGCCGGCTGGACGAACGGATCGGGCAGGCTGCCCGCGTCAATCCCGATCAGGATCGGCTTATACGGTTCCAGCCCGCCGATGATTGTTTGCCCCTTTTCGTCGGTGGCTCTTCCACGACCATTGAGACCAGCAGTAATTTCTACAGATTTTTCAAATGGTTCGTTCGATTGCCGCACACCGTCGGCATTCAGATCCTGGTAAACAAGCACCGCTGCCTGACCGCTTGACGCCAGTTTTTCTGACGAGATGTGGAAACCCTTTCCATGCGGGTTCGGACCCATGCTGAAGGCAAGACTCAGCTGAGCAGCAACCGCACCATCGGTTGCGCCCATGACCTGGCCAGTCAAAGCAAATTTTTCAAACTGTCGCGTGTAGCCAAATGTCGCCCGACCGCGCGAATTGAGCGCGTCATAGCCCAGTTCTGCACGCCAGTTAGCCTTGTCGTCCGCACGCCACTCGCCGGTGATGCGCGATTCCTTGAAACCGGTATCGCCCATTAGGCCAAAGCGCGCTTCGCCGCGCAGGCGCAATCCGCCGACACGACCGCTCAGACGCAGCAATGCATCGAGCCTCTGCGGGGGATCGGTACCAAAGGCGAATTTCATCTGTTCCCAGATGAGATCGGTGGATGCATTTATATTATTGATATTAAATGATAATCTGGCCTTGGCTTCGAGCGAGCTATTGCCATTCGTCCATTCGCGATAGGTCGCGCTGACACCGTAAGGTATAGATTTATTGCCGATTTTCAGGCTGTGATCGATGGAGAGCATATGTTCGGCGCGCAATCCGGGCAGATATTGCTCGCTGCGGAAACCACCAAACAGCCAGAGCGACTGAGCACCGACCATTGCCTGGCCGAATTGCCCCAGCATCTGCCCTCGAATGGCATATCCGCCATCCAGACTGCCTGCCCCGGCAATCTCGACAAGTGTTGGACCGACCGCGCGCCTTACCATCCCCTCGACGTAACTGTCGCGACGCCCTTCATAGATAGAGGTTATGGCTGACGCCCCGATCGACGTTTTCGCATCGAGCCCGCGTTCCAGTCCAAAGCCAGCGCGCAGGCCATTATAAGGCCGATCATCGCTATCGCCGAAGTTGAAAAGGTCGCGACCGGCGTCCTGGACTCCGGCCCAATAGTAAGTTTCGCGCGGCGGGATCGAATTGGCCCCGACCGGGATCATCCGGACATCGCGCTTGATCTGCCCCTGCGGGCCGTAGAGCACAACCTCCATACGGTTTTGCCCGTAGAGCAACGGTACATCGAGAAATTCGTAGCGACCATCGCCACGGCTTTGGAAATAGCCGATGAGCTGATCATTGCGGTACAGTTCGGCGTCCCAGCCATCGGGCAATTCGCCGCGGAAACTGGTACGGTCAAAATTGTCCGGGCGAGAAAGCGGGCGATTGGTAACAAACAGGCCTCGGCCGGGTGTTGACTGGCTGCCAACGAAAGACGCGGGCAGGTTTACGTCACCTATACCAAAATGGGTCGCCTTTAACGGCCCAAGCAGGTCGCCTTCCGCGCTGGTGCGATAGGCGCGCACGCGGAAACTTTCGGGAACCCCCTTTTCATTGGAAGAAAGCCGGGCATCGAAAGACGCGCCTGCGACTTCACCACTGGCGAAAATGTCATAGCGTGCGTTGAACTTGCCCGGACCCTGCGCTTCCTTGGTGAAGCCGGTTGACGCCACGACGTCGACCGAAGGTGTGCGCCAGAACCGATAGGGGTCCTTGGCTTGCGGCAGGCTACGCAGGTCAAATGTGACTGTGGGGCGAACCTTTGCTGCACGTTCCTTGCGTTCTTCGGCCAATTCAAAGGGCAACTTGCGATCGGCCTTGACCACGAGCAGGGCATCCGAAAGATCTGGAGTCAGCGTGACTTCGAGCCAGCGTCCCAAGGCTTTGGTATCAACACACCAGCCTACGGGGGTATCGTAAACGTCCGACGCGGACAGCGCCGAACTTTTGTTCATGATTTGTACTCTATTGGCTTCGCGATCAAGGGTGAAGGTACGGCTCTCTTCGAATAACCAGCCAGTCGCGCGGCGCGACTTTTTGTCGAGCCGCACAGGCAGGTCAAAGGCAATGATCATATCGGCAAAATCGACACACGTCCCGGCATCGGTCTGGTAACCGCGAATGCCATCGCCCACGCGATAGCGCCCGACGCGAACGTCGAGGAGCAATTGGTCGTCATCATTGGCTTTCCAGCTTTCTCCCGCAAATGCAGGAACCACCGGTGCCAATAAGGCTCCGGTGGCTAGGGCCAAGAACATCAGTCTATGGCATATCCTGGAAAGAAGCGACTTCATCGTTGGTGCCGTTCCGGCTAACCCTGCCTTTTCAGCGCACCACAGTCCGCAACTCAGCGATCAGTCCACCGCCATTTTCAGGCGTGTCATGATAAGCGATTATGACCTCGCCACCGCGGATTGCTGCAGCTTCCTCTTCGCTCAGCGGAAGGTCGACCTTGCGTTTCTCGATCTCAGGATAGATGGCGATGCCCTTCTGGACGACGATCGGCTTTGCCTGCCCCGGCTTCATCACGCGAAACTCGCCATAAACCGACCGCGTGCCCTTGCGGGTGGCATCAAGTTCAAGAACAGGGCCTTCCTCATCACGTCCCATCCGCGCGTTGGCTAGCGCGGCGGTGGCACTTAACTCGCCCTTGCGGACAATGATTGGGATAGTGATTCCATAAAGTGGAATGAGCTGGATCTTCAGATCCTTTCCAGCAGCGTCATCTGTTACGGCCTGCGTCTTTGGGATCGCCCTGAACAGCATATGGACGCGATACTCGCCATCTGGAAGGGTCTCGGATGGATTCAAGCCGATGCGGATCGATTGGGGCTGATTGGGCGGCAGAGTAACGCGGCGGGGTGCAAAGCGCACCAGGCCGAGCGCAGCCTTCTCAGCATCGCTGGCTGACGCGGGATCGATATCGTCGAGCCGGCCGTCCTCGCCCATGCGCTTGACCTCAAGCGAGATACGATAGGTAGTTTCCTCGGCACCGACATTATTGAGGATGACTTGCGTACCGCGACGGCCATCCAGAATGACCCGGGTCGGCGCAACGAGCAAGTCGCCGGCCGCATGAGCAGGCTGGAGCGCAGAAAGCGTCAGTAGCGCAGCGGCAGCTGTGCCGATTGAGGTCAATTTTTGAAACAACTTCATAGATTTAGCCAGTCCAACATGTCCACAATGGAGCGGAAACCCGTGGTTTCTCTCCATTTCGGACTAGCAGGACATGGTTACCAAGCCGCTAACGTCGGCCGGCCGGGCAAGGAAAAACCCCGGAAAGCGTGCGCCTTCCGGGGTTTTCAGTTGGTCTGCAGCGCTAGGCCGCAGCCAGAACTTATTGATATTCGGCAGTTACGTCGAACGTACCGGTATAGGTGCCTGCAACCTGGTTCGGGTTGAGCGAGATGGTGCCGCCCACATAGACCGTCTGCAGCGAAGCAGAGTTGAAGGTGATGCTGGCGTTCGACAGCGTCAGGCCCGAAAGAGCAATCGGGGCGCCGGGGCCGGTCAGGGCAGCCGGATTGCCAACGGTCAGATCAATGACTTCGCCGTTGGTTGCCTGGGTTACCTGGAAGCTGGCCGGAGCGCCGCCGCCGATTGCAATTACGCCAGTTGCTGAAGGCGTTGCGCCCGAAGCAGCGCCGATGGTGACGGTACCGCCAGCAGCCGAAGCAGCGACAACACCAAAGTCGAGGTCGGTAACGGCAGAAAGCTGCACAGCGGCGAGAACCTGAACGGTGGCATCAGCCTGTTCGGTGGCGGCATAGGCGGCATTCGAAACCATGCCGGTAGCAATGATTGCGCCAGCAAGCGCAAGCTTCATCTTGTTGATCATTATCTGGTCCCTTTTTGCGACAAACTTAAAATTTCAGAATGCCCCACTGCATTCACGGTCGCTTATGGACACCGAATCATAAAACAGTGCTTCTGCTTATGGTTAACAAGCCATGGTTAATTGGTCTATAAAATACTTTATTTTCAGATGCTTATGCCGTTAACGCATGGGTCTGAAATGCCAATGGCCGCAAAAAATGTCGCAGAAATTTCAGAATTGTTCGCCGGTTAGCCGCTGGCACAGCATGTCGAGTTGGTCGAGGCTGCGATATTCAAAGGTCACGGCCCCTGCCCCTCCCGGGCCCTTGTGCGCGATCTTCACCTTGAGCCCGAGCAGGTCACCGAGATGCTGCTCGACGGCGCGGATATCCGCATCATTTGTCGCACCTTGTTGCAAACGCGGTTTGGGCGCCCGACCTTCTTCCACCCGCGACCGGCGTACCAGTGCCTCGGTCTGGCGGACGGACAGTCCTTGTTTGACGACAACCGCCGCGAGCCTTGCGCTATCATCGCTGCCCAACAGCGCGCGCGCATGGCCCATCGACAATTTGCCTTCGACAACCAGCTCACGCACAAGCGAGGGCAGTTCGAGAAGGCGCATCATATTGGCTACATGGCTGCGCGATTTCTCGACAATCGTTGCCAGTTCGCTCTGGCTGTGGCCGAAATCGTCGCACAATTTGCGATAGGCCTCGGCTTCCTCGATCGGGTTGAGGTCCTGGCGCTGGATATTCTCGATCAGCGCGATCTCGAGCGTTTCCTCGTCGGAAAGTTCGCGAACAATCGCCTTCACATGATGGAGTTGCGCCCGCTGCGCCGCCCGCCAGCGCCGTTCCCCGGCGACAATCTGGTAACTGCCGCCATGCGGACGCACCAATATGGGCTGGATCAACCCATGGCGCTTAAGGCTCGCCGCCAGCTCCTGCAGCGATTCCTCGCTGAAATGCCGGCGCGGCTGTGCGGGATTGGGGTGGATATCTGCCGTTGCGATGCTCGAGACACCTTCGAGCGATGCTGCCCCGGTGGATGTCGGCGCTTCGCCGCCCCCTGCCACCCGACTTGCGCTCCGGTCGAGCGACACTTCGCCTAGCAGCGCATCAAGACCCCTGCCCAGTCCCATTTTCTTGCGCAGCGGCTTTTCACCCTCGCTCATGCCGCCATCTCCTGTGCGGGCAAACGCGCCAACAGTTCACGCGCGAGATTCATATAGGCCTCGGACCCCGAGCAACGATGATCGTAAATCAGGGCTGGCAGCCCATGGCTGGGCGCTTCCGACAACCGGACATTGCGCGGGATCACCGTTTCAAACACGAGCGAGCCGAGGCAGGATCGGACATCCTCGGCCACCTGATCGGTCAGGCGATTGCGGCGATCAAACATGGTCAGCGCCACGCCCAGGATCGAAAGCGACGAATTGAAGCGGTTCTGGATACGCTCAACTGTTTGTAATAGCTGGCTTAATCCTTCCAGAGCAAAGAATTCGCATTGCAGCGGCACCAGGATTGAGTCGGCAGCAACCAGCGCGTTGATCGTCAGCATGCCGAGCGAAGGCGGACAATCAATCAGGCAGACATCCCAGCGGCTTTCCTCAACCGCCAGCGCCTTTTGCAGCTTGTGCGCACGATCGGCGTGATCGACCAGTTCAACCTCGGCCCCCGACAGATCCACCGTCGCGGGCAGGATATCAAGCCCGGGAATCATCGTCCCCGACACAGCCTCGGCCAGCGTTGCGTCACCCATCAATAAATCATAGCTGCTAAATTCGCGGTCAGTGGATTTCACACCCAATCCGGTGGACGCATTTCCCTGCGGATCAAGATCGATCAGAAGGCATCGGCGACCGCAGGCGGCAAGTGCCGTAGCGAGGTTGATCGCCGTCGTCGTCTTCCCGACGCCGCCCTTTTGATTCGCAATCGCGATCCGGATCATCTCTTCCGCCGTCCTTTCGCTGGAGCTGCAGCTCCCTTTCCGGCCCGTTTCCCACGCACCAAGCCCGCCAATATCCCGGCTTCGGGATCAGTTACGCTGGGTTGGACCGTAAAATCCAGTTCCCACGCCTTTTGGGCTTCCTCAAGTTCATTAACCGCATTTCGACCCTTTGGCAGCAGCCATTTCGTCTTATCTGTGGAAAATCGCGCGGATAAATCGAGCAATTTGGGGAGAGGTGCGAAGGCGCGGGCGCTGATCACATCGAAATTACGCGTTTCCACACGCTCCACCGGCATGCCCGCAACGGCGGCGCGACCCCTCAGGCCCAGATGCTCTATGGCCCGATTGAGATAATCGATCCGTTTGGCGCGCGATTCGACCAATGTGACATGCCAGTCGCTCAACAGGGCAATGATAATTCCCGGGAACCCGGCGCCCGATCCAAGATCAATCCAGCGCCCCGATGTGTTCGGAGCAAAGGCCAGCAATTGCGCGCTATCGACGATGTGGCGGGCCCATATATGATCAAGCGTCGATGCAGATATCAGGTTCTGCGTTGCCGCCTCGGACTTCAGAAAAGCAACAAAGGCCTCGAGCCTTTCCCATGTTTCACGTGGAACATCGAAATTTTGCTCAAGCCATGTCCGGGCTTCTTCCTCGGTCATGCAGCCCGTTTCTCGCCTGCGTGCGCGCGTTTGGCGTGGACGAGGATTGCTGCCAAGGCCGCGGGAGTGATTCCCCTAATACGGCTGGCGGCCGCCAATGTTTCGGGCCGGGCACCATCCAGCCGCTCGACCATCTCGTTTGAGAGGCCCGCTATCGCGCGATATTCGATATTTTCCGGAATGCGGATCCGCTCATTGGCGGCAAGATCGCGCAGTTCGGCAGCTTGCCGGTCGATATAGGGTGCATAGCGGCCATCCTGTTCCAGTTCGGACACAACATCTTCGGACCATTGGTCATCACCATGCTCGCATGTTTCACGTGGAACATTCAGCAGATCGGTAAGACGAACATCGGGGAAGCGCAGCCAGTCGAGCAGGGCCATCTTACCCGAATCGCGCTTCACGGCTATGCCGGCCGAGATCAGTTGATCGGCAGTGATCGATTGTTTCGTGATTTCCGAAAGCCGCGCTTTTTCGGCCGATCTTGCTTCAAAATGCGCACGACGCTCGGCACCGACAACGCCAGCTTCGATACCAAGCGGTGTCAGTCGCGTTCCCGCATTGTCGGCACGCAGACGCAAGCGATATTCGGCGCGCGCCGTCAGCATGCGATAGGGTTCGGTCACACCGTGCAAAACAAGATCATCGACCATCACCGCGATATAGCTGTTCGATCGGTCGAGCGCGGGCATATCGCGGCCCAATATACTGCACGCAGCCCCCAAGCCAGCGACCAGACCCTGCGCCGCTGCCTCCTCATAACCGGTCGTGCCGTTAATCTGGCCAGCGCAATAAAGCCCCTCAAAATCGCGGATTTTCAACGTCCGGTCTAGCGCGCGCGGATCAATATAATCATACTCCACCGCATAGCCGGGAACGACCATCTCGGCCGATTCCAGCCCGTGCATCGATCGCACCATGGAAAGCTGTACGTCGGTTGGCAGCGAGGTCGAAATGCCGTTGGGATAGATCAGGTGGCTATCCAGACCTTCGGGTTCGAGGAAAATCTGGTGACCCTCGCGGTCGCCAAAACGAAAAATCTTGTCTTCGATCGACGGGCAGTAACGCGGCCCCTGGCCCTGGATGGCGCCGCCAAATAAGGGCGAACGGTCAAGGCCGCCGCGGATGATATCATGCGTCTGGGCGTTGGTGCGCGTGATCGCGCAGAATAGTTGGGGCACTTGACGGCGAGGGGTCATCGCCGACATCGTCCAGTTTTCGCCATCCGACGGCTGTTCGTCCAGCACTGCCCAATTGATAGTCCGACCGTCAAGCCGCGGCGGTGTACCGGTTTTCAACCGCGCCATCGGTAGACCAGCGCCGCGGATCTGCTCGGCCAGCCTGAGCGCCGATGCCTCGCCAATACGGCCACCGGTCAGGCGCTCTTCTCCGCGGAACAGCGTCCCGCCCAGGAAGGTGCCGGTACACAGAATGATGGCATTTGCGGCCAAAGCGGTGCCATCGGACAGATCGAGCCCCGCCACCCTGCGCTCGCTGCCGGATGCAAAGCGCAGAGCAGCGGCCTCGCCTTCGATGACCGTCACATTGGGCGTCGCGGCCACTTGCCGGTGGATCGATGCCTTGAACAATGCGCGGTCGGCCTGGATACGCGGCCCTTGCACCGCTGCCCCCTTGGAGGCGTTGAGCATGCGATAATGGATGGCTGCATCGTCGGCACCGCGCGCGATCAGGCCATCAAAGGCGTCCACCTCGCGCACCAGATGGCCCTTGCCCAGCCCGCCTATCGCCGGGTTGCACGACATGGCACCGATGGTGTCACGGGCAAAGCTGACCAGCGCCGTGCGCACGCCCATGCGTGCGGCAGCGGTGGCCGCCTCCACGCCTGCATGCCCGCCGCCGACAACGACAACGTCAAAATCTGTGTCTGCCCGATTATCCATTGCCCGGCCGCATAGCGCAGCACGGGCACAGCGTCAAAATAAGTCGAATATGTTCCACGTGGAACAGCGGCTATTTGCCGATGCAGAACCGGCCAAACAGCGCATCGAGCATATCCTCGGTGCTCGCCCGCCCTGTGAGAGCGTCCAGCGCCAACCTCGCCTGTCGCAACTCTTCCGCCATAATCAAGAGATCGTGCGCCTTGCTGGCATGTGAGAGGAACAGCGCGGTATCGCGCAACAAATGCCTTTGCCTCTGGTTAAGCGCAAAGGCATCGGGCGGCGGCAACATGTCCCGCCCATAAGCAACGAGCCGTTCAACCAGCTCACCTATTCCTGCCCCGGTCTTAGCCGACACGATACATGCCGAAGTCTTGCGAACATGCCCTGGCACATCCGCCTTCGCCTCAATTTCGATCAGCTTCGAATGTTTTGGCCCCTCGCCTTCCGGCCCGAGCCACAACAGCATGTCCGCCTCCGCAATCGCCCTGTTCGCCCGTTCGATACCGATCACCTCAATCGCGTCCCCGCTATCGTCGCGCAGCCCCGCGGTATCGGTAAACAGGAACGGGATCCCTTCGAGGGCGACTGGAACTTCGATCACATCACGGGTGGTACCGGCAATATCGGAGACGATCGCCGCTTCGCGTGCCACAAGCGCATTGAGCAATGTGGACTTGCCGCTATTGGGCGGCCCAGCCAAAACCACACGCAATCCATCGCGCAATTTTTCGACCGTCGGGAATTTCAGATGCTCAGCGATGGCGTCATGAAGTTGGTTACATCCATTTGATATTTTTGAATAATCTTGCCCTTCCACATCATCTTCGTCGGAAAAATCCAGCTCCGCCTCGAGCGACGCAGCGAGCCGCAGCAGGTCTTCACGCCATATTTCGACCTGCCGGCTGAACGCCCCGCCCGCCATCGCGGCTGCCGAGCGGCGTTGCCATTCGGTTTCAGCCGAAAGCAGGTCCGCCAGCCCCTCGGCCTCGTTGAGATCAATCCGGCCATTGGCAAAAGCCCGGCGGGTGAACTCCCCGGCTTCCGCGCGACGTAGCCCGGCGATTCCAGAAAAGGCCGATTCCACCCCGCGGACAACGGCCCGCCCGCCATGCAGGTGCAATTCGGCAAGATCCTCACCCGTGGCGGTTGCCGGGCCGGGAAAGATCAGGACCAGGGCCTGATCAAGCAATCCCCCGTCGACAGGATTTGTAAGATTGCGCAGCGATGCCTTGCGCGGCGGAGGCAAGCTGCCTGCCAGCACGCGGATCGCCGCAAAGGCTTGCGGGCCGCTGATCCGCACCACCGCGATTGCGGCAGGGGGCGCGCCGCTGGACAGCGCGAAAATCGTGTCGACGCTGCCCATGGTTGGAATCTACTTCTTGTCCTTACCGCCCAGACCACCGCCTGCGAGCCCGCCCATCAGGCTCTTGATGAAATCCATGCTCTGATCACCCATTGGAACCCAGTTGCGGATCATACCTTGCACCATGTCGGGCGTCAGTCCTTTGTCGGCGACCTTTTTCAGCTTGTCGAGATAGACCTCATGCACTTCGGACAAATCGGGGAGCCCCATAAGACGCCGGACTTCCTCGGGCGTGGTGTCGACTTCGATGTTGAACTTCATGCTGCCTCTCCCCATTTCCGGGCCTGTATGTTGGCCAAATAACCAGATTGCCCGCCGCACTATAGTCGCATAAGCGCAGCGGGCAATTTTTTGATTTCGGGAGATTCCATAATGGGTGAGATGACCAAGATCCGCGCGTTTGATGAAGATGCCCTTTTCAACGCCTATGTCGCGAAACCGGCAGGCGATGCAAAGGCCGCCATCATTGTCATTCCTGAAATCTTCGGCGTGAACCCGGGAATCCGCCAGAAATGCGATACATGGGCTGCGGCAGGCTATCTTGCTGTCGCCATCGACATTTTCTGGCGCTTCGCCCCCGGCGTCGAACTCGATCCCGATGTCGAAGAACAGCTGCAGGAAGCCTTTGGCTATTTCGGGCAATATGAACCCAATGACGGGGTCAAGGATATCGAAGCCGCGATCCACGCCATCCGCCGCGGCGAACTGGGTGCGCCCGCCGTGCAAAGCGTTGGCTGCGTCGGATACTGCCTGGGTGGCCGCCTCGCCTATATGGCTGCCGCGCGCACCGATATCGATGCGTCAGTTGGCTATTATGGCGTCATGATTGATACGATGCTCAATGAAAGCCACGCCATTGCCAACCCGTTGATGCTGCATATCCCGACTGCAGACCATTTTGTCGGGCCTGAAGCGCAAGCCGCAATCCATGCGGGACTGGATGACCATCCCAAAGTCGTCTTGCACGACTATGTCGGCCTCGATCATGGCTTTGCCGCCGAGATGGGCAATCGTCGGGATGAAGAGGGGGCGAACCTTGCCGATTCACGAACGGCAGCGTTCTTTGCAAAGCATTTAGGCTAGCCACCAGCCTCTGCCAGATAATAATCGCTGCGGCCCTGCGGATTGGTAGGAGTGCTAAACAGCATCAAAAAAGGCAGGCCTAGATATAATGGAGTGCTCAGACCAATCTTCATCGCGGTGAGCAGCAGCACTGCGTAGGCCGAACCCAGATTTGCGAGCAGTAGCTTGATAACCGCTGTTCGTAGACCTTCACTGAACTGCCAATCCGACGCCGCAAAGGTTTCGGCAATTATCCGGCTGGCATCGTCATGTTGCCAATCGGGAACAGTCAGCTGATAATGGCCCAGTGCCACAGAATTGACCGAGACAGATGCGTGGCCTTCACCGCTGATTCGGACGATAATTCCGGCGGCCTCCAACATCGATGCAACTACTAAAGTCTCAGACCGAGAGACGATATGCGCGATCGGAACCATTTTGCCCGCCATGCAAGAAACTTAGGTCAGTTGCCGCTCCGTGCAAGGCGAAATTGCAGGTTGCGCTTAACACCCTCCCATTCGTTGGCGAGGATTGAATAGAGCACCGTATCACGCACGCGGCCGTCGAGGATCTGGTGGTTGCGGATCAGGCCGTCGCGCTTGGCCCCCAATCGCTCGATCGCGCGTTGCGAGGCGAAGTTGAAATGGTCGGTGCGGAACTGCACGCAGACGCACTCCATCGCCGCAAAGGCGTGGGTGAGGAGCAGCAGCTTGGCCTCGCAGTTGATCGGCGTGCGCTGCACCCTGCTGGCGTAGAAAGTGGTGCCGATCTCGAGCCGCCGATGCGGTGCATTCATGCGCATATAGCGGGTGGCGCCAACGAGTTGGCCTGACGCCTTTTCGATCACCACAAAGGGCATGATCCGGCCCCAGCCCTGCTCGCGCTCCGCCCGGTCCAGATACGCCTCGATCGAATCCGGCCCCGGAACGACGGTGTAGAACAACTCCCACAGCTTTCCGTCGCTCGCCGCATCGACAATCGCCGGGCCGTCCTCGCGGACCATGGGCCGCAGCACGACATGGCTGCCCTCAAGTACCGGTTGATCGGTCCATGGGCCCGCCATGCCAGCCGCCTCAGCCGCCGATCAGCGGCGCGACGAACTTGCCTAGGCCCAGTTGCGGATCGACCCAGCCGTCGTAGATCATCTTGATCGCAACATAGACAATGACCGCAAGACCGATCCAGGCAATCCATTTGTAGCGCTCAATATATTTGGCGATGATGTTCGCGGCGATACCCATCAGCGCGACAGCGAAAATCAGGCCTACGATCAGGATACCCGGATGATCCTTCGCAGCACCGGCGACCGCCAACACATTGTCGAGGCTCATCGACACGTCGGCCAAGGCAACGGCCCATGCCGCACCGACAAAGCTTTTCGCCGGCTTGATACCCGAATCCTCGTCACCTTCAATTTCAGGCGATCCCGGTGAGTCGGTTGCATGGTCGACCGCAATGTCGCGATACATGCGCCACGCCACCCAGAGCAGCAACACACCGCCCGCAAAGATCAGGCCGACGATGCCGAGCAACCATGTGACCATCAGCGCAAAGACAATGCGCAGCACCAGTGCCGCAATCACACCGATCGCGATGACCTTCTTGCGCTGATCTGCCGGTAGGCCGGCGGCAAGCGCGCCGACGACAATCGCATTGTCACCCGCCAGCACGATGTCGATCATCAACACCTGCAGAAAGGCAGAGAAGGCAGAGGGCGAAGTGATGTTCGAGAAGTCCTTGACGATGGCCGCCCAGATTTCCGCGGGGCCGCCCAATGAAGGGGCGGCGGCTGCACTGGCAATAATCAGATCAATCACACTGTTTCCCCAAAATAGTCGACGCTCGGCATAGGGTCATAGAAAGGATGGAGCAAGGCCCGCCATTGTTCATAGCGGTCAGATTTGCGGAAACCCTCGCGATGGTCGACAATCGAATCCCAGCGTACCAGCAACAGATAGAGTCCCGGCTTTTCGACCGCAGGGCGAACTTCGATTCCTTGAAATCCAGGCGACGCCGCAATCAGCGGCCTTGCCTGCGCCATCGCCGCTTCAAACGCTGCTTCCTCACCAGTCCGAACCTGCAGCAGCGCATGTTCGATAATCATGCGCTTCACTGCCTATTGGTTCATCGAATCGAAGAAATCCTCGTTGGTCTTCGAATCCTTCATCTTATCGAGCAGGAATTCCATCGCATCGACGGTGCCCATCTGCATCAGGATGCGACGTAGCACCCACATCTTGGTGAGCTTATCCTTCTCGACCAGCAATTCTTCCTTACGCGTGCCGGACTTGCCGACATCGAGTGCCGGGAAGATGCGTTTGTCGGCAACCTTGCGATCAAGGACGATTTCCGAGTTACCCGTGCCCTTGAATTCTTCGAAGATCACTTCGTCCATACGGCTGCCGGTATCGATCAGCGCGGTAGCGATGATCGAGAGCGAACCGCCTTCCTCGATATTGCGCGCGGCGCCGAAGAAGCGTTTCGGACGCTGCAATGCGTTGGCATCGACACCACCGGTCAAGACCTTGCCCGATGAAGGGACAACGGTGTTGTAGGCGCGGCCAAGGCGGGTGATCGAGTCGAGCAGGATGACAACGTCATGCTTATGCTCGACCAGACGCTTCGCCTTTTCGATCACCATTTCGGCGACCTGGACGTGGCGGGTGGCAGGCTCGTCAAAGGTGGAGGAGACGACCTCACCCTTCACGCTGCGCTGCATGTCGGTGACTTCCTCGGGGCGTTCGTCGATGAGGAGCACGATCAGGAAGACTTCGGGATGGTTGTCGGTGATCGCCTTGGCAATATTCTGTAGCAACACGGTTTTACCGGTACGCGGCGGCGCGACGATCAGCGCGCGCTGGCCCTTGCCCTGCGGGCTGATGATATCGATGACGCGCGCCGACTTGTCCTTGACCGTCGGGTCAAGCGTATCGAGCGTGAGCTTCTGGTCGGGATAAAGCGGCGTCAGGTTGTCGAAATTGACCCGGTGGCGGACGGCATCGGGATCGTCGAAATTGACCTTGAGCACCTTGGTCAGCGCAAAATAACGCTCGCCATCCTTGGGCGCTCGAATTTCGCCTTCGACGGTATCGCCGGTACGCAGGCCATATTGGCGCACCATATTGGGCGAAACATAAATGTCGTCTGGTCCGGCCAGATAATTTGCCTCGGGCGAACGCAAAAAGCCGAAGCTGTCGGGGAGAACCTCGATCGTGCCTTCGCCGATGATCTGCTCGCCGTCTTCCGCCATCTCTTTCAGGATGGCGAACATCAGGTCCTGCTTCCGCAGCGTCGAGGCGCCCTCAATCTCGAGCTCTTCGGCCATCGAGACGAGTTCGGCGGGCTTTTTGTTTTTGAGGTCTTTTAAATGCATGTGCGTGTTCCGCTGGAAATTGGACTACCGGCGTAAAGAGCTGCCGGCAGGATATGGAAAGGTCGATGGCGCTGTCGTTGAAAAGAGGAATGCGCCTCACGCCCAGGACGGGCTTGGTTGTTCAATTAGGCTTTCGGGCCCAATTAGTCAATGCCGGTCAAAACGGCTTGGCAACCACCAATATCACGATGATCGCCGCAGCAATGCCCGGAACTTCGTTGAGGATGCGCAGCTTCTTGCCTTCCAATGGCCGCTCGCCTGCTGCCAGCTTCTTGGCATAACCGACCATCCAGCCATGATAGGCCGATAGCCCAAGCACCGCGAGCAGCTTGGCATGGAACCATCCCTCGCTCAGGGCCGAAATATGCCAGGCGAGCAAAAGGCCGACGATCCAGACGATGGTCATCGATGGGTTGAGGATGATGCGAACCAGCCGCCGCTCGCGCTCCACCCAGCGTGACTCTTCTTCCGAACCTTGCGGGCTTTCCTGATGATAGACGAAGAAGCGCGGCAGCATGAACAGGCCGGCCATCCAGAAGATGACGAAAATGATATGCGCCGATTTAAGCCAGAAATAGAGCAATGCGATGGTTTCCGTCATTCGGGAATCCGCCTTGGTTATCCCCCGCGGACCAAGTTAAGCAGCTTTTCGACATGTGCAATGGGGGTGTGCTGCAAAATGCCGTGACCCAGGTTGAAAATATGTGGCCGCGATTCAAACGCACCCAATATGCGCGCGACGGCGCTTTCCAGTGCCTCGCCGCCAGCCATCAGCGCGAGCGGATCGAGATTGCCTTGCACCGGCAGGCCGATTGGCAGCGCCGCATTCGCCCAGACCGGATCGACTGTTTCGTCGAGGCCAATCGCGTCAGGCTTTACCTCCTGCGCATAGGCCACCAGTTTGGCACCCGCTCCCTTGGGAAAGCCGATGATCGGGGTTTCGAGGTGGCGTTCGCGCAGTGCCGAAACAATTTTTGCGTTGGGCGCTATGACCCAGCGCTCGAATTGCGCGGGGGAAAGCGAACCGGCCCAGCTGTCAAACAACTGCACCGCATCGACTCCCGCCTCGATCTGTTTCGAAAGATAGTCAATCGTCGTTGCGGTTATGGCGTCAATCAGTTCGCCGAACTTTTGCGGATCGGAATAGGCCAGCGCACGCGTCTCCGCATGGTCCTTGCTACCCTGCCCTGCCACCATATAGGTCGCAACGGTCCAGGGGCTGCCTGCAAAGCCGAGGAAGGTGGTTTCGACAGGCAAGGCTGCCCGAACCTTGCGGACGGTTTCATAAACCGGCTCCAGCCGTTCAGGGGCAGGGGTAAAATCGCGCCAATCATGTTCCGCCAATTTGGGGGCTAACCGCGGACCTTCGCCGGTCTCGAACCACAGATCCTGCCCCATGGCATGCGGGACGACGAGGATATCCGAAAACAGGATCGCGCCATCGAAGCCGAAACGGCGGATAGGCTGCAAAGTGATCTCGCACGCCGCATCGCTATCATAGGCAAGTTCGAGAAACCCGCCCTTTTGCGCCCGCAGCTCCCGATATTCGGGAAGATAGCGACCCGCTTGGCGCATCAGCCACATTGGCGGCACCGCAAGCTTTTCCCCTCGCAGGACGGCGAGCAATTTTCGTACGGGCAGTTCGGTCGCCATGCAGGAATCCAATAAACAATAAATAGATATAAGGATGATGAAATATGATGCGCTGTGGGCAAGTGTGGCCCTTAGGCACATATCTATCTTTTGCCAACATATTGACTCTGTAGCCTGCTTGAATCCTGACGATTCGGGATACACTTTCCCCGTTATTCACAGGCTGTGGAATGGGCTTTCCGGCTGTGGATGAACTGTGACCGAATCCGAGAGAGAGTCAGGACGCGATTGGCACAAAAGCCATACCCATTTTCATCCCTTGATTTATCCCCAAGCAGCCCACAAAGCTGTGCTTAAGGGACATATCATTTGCAAAACCGCATCCACCTCCATCTGTTATCCGATTCCACCGGCGAGACGCTGGAAAACATTGCCAAGGCTGCCCTCGCGCAGTTCGATGAAGTCGATGTGGTCAAGCATTTCTGGCCGATGGTCCGATCGGAAGCTCATCTTGATCGAATTCTTGTTGACGTAGCAGCCAATCCCGGCCTGGTGTTGTTCACCCTCGTCAATCTGACAATGCGGCAGAAACTCGAAGACCGCTGTCGTTCGCTCGGCCTGCCATCGGTGGCGGCGCTCGATGCCGTCACCGACGCTCTATCGGGGATATTGGGGCAGCAAGCCAAGGCCCGGCCGGGTCGGCAGCATGCGCTTGATGCAGCCTATTTCGCGCGGGTGGAGGCGATCCAATATACAATCGCGCATGATGATGGGCTCAACCATCATGAATGGGAAGAAGCCGATATCGTCCTCGCCGGAGTCTCGCGGACGTCGAAAACGCCAACGAGCATCTATCTCGCCAATCGCGGCTACAAGACCGCCAACATCCCGTTGGTACCCGAATCCCCACCGCCGCCAGCATTGTATACGCTCAAACATCCTATGGTTGTCGGGCTGGTGACCAGCGCCGACCGGCTGGTGCAGGTGCGGCGTAACCGCTTGCTGTCGCTCAACCAGGCACCAGACACCGACTATGTTGCCGAAGACAAGGTCAAAGCGGAGATCGCCTATGCCCGGCGCATCTTTGCCGACAATGGCTGGCCGGTAATCGACGTGACCCGTCGGTCGATCGAGGAAAGTGCCGCGGCCATCATCAACCTGTTCAACGAGAGGCACAGCCGCGACATGGCAGGTGGAGACGGAGCAGTCGTTTGACCCCTATAATCCTCGCATCGACCAGCGGCACGCGAAAGCAAATACTTGAAAAAGCTGGACTAAAGTTCGACGTCATGGCTCCAATGGTCGACGAAGAGGCCATCAAACACAGCCTTGTCGCCGAAGGTCTGGGGCCACGCAACATTGCCGATGCGTTGGCCGAAGCCAAAGCCGTAAAGCTTTCAGGCAAATATCCGGGGGCATTGGTGATCGGGGCTGACCAGATGCTCGCACTTGAGGATGGGCCGCTTTTCGACAAGCCCGATTCACCGGACACGGCACGGGCGCAACTGGCGCAAATGGCTGGAACCAGCCACCGCCTGTTCAGTGCCATTGTCGTCGCGCAATCGGGGAAACCCTTGTGGCGGCATGTCGGGGTCGTCCGAATGCATGTCCGCCCGCTTAGCCCTGCCTTTATCGATTCCTATGTCGAGCGGAACTGGGATTCGATCCGCCATTGTGTAGGCTGTTACCAGATTGAAGGGGAGGGGGCGCAATTGTTCACACGGATTGAAGGCGACCATTTCGATATCATGGGATTGCCGCTTTTACCCTTGCTGGCCTATTTGCGTGAGCGAAGGGAAATGCCGTCATGACGTCCTATGCCGAGGTGATCGGGGACCCGATCAAGCATAGCAAATCGCCATTGATCCATGGCTTCTGGCTTAAAAAACAGGGTATGGTCGCGGATTATCGGGCGCACCATGTGCTGGCCGACGGGTTGGGGGAATATTTTACCGAACGGCGCGACGATCCCGACTGGCGCGGGTGCAACATCACCATTCCACACAAGATCGCGGCACTTGATTTTGTTAGTGATCCTGGCGGAGTGCGGCAATCGATCGGGGCGATCAACACGGTTTTCCGCGGCGAAAAAGGCGAACTGGTGGGCACCAACACCGACGCTGCCGGCTTCTTTGCGCCGATAGCCGAAGACGAATGGGCGCATCGCGACGCGATTGTGATTGGGGCGGGTGGCGCGGCGCGCGCGATCCTGTTTGCCTTGGCGCAGGCCGATATCGGGTCGGTGACGATTTTGGCGCGCAGTCCGCTCAAGGCCGCAGCCCTGCTCAGCCATTTCGGATTGAAGGGCCAGGTGCTGAAAATGGATGCCTCCTTACCACCTGCCGAATTGCTGGTGAATTCCAGTCCGCTGGGTATGACCGGGCAGCCGCCGTTGGAGATCGACCTGTCGCCGCTGCCTGAAAATGCCGTGATATATGATATTGTCTACGCCCCGCTCGAAACAGGCCTGCTTTCCCAGGCACACAGACTGGGACTCGATACGGTTGACGGACTCGACATGCTGATCGGGCAGGCCGCTTTTGCCTTCGAGCTCTTCTTTGGCCAGGCACCGCCGGCCGACTGCGAAGACGAACTGCGCAGTTTGTTGCTCAAATGAATGATCGTGCGAAGCGCCCTCTAATCCTTGGCCTGACCGGCTCGATCGCGATGGGGAAATCGACCGTTGCGCAGATGTTTGTCGACGAGGATATCCCGCATTTCGATGCTGATGCCGCCGTGCACAGGTTGCAAGGGCCGGGCGGTGCCTTGGTCGATGAAATCGAAGCGGCATTTCCCGGTACGACCGGCCCGCGCGGTGTAGATCGGTTGAAGCTGGGTCCTATCGTCCTTGGTAACAAGGAAAAGCTGGCAAAGCTAGAAGGCATTATTCACCCCGCTGTGGGCAAGTTGCGCGCCGATTTCCTTGAAGCGCACCGCGATGCACCGATGGTGCTGTTCGATATTCCGCTGCTTTTCGAGAAAGGCGGGCATGCCGGAGTCGACAAGATCATAGTCGTTTCCGCTCCGGCCGAGCAGCAACGCCGCCGCGCCCTGGCACGCGAAGGCATGACGATCGAGAAGTTCGAGCATATACTTTCGCTGCAGATGCCCGACGCAGAAAAGTGCAAAAGGGCCGATTTCGTTATCGATACAGGAACCAGCCTGGCCGATACCCGTGCACAAGTGCGCGCACTCATCAAAAATTTGCGCAGCGGCCTTGCAGACTCGGATAAATAGGCCGATATGTTTCAATAGAATGCGCGAGATTATATTCGATACCGAAACCACCGGTTTCGACCCGCTGACCGGAGACAGAATGGTCGAGATCGGGTGCATCGAAATGGTCGGGCGGGTGATGACCGGCGCAACCTTTCACTGCTATTTCAACCCCCAACGCGCGATGCCCGCAGCGGCCGAGGCGGTGCACGGGCTGTCCGACACATTCCTTTCCGATAAACCTCTATTTGCCAGCCAGGCTGACGCGTTGCTCGAATTTTTGGGCGACAGTCCCCTCATTGCGCATAATGCCAGTTTCGACTTCGGCTTTCTCAATATGGAGCTGGAACGCAGCGGGCGCGCGGCAATCGATATGGGCCGGATGGTCGATACCATTGCAATCGCGCGGACCAAGCATCCGGGTGCCAAATTGTCGCTCGACGCACTTTGCACCCGATATGGAATCGACCGCAGCCATCGTACCAAGCATGGCGCTTTGCTCGATGCCGAGTTACTTGCCCAGCTGTACATAGAACTGACCGGCGGCCGGCAGATCGGCTTGGGCTTTTCGGATTCGTCCGCTGCTAGCATTGAAATCGAAGCCACGCGCATTTCGCTGGTGCGATCCGATCGGCCCTTTCGAGCACCAAGGCAGCACCAGCCTCTCCCCGGGGAACTGGAGCGCCATCAGGCATTTGTTGCGACTATCAAGGACGCGCTCTGGACCGAAGAGGAAAGGCGCGCGCATTTGCCGATTGATTGACCGTCGTTCCTTCCGGAATGGCACTGAAAAGGAGAAGAACCATGGATATAAGGGTCTCGGGGCATCAGTTGGAAACCGGCGAAGCACTGCGAACCCATGTCGAATCCCGTTTGGGCGGGATTGCCGATAAATATTTCTCCAAGGCTTTGTCCGCACAGGCGACGGTTGGTCGTGCGCCGCACGACAAATTTTCATGCGATATCATAGTTCATGTCATGCAAGGTCTGATCCTCAAAGGACGCAGCGAAGCAAATGACGCCCATCTGGCATTTGATGGCGCGGCCGAAAAAATCGAAAAGCAACTGCGTCGCTACATGCGCCGCTTGCAGGATCGGCACGAACAGACCGCGCATGCCCTGCGGCAGGAAGAGGCAGCCTATACGGTTTTCGATGCCGGCGATGTCGAGACGGAAGCCCCGCCGCCCGAGGCTCCGGTGATCGTCGCCGAGATGAGCGTCGACATCCCTGAATCGAGTGTTTCGGATGCAGTCATGTTGATGGATTTGCGAAACACGCCCGCACTGCTCTTCAAAAACGCTGGCACTGGACGCCATAATATGGTTTACCGCCGCGAAGATGGCACGATCGGGTGGGTTGAACCGAAATCCACACCCTGAAATCGGCCTAAATCAAAGCATATTCACTTTAGGGATCAATGATTTGAATATTGCTTCGGTGCAGGTTCACCGGTGCAATGGGGTATAATGATGATTCGTATTACGACCCGGCTGGTCGATGGCGCGGTACTCGCTGACATCGAATGCGCCGATAAAAATTGCCTGCTCGACACTGTTTCGAGGCTGGCCGCCGAAAATTACGGCGTTGATGCCTCCGTGATTCACGAGGGGTTGCACGAGCGCGAGCGCCTTGGCCCGACAGGCTTTGGCGGAGGTACCGCAATTCCCCACTGTAAGGTCGATGGTCTTGATGCCCCGGCGGGCGTATTTGTGCGCCTCGTCAAACCTGTCGATTATGGTGCGGTTGATGATGAACCCGTCGACCTCGTCTTTGCTCTCTTTTCTCCGGTGCATGATGGTGCGGCGCATCTGAAAGCGCTGGCGGAAGTTTCGCGCATGTTCCGTGACGAGGCGAGTTGCGCCCAGTTGCGCGGGGCCAAGGATGCCGGCGCACTTTTCGCCTTGCTTAGCCCGATTGAGGAGCGCGATGCCGCCTGACGGCTTCCGTCTTATGGTCAAATGATCGAGCCAAGGCTCGCTTCGCATATATTGGTGTCGGCACTCATAAAGCAGGCTGAAGCGTTGGGTGCCTTTGGCGCAGTGCTGCGCAAGGGCGATCCCACAGCAGGATCAATTGTGCTGGTCCGGCGCGAAAAGGGACACAATCCCGCGCTTTTCGAGCGGTTTCCGAAAGTAGATGGGACTTCTCCATGGGTCGAAATAGCCATGGAAGACCCTGAAAAAGAAGCAAAAATTTCTGAATATCTGGATCGGCGCAGTATGCGCGATCCCGATATCTGGATATTGGAACTGGATGTCCCGTTTGTGGAACGGTTCACCGACATAATCACGCCAACCGGTTGACTTTGTTGCGCTGCACAATATGTGGCGCACACGATATAGCGAAGGTTGCCTGTACGTTCTGGGGTGGAACAGGGTAAACACGCAAGTCGGACGTGGAAGATTTGACGCACATATAAGCAAAGTACCAACCGCGCGTCATTGGCGACACAGCCGCACAACGAACAGATATAATGAAATTCCTCCTCAAGACCGCACCTGCTGCGGTTGTTTCGCTCACGCTACTCGGCGGAGCTGCCTACTCGGACGCCGGTTTTGCATTCGGTGCTTCAAATGGCGACAAATTGTCGGCGCAGACGATCAGCATAGATCCCATTATTCTCGCAGCCGACCAGGCCGCATTGACTGCGGCAACCACCGAAACTGTTTCGGTGACCAAACTTCAAAATGGCGACGTTGTTTTCACCCCCGGCACCGGTTCTCCGGTTACCGATGCGCGTGTTGATGAACCTGTTGCTGACGACAAAGACATTTCCAAGGCCAGCAGCCTTGCCGAACTTGTTCGTGCACATGGCGCACCCGATGAACTGTCGGCTGAAGAGCGCTGTCTCGCAGGCGCGGTCTATTTCGAATCCAAGGGTGAATCGCTCGAAGGCCAGTTGGCTGTTGCCCGTGTGGTGATGGCGCGCGCCAAATCGGGTCGTTTCCCGACATCATTGTGCGGCGTGGTGTATCAGAAGAGCCAGTTCTCTTTTGTCCGCGGCGGCAGGATGCCTTCAATTAACACGGGCAGTCTGCACTGGCGCAATGCCGTTGCGATCAGCCAGATTGCACTCAACGATAGTTGGAAAAGCCCGGTTGAAGGCGCGCTCTTCTTCCATGCGCGCCATGTTTCGCCCGGCTGGCGCCTGAAGCGAATCGGTTCGATCGACAACCATATTTTCTATCGCTGATCTATTTTTCAGCCGAAGCTAAAAGGGCCGCATTCCGATCGGGATTGCGGCCTTTTCCTTAGCTTCGGTCGGGCTTCGACAATTCGATGCCGCGATCGCGTGCGGCCTTCAATGTGTCGTTCACCAATAGTTGCAATCCGGAATCCAGAATTGAGAGGCCCGCAGCCGTTGTGCCCCCTGGGCTGGTGACGCGCCGCGCCAGTTCTTCGGGGCTTGCATCCGAACCGACCGCCAGATCGACTGCGCCATCGACCATGGTTTTGGCCAATGTGGCTGAAACCGCAGGTTCGAGTCCGAGCGCTTCCCCTGCTTTTGCAAGGGCATCAATGAAACGATAGACGAAAGCCGGACCCGAGCCCGCCAGAGCAGTGACCGCATCCATCATGGCTTCGTTGGAAATCCAGACTGGCGTGCCCAAGGGCCTCAGCAATTCCTCAACTTTAGCTTGCAATACAGCATCACCGGCGGATTCAAACAGGCCGAGCGGCGATTTGCCAAGCGCGGCGGCGAGGTTGGGCATCAATCGGACAATGGTTCGACCGGGCAGTGCAAATTGCATAGTTTCGATACGAACACCTGCCATAACCGAAAGCACAAGTGCATCATTCGTCAGCACCGCTTCAAGTTGGTCCGAAATTTGAGAGAAGATTTGCGGTTTGACCGCTGCCAGAGCAACGCTGGCTTTCCTATCAACTTGCGAAGCCAAGGTAAAATGCGCGACACCTGTTGGAAGCGATTGGGCCACAGGATCGACAACGATGAAAGCAGAAGGATCGGCGCCTCCTGCTATCCACCCTGCAAGCATAGCCCCGCCCATATTGCCGCAGCCGAAGAAGAGCAGGGGATTGTCGCGGGAGATTTCAGTCATCGGCCAATCCGTGCCGCAGCCGCAGGTGGATGACAAGGCCTGATGGCAGTTCGCCGTCTGGCTTACCAAAATGCCGCACGGCATCGGCGCGTGCGCGGTTTACCAAATCCGTTCCTATGGGACCGTCAATGTAGATATGGTCGGCCTGACCCAGCAGACGGGCGGCACGTAGCGAAAGGTCTTCGGGATCGGTGGAATGGAGATCAACCATCTGAACACCTGAAACGGAGGTGGAACCACCCATCTCAAGCCAAGTATCAATCCTGTCGGCACCGTCCGGGTTAAGCGGGTCGAGTATACCACCGGGCGCGAGCGCTGCGTCGATTTGCCGCCGCCGCTCCGCTCCGTCGGGCCAGCGCGCGCGGATGGCATCCCGTGCCGTTTGCAAACGCAGCGCCAGTTCGCCGAGTCTGGAGGGTAAAATGCGCTCGATGGCCTGCCGCACCATCTTGGCCAACCCTGCCGATGCCCCACCTGTCCCTACGGCGACGAGCAGCGGATCGCGGTCGACAATGGCTGGGGTGGTGAAATCGCACAGGTCGGGTTGATCGACGACATTGACCAACAGTCCGCGTGCCTTCAGCCGTGAAGCAGTGTCGGCTGCGTCATCCCGAGTTTCGATAGCGACAAAGGCGATGCGCGCATCGGCGTCACCCTCTTCCACACAAATGCCACCCGCTCGCTCGATCAAGCGCCGCTTGGCATCCGCCGCATCGCCTTCACCCAGCAGGATGACAGGCTTGCCGCGGATCGTGAAGAAGAGCGGCAACTGATCCATGACTCAATCAGGCCAGCCAATCGGGCACATGTTCGGCATCAAGGATTGTTGCCGGTACAATCCGTTCGGCCACAACGGCATAGCGATCACCGCTGACCAGCACCTCGGGCACCAAACCCCGGCTATTATAGGTGCTCGCCATCGTTGCGCCATAAGCGCCACAGGTGCGGAACAACGCAAGGTCACCGGCTTGCACGACATCAATTTCGCGCGCCATCGCGAAGGTATCGCCGGTCTCGCAAACCGGGCCGACAATATTGGCAGTGAAGCGATTGCCATTGGGCTCGACCGCCTCGAAGTCATGCCAGGCGTCATAGAGTGCTGGACGGGCTAAATCGTTCATCGCAGCATCGACGATCACGAACGGCACATTGCCCGATCCCGGTTTGACCCGGATGACCTTGGTGACCAGAACGCCTGCATTGCCGCAGATGACGCGGCCGGGTTCGAACATCAGCTGGACATTCCAGCCCTTGGTCGCGCGGGCAACCATTGCGCCATATTCATCCGGATGCGGGGGATTGTCACCTTCCTTGTAGCGCACGCCGAGGCCACCGCCCAGATCGACATGGGTGATGCTATGCCCGGAATTGCGCAAGTCGGCGATCAGCTTACCAAGCTTGCCGAATGCTGTCTCAAGTGGCTCAAGACTGAGCAGCTGGCTGCCGATATGCAGTGCAACCCCGCGTATGTTGAGGCCGGGCAGCGCTGCCAATCGTGCATAAATGCCTTGCGCCTGGTGCAAGCCAAGCCCGAACTTGTTTTCGGCCTTGCCTGTCGAAATCTTGGCGTTGGTCTTCGCATCGACATCGGGATTGATCCGCAGCACCGCATCGGCGCGATGGCCCAATGTTTCTGCTATCGCTGCCAGTTCCCGGCCTTCTTCTTCGGATTCGATGTTGAACTGGCCCAGGCCCGCTTTGAGTGCGGCCACCATTTCTTCGGCGCTTTTACCGACGCCAGAAAAGACGATGTCCTTGGCCGGCACGCCAGCCGCAAGCGCGCGGTTCATTTCGCCAGCAGAGACTACGTCTGCGCCATAGCCTTCACCCGCCAACACCTTGAGCACGGCGAGATTGGGATTGGCTTTGATGGCAAAGGCGATGTGCGGATTTTCGATGCCCGCCTTGGTCAGCGCGTCGCGAAACACCTGTGCGTGGCGCACCAGGGTTGCCTGCGAATAGACGTATACGGGTGAACCAACCTCATCCGCAATACGCGACAGCGGAACGTTTTCGGCGTGCATTGCGCCATCGATGATCTGGAAATGGTCCATAGGAGAAGGTTCAGTCAGGCTTTTTGGGATCTTTCGCGGCGGATTCCGCGGGCGCGTCGCCATTATCCGCTTCTGCGCCGGGCGCAAGGTCAAAAGGATCATCGCGCCGACGCTCCGAACGGCGCATCAGTTCGTCGCTTCTTCCGGGACGGGTCTGTACCGACGGTGTGGAAAGCTCTTCAGCTCCCGGCACCTCGCTTTGTCCATAGGCCTTTTCAGGCATCGCCTGTCCGGCCTTAGGTTGTAAATCGCCCACCTTGCCGCAGCCCGCAATGGCAAGGGCCAGCAATGCCGCACCAGCCAGTCTGTGCTTTGCTTTCATAGCCCCAATTCCTTCCGTGCTGCCGCCACAGCTTCCTTTACGCGAAGCGGTGACGTACCGCCAGTGCTGGTCCTGCTGGCGACCGAGCCTTCGACCGAAAGGTCAGGCAGAGTGTTTCCGGAGAGCCTTGTGTCGATGCCAGCAAGGTCATCAGCGGTCAGCAGTTCAAGCTCCCCACCGCGCGATTCACATAGCTTTACCGCACTGCCGGTGATGTGGTGCGCTTCACGGAACGGGATGCCATGTTCACGCACCAACCAATCAGCCAGATCGGTCGCAGTTGAGAATCCGGATGCCGCGACCGAGCGCATGCGCGCGGTGTCGAATGTCACGGTTGAAACCATTCCAGTCATCGCAGCCAGGCAGAGATCGAGCAGGTCGTGCGCTTCGAACAAGGGCGCCTTGTCGTTCTGCATGTCTTTCGAATAGGTCAGCGGCAGGCCCTTCATCGTCACCATCAGGCTGGTGAAGGCGCCAATGATCCGCCCGGCATGACCGCGCACCAGTTCGGCGGCATCGGGGTTGCGCTTTTGCGGCATGATCGAACTGCCGGTCGACCAGGCGTCGGGCAGTTTGACGAAACCAAAGGGTTGTGAGGCCCAAAGGATCATCTCCTCTGCCAGTCGCGACAGGTGAATCGCGGCCTGTGCCGCGCAGCCGAGATACTCCACGGCAAAATCACGATCAGATACGCCATCCATGCTGTTCGCGGTCGGCGATTCGAAATCGAGCGCGCGCGCTGTTGCGTGCCGGTCGATGGGGAAGGATGTCCCAGCGAGCGCCGCCGAGCCCAAGGGTGATTGGTTCAACCTTCGGGCGCAATCGGCAAAGCGACTACGGTCGCGTTTCACCATTTCATAATAGGCCATCAGATGGTGGCCGAGCGTCACCGGTTGGGCGACCTGCAAATGGGTGAAGCCGGGCATGATGCTTTCGGTATGTTCGCCCGCGCGTTCGACCAGCGCGGCTTGCAAAGCGGCCAGCGCCTTGTCGACCTCGGTACAGGCGCCACGCACCCAGAGGCGGAAATCGGTTGCTACCTGATCATTGCGTGAGCGTGCGGTGTGTAGCCGCCCTGCGGCATCGCCGATAAGCTCGCGAAGGCGGCTTTCGACCTGCATGTGAATATCTTCCAGTTCGATATGCTCGGGCACGCCCTGTTCCGCATATTCGCGCTCGATTGCATCGAGGCCGGCGAGGATGGCCGTGACATCGTCGGATGAAAGGATGCCCTGTGTGCCCAGCATTGCGGCGTGTGCTTTGCTGCCTGCAATATCCTGCTGCCAAAGGCGCTTGTCGACAGGGATGGAGGCGTTTATCTCGCGCATCACGTCTGCGGGGCCAGCGCCAAACCGGCCGCCCCACATGCTGCTGGAGTCTGATGTGCCGCGGGTAATGAGCTTGTCCCTTCTCTTCGTCCTGCCGCTGTTTCTGGCGGCTTGCGATAGGGAAACTGCGCCTGCGGGGCAAGCGGAACCCGTTGATACGCGCGAACAGCCGAAAAACGGATTCGGCCTTGAAAGCAAGAGCGGGCTCAAGGCAGAACTCAGTTATCGCTTCGCAGGCCGGTCTGCACCTGATGCGTCTTTTATCGGAGCGGACGGGCGGGACGTTTCGCTTTCGGACTTTGCCGGTCGACCCTTGTTGGTGAATCTCTGGGCGACATGGTGCGCGCCCTGCAAGGCCGAAATGCCGACCCTCGATTCCCTGGCGGTGCTTGAAGAGGGTGAGGTCAGTGTGATCGCTGTTTCGCAGGATCTTCAAGGCTTAAAGCCAGTGAGACGTTTTTTTGACTCAGCCGGCATCGTCAACCTCGAGCCATTTACCGATCCGGACAATGTCTTGGCAAATGCAGTTGGCGGAACCATCGCCTTGCCCACTACAATATTGTACGATTCCAGAGGGAAAGAAGTCTGGAGAATCGTGAGCGGCGTCGAATGGGACGACGCTGAAGTTGCAAAGTTGATCGACGAGGCGGCCTAAGCCGGGATCACATAAGTATTGGCCGCGGTTTCAGGCAAACTGGCAAACGGCTGGCACGATTTTCGGGAGCTGGCTTGGCTGCCGAACGGCAAACCGGAGATTTGTTTTCAGAAGCCGATTCTTTGTCGCTTTTGTCCCGCGCTAAAATGATCGGGGTAACTTTTACCGGCCCCAAAGCCGAAGTTGTTCGGATTGCATAAGCAGGCGTAGTCGCCGCTGCCAGACATATCGCCAACAATACAGTCCTTGCGATCATGCTTCTACTCCCGTTTGTCGCAACATCCTGCTCTCAGGACGGTTGCTGGCCGATGAACGGCGGGGATGAAACCTGGTGGGCGCTAACGGGCTCGAACCGCTGACCCTCTCGGTGTAAACGAGATGCTCTACCAACTGAGCTAAGCGCCCCAAAGGTTTCGGATGGGCCTTTGCCAAAGCTGGCGGCGGCTGGCAAGTCAAATTGCGGATATGCCGTACGATCGGATCGCTTCGAAATAGGCCGCCATCTGACCATGCGATTCGGGCGCGAGCTCGATGAACACCCGCCGGGCATCGTGCGGATCCTGCACACGCACCAGCAATCCGGCTTCGGTCATGTTGGTAATCCAGCGCAGCGCCGTCGTGGGGGGAACGGCGGCAGCGATGCACAGGCTCGACACCGAAACAGATTTGCCCTCTTCTTTGGCAGCGTAAAGATCGAGCAGGATGTCCCATCCGGGGTCGGCAAAAAGCGCCGAATCGAAAAACCGGTCGCGCATGCGCCGCAGTTTTATCAGAGACCTGACGTCCACAGGCCTGGGCTGGGGCTCCGCCGCCCTTGAAAAGGGATCGAACAGCCCATGCGGCGCTGGTCGGAATCCCACAGGTTTGTCGCGTACACCGCCGGTGTCGCTGTTATCCTGTTCGGCAATGCGCGCGAGAGTCCGGGCGAAATCGGCGAGCTCATTGCTGATGCGGTGCAACGCAACGGTTTCATTGTTGCTCGCGCCTTCAAGCAGGCGAGCTTTGCGCATGCGGCGGCCGACGCCTGTCAAAACGGCCACGGCCTGCCAATCCCCGCTATCGACGAGGAAGTGGCACCTTTCGGCAGGCAGTACCGAATAAGCAATGTCGATTGCGCCAAGATCGGACCACACCAGAGCCTCGCTGTCATGAATCTGCAGATAGTTGGCGATTTCCTCCCAATCTTCCATTTCAGGCTCCGTTTCGGAGTTTCTGGCAATGAGCAGGAAATCACATTCCTCGCCAAAGCGGCGCAATATACAGCCACATTCGCGCGCCAGTTGCTCAAGTTCGAGGATGCGGCTGGCGGGCGAGGCAATAACCGCCGCCGAGTAGCGCGGTTCAGAAGAATAAGAGTCAGGCATTGGTGCAAAGGTCCCCGAAATCATCGAAAGCGGCGAACGGCTCTTGCGGACCACCACCCGAGACAACATCTCTCCATTATGGACGCGATTGTCCAGCCCAAATTGCTGCTTTGCCAGCGACGCGGACCGGCGCTAAGCACCTGCCATCGCAGTTGTCGGCTCCCTCAAACAGGAACAGCCGCCACGAACGGGAGACTTTGCAGTGAGTAAGGGAATCAAGACATGGCCATTATCGATTTTGCTCTTGGTGGGAACGGCTATGCCCAGCGTTGCTGAAGCGGCAAAGCCAGCGGCGGTGCCTGCGGCCACGAACATCATGCTGGATCCCTGGACTGGCCCCTATGATGGCGTACCGCCATGGGACAAGGTCAAGCCCGCCGATTTCCCTGCTGCATTTGACGAGGCGATGAAGCGGACCAAAGCCGAGTTTGAGGCGATCCTGTCGAATTCGGCGCCGGTCACTTTCGACAACACGATCAAGGCCAATGAACTGGCTGGCGCATCGGTGAACCGGCTGTTTGCGATCTGGGGTGTGCACAGCTCCAACCTGTCGAACCCTGAAATCCGCAAGATCCAGGCCGAATGGGAACCGAAGATCAGCGCTTTCTTCAACGAATTGCAGCTTGATGCGCGCTGGTTCCAGCGCGTGCAAACGCTGTATCAGCAGCGCGATACGCTCGGCCTCGATAGTGCGCAAAAGCGCTTGCTTGAACGCACCTATGACGGGTTGGTGCGCAACGGCGCATTGCTCAATGCCCAGCAGAAGGCGCAACTGATCAGCTATGAAACCGAAATCTCGAAGAAATTCTCCGACTTCCAGAACAAGGTGCTGGCGGACGAGGAAACCTACATATTGCTGACTGACCCTGCCGATGTCGCAGGCCTTCCCGACAGTTTTGTCGCTTCTTTAAAGGCGGCGGCCGAGGCCAAGGGGAAGACGGGCTGGGCCGTGGCCAATACCCGTTCGGCTATCCAGCCTTTTCTCGAAAACTCTCCACGCCGCGATTTGCGCGAAAAGGTTTGGCACGCCTTCACCATGCGCGGCGACAATGCCGATGTCAACGACACGAATGCGACCATCGCCGAAATCCTGAAGCTGCGCCAGCAGCGTGCCGAACTGCTCGGGTTCGAAACCCATGCGCATTACCGCATGGCCGACACCATGGCGAAAGAACCCGAAAAGGCGATGGACCTGATGATGAAGGTCTGGCCAGCGGCGGTTGCGCGGGTGAAGGAAGAGGTCGCCGATATGCAGGCGATTGCTGATAAGGAGAATGCTGGCATCACCATCGAGCCCTGGGACTATCGCTATTATGCCGAAAAGGTCCGCAAGGCGAAGTACGACCTCGACCAGAATGAGCTGAAACCCTATTTCCAGCTCGACAATATGGTCGCGGCGATGTTCGATGCTGCG
Source organism: uncultured Sphingorhabdus sp. (assembly GCA_964423155.1). Lineage (GTDB taxonomy): Bacteria > Pseudomonadota > Alphaproteobacteria > Sphingomonadales > Sphingomonadaceae > Sphingorhabdus_B. Next base: position 211,191 of record CAYRDQ010000001.1, read on the forward strand.
AACAAGCTTTATGGCATGAGCTTTACCGAGAATACCGGCGCGGTGCCGGTATTCGAACCCGAAGTGCGCACCTTTGAGGTGAAGCGCGACGGCAAGGTGATAGGGCTATTCTATCTCGATAATTTCGCGCGCGCTGGCAAGCGTTCGGGCGCGTGGATGACGACCTATCGTGATCAGTTCAGGCTTTCAGGCAAGAACAACATCACGCTGGCTTCGAACAACAACAACTTTGTGAAAGGCGCGGGCGGCAAGCCAACCCTGATCAGCATCGACGACGCTTCGACGCTGTTCCATGAATTTGGACACGCGATTCATTATCTGAACTATGACATAACCTGGCCGGGCCTCGGCAATACGCCGCGCGACTTCGTGGAGTATCCGAGCCAGGTGAATGAGAATTGGCTGCTGACGCCTTATATCCTCAATACTTATGCCAAGCATGCCGAAACCGGGGAGCCAATCCCGCCGGCGCTGGTTGACAAGATCAAGGCGAGCGACACTTTCAACCAGGGCTTTGCCACGGTCGAATATCTTTCGAGCGCGATCCTCGACATGATGCTGCATTATCGCAAGGATCCGGTTTCCGATCCACGCGCCTTCGAGAAAGAGGCGCTGGCCAAGATCGGCATGCCCAAGGAAATGGTGATGCGGCATCGGTTACCGCAGTTCAACCACCTCTTCTCCTCGGACGGATATTCGGCAGGCTATTACAGTTATCTCTGGTCTGAAACGATGGACGCAGATACCTGGGCGGCCTTCACTGAAAAGGGTGATGTCTGGGATAAGGAAACCGCCGAACGTTTCCGTTCGATGCTGCTCTCCACGGGTAACGAATCGGATCGGATAGAGGCTTACCGCGCCTTCCGAGGCCGCGATCCGGATGTGAAATATATCATGAAGAAACGGGGCTTTCCTGTGCCGGGGGAATAAGGAAAGGGCGGGATTTCCCGCCCTTTTTCTTTGGCAAGAGGAGCCTTGGTCGATTCGGCTTGCACAGCACCCGTTTTGATATAAATATGATATCATATTTTATTGGAGGGCATCATGTCTGATTCGGTTTCATTGAACGCCAGCCGGGAAACGCGGGCAACCAGTTTCAACGGCTATCTGATGCTGTTGCTGATGTTGCTCAGCATGGCCTGGTTTGCATGGTCTATGTCGAGCGTAATCGGTGACGGCCCCGATGCTGACTTTGTTGGCATGGTTTTGAGTATCACTGTCTTTCTTTTTGTTTCCTGCGGCTTTTACATGATCCAGCCCAACCAGGGCGTCGCGCTCACCCTTTTCGGTGCCTATAAGGGCACCGACCGTAACGAAGGGCTACGCTGGGTTTGGCCGTGGATCGGCAAGGCAAAGGTTTCATTGCGCGCCAACAACCTGATTTCGGAAAAGATCAAGGTCAACGATTTGCGCGGCAACCCGATCGAGATTGCCGCACAGGTTGTCTGGCGCGTCACCGATACCGCGCAGGCTTTGTTCGATGTTGATGATTACAAAGCTTTCGTGCTGGCCCAGATTGAGGCGGCAGTGCGCACCATCGGCTCGCGCTACCCCTATGACGACATCGAGCATAAGGAAGTCACGCTGCGCGGTAATCATGACGAAGTGGGTGCCGAACTGCGCACCGTGCTGATGGAGCGGCTCGCCGTGGCGGGCATCACCGTCGACGAATGCGGCTTCACCCATCTGGCTTATGCGCAGGAAATTGCGGGGGCGATGCTCCGCCGCCAGCAGGCCGAGGCTGTTATCGCCGCGCGCAAAAAACTCGTCGAAGGTGCGGTCACCATGGTCGAAATGGCGCTGCAGCAGCTTTCGGAAAAGGATGTTGTCCATCTGGATGACGAGCGCAAGGCGGCGATGGTTTCCAACCTCATGGTTGTGCTGTGCGGCGAGCGCGACACCCAGCCAGTCGTCAACACGGGCTCGCTTTACCAGTAAGCTGACGATGCCACCGCCTGCAAAGAAAGCCTTTCCACTCCGTCTCGATCCGGCGCTTTATGCCGCGATCGAGCGGGCCGCAGCGGGCGACTTTCGCAGCGTGAATGCGCAGGTGGAGGTGTTGTTGCGTGAGGCGTTGGAGCGGCGTGGCGTGAAGGTCGGAGTCACCGAAGGCCCCCGCCGCGGCCGCCCACCTGCCAAAGAAGGTTCGGGTTACGAATAACCCTAAACGGAAAGCAAAGGAGGCATTTGATGCTACATCTGTTTCTCGAAAAAGGCCCATGGTTTCGCGCCAAGCGCTTTGGTTATGGCGCGGGACTTCCCTTCAAATGGCAGGGTTGGGTATTGCTGCTGTCGCATATGGCAGCAATCATCGGGGTCGCGCTGGCCTTCGCGGATCGACCACTGATCATGCTGCCTGCCATCTTCATCCTCGCTTTCGCGCCAATGCCCATCTATGCCGCCCGCACCGAAGGCGGCTGGAAATGGCGGAACGGCGATTAGGCTGCCCCCAGCTTCGCCCAAGCCAGATTGGCATATTCGCACAGCAACGGTCGGGTATCACGCGGGTCGATGATATCCTCGACATTGAACTTCTCGGCGGTGCGGAAGGGGGAGGTGACGGCGTTTAGCCTCGCCTTGATCTCCTCCAGTTTCGCCGCCGGGTCGTCAGCCGCTGCAATCTCCGACTTATAGGCCGCCTCAAGGCCGCCTGCGATCGGCAGGCTGCCCCAATCGCCGGATGGCCAGGCGAAACGATATTGAAAGCGTTCGCCATTCGACATCGCGCTGCCGGCAATGCCATAGGCGCGGCGCACGATCACCGAGGCCCACGGCACGGTCGCCTTGTACACCGCGTTCATCGCCTCGACCCCGTATCGGATCGTGCCGGTGCGTTCGGCTTCCAGCCCGACCATGAAGCCGGGATTGTCGACCAGATGCACGACGGGCAGCCGGAACTGTTCTGCCATTTCGACAAAGCGCTTCACTTTCTGGCTCGTCAATGCCTCCCATGATCCGCCCAGAAAGGTCGGGTCGCTGGCGAGCACAGCCACCGGCCAGCCATCGAGGCGTGCAAAGGCCGTGATGGCGGCACGACCCCAGCGGCGGCCCATCTCGAACACGCTGCCCTTGTCGAAGACCGACGTCATAACCGCGCGCATTGAATAAACCTGTTTGTCTTCGCGCGGTACGATTGAGAGCAGCTTTTCATCGCGGCGATCGACGGGATCGTGCGGCGCCGTGCGCGCGGCGAATTTACCCACTGACGATGGCAGATAGGATAGGAAGGCGCGGGTATAGGCAAAGGCTTCGTCCTCGCTCGCCACTTCCTCATCAACCACACCGTTGCGGGCATGGATTTCACTGCCGCCCAATTCTTCCTTCGACAGTTCATCGCCTATTTGCGCCGCGACTACCGGCCCCGCTGCAAAGATCTGGCTCAGCCCCTTGACCATGATCGAATAATGGCTGGCGACCGTGCGTGCCGCACCCATCCCCGCCGTCGGGCCCAGCGCCAGCGCGACCACTGGCACCGTTTCCAGATTCTTGATGATGTCTTCCCAGCTCGGCGTCACCGGCACATAGGTGTAGCCTGTATCCTCAAGCGTCTTGACCGAGCCGCCACCGCCCGTGCCGTCAATCATGCGGATGAGTGGCAGGCCCATGCTGTGCGCCATCTTCTCGCACTGCACGAACTTGCGGTGCAGCGCCGCATCCGCGGCCCCGCCGCGCACGGTGAAATCATCGGCGCTGGCAACCACCGGGCGGCCATCGATCCGCCCGCGGCCAAATATGAAGTTGGATGGGCTGAACTCGGCGAGTTCGCCATGTTCATCATAACTGCCCTTGCCAGCGATTTTGCCAATTTCCCGGAAACTGTCCGGATCAAGCAGGCGCTTCAACCGTTCGCGCGCATCGAGCTTTCCCTGCCCGTGCTGCCGTGCGAGCTTCTCCTCGCCACCCATCTTCTCCGCCAGCGCTTCACGCTCGCGCAGATGCTCGATCTCTCTCTTCCAGCTCATGGCAATTGGCTAACGCAGCGAAGCAGCTCCGTCACGCAGGAAATGCAAGGCGATTGCCCCGCGCGGCAAGCCGCCCTATATCGCATCGCATGTCTTCCATACGCCCTTGGCGCGATATCGCGCGTCGTAAGTCCCGCCAGATCATGGTTGGCAAGGTTCCCGTCGGGGGCGACGCGCCTATCAGCGTGCAAACCATGACGAACACGCTGACCTCGGATGCCAAGGCAACGATCGACCAGATCCGCCGCTGCGAGGATGCGGGGGTGGACATCATCCGTGTCTCCTGCCCCGATGTCGAAAGCACCACGGCGCTGAAGCAGATTGTCCGCGCGGCGCATGTGCCGGTCGTCGCCGACATTCATTTCCATTACAAACGCGCGCTTGAGGCGGCGGATGCAGGGGCGGCGTGCCTGCGCATCAACCCCGGCAATATCGGCAGCGCCGAACGGGTGAACGAGGTGGTCAATGCGGCGAAAGCCAATGGCTGCGCGATCCGCATCGGGGTGAATGCCGGAAGCCTCGAAAAGGACCTGCTCGAAAAATATGGAGAGCCTTGCCCCGAGGCGCTGATCGAATCCGCGCTTGACCATATCAAGCTGCTGCAGGATCGCGATTTCCACGACTATAAGGTCGCGGTTAAGGCGTCCGACGTGTTCCTCGCGGTATCGGCCTATATGGGCCTCGCCGATGCGGTCGATTGCCCGCTCCATCTGGGTATCACCGAAGCAGGCGGGCTAATCGGCGGCACGGTGAAGTCGGCGCTCGGCATCGGCAACCTTCTCTGGGCAGGGATTGGTGACACCATCCGTGTTTCGCTTTCGGCGGAGCCCGAAGAGGAAGTGCGGGTCGGCTATGAAATCCTCAAATCGCTCGGCCTGCGCACGCGCGGCGTCCGCGTGGTCAGCTGCCCCAGCTGCGCGCGGCAAGGCTTTGACGTGATCCGCACCGTGCAGAAACTCGAAGACGCGCTGCAGCACATCAAAACACCAATGTCGCTTTCGGTGCTGGGCTGTGTGGTCAACGGCCCCGGCGAAGCACGCGAGACCGATATCGGCATAACCGGCGGCGGAAATGGCAAGCATATGGTCTATCTTTCGGGCGTGACCGACCATCATGTCGAGGATGCTGATATGATCGGCCACATCGTCAAGCTGGTCGAAGCCAAGGCTGCCGAGATCGACGCCGGCACCGCAGTCAGCATGGATACGCTGCACGGGAAGGCGGCTTGATCGCTGTGTTCTTGCACAAATCCTTGACTATTTTGTTTTTTTCATAGCCGCTTTTCTGGCGGCCAGGTCTTCCGGGCTAGGGATAACCTGCCGCAGTTCGGCAATCACTATGTCGGGGTCTAAGGCGAACGTTGCAGGAAATTTGCCTTCTTCCGGCTTACCAAACCAAGCGTAAGATACATCGGGTTTGGACGTAAACGCGAAATTGATGAAGCTTTGTCCGCGGGCCTTGGCTTGGACCGCGGCGTGGAGCAGCAGCGCGTCGGGCTGGGTCATTGGATCACCGTTGACGCTCATGTAGTAGAACATAGAGTTCTTCATCGGCTCAGCGCCGATTAGGCGAGGTTTGTCGGTGCGCCAGACGTCTTTGCTAAGCGCTTCATACCCGTTGATTCGCGCGTATGGCATTATATAGGTGAACAGGGTTTTGTTGTTTTTGTCAGTGTCGAGACGCTGGGCGAGGAATAGCTTTCGGCGGTCTTCGAACAAATCATCGGCGGTCTTCGACAATGCGCCGAACAGCTGGTCGGGCTTGGCTCCGGCGCGCAATAATGTATTTGTCGCCATCACTGCGCCGTAAGAACCGCTGAGCCATTCGGTGCGCGCGGCGAAATTGCGTCGGGCTTCGTCGATCCGGCCCTCATGCGCCAACTTCAGCACGCCATATAAATCAAGCACTTCCGATACGCCGGACCGATCACTTTCTGGCTTTCCGGCGAGTATGCGTGAGTCTAGATTTTCTCGCGCCTCCTTGGCTAACCGATCCGCCGCATGCCAGTCGCCCGCAAGCGCCTGGGCAACGGCGGCATAAGCACGCGGCCATGATCGTTTGTCGGATGTGTCAAGCGCATCGTTTACCGGGATCAGTGCTTCGCTCAAGGCAGCAGCCTCACGATGACGATCATTTTCTTGGAGACGCGAGGCAAGGATGCTCGACATGCTCGGTATGATTCGCTGATATGCGCGGTAGTAGTCTTCTTCAATCTGACTCAACTCGCGCGTTATCGGGTATAAGTTACGTCCCGAAACAATCGCGTAGAAGCTGTTTGGCATTTTGACTGCGTCACGCATCGCTAATTCGTGCGCGCCTTCGGTATCGCCCATTCGAAGCCGCGCTTCGGACTCTATCACGTTAAATGATAGTCCCATTGAGCGGTCGAAATAGACATTACCCACTAACCCGGCACTGGTAGCCTCACTACGGGCAAGGTCAACGTCTGCTATCGCGCCGTTATAGTCCTTAGCTTCAATTCGGTGGAGTCCACGCGCCAACAAGAGAGGGATGCGGCGAAGTACATTGTTCTCACGCCGCTCGGTACCGTCGAGCAGTTGACTGCAGGCGTCGACGCCTTCTTCACCAAATAAGCGCTTACTTGGATCAGGCGCTTCAGGGCCCGGCAGCAACAGTCCGACCACCAAGCTTAGCGCAACCGCACGAGCAAATGTCTCCATCCCGGGCATATTATTCGGCTGCCCGTCGCAGCGCAGATAAAGCGAACCGAGCCGCTTTTCCTCTGCTAGCCGAACAGACTTCTGAGCCGGGGTTTCAGACGGAGCCTTTTCTGTAGCTGACGCGGGGACGGCGAGGTGGACCAGAGCCAGCGCGGCCGCACCTTGCCTAAGGTTCAAAAGTGTCATAGCTACTCCCATTCCAAGCAATATAAATAATTGGTATCGCATTGCAATATTTCTCCACGCTACCCGAAACTAGGCCAGGCGATCATGGGCGACGGTGTCAAAAAATTTCCCAACTGAGGCGATTTTGATGACCCTCTCCATCCGTCCCGCCACCCGCGCCGACCTCCCTCTGATCGCGCAATTCATCCGTGATCTCGCGGACTATGAAAGACTCGCCCACGAAGTGCGCTTTGACGAAGCCGTGCTCGGCGACCGCTTGTTCGGCACACGCCCCTATGCCGAGGTGCTGATCGGTGAAATTGACGGCGCACCACAGGGTTTCGCGCTGTTCTTCCACAATTTTTCGACCTTTGAGGGGCGACCCGGTATCTATCTGGAGGATCTGTTCGTCCGGCCAGAGGCGCGTGGTTCGGGGCTGGGCAAGGCCTTGCTCAAGCGGTTGGCGGCGCTGGCGGTGGAGCGCGATTGCGCGCGGCTCGAATGGGCGGTGCTTGACTGGAACGAGCCATCGATCCAGTTCTACAAATCATTGGGCGCAAAACCGATGGACGAATGGACGATCTACCGCGCCGACGGGTCTGCGTTGACCGATCTGGCGAAGGGCGGCTGATGCGCGACCTGATCTACGCCTTCGCAATTGCCGCCTCTGCGTCTGTCGCAACCGCCGCACCGGCACCCGCTCCATCGCCGTTCCGCGAAGCCCGTGCCGAGGATCGCTATTCGACCATCGCCTTTGATCCCACCCAAGATGCAGCATCGCAGCTAGACGTGAAGCTCAAGGGCGCCGCAATCTCGGGCAAGAAACTGCTCGTCATCATGGGCGGCAATTGGTGCCATGATAGCGCGGCACTCGCCAACATGCTGGATTCTCCGCGCTTTGTCGGGATGATCACGCAGAAATATGAGGTGCTATTCGTCGATGTCGGCGTCCCGCAAACCGGCAAGGGTCGTAATCTCGATATCGCCAAACGCTTTGGCATCAAGAAGGTTAAGGGCACACCCACGGTGCTGGTCGTTTCACCCGAAGGCAAACTGCTTAACAGCAAAAAAGACGCCGCCAGCTGGCGTAACGCGACAACCCGGAATGAGAATGCGGTTTACCGCTACTTTGCGGAGTTTACCCCGGCTTAATCCTGTTCGCCTAAACCGGCGCGATGGATTTGAAGCTGCTTGCCCCCTTGTTTGTGCTCGCAATTGCGATTGGCTGGTTCTTTCCGGACGGTTCGCAAAAGCCGCAATCCGTGGCTGCGGCGCAGGCGCCGCACGGGCAAGCTGTTGGGCATACCGATCAGGGTCATGATGATGGCGGTTATGATCCGGTTGTCCTTGATCGCAAACCCGACGGCCATTTTTATGCAACAGCGGACGTCAGCGGCACTCCGGTTCGTTTCCTTGTCGATACTGGCGCATCGATGGTCGCGCTGACCGGGGAGGATGCCCGCGCGCTTGGATTAAGCTGGAGCCAGAACGAGCTGCGGCGCGTCGGTCGCGGGGTGAATGGCGATGTCTATGGCAAGCCGGTGATGCTCGATAGCATCGCGGTGGGGGATGTCGAGTTCAGCAATCTGCGCGCGGTGATCATCCCTGAAATGCTCGACATTTCGCTGCTCGGTCAGTCGTTCCTCGAACGCATCGACAATGTGAAGATTGAGCGAGACCGGATGACGCTGGGCGAATAAGCCAGCTAGCGCCGCCGCAACAGGAAGACGGCATGCTCGGCCAGCAGGTTGGCCAGGCCCGGCCCGCGCCGTTTCTCTCCGGTCAAATACCATTCGCCTTCGATGGTATAGCCGCGGTCGTGCACAAAGCTCTTGAAATCGTCGATCGTCACATGGTGGATATTAGGCGTGTCGTACCAGCGGTGCGGCAATTGTTTGGTCACCGGCATCCGCCCGCCAAACATATGCGCGAAACGGATTTTCCACTGCGCGAAATTGGGGAAAGAGACAAAAGCGAGGTTGCCGATACGCAGCAACTGGTCGAGCACCAGATCGGGCCGCCGGGTAGTCTGCAACGTCTGGCTCAGGATCGCATAGTCGAATGCCCTGTCGGGATAGTCGGCAAGGTCGGTATCGGCATCGCCCTGCACAACCGCCAGCCCGCGCGTCACCGCATGGGCGACATTGACCGGATCGATTTCCATGCCACGCGCATCGATACCTTTCTCGTCACGCAATGCCGCCATCAACGCACCGTCGCCGCAGCCAACATCGAGCACGCGCGCACCCGCTGGAATCGAAGCAGCGATAACGGCAAGGTCCTGGCGGAGTGCGGTCATTGGTAAATCTCTGGGTTATCGCGCACCATCATGCGTTCGGGATGAGGGTATTGCTGCCATCCAAATTGCTCGTAAAGCCCTTGCGCGTCTTGCGTGAACAAGGCCCAGCGGCGCAATCCCTGCAGGCGCGGATGGCTGTGCAAATATTCCAGCATTGCCTTGCTTAACGACTTACCCCGATGCTCTTCGAGCACGTAGACGTCGGCAAGATACGCCATGGTTGCGGAATCGGAAACTACGCGTGCAAACGCAATTTGTGCGCCTTCACACATAATCGAAACGCATAGCGAATTGTCGATCGATCGCTGTACAATTTCTATTGGAATGCCTTTTGCCCAATAGCTACGCGTCAGATAGGCATGGGCCGCCAACGCGTCGCCACCCTCGCGCAGTTCATAACCTGCCGGCAGCCTAATCATAACTCACCCGCCTTCAGGAAACCGTCGACGATGCGGTTCATTTCAGGGGCGTCGAGCAGGAAGGCGTCATGGCCGAACGGGCTGGAGAGTTCGACAAAGCTGGCCGCTGCCCCGGCGGCGTTGAGTGCCTGGACGACGCGTTTGGATTCGATCGTCGGATAAAGCCAGTCGCTGTCGAAACTGATCAGGCAGAAGCGCGTGCGTGTGCCCTGGAAGGCCTTGGCGAGGACGCCGCCATGTTCCTCGGCGAGGTCATAATAATCCATCGCGCGGGTGATGTAGAGATAGCTGTTGGCATCGAACCGCTCGACAAAACTCAACCCCTGATGCCGCAAATAGCTTTCGACCTGAAAATCGGCATCGAAGCCGAAGGTCTTGGTCTCACGGTCTTGCAATTGACGCCCAAATTTCTGCGTCAGCCCCTCTTCGGACATATAGGTGATGTGCGCCGCCATGCGCGCGACGGCGAGGCCGGCGTCAGGCTGGTCGACCGAGCCATAATAATTGCCGCCCTGCCAGTTGGGATCGGCCATGATCGCCTGCCGCCCGACTTCGTGGAAGGCGATATTCTGCGCGCTGTGCCGCGCGGTGGAGGCGATGACGATCGCCGATTGCACCCGATCCGGAAACAGCGACGCCCAGGTCAGCGCCTGCATCCCCCCCATCGAGCCGCCGATGACACAGGCGAGACGTTCAATGCCCAGATGGTCGAGCAATATCGCTTGTGCCCGCACCATGTCGGCGATGGTGATCACCGGGAAGTCCATCGCATAGGGCTCACCCGTGCCAGGATCGAAGCTGGCCGGGCCCGAAGAGCCAAGGCAGCTGCCCATGACATTGATGCAGATGACGCAGTGGCGCGCCGGATCGATCGGCTTTCCCGGACCGACCATTGACAGCCACCAGCCGGGCTTGCCCGTAATCGGATGCTTTGAGGCAACATATTGATCCATGGTCAGTGCATGGCAGATCAGGATCGCGTTCGACTTGTCGGCGTTGAGCTCGCCATAGGTTTCATAGGCGAATTCGACGGGCG
>CAYRDQ010000002.1:0-44478 GCA_964423155.1 uncultured Sphingorhabdus sp.
GCCCTGATCCCAATCGTCGACGGTTTCCTTTTCGGGCAAGCGGGTCAAAGCCAGCCGGGTTTGCAATTCGTCGAGCGCCGATTGATCGATCGAAATGGTGAAGGGCTTTGCGAAAATTGCCATTGGGTCTCCACTCCTCTCAGGAAGTCCCAACCTGTCTGCAATTCCACCGATAGGCAAGTGATCAGATGATATGCCAAGCCCTCAAGGCATGAATCAGGCCCAGGGCGCACAGGGCCAGACCGCCCGCTATCCGGATCTTCGCAATCGGAAGCATTTGGGCCAAACGTTCCTTCAGCAAAATTGCAGGGATGATCGCCGCCAATGTGCCGAGCCAGCCACCAATCGCGGGGAAAAGCCAATGGTCTGCCCGGGCCGCATTGGCGCCGATGATGAATTGGCCCTTGTCGCCAAATTGCAGGATGAAGACGCCCAGAAAAGCGGTCAGGAAGGGACCGGTTTTCCATCCCTCAAGCAGATCGACCGGCCGCCGCCAGGCAAGCATCGCACCCCCTGCCAGCACATAGGCAACGCCGTTAAAAAGCCGCACCGGATCCTGACTGATCCATTGACTGATGAACGATCCGGCATAGGCCGAAATCAGACAATTGGTCAGGCTTGCCGCGGTAAGGCCCAGTATCACCGGGCGGTTGCTCGAAAACCGGATGGCAAGCGCAGCGGCCAGCAGCTGCGTGCGGTCACCGGTTTCGGTCAGAATTAGCGTCAGGAAGGATGCGATCAGGCTGTCCATCGGACCTGCCTAGGCGAGCGAAAGGCTTATGTCAGCCGCCAAGTCGAATGGCGACCGATGCAAGCAAGGCTTCCGAAGCTGCCGGGTGCAAATGCGCCACACCGATGGCATCAGACATGATAGCAAGGAAGCTATCCGTCACAGCGTTGCTGCCATGTGCGCCAAAACGTTGGAGCGCGGCTTCAAAGGTTGCGGCGATTTCGGAAATGGCGGTCAGCCCGTGGCGCGCCGATGTTTCGCGGATATTTTCCAATCGCATAAGGAATTGCAGCGGATTAGCGTCGTACGCAGTCATACGCAGCGCATCGACCAGATCGCCCAGCTCTGCGCGAATCAACAACAGTTGGTCATGATCATATTGCATGCCGGATTGCCCCCGTTTGCCCTGTTCCTGCTTTGCGCCTTTATGGTTACCGAATAGTTAAAGGCGGCAATTCCACATGCGGGGTTGACTTTTTACCCGGTCCAGCGCAGTAGCGCGCCAGTTTCGGGCGGCTGCAACGCCGTCCGTTTTCATTTTAGCGATTCGAACCGAAGGAACAGGCCATGGCGAAGCCAGCCACCATCAAAATCCGTCTCGTCAGCACCGCTGACACCGGCTTCTTCTATGTCACGAAGAAAAACCCCCGGAATCAGACGGAAAAGATGACTTTCCGCAAATATGATCCCGTCGCGCGCAAGCATGTCGAGTTCAAGGAAGCCAAGATCAAGTAAGCTTGGTTCGCGGTCTTTCGGGCCGCGCCGGCGCTTGTGCAAAGTCGAATGAGGGGCGCGATTTGTGCCCCTTTTTTGATTCGCGCATCAGTCTTTTTTGGCAGCGGCGCCGAAACGCAGCAGCGCATAGCCGCTGAGCGCGGACAGGATCGACCCCATCAGCACGCCAAGCTTGACGGCATCCCCTTGCGCCGGATCGGTAAAGGCCAGGCCGCCTATGAACAGGCTCATTGTGAATCCGATTCCGCACAGCAACGCCACACCATAGACCTGAAGCCAGCTCGCGTCGCGCGGACGAACGGCCCATCCCAGCTTCACACAGGCCCAAACGCTGCCGAAAACCCCCACCTGTTTACCAATGAACAGACCCAGTGCAATCCCGAGCGGCAGCGGTGCGAGCAGGGCATCAAACCCGACACCCTCGAGCGACACCCCCGCATTTGCAAATCCGAAGAGCGGTACGATGACAAAAGCCACGGGTTTGGCGAGGGCATGTTCCAACCGGTGCAGCAATGAATCCTCGGCATCGGGAGCCGCAATCGTCCGCCGTAATGGTATGGCAAAGGCGGCCAGTACGCCGGCGATGGTTGCATGCACACCGGACAGCAAAGTCGCATACCATAACAAAGCGGCAAGGATCAGATACGGCCATAGCCTTGCAACGCCCCACCGCGCCATTGCGAGCATCGCCAGCCAGATGGCAGCTGCGGCGCCGAGCGCGACCATGTTGAGGCTGGCCGTATAGAAAAGGGCGATGATGGCTACCGCACCCATATCATCGACAATGGCGACGGTCGTCAGAAACAGTTTCAGCGAGGCTGGCGCACGGCTGCCCAGCAAGGCGAGCACGCCGATGGCAAAGGCAATATCGGTCGCCGCCGGAATAGCCCAACCCCGCACCAGCGCAGGTTCCCCTCCCGCGATGAAAAGATAAACAGCCGCGGGCAGAGCCATCCCTGCGGCGGCCGCCACCATCGGCAGCAGCCGATCCGTCCAGCTGGCCAGATGCCCGTCGACAAATTCGCGTTTGATTTCGAGACCTACCAGAAGGAAGAAAATCGCCATCAACCCATCATTGATCCAAAGGTGGACCGTCATCGGCCCCAGCTTTGGCGTGAGTTCCGGACCCGTGACAGCGTGAATGAAATGGAAGTAGCTATCCGCAATAGGCGAATTGGCGACCAGCATGGCCAGCGTTGCAACCCCCATCAGGATGACGCCACCGGCGGCTTCGCTATCAAGGAACTGGCGCAGCGCAGAGGCGGGTTTTAAGCGAGGATTGTCCGTCAATTCGGTCATCTAACCAACTAGCCTGACCCAGCGAGGCGATGCAATGAAATCTGCATATGGCCTTTCATTAACAGTGGGTTCGGGGTATTCCATCCGAATTGGGTTAAGTAATTGCAGGATTACACCGCGGTGGATGAGCAGAAACTCGCGCGGCTGACAGACAGGCAAAAGGACTGCTTGCGGTTGGTCGGCCAAGGGTTCACTTCCAAGGAAATCGGGCGCTTGCTCGATCTGTCTCCTTCAACCGTCGACAATCACATTACCGTCGCCGTTCAATCGATCGAGGCGCCCAATCGGGGGGCAGCTGCCCGGGCATTGCTACTCGAAGAAACTAGGCAAAAATTACCTAGGCAGTCAGCGGAGCTTGCCAGTGCGCCAGATATCCCGAAACCTCAGCCGTTCAGGGAAGTGGAAAGTGCGACGTCGATTGGTGGCTTCGCACTGTCGCTTCCCCCGGTAGGAGGAAAGCGGAATGACTTAGACGGAACTTCACGCAGCTTGCGCATCCTGCAGGTTGCGGTCGTTGCAGCAGTGGTCGCGATAGCCCTCACGATCATGATTGCGGGGCTGTTCAGAACCTTCGGCTAACCCCCCTGCGCCTGGCCAGCAACCATATCGGCAACGACCGCCACCTGCCGGATGCGCTAATTCGTTCCGACCGAAGTCGGCAATAGGCAAGTCGAAGCCACCACCCCGGCTTGCATATTGCCACGGTCGATGGTCATGACAGGACATGCTCGTCTTTCCACTCCCAGACGCTATGGTCATCAATCTGTACTGGCTGCTCGCCGGTTTCTGCTGTGTTTTTGCAGCTTTGGCTGGCGGCAAAACGGGTCGCGCCGGAGCAGCGATGATCGTGACAGCAAGCGTCGCTTCAGCGGTTGGCGGACAGTTCGGAACATGGAGTCATACCCATGTTCCCGTCATGATCATCGACTTGATCCTACTCGGCGGATTTTACTGGCTGGCTCTAAGCAGCGATAGTTACTGGCCGATCTGGGCGACAGGTTTCCATTTGCTTTCGGTGATCTCGCATGTCGCGATGTACTTCAGCGAAAGCGTTCGCGAGATGCTGTATTTTGCGTTCGGCGCGTTCTGGTCACTTCCCGTACTGCTGGCCATGGTCATCGGAATTCTGCGAGACCGGGCTGCGATGTGGCACGAAAGATAAAGTCATTCCTGCCCCGGTGCCGAACAGCGCAGCATGCGTAATGAAAGGCGAACATGGAACAACTCTGGGAACTCGCCCAGTCGGTTCGATATGAGTTGCTATTTTTCAGCGCGGTCTGGTTCCTCATTGGCGCCGCCGACGAAATTCTCGTCGACCTGATCTGGATTGCACACAAGGCCCGGCGCTGGATCTCCCGCTATCGTCGCATGCCACCGCAACGGGTCCACCAATTGGCGCTCCCAACTCGCCCTGGAATGATCGCGATCTTCGTTCCTGCTTGGAACGAAGCCGAGATTATCGGACAGATGCTTCGCCGATGCTATACAACATGGAACGGCTCCGGAACCTCTTACCGGGTATATATAGGATGTTATCCAAATGACGGAGATTGTATCGCCGCGGTACAACAAGCGGTACAGTCTGACATCAACTGCCGCATCGTGCTGTGTGACCGTGATGGCCCAACAACCAAAGCCGATTGCCTGAACCGATTGTGGCGTGCGCTTGTCGCCGACGAACTTGCTGGCGGCTTCAAGGCCAAGGCGATCGTTCTTCATGATGTTGAAGACTATGTGCACCGTGACGAATTGAGGGTGTTCGACTTGCTCATCGAAAAGGCGGCAGCTGTCCAGCTTCCCGTCGTGCCAACCGAAGTCGAAGGTTCGGCATGGATCAGCGGCCATTATGGCGATGAATTTGCGGAAGCACACGGCAAGACTTTGGTAGTACGGGAAGCGATAGGGGCTGCCTTGCCATTAGCTGGCGTTGGCTGCGCCATCGAACGCAATCTTATCGGTCGCATTGCACTGCAGAAAAACGGCCTCCCTTTTGACCAGACCTCGCTTACCGAGGATTATGAGCTGGGACTTTCGGTATGCGGTAATGGCCAACGAACAATTTTCGCTCGAATTCTTGACTCGGAAGGCAAGCTTGTTTGCACGCGCGCCTGTTTTCCCGACACTCTCCATGCGTCGGTTCGACAAAAGACCCGCTGGATGATCGGCATTGCGCTGGCTGGTTGGGACAGGTTGGGCTGGCGTGGCGGGATCGCCGAATACTGGATGCGTTTCCGCGACCGCAAAGCCGTATTCGCTGCGCTGGTTTTGACATCCGCATATCTATGTATCCTGCTTACCGCGATATTGTTGTTGGGCGAAAGGGCTGGAGCATTCAGGCCACGACCGCTTGACCCGTTGCTGGTGCAATTGCTCCTTGCCAACGTGGCGATTCTGATGTGGCGAATGGGCGTGAGAGCGCTATTCGTAGCCCGGGCACAAGACCTACGTTCTGCCCTATTATCGATCCCGCGTACGCTGATTGCCAATATCATCGCGATCATGGCGGCTCGTCGCGCTGTGGTTGGATATAGCTGGCATCTTTTGGGAAAAGCACTCCATTGGGACAAGACGACCCACCGCCATTTCCCAGCTTCGCCCTCGGTCACAAGCTAGCCGTCTCCGAAGAGGTCCTGCTGGTTCGCGCGGACGCGTTTTGCAGACGCAGCCGATCGAGCGATGCGGGGTGCGTCACCAGCCACAATCGCCTCAATTTCACCATCGGTAAAACGAATCCGCAACTGCCCGGCCGCACTTGCGGTCGCGCTGCTACTAATTGTTCGCCCCTTTAGGTCGGTTATTCGCGCAAAGCCGCGCTCGAGTGGCGCTTCGGGATGGAGCGTTGCCAGCAAGCGTTCGAATGCGTGGAGCCGGTTGCGACCATCGGTTAGCTTGCGCTCCATCTGTGCCGGATTGAGCCGGGCAGAAGCAAGCCTGTCGCGCTGGCGCTCGAGTGGGCGATGCAACAAGGCAGGCGAGAGTCGGGCACTTGTTCCCACAAACGAAATGCGCGCCATATCGGCGCGGCGCTCAAGCCCTCGGCGCAGCTTTTCATTCAGATCATCCGCGCGTTGCTGCCGATTGGCGACAATGTCCTGCGCAGACGGCATCAACCGGCCCAGGGTTTCGAGCCGCTCGCTGGCGCGCTGGACAAGGCGGCGCAATCCACCGGTCAGCCGCATGTCCGCCTGCGCCAGCCGATGCGCGAGATCGAGCCGCACCGGCACCGCCATTTCCGCCGCAGCAGTCGGCGTCGGCGCGCGCAGGTCGGCGGCATAATCGCACAGGGTGGTATCGGTTTCATGCCCCACGGCGGAAATGACCGGAATTGTACTCTCGGCCACAGCCCGGACCACAGCCTCTTCGTTGAACGCCCACAGATCCTCGATCGAACCCCCACCCCGTGCGACAATCAACAGGTCAGGGCGGGCAACCGGGCCATTCTCTGGAAGCGCTGAAAAGCCGCGGACTGCGGCCGCGATCTGGGCGGCGGCACCATCGCCCTGCACCATCACCGGCCACAGGATGACATGGCTGGGAAAGCGATCCTCCAGCCGATGCATCATATCGCGTATAACCGCTCCTGTGGGTGAGGTGACAATGCCGATGGTGCGCGGCAAATAGGGAATAGGGCGCTTGCGCGCACCATCGAACAAACCCTCGGCCGCCAATCGCGCCTTGAGCTTTTCAAAGAGAAGCATCAACGCACCCTCGCCTGCCAGTTCAAGCCGGTCTGCGACGATCTGGTAGCTCGATCGTCCAGCATAGGTAGTCAGCTTGCCGGTCGCGATCACTTCCAGCCCGTCCTCGGGTGCAAATGGCAGGCGTGCGGCGTTGCCTTTCCACATCACACTGTCCAGCTTTGCGTCGGCATCCTTCAGGCTGAAATAGAGATGGCCCGATGCCGCGCGCTTGAATCCGGAAAGCTCGCCGCGCACACGGACATGGCCGAAACGATCCTCAACCGTACGCTTGAGG
Organism: uncultured Sphingorhabdus sp.; assembly: GCA_964423155.1. Lineage (GTDB taxonomy): Bacteria > Pseudomonadota > Alphaproteobacteria > Sphingomonadales > Sphingomonadaceae > Sphingorhabdus_B. The sequence continues at coordinate 6,740 of CAYRDQ010000002.1, forward strand.
GCGTTCGAAATCTCGGAAACCGACAAGGGTGGGGCATTGCTGCCCGCGGTCGCCTCGGCTAACAGCCGCGAATTGCTTTCTTCATCTTGCGTCACGGAGCGTCGTTCTTTGAATATCTTGCTAATCGGTTCGGGTGGACGGGAACATGCGCTGGCGTGGCGGCTTTCGCAATCGCCGAATTGTGAAAAGCTGTTCGCAAGTCCTGGTAACCCGGGAATCGCCGAATGCGCCGAATGCGTTTCGATCGACCCGGCAGACCATGCCGCCGTAGCGTCCTTTTGTGCGGAAAACGCGATTGGCTTTGTTGTCGTCGGCCCGGAAGCACCGCTCGTTGACGGACTGGGAGACAGCCTGCGGGCAGCAGGCATCAAGGTTTTTGGTCCTAATGCCAATGCCGCGATTCTCGAAGGCTCCAAAGGCTTTGTGAAGGATTTGTGTGCGCGCGAAAATATCCCGACCGCAGCCTATGCCCGGCATGGCGACAAGGCCGCGGCACTTGCCGATCTTGCGCGCTTCGGCCTGCCCGTCGTTATCAAGGCCGACGGGCTTGCCGCGGGCAAGGGTGTGATCATTGCCGAAACCGAGTGCGAAGCACGCGAGGCGATTGAGCATATGTTCGATGGCGGGTTTGGCGATGCCGGCGCTGAAGTGGTGATCGAAGAATTCATGACCGGAGAGGAAGTCAGCTTCTTCGCAATCAGCGACGGCGCGAATGTCGTTCCGTTCGGATCGGCACAGGATCACAAACGGGTCGGTGATGGCGATATCGGCCCCAATACCGGCGGCATGGGTGCCTATTCGCCAGCGCCAGTGTTCACCCCCGCACTCGAGGCGGACGTCATGGCACGCATCATCGAGCCCACGATGAAGGCGATGGCGCGCGACGGCCGGCCCTATAGCGGGGTGTTTTTCGCCGGACTGATGCTGACAGAGCAAGGGCCCAAGCTGATCGAATATAATTGCCGCTTTGGTGACCCCGAATGCCAGGTCCTGATGACGCGATTTACAGGCGATCTGGTGGAATTGTTGTTCGCCGCATCGACCGCGAGCGGCTTGGCAGGCGTAGCGCGACCGACGCTGGTCGACGATTATGCGCTAACCGTGGTGATGTGCGCCAATGGCTATCCCGGAACGCCTGAAAAGGGAGGCGAAATCGTGGTCGGCAATGTCGGCAATGCCCGCATTTTTCATGCAGGTACGGCCATCCACGACAATCGATTGGTCGCCAATGGCGGACGCGTTCTCAATGTCACCGCCACGGGTGCGACCGTGGCGGCTGCGCAAGTCGCGGCCTATGCTGCTGTGGATGCGGTCGACTTCCCGAGCGGTTTTTGCCGCCGCGATATAGGTTGGCGCGAAGTGGCGCGCGAACAAGCGTCTGGCTGAATGTCCGGCGATCCTGCCATCGACTGGACGAGCTTCGCGTTCGGCGCCCTGGCAGGCTTTGCCATTTGCTTCCTTTTCTTTGGTCGGAAACGGGCGCTCCCGCCGCAATCGGAGCCGATAACAGCGATCGAACTGCCGCCCGATCTCAAATCGCTCGTTTTGCTGTACCGAGCCGAAGGGCGCACAATCGAGGCGATCAAACTGGTGCGTGAGCGGACCGGTTGCGATCTGCGGACGGCGAAATATCTGGTCGAGCATGTGCGCTGAACCTGTTCGTGCTTTTGGTTAAAGCCCCCACTGGACAGATTCGCGGCGCAGACTAAGTTGCGCGTCGCATGAATCAAAGTCGGCCACAGGCCGGAGGGGAAGTCCAATGGATCAGACAGGTCTCGTTCTTACAGTCATCATCGTGGCGATCCTCGCCATCATATTTTTCTCATGGCCGCGCAAGAAGGCAGACCCGCCCAAGCTTGACGCTCCCGCCCAGCCCATCTCGCCGCCGGTGGCTCCAAAGGTTGCAACGCCAGAACCGGTGGTGACCGAACCGCAGCCGCTGATGGACAGCGCAGCCGCACCTGCGCCGAAACCGAAGGCTGCGACCAAGCCCAAGGCGGCGCCAGCGAAAACCAAGGCTGCAGCTGCGCCAGCAGCGAAAAAAGCGGCGCCGAAGGCAAAGGCAGAGCCGGCTAAAAAAGCCGAACCAAAAGCCAAGCCGGCCGCCAAGAAAGATGCTGCAAAACCGGTAAAGACCGAGGCCAAGGCCACCGCAGCACCCGCGAAGAAGAGCAAAGCCGAAGCGAAACCCAAAGCCGCACCGAAAGAAAAGGCGGCTGCAGCCCCGAAGACGAAGGCAGAGCCCAAGGCAAAGGTAGAGCCAAAGGCGAAGTCTGTGGTAGCTGCCCCAAAAGCCAAACCGGCTACGTCCAAGGCTAAGACTGCGCCCGCTCCAGCAGCCAAGAAGGCAGCGGCTCCTAAGGTGGCCGCTTCCAAACCAAAGGCCGAAGCCGCTCCGAAAACCAAGGCGACACCAAAGCCGAAGGCAGCGGTTGCGAAACCCGCGGCCAAGCCGGCGATTCCCGACAATATCGAGTTGCTAAAGGGTGTCGGCCCCAAATTGGTAGTACAGTTGAAATCTCTTGGCATCACCAGCCTTGACCAGATCGCGAGCTGGACCGCCGCCGATATTGCCGACATCGATCCCAAGCTCGGCGTGTTCGCAGGACGCATCGGGCGTGATAACTGGGTTGATCAGGCAAAGTTGCTGGTCGCTGGCGACGTTGCCGGTTTCGAAAAGAAATATGGCGCACTGGGAAGCGAGATCAGCAAGGGCTGATCCGGTCTTCAGCGGTCAAACAGGCTGATGGAAAAGGCGGAGCCGCAGGGCAGCCGCCTTTTTCACGTCATTCGTCCTCGTCATCCACCCTGCGGACGCGCAGCTTGTCGATCTTGCGGCCGTCCATATCGACTACCTCGAAATGCCAGCCTTCATAGACAAAACTCTCCCCTTCATGGGGAAGATGGCGCAGCACATGGAGTACATGTCCGGCTGCGGTTGCATAGTCGCGATCCTCGGGTAGCTGGATATCGAGCGCCTGCGCCATCGTGTCTGCGGACATCCCTCCGTCGAGCAGCAGCGAACCATCTTCGAGCGCCACAATGTCGGCGGCACTCCCCTGTTCCTGATCCGATGCAAATTCGCCCGCGATTGCTGCCAGCAGGTCATTCGGGGTCACAATCCCTTCAAAATGACCATATTCATCGTGCACCAGCAACATCGGTACTTCGGATTTGCGCAAGATTTCGAGAGCATCCATCGCGTCGAGCTGATCGGGAACAATCTCCGCCTTGCGCATCATCGCGCGCAAATCGAGAGGGCGGCCTTCGATCTGGGCGGCGACAATGTCACGCGCCTGGACGACGCCGATAATATCATCGACGCTTTCGCCCATCACCGGCAGTCGGGTGTGCGGCGAATGCAGCAGGCGATCGCGGATTTCTTCGCCGCTTGCGTCAGCTGAAATCGTGTCGACCTCGGTTCGTGGCGTCATCACCTCGCGCACAGGGCGGTCAGCCAGGCGCACCACGCCAGATATCACCTTATGCTCATGCTCTTCGATGATTCCGGCATGGGTCGCCTCGGTAAAGACAACCTTCAATTCCTCTGTGGTCAGCGCATCGCGGTTGTCGCGATTGAGGCCGAGCAATTTGAAGATAAGGCTGCTCGATGCATCGAGTAACCAAACGAACGGGGCGGTGATCCACGCCAGTCCTTCCATCGGTCGAGCCACCAGCGCAGCAATACGTTCGGGTGCAACAAGGGCAAACTGCTTGGGTACCAGCTCCCCGATTACCAAGGAGGCATAAGTGGTTGCGCCGATTACAAGGCCAAAGCCGATGTTCATCGACCAGTTGTTTCCAAATAGGCCAAGCTGGGCGATCCTTTCCCCCACCGGGCCACCAAGGCTGGCACCCGAATAGGCGCCTGCAATGATACCGATAAGGGTGATACCAATCTGCACGGTCGAGAGGAACTTGCCGGGATCCTTTGACAGTTTGATCGCCGTCGCCGCACCGCTGCTGCCACTGTCCGCCATGGCTTGAAGCCTTGTGGGACGAGACGAAACGATAGCGAGTTCGGACATCGCAAAAACGCCGTTGAGTGCGATCAGCGCAAGGATGATGAAAACATCGATCCAGGGAAAAGGGCTAGGGTCCATGATGTATGCGCTCATTTATGCGGGCAGACCCTACTTGGCAAGGGCGACCGCGCGCCCTATCGGCTAAAGCCATGACGCTGCCCCGCACCACCCGCCCGGCAATCGCCTTTGCCGTTGCCGCGGCTGGCATTGCGCTGTTTTCAATCATGGATGCAGCGATGAAGGATCTGTCGATCGCTTTGGGCGCCTATAATGCCGTATTGTGGCGCAACCTGACCGGCAGCCTGATCGCCGGGACCTTGTTCGTAGCAACCGGACAAGTCTGGCCGTCGCGCAGCAATATCCGCTTGCATCTGTGGCGCAGCTTTATCGTCGCAATGATGGCGGTCAGTTTTTTCTGGGCGATCGCTGTACTGCCCCTCGCCGAAGCTATTGGCCTATCCTTCATCGCGCCGGTGATCGCGCTCTACCTTGCCGCTATCCTTCTGGGAGAGAAAATCGGGCGCGAAGCGATATTGGCTTCGATTGCCGGACTGATTGGTGTTGCCATCATCCTGTTTGGCAAGTTCAGCGGACATTATACGCAGGAGGCGTTGTGGGGCGCACTTGCCGTACTGTTTTCAGCTGTGACCTTCGCCTATAACCTGATCCTCGCCCGGCAGCAGGCGCAGGCGGCTGGTCCGATCGAGATCGCTTTTTTCCAGAATTTGCTGACCGCAGCAGTGCTGGCGCTGGCGGCCCCATGGTTTCTGTTGCCGCTCGTCATCGCAAAGGTTCCGATGCTGGTAACCGCAGCGTCGCTCGCTATCATATCACTGCTGCTGATGAGTTGGGCCTATGCCAGGGCCGAGGCGCAGATATTGATTCCCGTCGAATATACTGCCTTCGTATGGGCAGCGCTTTTTGGCTGGGTCTTTTTCAGCGAGCCCGTCACGCTTTCAACCTTGATCGGCACAGCCTTTATAGTCGGGGGCAGCCTGATTGCCGCGCGTGTAAAACCTGCACCCGTTAAGGATGTCGAAATGGCTTCTGCCTAAGGAAGCGGCTATGAGCGCGTGAATACGCACAAGGAAGTAGCGGTTGACCCTGATGGAACTGATTGCGGCGGTAGGCCGAAAAGCAGGTGCCTGGGCCCATGATCGGGCTGTGCAGGGCATATTGGAAACACCTCCGATCCTCGCACAGGATGATGGAGTCATCCTCTTTTCGATGATTGGTACTGCCGTTTTGCTGCCCTATCTCGTCGCGGTCAAATCGCTGCATTACCATTTGCCGCGCGGCAAGATCGTGCTTCTCAACGATGGCACATTGACGGCTGACGACAGGGCCATCTTGGAAAAGCATTGCGACAATCCCGAAATCATCGAAAAGCAGGATGTCGAAACGGCACCCTGCCCACGCGACAATTGCTGGGAACGCCTGATTTCAATCCTGGACCGCCGTCACGACCATTTCGTGATTCAGCTCGATTCGGATACAGTAACCACCGGTCCCGTTCCGGAGATTGCGGACGCTATCGATAGCAATCGCAGCTTCACACTTGCGGGCGGCATTGATGAAGCACAACATGGTTTCAAAAGCGCTACCGAAATATCCCAGATATTCCATGCAAATGGTCCCACGACCCAGCATGTGCAGGCCTATGCTGAAGCCGAGATGAAGACGTTGCCCGATGCCGAGAACAGGCGGTACATTCGCGGATGCGCCGGTTTTGCCGGTTTCGCGAAAAGCACAGACGGCCGAGCCACCGTATCGCGTTTCAGTCAGGAAATGGATGAACGGCTGGGCGATATATGGCGCCAATGGGGGAGCGAGCAGGTGGCTTCGAACTGGGTGATCGCCAACGATCCCGAACCGATCCAGCTTCCCTATAATCGCTACATCAACCACTGGGACGAGCCGATGCCGGCAGATCCTTCGTTCGTGCATTATATTGGCACCTATCGCTATCGCTGGGGCAATTATTCGCGGACTACCAGAGAAGCGATAGCGGCGCTGAAAGCCTGATTGCGAAGCGGCCATCCAGAAGAACATGACCTATATTCGCTATAGGCATTGACCCCTTGCCAGAGTCGGTTTAATCGCCCGATTAAACCAATTCCAAGGAGTCTTCCAATGGCCACAGCCTATATCGTTGATGCCGTTCGCACCGCCGGTGGCAAACGCGGCGGCAAGCTTGCCGGCGTACATCCCGTCGATCTTGGCGCCGCCGTTTTTGATGCGATCGCCGACCGCAACGATTTCGATCCTTCGGCCATCGACGATGTCATCACCGGCTGCGTCTCGCAGGGTGGCCAGCAGACTGCGGACCTTGGTCGCAACGCCGTACTCGCCTCCAAGCTGCCCGACAGCATCCCCGCTGTCACCATCGACCGCCAGTGCGGCTCGTCGCAACAGGCAATGATGTTTGCGGCACAGGCCGTAATGTCGGGCACGCAGGACATCGTCCTAGCCAGCGGCATCGAAAGCATGACGCGCGTTCCCATGGGTGCGGTCGCGACGCTGTTCATGAAAGAAGGCCTGGGCCATTATAAATCGCCGCGGCTCGAGGAAAAATATCCGGGGATCATGTTCAGCCAGTTCATGGGTGCCGAGATGATCGTCAAGAAGCACGGCTTCACCAAGGACGATCTCGACGCCTACGCACTTGAAAGCCACAAGCGCGCCAAAGCCGCCACCGAAGCTGGCCATTTCAAGCGCGAGATTGTCGGCGTGGAGGTTGAAACCCCCGAAGGCAATCAGATGCACCTTGTCGATGAAGGCATCCGCTTCGATGCGACACTGGAAGGCATTGCCGGCGTAAAGCTGTTGCAGGAAGGTGGTGCCATAACTGCTGCGACCAGCTCGCAAATCTGTGATGGCGCTTCGGCTGCGCTGATCGTTTCCGAACAGGCACTGAAGGATCACGGCCTGACACCGCGCGCGCGCATCCACCATATTTCGGTGACCGCAGGCGATCCGGTGATCATGCTTGAAGAACCGCTCTTCGCGACCGAAAAGGCGCTGAAAAAGGCTGGTATGAAGATCGAGGATATCGATGCTTATGAAGTCAACGAAGCCTTTGCGCCGGTTCCGCTTGCCTGGATGAAGTATCTGGGCGCTTCTCACGACCGCCTCAATGTCCATGGCGGCGCCATCGCGCTCGGCCATCCGCTCGGTGCTTCGGGTACGAAGCTGATGGCAACGCTGCTAGGTGTGCTAGACGCCAAGGGTGGCAAATATGGCCTGCAGACGATGTGCGAAGGCGGTGGCCAGGCCAACGTCACGATAATCGAACGCCTCTAATCAAACCAGAACAAAAGGAAATACTGATATGAAACTCGACTCATCGGTCGCCGCTGTCGTCACAGGCGGCGCTTCGGGTCTCGGCGCAGCTACGGCACGTGCACTGGCCGCCAAGGGCGTCAAGGTTGCGATCTTCGACCTGAACGAGGAAAAGGGCAACGCCATGGCTGCCGAATTGGGCGGCGTCTTCTGCAAGGTCAACGTTACCAGCGACGAAGAGGTTGATGCCGCTTTCGCCAAGGCCCGCGAGGCACATGGGCAAGAGCGTATCCTCGTGAACTGCGCCGGTGTCGGCAATGCAATCAAGACCGCCAGCCGGTCGAAGGAAGACGGATCGATCAAGCATTTCCCGATTTCGGCGTTTGACTGGATCATCCAGATCAACCTGATCGGCACCTTCCGCTGCATCGCCAAATCGGCGGCCGGCATGCTGACGCTCGATCCGCAGGAAGATGGCGACCGCGGCGCAATTGTCAACACCGCCTCGGTTGCGGCCGAAGACGGCCAAATGGGACAGGCTGCCTATTCGGCATCAAAAGCCGGCGTGGTGGGCATGACCCTGCCAATCGCGCGCGACCTTTCGGGCGAAGCGATCCGCGTCAACACGATCCTGCCGGGCATTTTCGATACTCCGCTGCTTGCTGGTGCGCCGCAAAACGTCCGCGATGCGCTGGGTGCGTCGGTCCCTTATCCAAAGCGTCTCGGCAATCCCGAGGAATATGCGAAGCTCGCCATGTGCATGATCGAAACGCAATATTTCAACGGCGAAGACGTACGCCTCGATGGCGCGATCCGTATGGCTCCGCGTTGATTTACCAGTTGCTCCCGCATGCGGGAGTATCGAAAGCAGCCCTGTGGCCTGCTTTCCATGACACCCCTCTCGTTCCGCGGGAGGGGTTTTGTGTTTTCAAGAGGAAGCCCAGATGAGCAATTACACCCAGATATTGTATGAAGTCGAAGATGGCATTGCGACAATCACCTTGCACCGCCCCGACAAGATGAATGCCTTTACGGCGACGATGATGGACGAGATGATCACAGCGTTTGACGCGATCGATGCCGACGACGCTGTTCGCGCTGTCATCGTTACCGGCCATGGCGATCGCGCCTTTTGCGCCGGCGCCGATCTGACCCCCGATGACGGACGACAGGTCTTTGCCAGCGGAGAGGCCGTTGCCGACCTTTCCGACGCGCGCGTACGCGATAGTGGGGGGCTACTCACGCTGCGCATCTTCCAGTGCAAGAAGCCGGTGATTGCCGCCGTCAACGGTGCGGCGGTAGGCGTCGGCGTGACGATGCAATTGCCGATGGATATCCGCCTCGCCAGCGATACCGCACGCTTCGGCTTTGTTTTCGCCCGGCGCGGCATCGTGCCCGAAGCCGCCTCGAGCTGGTTCCTGCCGCGCCTCGTCGGCCCGCAACAAGCGCTCGAATGGTGCTATACCGGACGTGTGTTCGACGCACAGGAGGCCTTGAAGGGCGGCCTGATACGGTCGGTTCATCCGGCAGGGGAATTGTTGGCCGAAGCCCGCAAGCTGGCACGCGAGATTGCCGACAATACCGCTCCGGTTTCGATAGCGCTGACCCGGCATATGCTGTGGCGCAATTCGGCTATGCCGCACCCGATGGATGCGCATAAGGTCGACAGCCGGGCTATCTATCGCCGTTCGCGTTCGGGCGATGCGAAAGAGGGGATATCGAGCTTCCTGGAGAAGCGCTCACCCGATTATCCGGACAAAGTTTCCATAGATATGCCAGACTTCTTTCCTTGGTGGGAAGAACCGGTATATAACTGAACGATTAAACGGGGTCGGGACGCAGAATCCGACCCTGAAATCCCCGGGGGAGTAAAGCCGTGGCTACAAACGGTCCTAAATTGGCAAGCAGCAGCGAAGCGCCAACCGGCGCCCGCGAACAATTGCTCGAAGCAGCCAGCCAGATCATGCGCGAGGGCGACACGATCGACCTTTCCTTGTCGGAACTGTCACTGCGCGCCGGCCTCAACAGCGCGCTGGTCAAATATTATTTCGGCAACAAAAATGGCCTGATGCTGGCGCTACTCGATCGCGATATGGGCAATATCGTAGTCGAACTGAACGCGCTGGTGGCAAAGGACATGCCACCGGAAGAGAAACTCCGCCGCCACATTAGCGGCGTGATCGACACCTATTATACCTTCCCCTACCTCAACCGGCTGATGATGCGCATGGTGCGCGACGCCGCGCCGATCGAGGCCGCGCGTATCGCCGAGCGATATCTGAAACCGCTGTCGGATGCCTATGACGTGCTGATCGCAGAAGGCGTGAAGGCCGGAAAATTCCGCCCGGTCGATCCGCAGCTCTTCTATTTCTCGGTTACCGGGGCGGCCGACCGCTTCTTTGCCGCGCGCCTTGTTTTACGGCATTGCTATGATCAGCCCGATATCACGCCCGAAATGCGCGACGCCTATCGCGAGCACACAATTGCGCTGATCATGCGGGGCCTGCTGGCGGACTAGACCATCAGTCCGGTTTCGATCAACTTGTCCGATGATCCGCCTGCAAACAGGCGATAGCTGCCCTGTTCGAAGCGCCAGGAACGGCCATCCCGCCAGCACAGGTCGCTATACGCGATATCGAACGACAGGCGTCGCGCCTCGCCGGGCCGGAGTGATATCCGCGCAAAGGCCTTGAGCAGTTTGGCCTGCCTTTCGACCTCCAAACCTGGCGGCCCGACATAGATTTGCACCACTTCGTCCGCCGCGACTGCGCCGATATTGCCGACGGAGACCGAAACGCGAATTGCCCCCTCAAGCGCCTCCGCTTCTATGTCTCGATAGGCAAATTCGCTATAGCTGAGACCGTGCCCGAAGGCATAACGCGGCGCTTGGCCATCACGGTCGAGCTTCGAATAGCCGTGCCACAAATCATATTCGATTCTGTCGGCATCCTTGTCGAAAAAGGGGTAGTGAGCAGGATCGCGCGCCACGCTGAAGGGCAGCTTTCCAGATGGGGTAACGTCGCCGAATAGCAGGTTGGCGAGCGCCGTTCCGCCTTCCATACCGCTATAAAAGGTTTGCAGGATCGCAGCTACCCGATCATGCCAAGCTTCGACCAGCACCGCCGAGCCAGCCACCAGCACGACGACGACCGGTTTTCCGGATGCAATCGCCGTATCGATCAGCGCCAACTGGTCGGCGGGAAGCCCCAGATCATCGCGATCACCGCCAATCGCCACCCGGCGCGCCGCTTCGCGCGCTTCCTCGGACACGCCCTGGCCGAGATTGATATCGCCCGGGATATACTCGCCTTCCTCACGGGCGGTGTAACCGGCGACAACAATAACGACATCGGCAGCGTCTGCAGCCTGTGCGGCTGCGGCAAGATCGCTTTCATCGCCAGTCAGGATGCGTCCGATGCCATAGGCATTTTGCGCCCGCTCCAGACCCTGCAGCGGCGTGACCACATATGGCGGGCGGACACGGCTCGAACCATTGTCCCCTGTATTTTCCATCGACGCCAGCCTGCCGAGGACTGCAAGTGTTCCAAGGCCCTTAGGCAGCGGCAGCAATGCGTCATTCTTCAGCAGAACCGCAGATTTTTCGGCCGCCTCACGCGCGATCGCGATATGCTCTGGCCGGGCGACAAGCGAGGGTGGATAGGCATCCATCGGGTCCGGGGCGGCCATGAAGCGATACAGCGTGTGCAGGATTCTGCGGCATGCCCGATCAATGGCTTCAACCGACACCTCGCCTGTTTCGACAGCGGCGAGCAGCTTGTCGCCCCAGACCAGCGGCTCGGGATTTTCGATGTCCAACCCGGCTTCGACGCCCGAAACATCGTACACGCCTTTCACCCAATCCGAATGGACGAAGCCGTCAAACCCCCATTCGTCACGCAAAATGCCCGTCAGCAGCTCGGCATTCTGCCCGCAATAGCTGCCGTTCATCTTATTATAGGCACTCATCACACTCGCACAGCCGGCGTCGATAGCGCGCTTGAAATGCGGCAGATACACCTCGTGCAACGCACGCTCATCGATACGCACATCGACGAAGAAGCGGGCATTTTCCATGCTGTTGAGCGCGAAATGTTTGACCGTCGCGATTACATTGTGCGTCTGGATGCCTTGCGCCAGCGCGGTGCCCATTGCACCCAGATGGTGCGGGTCTTCACCATAGGTTTCCTGTGCACGCCCCCAGGCGGGATGGCGGAGCAGGTTGAAACAGACCGCGCCTGACAGATTGCAACCCTGCGCCCGCGCCTCGACCCCCATCACCTCTCCGATACGGCGTTCGAGATCGATATCAAAGCTTGCCCCGCGGGCCATCGAACAGGGGAAGCAAGTCGATTGCCCCCGTGCCACGCCGCGCGGGCCATCGGTGAACCAAAGGGCAGGTACATCCAGCCTATCGATACCGCCGCCCGCGCGATAGGGCCGCGCAGCCCAGACCCGGTCATCCTCGACAAATGCCTTGAAGAAGCCCTTTCCGGACAGCATCCCGACTTTTTCGGCAAATGTCGCCTCGCCAATAACCGTTTCGACGAGTTGGTCGATTTCAGTCAGGCTCAAGCGCTTGCGCGGGCCAAGTGACTTGTCGGGCACGTGTCTTCTCCTTGCTACGTCCGTTGTTGGCATAGCGCAGAGGAATATCCAAATGTCGAAACCGCTTGGCTGTCCAAAACCTATCTCTCGCTTTGCGCGAGAGCCTTATTTCGGTTGGGGAAGCGCGCCTTCCTGTAGCTCCTGCTCGGCCGCAGCGTCGGCTTCAGCCTGCATCCGCGCTTCGCGCTCGGCCCGTTCTTTTTCGAACTGCAATACCCGCTGCTCGACGAGTTCGGCCTCAGCATCGATTGCGGCCATCCGTTTCTTTCGTTCAGCCGCGATCATCCGGCCAAAGGCCAGGCCCGGATCCTGATCCTTTTCGGCATAGGCCTTGTCGATTTCCTTGAGCCCGCAGCCGGTAAAGCCGCCGCCGCCTGCGGGCGAGCAGCTCATCGTGCCTTCGCGACCCACATATTCATAGGCGAGCACCCGGTTGGTCCAGGCTTCCTTGCGTGGATCATTGATATTGTCGCGCAATGGGGTGGGGATTCGATAACGGTCGCCCTCCGAAAGTCGGGCGCATACATTGATGGTATCGGCGCTGCTTTCTTCGCATTTATCATCGCCATATACGATGACCATGTTGATCTTCTCGGCATCGGGTGCAGCGGCAGGGGCACCTGCATCCTGTGCCAAAGCGGGGGCAGCGGCCAGCATCAATGCAGCGCCAAGGACGAAGGACGATCGGTAGGTCATCGGTTTACTCCACTATCTAGCCCAAGGCTTAGGCCCTGTTGCCTGAATGGCAAATGAAATCCGGCTGTGCATTGACGGGGGTCAAATCCGTTTCGAAAGTGCGATCGCCGCGCGGCAACCGAGGCGGATTGCGGCGCTGAGCAGCGGATAGGCGGGGGCCTGTTCGGCACCTGCGGCAAGCGCTGCCGCTTTATGCTCGACTTCTTCCTGCCGGAACTCTTCGATCATTTCGGACAAAGCGGGGTCGCTGTCGCCCAATTCGGCAAGCTGTTCGCGATAATGGGCATCGATTTCGGTCTCTACCGCAACGGTACAGGCCATCGCGGCCTCAGGCCCGATTGCCGCCGTTACAGCGCCGAGCGCGAAGCCGGCTACATTCCAGAAAGGCTGCAATGCAGTCGGGCGAACACCGCGTTCAGCCATCAGTCGATCAAAGGCATCGAGGTGGCGGCGTTCCTGCTCCGCCATATGTGCGATTTCCCGGCCCATCGGATGGCGATCCCCAAGCATCGCAAGCTGGCCGGCATAGATGCGTGTGGCGCCATATTCGCCCGCCTGATCGACGCGGATCATGCTGGCTTTCGCGGCGGCCTGATTGGCAATCATGCCTTGGCTCCCTGGCGCAGCAGAACAAGAATGGCGAGTGCGCCCAGCGTGGAAATGAGGAAATTGAATCCCGCCAATGAAATCCCGAACAATGTCCAGGGGGCCACATCACAGCGGATCAGGGGCGCGTTGAGGATGGCATCGAGCACATCCCTACCACTACCCGGTGCGACTGTTGTCGAGCAGGTAGTAATCCCTTCCCACAAGCCATATTCAACGCCGGCATGATAGCCACCGATCAGGCCGCTCACCAGAATGGCGAGCGCTGCGAGCAAAACGAAAAGGCGCTGTTTTGAAGTCGCGGGGAGAACGAAGGCGCCCAAAGCCAGCGGCAATGCTGCAAAATGCGGCCAACGTTGCCACCAGCACATCTCACAAGGATAAAGCCCGCCCAGATATTGCGAACCATAGGCCCCAGCTAGGAGCCCGAAAGGAAGCAGAAGCGCGAGCCAGCGCGCACGATCGAAACCGGTCATGCGCGCATCCCTAGCAGGCTCTAATTACGCTTGCCAGCCTTGGCAGCAGTTTCTGCAAGACGCGGTGCCTTTGTGCCTAAACGAGCGATCGTCTGCATGGCGTAATGCAGCTGAAAATCGTCGATGCCCTGCTTTTTCAGCTCTTCGGCGGACATTGAGAAGCGCGGATCATCCTTGCCGTCAGTCTCCAGACTCTTGTCGTCGGCCAGATTTTCATTGACCAGATGGCGACGCAGGTCGGATTCGCGCACGGCAACGCGCTTGCGATAATCGGGATCGGAAATCTGCGGCACAGCGACATCGGGCTTCACGCCACCTTCCTGTACCGAGCGCCCCGACGGCAAGTGATAGCGCGCCACGGTAAGGCGGAGTCCGGTGTCGCGGGAGAGCGGCAGGACATTCTGCACCGACCCTTTGCCGAAGCTGCGTTCACCCATCACCAGCGCGCGGCGGTGATCTTGGAGGGCACCCGCAACAATTTCAGAGGCAGAGGCTGAGCCCGCATCAACGAGGACGATAACAGGCTTGCCACCGGTTACATCGCCCTTGATCGCCTGTTCGGCGAACCAGCGGCTGACGACCACCTTGTCGCGCCCCCGCTCGGAGACGATTTCGCCCTTGTCGAGAAAGGCATCGGAAACCTTGACGGCCTCCTCAAGGATACCTCCGGGGTTGGAGCGTAGGTCAACGACATAGCCCTGCGGTTTACCGCCAAGCTGGCGTTCGATTCCCTTGATTGCATCAACCACATCCTCTCCGGTTTCTTCGGAAAAACCGGTGATGGTGATCACGCCGATCTTGTCTTTCACTTCCCATTTCACGGGTTTCAGATCGATCACTGCGCGCGTCAATGTAAGATCGAACGGTTCTTCGCGGCCGGGACGGAAAATAGTGAGTTTGATCGAGGTTCCCGGTTGTCCGCGCATCCTGTTGACTGCATCGTCGATCGTACCGCCGACGATCAGTTCACCATCGAGATGGGTGATATAGTCGCCTGCCTTGATCCCCGCCTTGTCTGCAGGCGTATCAGCTGTCGGCGCTATCACCTTGACCGCGCCATCCTCCAGCGTCACCGACAGCCCGAGACCGCCATATTCGCCTTCGATCTGGGTTTGGAGATCTCGGAAATTGCTTTCATCAAGGAAGGCACTGTGCGGATCTAGGGTATTCAGCATCCCCTGGATCGCGCCCTTCATCAATTGCTCGTCATCGACCTTGTCGACATAGTTGGCGCGCACCTTTTTATAGACCGCGATGAATTCATCCATATCGCGCAGCGGATCGTCCTTGCGCTGCTGCGCACCGATCGATGTCGATGCGAGCGCGCCGACGACAAATGCGGTGATTCCAGTGGTGAGAAGCTTGCTCTTCATCGCGTTTTTTCCTGCCCAGCCGAGTCCATTTCGGTAGTGTCGGCTATACCCTTCACCCCTGCCATGGTGAAAGTCCATTTACCACAAAAGTGGGTTAACAGCCGACGAGCGTCAATCTGGTTCGCACGGGATGAATAGCGACTGACTCGTATCGTGGATCAGCCAAGCAGTGCGGCGATATCAATCACCCGACCGTTTCGGCGCAATTCAATCATGATTTCAGGTTCTTCATCGCCCGCATTGCCGATTACGGTGCCCTGCCGCACTCGCGCACCCGTTTCGACGCCCAAACGCTCGATACCGGTCACCAGGCTCGCCCAGCCATTCCCATGCTCGATGATCACAATGTTGCCAAAGCTGCGGTAGCGTCCCGCAAATGTGACCTTGCCGGCTGCAGGCGCAACGATTCGGGTCCCCGATTCAACCGCAAGGCGGATTCCGCGTTCGCGATATCCGGTCGGGTTGAGTTCGCCAAAGCCAGAGATCACCCGTCCGATAACCGGAAGGATGTAGGCACCTGCAGCAGTGGAACGCAGTTCGCGACCTAATCTGGGCTGAGGACCAGCATACTCAGCCAACACCGCCGCGACCTGACCGCTTTCCCTGTCTGCATCAATGCGCTCGACAAGGTCGCGCGCGCGTTCGCCCTGCCCGATTGCCCGTTCGAATTCGATGGCCGCGTCGGCATTGAGGCTGTTTGCTTTACCCCGGCTACTGCTTTCAAGGGCGGCCAGCGCTTTGCTTCGCGTGACAAGATCGATCCGCGCCTGACCGAGCGCGCCAATCGCCACGCGTTCCTGCTTTTGCAATTCGCGCTGCATCGCCATCTGGTCGCGCAACGCCGCAGTTCGCGCGGTGATCAACGGCTCGATCGAAGCCATGGCTGCACGCAGGCGCACATAATCGCGCCGGTCGCCCGGACGTGCGAGCAGCAGCGAGACCGGCTGCTTAGTCATATTCTGGAGCAGCGCATTCAACCGGAGCATCGGCGCACTGGCTTCGCCCAGCAGCGCGGCCTGTGCACGCTGGCGACGGGATATCACCGCTATCCGGGCCCGAGCCGTTGCAATCTGGGCATTGGCGGCGTCGATTTCGGCACCCAATGCGGCGCGGCGCGCGACCAGCCGGTCTGCCGTCGCTTCCGCATTGGCGGCCTCTTGCCGCAAGACTTCGCTGCGCGCTTCGGCAGCAGCGGCGCGTTGCTTGGCCTCACGCAGCGCCTCGACATCGCTTTGTCCGGCCGCCGACGCGCTCAGCAGATTGCCCGCCAAGATCGTTCCAGCCAGGAATTTGCGCCACCCCATCGCTTCATCCTTCACGATGATAGGGGTGGTTGGCAAGTATCGATGTTGCCCGATAGAGCTGTTCCGCCAGCATCGCGCGCGCCATCAGGTGCGGCCATGTGGCGCGTCCGAAAGCGATAAGCTTGTCGGCCGCGGCACGATCAGCATCGTCGAAACCATCAGCTGCACCTAGGCAGAACCGCACTTCCGCAACACCTTCGTCGCGCCAGCGCTCGAGCAATTTGGCAAGATCCATTGAGGAGAGATGATCACCCTTTTGATCGAGAAGGACCGTGCGGCTGTTCCGCTCAGGGGACGGGATATTTCCACCTCGATCAGGCAATTCGGATAGTTTATGCGGCCATGTCAGCCGCTTCAGATAGCGATCGACCAGTTCACCTTCGGGGGAGCGGCCAATCTTGCCGCGCGCAATGATGTGCAGCCGCATGGCAGTCCCCCTACCAATTCTCGGGCGCTGTTGAGCGCCCTTTGCCCCAATCAGGCGTTCGCAACCTCGGGCGCGTCACCAAAACCCCACATCCGTTCAAGGTTGTAGAAGCTGCGCACTTCGGGGCGGAACAGGTGCACGACAACATCTTCGGCATCGATCAGCACCCAGTCTGCGCTGGGCAAGCCTTCGATATGAGCGTTGCGCCCTGCCTTCTTGATGCGTTCGGCAAGTTTCTGCGCCATCGACGCCACCTGCCGACTCGAGCGGCCCGAAGCCACAACCATATAGTCGGCGATGCTGCTCTTGCCTTGAAGCGGGATGGAAACGACCTCTTGCGCCTGATCGTCGTCGAGCGACTGGAGGATGAGTGTGTGCAGTTCGTCAGGCTGCAGGACAGGTCCCTTTTTGGAGGGAGTCTTGCCCCCGGGGACTGTAGCGAGTTCGATCAAAATTGCTCCTTAATAGAAATATTTGTGGGTGACGCCATCGATGACGCACTTACCGTCAAAATCGCGATACCAAAATGGATTGGCCTGGCGAACCGCCGTGGCCGAGCGTGGATCGGGGCGAAAGCGCAAATATACAAGCGCCGGTGTGCTCCACATCGTCCAATTAAGCCGCTGGTCCGGACGCCGGACGTACCGCCTGAGCCAGGCCATTGCGGACCCCGCAACAGCATCATCGTCATAACCCGGGCGGGCGATAACCGCAATCGGCATTAATCGGGCGATGTCGCGCCAACGCCGCCAGCGTGTGAAATTTGCAACATTGTCGGCTCCCATGATCCAGATGAAGCGGCGATTGGGGTAGCGGCGGACAAGCTTACGCAGCGTATCGATGGTGTAGCGCGTGCCTATTTGCGCCTCGATCGCGGTGGCGCGGATCGGCGCGCGACGCGCCATTTTTTTAGCCGAGGCAAGCCTTGCCTTGTGCGAGGCCATGTCTTTCGCATTGGCCTTCAACGGGTTTCCCGGCGATACCAGCCACCAGATTTCGTCGAGATCGAGCGCGTCGAGCGCAAACAGGCTGATCGAACGGTGCCCGCCATGCGCCGGGTTGAACGATCCGCCGAGTAGGCCGGTCAACATCAGGGGCGCGTCTGCCCCGAGCCGTGCACCAGCCATTTATAGGTGGTTAGCCCCTCGAGTGCGACCGGGCCGCGCGCATGCAGGCGTCCAGTGGCGATACCGATTTCCGCGCCTAGCCCGAATTCGCCGCCATCGGCAAATTGCGTAGAGGCATTGTGCATCACGATCGCGCTATCGACGCCCGACAGGAAGTCTGCGGCTGCCGCTTCGTCACTGGTGATGATGCTTTCGGTGTGTTGCGAACCATAGAGTGCGATATGTTCGATCGCCTCATCGACGCCAGAGACCATTTTCGCCGAGACGATGGGTTCGAGATATTCCGTGCCCCAATCCGCATCGTCAGCCTGCACGGTACGCGGATTGAGTTCCATCAACATGTCGTCGGCACGCACCTCACAACCTGCGTCGAGCAAAGCACCAATCAGCTTCGCAGGTTCGGGATAATCTTGATCGATCAAAATCGTTTCGGTCGCACCGCAAATGCCGGTGCGGCGCATCTTGGCGTTGACCGCAATCGCCTCAGCCATCGCCGGGTCGGCCTTCGCATGGATGTAGGTGTGGCAGATACCGTCGAGATGCGCGAGCACCGGCACGCGCGCCTCATCCTGCACACGCGCAACCAGCGATTTGCCGCCGCGCGGGATGACCATGTCGATCTGCCCCTGCGCCTTGAGCAGCGCGCCGACAGCCGCACGATCCTGCGTCGGGACGAGCTGCACCGCATCGGCGGGGAGCCCCGCCTTGACGATACCTTCGACCATCGCAGCATGGATCGCACGGTTGCTGTGCACCGCCTCGCTACCCCCGCGCAGGATAACCGCATTGCCCGAACGCAAACCGAGCGCTGCTGCATCCGCCGTCACATTGGGGCGGCTTTCGTAGATGATCGCAAGCACGCCCACGGGGACGCGGACGCGCTCCATGACAAGACCATTGGGACGTTCGCTACGATCGATAACCTGCCCGACCGGATCGGCGAGATGTGCAACCTGCTGGACGGCCGAGGCGATGCCTTCGATCCGGACTTCATCCAGTTTCAGCCGGTCGAGCATCGCCGCGGACAGGCCGCTGGCCGCGCCAGACTCCATGTCGCCCGCGTTGGCCTTCAATATCGTTGGCGCAGCGGCGCGCAAAGCGGCGGCAGCAGCCAGCAACGCCTCGGCCTTCTGCGCATCATTGGCGCGTGCAACTATACGCGCAGCGGCGCGAGCCTTGGCCGTCATCTCGGCGACAATCTGGGCGGTATCTTCATTCATCGCCTTGCCTCCTAGAGCGGTGAGCGGGCAAGCGAAAGCCGCAGAATCCAGCATTTCCGCCAATGTTGAACAGACCGTATGTTGATTCGCTCTATTTTATTGTAAAGATTGTCTTTTTACATTTGTTTGCAACTGATTGCATTGCGTTTGATCGCGGCTTCGCAACCGATTACATGTAAATATTCACAACTCACCGCACGACTCCACCGACTCGGCACGAGTCGTGCCAAAGCGATTCGTCAGCGGCGAATCACTCTGCTAAGCGCCCGACACTAAATAAAAACGGGGTGGGTCGTGTCGCAAATGGCCAAGTTTGCCGGTTGGAAAAACCGGTTGGCCGGATGGTTCGTTGATCGTGAGTTTTTCATGCGGTCGAACGGGCAAGTCCGGTTTATCAAGATCAGTGCAAAATTGCAGCGCCGTGTCGCGGGAGCGATTGCGTTTGTCGTTGGCCTGTGGCTGGTGGTTACGCTCGGCATGATGATCAATCAGGTCAGCGTGTCGGCCGAACGCATGATGCTTTCCGCCAAGCAGGAAAAGATCGAAACCGCAGAAGAACGCGTCGCCAAATATCGCGACGATATGGAAGCGGTCGCAAGCGACCTCGAAGCGCGCCAGAAAGTCATGGAAAGCGCCTTTGAAGAGCATTTCGGTGACATGCCCGCTGCCGAAGCCGCAGCGCCCGCCACTGGCGAAGCGGCCGAAACCGCAAAGAAGATCGGCCTTGCCGTTCCCGAAGCTGCACAACTCGCCCAGCTTGAGGCCCGCCAGATCGCTTTTGCCGAACGCATGACGCAGATCGCCATTGCCCGCTCGCAAAAGGCCGAAGGCGCTATCCGCGAATTCGGCCTGAACCCTGACCAGTTGGCGCGCGAAGCCAAGCAGGGCATGGGTGGCCCCTTCATTCCCTTTTTCGGCAAGAAGCAAAAGCCAGTCCGCGACCCGCGCTTCACCCGCATGCTGACCGCGCTTGAGCGGATGGAAGCGATGGAAATGGCGCTGGCGGGCATCCCCACCAGTATGCCAGCAGCGGCTGGCTTGATGTCGAGCGGCTTCGGCTATCGTTCGGATCCGTTCAATGGCAGCGGCGCGATGCATGCAGGCCTTGATTTCAAAGGGCCGATCGGCACCCCGATCCTGGCTGCAGCAGATGGCAAGATCACCTTCGCCGGATGGCAAGGCGGTTACGGCAATTGTATCGAAATCACCCATGCTAACGGCCTAGTCACCCGATATGCCCATTTGAGCGGCTTTACCGCTTCGCTGGGGCAAGACGTGAAGCGCGGTGTCCAGATCGGCCGCATGGGTTCAACCGGCCGTTCGACCGGCTCGCATTTGCACTTTGAAGTGCGTATCAACGGGTCTGCTATCAACCCGCTCAAATTCCTGGAGGCCAATCCCGATGTTCTCGAAATCCAAGCCGTCGCCGGAAACCGGTCAGCCGGTCGCGGTAACTCAGGGGCGTAACAGCGTGCGTGGGGGCGGACATACATTTTCGGTGATCGCATCGGATGTCGAAATCACCGGCAATCTTTCGGCCAAAGTCGATCTGCATATCGATGGCAAGATCCACGGTGATGTGACCTGCGGGTCGATTGTCCAGGGCGAAGGCAGCATCATTGTCGGTAAGGTGGTTGCCGAAACCGCGCGGCTTTCGGGCAAGGTCGATGGCTCGATCGAGGCGGGCGACCTGGTGATTGAAGCGAGCGCGCGCATTTCGGGCGATGTCGTCTATCAGAGCCTGACGATTGCCCCCGGCGGCATGGTCGAAGGCAAGTTCAAGCATCGCGGCAGCAGCCAGCCCAATATCGGCAAGGCGACGGTTGACATCAGCAAGTCAGATCCACTGATCCTGGGCGCCGAAGCCAAAGTAGGCTGAGCTAAACAAGAATCTCCACAGCCGCACCCTGGCCGAGGAAATTGGCGGGGCTTGCGCTGGCCCCATAGGCCCCGGCACAGAAAATCGCGACCAGATCGCCGACATCGGCATGGGGCAGCAAGGCGCCGTCCGACAAACGATCCAGCGGCGTACAGAGGCAACCGACCACCGATTGCACTTCGTCCGCTGGCGCATCGAAACGCGTGGCTATCGCGACCGGATAGTTGCGACGGATGACGGTGCCGAAATTGCCCGACGCGGCCAATTGGTGGTGAAGACCGCCATCGGTGACAAGGAAAGTCTCGCCATGGCTGACTTTGCGGTCTATCACGCGGCACAGATAGACACCGGCTTCGCCGACCAAATAGCGGCCCAGCTCGATGCAGAAATGAGTGTCCTTGAGGATAGTGGGCAATGCCGACAAAGCCTGCCCCAGTGCACCACCGACAGCGTCGAGATCGAACGCTGCATCGCCGGGGAAATAGGGAATGCCGAAACCGCCGCCGAGATTGACTTTGGGTGGTGCAGCGTCCGATGCCTCCGCCAGTTCGGCAGCCAGAGCCAATGTCTGCGCCTGCATTGCGATGATCGCCTCGGCGTCCAGCGCCTGCGATCCGGCATAGATATGGAATCCGCGCCAGTTGGCCCCTGCCGTCATGATGCGTCGGACCAACGCGGGCACGCGTTCGGCATCGACGCCAAAGGGCTTGGCACCGCCACCCATTTTCATGCCACTGCCTTTGAGGTCAAAGCTGGGGTTTACGCGCACAGCGATTTTGGGCGTGATGCCCAGACGTTCGCTTATGGCAAAGGCACGCTCCGCCTCTCCTTCGGACTCGCAATTGAGCGTCACGCCGTTCGCAATCGCAAATTCCAGCTCACGGTCGCGCTTGCCGGGGCCGGCAAAGCTGATCTTGTCTGCTGCTACACCGGCATCGAGTGCGAGCTTCAACTCCCCACCCGATGCGACATCAAAACCGTCGACCTTGTCCTTCATCCAGCCCAGCAAGGGGCCAAAGGGATTGGCCTTCATCGCATAATGGATGCCGAGTTGATCCGGCATCGCCGCGCGTAGCTCACCGATCCGCGCCTGCAAAGCCGCAGTCGAATAGACGAACAGCGGTGTGTCCCCTGCTTCGGCAACCAGCGCAGACGCCGTCTTCCCTCCAACCGCAAGTTCGCCGTCGATCGTTTCGAAATAGGGCGGGATCGGCCCGGTGGGTTTGGCTTTCGCTTCGCTCATGCTGCCAACCTATCCTTCAACCCGTCCCTGTCCAGCTTGCCATTGGTATTTTTGGGGAATTCCTCCAGCCAGACATAGTCGGCGGGCTGCATGAAATTGGGTAGCGCCGCCTTCATATGCGCCGCCAGCGCCGCCTCGTCGGCCGCGCCATTTGCCCGCACAAACAGCACAATCGCCTCCCCCAGACGTTCATCCTTGCGGCCGAGCGCGCAGGCTTCGGCGACCAATCCACTCTCGATCGCGGCTTCCTCCACTTCGGTCGGCGAGACGCGGTTGCCGCTGGTCTTGATCATCGCATCGTCGCGGCCGACGAAATAGAGCAAGCCATCGGCGTCGCGCCATACGGTATCGCCCGACCACACCGCCATCCCGCCATAGCGCGAAAAGGCAGGCGCCGGCTTGTAGCGCAGCGCGGTGCGCTCGGCGTCTCGCCAATAGCCTTGCGCCACCAGCGGCCCGGCATGGACCAGTTCGCCATGTTCTTCCGGCTTGGCCTCGCTGCCATCCTTGGCGACGACCAGTATTTCCGCGAAGGGGATGGCCTTGCCCATGCTGGTCGGGTTGGCATCGATCAGCGCGGGATCGAGAAAAGTAGAGCGAAAAGCCTCGGTGAGGCCGTACATCGCATAAATATCTGTTTTGGCGCCGAATATACCGCGCAGTGCCCTCACCAGCGAGGGCGTAAGCGCGCCGCCGCTGTTGGTCAGGCGGCGCATCGCGGCGGTTGCGTATTCGGGCCATTGCTGCTCGGCCAGTTGCACCCACAAAGGCGGAACTGCAGCCAATGTGGTCACGCCCTGTTTGGCGCAGGCTTTGATCACATCGCGCGGTGTTAGATAATCGAGTGGCACCACGCAGCCGCCCGCCTGCCAGGTCGAGAGCAGCTGGTTCTGGCCATAATCAAAACTCAAAGGGAGTACAGCGAGCGTCACATCATCCGCCGCCAGCTTCAGATAGCTTGCCACGCTGACCGCGCCGATCGCCAGATTGGCGTGGCTGAGCATCACCCCCTTGGGCCGGCCGGTCGAGCCGCTGGTATAGAGGATGGCCGCGAGCCCGTTGGTATCGGAATCGGCGGGAAGTGGCGGCAAGACGTCGCCCTGCTGATCGATCGCGCCGAGGATCTCACTTTCATCGAGCAAAACCGTGGCATCGGGCACATCGCCTTCGCCTAACTGCGCTGACCGTGCCTTTGCCGTCAGCAGCGCCCTTGCCCCGCTATCGGTCAGGATATGCTTAACCTGCGCAGCTTTGAGCAGCGGGTTGATCGGCACATGCACCAGCCCCGCGCGCACGGCGGCCAAGGGCATCAGACAGGCCAGTTCGGTTTTGGGCAGCCAGGTGGCAATCCTGTCCCCCTTTGTAAAATCATGGCTCGCCAAAATCGCAGCCAGCCGACCGATACGATGATTTAACTCCTGATAACTATAGAGCTTGTCCTTGAGGCGTAGCGCGGGCGCATCCTGAGCCCCGCGAAGTGCGAGGTGATCGAGCGGAAAGGCTGGCAAATCGTCGGTCATTGGGTCAAAAGTCACAGGGTAAAGGGTTAATCGGGGGCGATAATTGGCAGTTAAGTGTGAATATCACGATAATTTCCTGACTGCGCAAGCTGCTGCTGCCGGCGCGCTTGACCGCGAGGTCCAGCCCTGCCTGTTCGATCGGCTCGACTGGCTCGAAAGCCTGCATCGTATGGCGCTGCGCGAAAAGAGCCCGGCATTGCTGCAAGCCAAGGGTGGCGACGCGCAGGGATGGATGGCGCTGATGCAAGCCGAAGGCGGCCATCTGGTCGCGCTTGCCAACTGGTATAATTTTACATGGTCTCCTGTTTTCGCAAATGCGGATAGCGAAGTTGAAAAACTGGCGTTGCTTCGCGGCCTGGCGCGGCTCGCATCGAAACAGGCTCGCCGGCTCACACTCGCGCCCGTGCCAGACGAAGATGGTAGCGCCCGCATGGTGCAGGCGGCCTTTGAAGCCAGCGGTTGGGCGGTATTTCGCGAAGTCTGCGATCAGAACCATATATTGGACCTCAAGGGCCGCAGCTTCGATGCCTATTGGGAGGGCCGCCCCAGCCGCCTCAAAAACACCGTCAAGCGCAAGGGGAAGACCGGCGTGGTCACCATCCGCATCGATAGCGAATATGACTTTGAAAGCTGGCGCGATTATGAGCGGGTCTATGCGCGCAGCTGGAAACCGGAAGAAGGCAGCCCCGAATTTCTGCGCCAGCTTGCAGAGCGCGAAAGCGTCGCGGGCGCATTGCGGCTGGGCCTCGCTTATATCGATGGCAAGCCTGTAGCAGCGCAATTCTGGACGGTGGAAAATGGCGTCGCGCTGATCCACAAGCTGGCGCATGACGAGCGGCATATGCAGGCATCGCCGGGCACGCTGCTGTCGGCAGCGTTGTTCCAGCATGTAATCGATGTCGATCGCGTGGGCCTTATCGATTTCGGCACCGGCAACGATGCGTATAAAGCCGAATGGATGGAGGATGTGCGCGAGCGTCATCGGCTGGAAATTTTCTGGCCGAACCATCCGGCAAACTGGCCGCACATTGCCATCCGCAAATGGTGCGCCTATCGCGCCTCAAACTAACGAATAAAGAGAGAAGACATGCCTTTCGTTCCCGACAGCGTTGAAACCACGATCCGCGAACTGCTCGTTGATGTGCTCGGCGTCGCACCCGCGACCGTTGCCGCGATGACCGACGATACACCACTGTTCGGCGCGCTGCCCGAGCTTGACTCGATGGCAGTCGCGGGCCTGTTGACCGAGATGGAAGACCGGTTGGATATCATGATCGACGATGACGATATCGACGGTGAGTTGTTTGAAAGTTTCGGCAGCCTCGTCGCCTTCGCGAAAGCCAAGGTCGGGGAGTGAGCCCGCTTCCCGAATATCGGACCTATCATTTTGCCGGGCATGACGAACATGTCCTTTGTTTTGGCGCGGAAACATCGCGCCGGATATTGATTATCCCGCCTCTGTTCGACGAAATGAACCGTTGCTGCCGCATGCTGGTGCAGGCAATGCGCGTGCTGGCCGAGCAGAACGTCGAAAGCCTGATGCTCGGCCTGCCTGGGTGCAATGAGAGCCTTGCCGCGCTGGACAAGCAGAGCCTTTCGACATGGCGCGAGGCTGTGGCCCTTACGGCTAAGAATTTGGGCGCCACCCATATCGCTTCGCTGCGCGGCGGTGCCCTGATTGACGATGCCGCGTCCGATTTACCGCATTGGCGGTTGGCCCCGGCCAGGGGCGCAAGCCTGCTCAAGATCATGATCCGCACCCGGATCGCGGGTGACAAGGAAGCGGGCAAAACGACCAGCGAGGCGCAATTGCTGGCCGAGGCGCAAAGCGCACCCGTCGAACTGGCAGGCAACCGCCTTGGACCCGATATGGTCGCTGACCTGGCTGATGCCGAACCTGCCAAAGTCGAACCCCTCACGCTGCGCCTTTTGGGGCAGGATATCACCGGCTCCCCGCTATGGCTGCGCGCCGAGCCGCAGGAGGATCCAGCCATGTCTGCCGCCATCGCGGCCGATCTGGACCAGTGGAGCGCATCATGCGGCAACTGACCGGCTTCGATTGTGAAGGCTCCTGGTGCGCAGCAACACTCGATGCGGGCGAGAAGACCACCGGGCTTTTGATCGTCAGCGGCGGGAACGAGATCCGCAGCGGCGCCCATGCAGGGCAGGCGGCTTTGGCCGCGCAGATAGCGGCCTTGGGCTATCCGGTATTCCGCTACGACCGGCGCGGCGTGGGCGAAAGCGAGGGCGAAAATTCGGGTTTCGAAAACAGCGCAGCGGATATCGCGGCGTCTGTCGCGGCGTTCCGCGCCAAAGCCCCGCACCTGCAACGGATCGTCGCTTTCGGTAATTGCGATGCGGCGACCGCGCTTGCGTTATTCCACCATGGCTTGCCGATCGATCGTCTGGTTCTTGCCAATCCTTGGGTCATCGAGGCAGTTCCTGAAGCAAATGCACCCTCCCCGCCCTCAGCCGCCGCGATCCGCGCGCGCTATTGGGCAAGGCTCAAAAACCCGCGCAGCCTGATCGACCTGTTGCGCGGAAGGGTTGACCTCAAGAAACTGGCTAGCGGCCTTGTTCGAGCCGCCCAAACAGAGGCGCCAACCGGTCTGGCCGAGCGGATTGGAAATGCGCTCTCCGCAAGTTCGATACCGACCCGCATTTTGCTGGCTAGCCGCGACACGACAGCATTGGCATTTGCCTCTGCATGGAAAGGCCGTGTATTTGACCGCGCGCGCGAAGGCAGCGGAATAAGCCTTCAAATGTTCGATAGCGCATCGCACAGCTTCGCAGATCCGGAAGCGAAATCCTGGCTTGCAAGCCAGCTATTGGAGATATTGCAGGTAGATTAGCCGATCCAATAGCTCCGATGATCGAGCCGCTTGGTACCGATGATTCGAACCTGCATATCTCCCGTACAACTTTTATGGTTATTTCCCATTAACCAGAGCGGGAAACCGCAAATAGGGGTTTTGCTGTCAATTGAGGCAGCATGTCGAAATGGCACTGCACCTCTACTGCTCAAAAAATGCGTTTGCGCTTGCTCCCGGGCATGGCGACAGCATTGCTTCTGTCGTCGCCCGCGCTGGCTGAAGATGCCTTGGTGGTTGAAACGGATGCAGAGAACAGCGTGGAGGCGGCATTGCCGCATACCTCCGATGGGCAGCCAACCTTAGCACTTGCGTCAGCCCCTGCACATTGTGCTCCGGTTAGGTTGGCTTCGGTTGAAACGCTGGCTCCGGCTGCTGCACCGGTGAGCAAATCAGTCGCGATCCTGGGTGGCAAGATGAGCAGTCTGGAGCGGATCAGGCTGGCACAATCCGGCCTCGGCGATGCTCCAGCAGCGATTGTCCAGCCGGCAGTACTGACTGTCCCTGCCACGCCTGCCGCTCTGGCGAGTGCACCGACTGTTGATTGCCGTTTTGATGCGCCACAAATCGCTGAAACGGCGCCTGTTGTGGATGATCGGCTTGTTCTGGGCAGCTTGCGGTTGTCGATTCGGAAAACCCCGCTCGACGCCCAATGGAGCAAGATCAGTAAAGGCAATGCGGCTCGCGGGATGGGACGTTGGCTCGATCAGACGGGCGCCCGGGCAGAAGACGATCGAACAAGCCAAATTGCCGCCATCAATCGATGGGTGAATGGCAAGATCGCCTATGCCGACGATTACAAGCTATACCGGCAGAGGGACTTCTGGGCATCGTCGCGCGAGACTTTGCGGCGCGGCAAAGGCGACTGCGAAGACTATGCCATCCTTAAAATGGACCTTCTCGCGGCGATGGGGATTGAACGCGATCGGATGCTTCTGGTGATTGCACGCGATCTTGTTCGAAATGCCGACCATGCGGTGCTGGTGGTCAAGCTCGAATCGGGTGCTTCGGTCATGCTCGACAACTCAACCGACCAGTTGCTCGATGGCCGCCGCGCCAATGACTATCGCCCCATCATGTCCTTTGCGAGCAATGGCAAATGGCTGCACGGCTATGCCATGGCATCGACCGCCCCGGTTACAACAAATGTCGCGCTGGTCAGCGCTCCGTCAACGCCTGCGATCGCGCTTTTAACACCGGCTTCAGCAGGTAACTGAGTACAGATTTCCTGCCGGTCATCACTTCGGCATCGCAAATCATCCCCGGGGTAATCGGCAACCGTTTCTTGCCGACCGAGAGATAGGATCGGTCAGTTTCGATAACGACGGTGAAATAGGCCTGACGCTCGACTTCATCATAGATGCTGTCTGCCGAAACCTGCGCGACCCGGCCGCTGAGTCCGCCATAAATCGAAAAATCATAAGCGGTAACCTTCACATTGGCTCGGTCACCAACCTTGATGAAGGCAATGTCGCTCGGCGAAATCCGAGCCTCGATGAGCAATTTGTCACCGATTGGCACGACTTGCATGATCTTTTCGCCAGGATTGACGAAACCACCCACGGTATTGATCTGGACATCGTTGACGACGCCATCGACCGGCGAGCGGATTTCGGACCGGTTCAATTTGCCCACAGCGCCTCGGATCGACTGCTGGTTGACGGCGATCTTGGTATTGATTTGCGACCGCTCGTTCAACGCATCCTGCGCGAATTGCAGACGCGCCTCCGAAACCTGTGCTTGCGCCTCGCGAACACCGGCGGCGGCCCGAGACACGCCTTCACGCGCAGCGGCCAGCCTTCCCTGGATATCGACCATTTCGCGCTGAGCAGACATCAACTCGGTTTGCGGTACGATGTTTTTCTGCGCGAGCGGACGCAACATCTCGACCTGGTCCTGCGCAAGTTTCAGGCTGGACTGCAGCGATGAAACCGTTGCCTGCGCCTCCTGCATGTCCCGGCGGCGCTGCTCCACAGCCGCATTGAGCGCGGAAACGCGGCTGCTAAGTGCCGATTGCCGGACCTGCTGCAGTCGCCTTTCATCCTCGCAGCCTTCACCTTCGCAATCGGAGCCAGTGCCGAGGCCTCCCTCGCTGCCCAGACGTGCGGCACGGCCTGCAAGACGCTGATTCTCAGCCTGCAACTGGCCAAGTTCGGACGAAGAAGTGGTATCGTCGAGCCGGACGAGTAACTGGCCTTTGCGCACCGTCTGCCCCGATCGAACAAGGATAGTTTCGATTGTCGAAGGCTCGGCAGCCTGGATCACCTGCACTTTCGAAGACGGAATGACCCTGCCTTGACCGCGCGCAACCTCGTCCACTTCGGCAAGGCTGGCCCAGATCAGGAACAGCGACAGACCGAGCCCGCTGAAAAAAATCACGCGTTCCGAAGCGTTCAGTCGGGAAAACCAGCGTTTCAGCTTCACGGGCGAGCCTCTTCGTTGCTCGGGTTGACTGGCGCTTTTTGCGACATTTGCGCACGCTGATAGGCACTGCTGCTTTCAGACGGTAAAGGAATGCTCAGCTGCCAGCCCTTGCTGACGTCGATGCGTCCACCAATGTCGTTTTCCGCCCGGCGATCGGTCGGATCGGGGGGAAGCGCGGCAGGCCCGGTTGCGACTTCCGTTGCCAGTTCTTCCCCTTCAAGCGCATCCTTGCCGGCATTAATGTTGGCGAGCGTGGACAGCGCAGGAATGAACTCCTTGCCCGAATAGCCGTCGGTAAATGCCGCTGGGCGCCCCCAGCTTCCAGGCCAGCGGTAGAATATGTGGGCACCGATTTTGGTAATCTTGGTCAGTTTCGGCGCCCAATAGGGTGAGACGTAATTGGCGTGATAATGCGTTGCCATGCCCACCGACGATGCAACCCGTCCGGCAAGTACCTGACTGGCAATATCGCGTGCGGTCGCCCAGGCCTTAGGATCGGGTGCGCGGTACAGCGAGCCGTCGCAGGTGAAGCTGAACTGGCAGCCAGGACGCGTGCTGCCCTGATAGACCACGCCACAAATCGAATTGGGATAGGCCGGATGGCGCATGCGATTCAGGATAACCTGCGCCACAGCATAACGCCCTTCAACCGGTTCGAAACCCGCTTCATAATATATGGCCTGGGTAAGGCAACGGAGTGCCCTGTCGGCAATCGGAACCGATTCATAAGGCAGCAGGAATGGCCGGGCTGCCTCAATCGGCAAGGTCGAGAGAGGCATGGCCTCATTCAATTGCTCGGCTGCTGTTCCCTCTTCGGCCAAGGCAGGCTTTCCGGCCATAGTCTCGTTCAGAAGTGATTGAAGTTCAGGTGCCAGCTTTTGGGATTGCGGTGCGGATGGAGCACCTACCCAACCGCGTGCGATTTCACCAATGTCGGTCAGCGCCAGGCGTGGAACGACAACCGCAAACAGCAATCCAAAGCCGACGAGCATGGCCATGACCCAGGGCAATGTCCGGCTTTTGGTATAAAGCGGGTCATGCTCGACCCGTTCGATGACAATCAGTTCACCGTCATCCGGAAAATCGTGGATCATGCCGCTGCTCCCTGCGCCGCTGCCTGCGCCATTATCTTTTCGCGCGGACCATCTGCAACGATGCGCCCGCCATCCATCACGATCAGCCGGTCGCACAATGACAGGATCGCCTGACGGTGCGTCGAAACAATGAGGGTCTGGTCCGGGTAAAGCGCGCTACCGAGTTTCTCGATGAAGAATTTTTCGGTCGTACTGTCCATCGCGCCTGTCGGCTCATCGAGGAACAGGAGACGCGACGGCGTTACCATTGCCCGGGCAAGCAACAGGAACGAACGCTGACCGCCCGACAGCCCGCGACCGCGTTCGCCCGCCAGCCGGTCAAAGCCGCCTGCGTCGCGCCCCAGATATTCATCGGCGCCGACACGGCGAAGTGCGGCAATCAACTGCGCATCGTCAGCTTGGTTGGCCGCCAGCAGCAGATTGTCCTTGATCGAGCCATTGAACAGCTCCGCATCCTGCCCGACAAATCGCAAATTGGCCCTGAGATCGGCGGGACGAAACTGGCGGTTGTCGAGACCATCGACCTGTACCGAACCGCTCTCCGGATAATAGAGGCCGCACAGCAACTTACCGAGCGTCGATTTGCCCGACGCAACCCGACCGATGATGGCGATTTTTTCTCCCGGCTTGATAGTAAGGTTGACGTTCGAAAGCGCAGGGTTGGTGCTGCCGGCATAAGTGAAATGCATTGCCTCGACACGGACATGGCCTTCGCGCACCTGCGGGATGACGCTCTGGCTTCCAGCAGTGCGTTCGTCGGTTGAAACCATCAGCTTTTCGATGCTGTCGAGCACGGTCAACGCCTGCCGTCCCCGTGTAATCAGGAAGGCTAGTTGGCCTGCCGGGCTCAGCGAACGCCCCGCCAGCATAACAATTGCGATGATCGCACCCATCGAAATGGTGCCTGCATCAAACATGTAAAAACCGCCAATAACCAGCGCGATGCTGGTGATCTGCTGGCACAGGCTGGCGAGCGTCACTGACAAGGTGCTCAGCCGTTTGAGCCGCTCCTGTGTCTGCGCACTCATGCTTGCGACATTGCGCCAGCGGCTGACGATCCGCCCCTCCGCGGCGCACGCCTTCAGCGTTTCAGCCCCGGCGATGCTTTCGACCAGCAGTGAATTCTGCAGCCCCGCGTCATGTTGCGCGTCGATCGCGACCGAAGTCATTTTCCTTTGCAGTACGATACCGGCAGCGATCATCGCTGCGATAATCACAACCGGAATAACGGCAAGCCAACCGGCGAGTATGGCGATCATCGCCACAAACACGATCATGAAGGCGAAATCGACCAGCAATACGATCGTTGTGGAAGCGAAGAAGTCTCGAACAATTTCGAATTCTGCCACCCGACGCGCCATCCGGCCGGTATCGCCGGTCCGATCGGCCAAAGGGATGTTGATAAGTTTACCAAATATCTTTTCCGACAGCTTGAGATCAAGCTTCCGACCGAGTTCGTCGACAAGACCTGCGCGCGCCATTCGCAGCGCAAATTCGACACCAAACGCGAGCAATACGCCGATGGCCAGCACCCACAGGCTGGAGATCGCCCGGTTGGGAATGATCCGGTCATAAACGTTCATTGTGAAAAGCGGCAGCGCAAAGGCCAGCAGGTTGATTAGGAATGCCGCCCACAAAACGGGGTAGAATTCGCGCCTCAACTTGTACAATTCGGACCAGAACCAGTGGCCACGCAGCGCCTCGACAGTACCGCCATCCTCACCCTTGCGAATATGTGCGTTTCCAAGAATGTGCAGCGAATGGCCGGCAAAATCGGCCTCGACAGCGTCGATATCCTGCCAAACTGGCTCATCATGGCCCAAGGACCAGAGCAGTGCCTGGTCCTTGTTGCGTTCATAGATAATTGCGGCCCCTTCGCGCGTTCGTATCAGCGCTGGCAAATGGCGCGATTTCGCCGGAAGCGTCCCCATTGGCAAGGTGTCATATTGCAACCCGATAAGGTCCGCCGCATTTTCCGCCTGATGAAATGGGAGCGTCCCATCGCTATTGACGGCCAACCCCTTGAGCAGGATCGACGGATCGGGCAACTCGAATTCGCGGGCCAGCCGGGCCAGCGCGGCGATCAGAGGATCGCCGACGCCAACTTCGGACTGAACCTTTGCCAAAGCGGCCGTCTGGGAGATGGAATCGATCTGCACCTTGTTTTTCCGGTTTTCCTGCAGCCAGGCCCCTAGCGCGGATAGCGCCGGCGATCCGTTTCGGCAGGAGCTGACGGCCCGTAATTATATTTTTCACGGGCATAGGCATCGCTACCAGACGGGGCCTTAAGATTTAGTGATTCCAGCAAATTATTGGTCGCCGCAAGCACCTGATATTCTGCGAACTGTTCCGCGAAACGGGCCGTTTCAAGTCGAACCTGCACGTTATAGCGGGTGTTCTGCGCATCGAGCACATCGAGCAGCGAACGACGGCCGACATTGAACTGCTCGCGGTAGGACAACAAAAGATCGTCGCTCACACGGCTTTGCACTTCAAGTTCCTGCCCGACTTTGTCTTGCGTTGACATCGAATTCCATGCCGTTCGCACATCTTCTTCGGCATATCGCACCAGTTCATGCAGCCGGAAGCGCGATTCACTCGCGCGACGGACCATCTCCTGATATTTCGCACGATTGATACCGCCGTCGAAAACATTCCACTTGAGAACAATTCGCGCCTGCATATCGTTGGTTTCACCGCGGAAGCCATCGATATCATCGCCAACGCGGCCACGTGCCTCGACCCCGATTGTCGGGTGGAGATCTCCATAGGCCTTTTCGATCATGGCATGCGCCGCATCGACATCCGCCATGGCCTCCAGAACCTTGGGATTTTCCTGCCGGGCCTGGGCAATCGCATCGTTGATTGTCGGTGACAGTGCGGCGCGTTTCGATGCCGGCAGCGTGACGCTATTGACCGACAAACCGGTCAGGGTCTGCAAGGTGATTTGCGCATTAACCAGCGCTTCCTCGGCCTCGGCCTTGCGAACAACCGCAGCCTGCAGGCGTTCTTGCGCTTGCTGCTGGTCGGCGATGCTGATCGAACCCTGTTGCACACCCTGACCCAGATCGCGGACCAGATTGCGATGGAAGGTCACATTGTCATCGGCAGCGGCGACAACGCGCTGCTGTAGCAGGATGTTCAGATATTGCCGCGTGACCAGCAATGCCACATTTTCCGATCGTTCGCCAACGCGCAACGCCGCTCCGTCGGTGCGGGCTGCCTGGCGCATCAGTTCGCCATGGCGACGGCCGAAATCGACCATCGTCCATTCGCCGACGATTCCAGCTTCAACCGGGTAGAGCTCCTGATTGGCAATCCCCAGCGTGCGCCGGGTATTGTTTTCGAGGCGGCGCACACCTGCCGAAGCCTCGATATCGACGCGCGGCAGATACAGGCCCTGTGCCTGCTCGCGTTCGAACTCGATCGCTTCCTTGTTCATGATTGCCTGATTGATCTCCGGATTGGTTTCCAGAGCCGCCGAAATCGCCTGTTCGAGCGTCACGTTTTCGGAGCCGTACATCGCACCTGCGGCTGCGGCGGCGACTGCAGTAGCGGGCACCGAAGCTGCATCGTCGAAGAAGGTATATTTCGGCGCTTCGGGCAACGTTACCGACGGTGCTGCACCAACAACTGGAGCGACATCCGCAGACGCATTCATATCGATGGCCAACCCCGGAGCCGCAACCGCAAACGGAACTGCGTCGGGCACGGCTGCCAATTCGTCAGCAGTCAGTGCGGACTGAAACATGCCGGCCGCCGTAGCAGGACTGGCGGTAATCGGCTGTAAAACCGACGGCATCGTGACTGCGTCCAGCGTTGGCGCGGTCAGCGTTAGTTCGGCAAGGGCCGGAACATCCAACGCCGGAGACGAAAGTTCGACGGCAGCAGTCACATCGGCAACTACCGCAGCAGCGAATTCCGGAGCCGCGGCGGTGCCGGTCGTGACGGGCATACTGGCTGTCAACGAATGGGTGCGCGGAGCAGCAGCAGCCGTTACAACCCGGATTTCGCGTTTGATCGATACAGCCTCACGACCCGAGGGCTCGTCAAATTTTAGCGAAATCGGTCGAGCGTCTTTGACGGTCGAGCTAAAGTCAGCATCAGCCGACGAAGCCGAACTGATGGTTGCTACCGAAGCGGTGAACAAAAGGGCGATGCGTGTTTTCATGATCTGTCTCCCGCTCTTCATTCTGCCGTGACTTCAACGCGGCGGTTGGTCGGATTGCGTTCGCCGTCGGGCGTCGCGACTTTCGGTTCGGACTCACCCTTGGCGGACACTTTCACCGCTGATGCAGCGATTCCCATCGCCTGCATCCGGGCCGAAACGGCCTGCGCGCGGCGCATCGAAAGCGCGTCGTTATAGCTGTCGGTACCCGAACGGTCGGCATGGCCCACAACGGTAAAGCTCCGCCAGCCACAGCTCGCCATATTGTTCTTTGCAAAGGCGAGAGTCTCGTCGACATTCTCCGGAAGCGCCGACATGTTCCATTCGAAGAAAATCGTTGCTGCCAACGGCGATTCGCAGGCCCGGTTGACCGGAGCCGGCGGCAATGGAAGCGGAAGGGGAACCGGTGCCGGGGCCGGTGTCTTCATCGACATCATTGCGTGGAAGCGTTCGCAACGCGAAAGGCTTTCGGCATCGCGCGTCGCGGTTTTGAGAAAGCCGAGTGCGATACCACACCATGCCTTGGCTTCAGAGGCCCACATGAACCGGCTATCGGTCGACGACAGCAGTTCGGGCGACTGGGTGGCCGCCAAGGCTTCATCATAGCGACGCTGGACTTCGGGCTTCAATTGCCCGACTTCCATATTCTCAAGGCCTGCCTCCTGCGCCGAGGCCGATTGGCTCCAGCTAACAGCAGCTATCAGGCTCACCCCAATGGACAGCAGCTTTCTCATATCATTTACCTCCGAAACTTCCGGTCTATTATTTTGCCCGGTTATGCTTGTGTTGATGCCATCTCCTGTAAATGGTCGGTCAGACTGACCGTCGAGATGTGCGAAACAATGTCGTTCGACACCGGCATGTCGATCAGCATGGCAGCAAGATTGTCCCCGGCATCGGCCAGTAATCCATGGCCAGCGGAGGCGAGAGATTCGCCTACCGGGCTGGTCAGGTGATCGAGGATGGTATCGACTGCGCGTTCGCTGAACGTATCAGCGACAACTTCCTGCAGCGAGGTAGTAACTTGCTCGCCAGCTTCGACCGCGCCCTGCCGAACGAGCAGCAACGCATCGATCATACCTGCCTCGACATTCGGTGCCAAAAGCGAAGTACCCATATCGGTCTGCAGCGCAGTATCGCCAAATGCTTCGAACAGCGGCCGATCAACCGGCATATCCTGAACGTCGATACCGTTTGATCCCCAAGCCTGCGTGGTCGGCATGTCGCTTTGGACGGCAAACTCGGCAGTATCGATCTCAAGGCGGTCAAACGCCTCGAATTCAGCGGGCACCGCTTGAGTGATGTCGAATTGCGGCACGTTGTCAGCAACCCCAAATTCGATGTTGTTCGCAGCGAGACGAACCTCTTCATGTACTACCTGAAGCGGGCTGTCCTGTATCGCCATATCAGCACCTGCCAGTGCGACAAGCGAAGCAGCGACAAGAGCGTTCGACTGTCCCTGCTCGCGCAGTTGCGCTTGCGCAGTGGCTGCGCTTGTCGTTCCGACACCCGTGGCGTCATTGTCGTTCTGCGCATCGCCATAGGTCAATGCTTCGGCCTCGGCTGCGCCCCATTTCAGCACTTCCTGTGGCGCAGGAGCCGAAGGTACCAGGCCGTTTCCGACGCGGACCGTGAAGGCTGCCGTGGTCGTCGTGTCGCCGTCGCCATCGGTCAGTTGCAATGTGAACGGAATGGTCCGGTCAACAACGGTCGAGGTGACGCCTAGATCGGTCAGATCGAGTTTGATCGAACCCGAAGACATATAGGTATCGATCCATGCGATTTGGGTACCAGGAGGCGAATTGATAGTGAAGGTTGACGGATGGGTCGCTGCATTGCGCGTGAAGGTCGCCGTGGTGTTGTTGGTGTAGTGCACCACGAAGATGATCGAGTCGGTCGCGCCCCAGTTTGCGAAGGAGAAACTCGCATAGCTGATATTCGCGAAAGGACCTGCGACGGGAGGCGTATAGCCACCCGGGCCGTCATAATCGTTGAGCACGCCAAAATCGAAGCGCAGGAATTCCCCGGCATCGAAATTGTTGTTTGCCAAGCCCCAACCCGCGGTCGAACCGTTGATGTCGGCGCGTTGCGTCATGGTTGGTATACCACCGGCTTGCCACGCAGACAGTTCTGCAGGAGTAAAGCCGCCTGTCGGCTCCCAACCGGTAACCAGCGCCAACTGGGTCGCTGTTGCGGTATCGCCGACAATGACCGAGTTGGACGGGCCAACGCCGAACGAACTACCCGAACCCACTGACACGTTCACAGTGTTTCCGTCCAGCGGTGCCAGCAAATCGAACACATATTGGCCCGAAGTACCTGCCGTCGGATTGACAGTCAGTGTGAAGACAGCAGTATCGCCCACTGACACACCACCGCTGCTGTCGGTATCGGCATAGCCGGTCAGCACATTGCCAACCTGCTGGGTGAAGATCGCCCGCCCGCCCGAGGTGATCCCGGTCATGTTGGCGCCAATCGTCATTGCCGTACCTGCGCCGTCGGCACCGGCCACAAAATGCAGCGTTCCCGTGGCGGTCGGGTCGGCAGGTGTATTGCTGATCTGCTGGTTCTGGACGACGCCCAAAGTCGGGGCGTCGTCGTTGAATGTCACCGCCAGAATACCGGTAGTATTGCTGTCGCCATCGCTGTCTGTCGCGCGGTAGTTCAAATTGACTACCGGCGCGCTGGTTTCATTTCCGCCTGCAGCATGCAGTACATTATCCACCAGATTAACCGTATAGGCTCCCGAAGGCGTCAGGCTGACGGTGAAGAGCACACCGCGCGGCCCGGTGGCAGTCAACGTATTGGTACCACCGTTCCAGCTGTAATTCACCGTCTCGGTGCCAACCGTACCCGACGTTCCATGCAGGTTGGCAAAGCTTACTGTTCCCGTGTCGCCGCCGAAATTGACGGTGATCTGGCCGTTGTAAGTGGCTTCGCTGGCCGACAGCGGGCTTTCGCCAGCATTGGCATCGATGTCCCCGGTCGTGCTGGCTGCGTTTCCGCCCAGCGCATCATCGTCTACCGCTGCAACGACATTTACCACTTGCGGCGTCGAATCGGCCAGCAGGGTGATGGTGGCCGTGGCCGTTGAAGGATCGCCATCACGATCGGTGATCGTGTACTGGAATGTGACGACACCCTGTTCGCCAACGCCAGGTGTATAGGTGAAGGTCCCATTGCCGTTATTCAACAGAACGCCGGTTCCGGTCAGCGAACCGGCAACAACAGCCACTGTCGAAACCAATGTTCCGTCGGCACCACCCTGATCGTTGGTAAAGACATCAATCGTCACCGATGCATTTTCGATGAGCTGGCTCGCCGCATCCGGATTGGCAATCGGGCTGTCATCATCGATAGTGATGGTGAGGGTTCCTGTAGCTGCGACGCTGTCACCATC
>CAYRDQ010000002.1:44578-47730 GCA_964423155.1 uncultured Sphingorhabdus sp.
GGCTGTCATCATCCAACTGAACAGCCACATTCACACCAGCACTCGGCGCATCGTCAAGGAACACCAGCGACTGGCCGATGTTGATCGTCGCCGCATCGGTATCGCCATCATTGTCGGTTGCCGTCGCGGTCAGCGTCACAAGGTTTGCTGCCGACAGCGTCGTCGGCTGGTTCGGCCCTGCCTCGGGCGTATGCAGCACTGCGCGCAACTGATCGAGCGTCACCTGGCCGCTGGCATTCACGGTCACCGTGAACACAAGCGTGCCACCAACCGCGGTGCGGCCTTCAACCACGCCGCCTGCGCCCATGCCCAGTACCACGGCCTGACCTGTTAGCGCGTCAACCAGACCGCTAGGTCCTGCAACCACATTCAGCGCATAACCGATCTGTGTGCCGCCATCGGCTCCAAAGTTCGTCGTGAACACACCGGCAAAGCCCGTCGGTCCCGCATTGGCCAAGAGATTTGTCTCGTCCACCGTCAGCGTCGGGATCGCGCCCGTCGCAGTGATGCTCGGGCCATCGTCAAGGAAGCTGATATTGTTGCCGATCTGCGCACTGCCCGAGTGGCTGTCGCCATCGCGGTCGGTAATCGTCACCGTCGCGGTCACAAGACCTGCAAGGTTCAGCACATCATTATGGGCAGGCCCCTCCGGTCCATCCACCAGATGCTCCAGCGCAACATTCTGCGTCAGCGTGACAACACCAGTTGCCGCGTTGATCACCAGCGTGAACGCAGTCTGCGTGCCGCCATTGGTGTACTGGCCGGTTATCGTCGTCGCGTTGGTCTGGACCAGCGTGATCGGGAAGTCTCCCAATGCCGTCACCAGCGATGTCGCGCCACCAGCAGTCAGCGACAGTGCATAAGCCGGAGTCCCTGCACCCGCAGCACCATCTGCACCATATGCAAGCGTCGCTGCAACCACGGCACCCGCGCTGCTCGCGCTGACCGGGAAGCCGCCGGGATTGGCGGCACTTTCGTCCACCGACACGCTTGCCGCAGCAACCGCATCGCTCACCAGCGGCATGTCATCATCGATAGTGATGGTGAGGGTTCCTGTAGCTGCGACGCTGTCACCATCGCGATCGGTCGCCTGCAACAGGCTGCCGAACTGCAACACTATGTCATTCTCGTTCGCGCCATTGGCATGATCGAGCGGACGCAGAAGCGCAAAGTCCCACTGCCCCGTCGTCGCATTCAGCGTCAGCGTGAACACAGGGTTCACGCCCGCACTCGCCGTCAGCACATTGCCCGCAAGCGCATAGCTCACCGCAACACCTCCAGACGTCAGCGCAGGAAGACCCGCAACCGAACCCGTCAGCTGATAGGTCAACGGCGTGTCCGCACCCGCCGCAAACAGCCCCGCAACCGAGCCCGTCGCCGTCGTCGCAGCACCCGCAACATCGCCCGTCTGCACAGCCGTGATACCGCCCGCCAGACCATCCTCGTCCACCGTCCCCGCTTGCGAACCCGCAACCGCAACCGGCGTGTCGTCATCAATGTTGATCACCAGCGTGCCAGACGCCGTGTCATTGTCGCCATCGGTCACCGTGTACCCAAGCGTGAACGACACATCATTCTCGTCCGAACCCGCAGGATGCACCACCGCCGCATTCTGCGTCACCGTATAAGCACCCGTCGCCGCGTCCAACGTCACCGTCGCAACCGTCACCCAGTTGCCCGCACCCTGCTCCTGCTGGATCAGGATATCACTGCCCGAAGCCGTATAGCGATAACCCGCAGG
Organism: uncultured Sphingorhabdus sp.; assembly: GCA_964423155.1. Classification (GTDB taxonomy): domain Bacteria; phylum Pseudomonadota; class Alphaproteobacteria; order Sphingomonadales; family Sphingomonadaceae; genus Sphingorhabdus_B. The sequence continues at coordinate 46,320 of CAYRDQ010000002.1, forward strand.
CGCGCCCGTCGTCAGGAACCCAATGCTCCCGCCATCATTGCCAAAGCTGTGCGACAACACGCCAACCGTGTTCGCCGTGTTCGGATTGACATCACCCGTACCACCCGCATTGCCACCAAGGCTGTCATCATCCAACTGAACAGCCACATTCACACCAGCACTCGGCGCATCGTCGACAAAGCGCAGCATGCCGCCGATATCGGCGGTAGCAGACGCAGCGTCTCCATCGCGATCGGTCACGGTTTGCGTCAAGGTAACGAGGTTGCCAACCAGTGTAGCCACATCGTTCGGCCCGGCATTGGGCGAATGGACGACGGCGCGTGACTGGTCGAGCGCAACATTGCCCAGACCGTCCACCGAAACGGTGAACACCACTAGTCCGCCTGCGCCGGCCCGCCCCACAACAACACCCGCCTCAAGCGAGAGGATGACAGGGTTTCCGCTCAACGTATCGATCAGCCCGCTGGCACCAGCTACAGTGCCCAGGTTGTAGGCAACACTGCCTGCGCCATCAGCACCATATTGCGTCGGCGCGGTGAAGAGTGTGCTGAGATTCTGAGTGCTATTCGCACCAAAAGTGGTTTCATCAACCACCAGATCCGGGGCGGCACCGCTGACTGTAACGACCGGTGTGTCGTCATCGACATTGACAACAATCGTTCCCGGCGCGACGTCTCCGTCAACATCCGATACGGTGTAGTTCAGCGTAAATACCTGATTATTTTCATCATTGCCGGTCGCATGCTGGATCGGCGCAAGTTGGGTTACGGTATAAGCGCCAGTCGCAGTGTTGAGCGTAACCCGCAGAACAACCGTTGCGCCCTGCTGAACATCCACGCCGGTGCCGTTCGCAACATAGCTGAAGCCAGCAGGTGCGCCTGAAAGGCCCAGCGCCCATGTGAGGGCACCATCGCCGCCCGAGCCGGACAGCGTGCCATTGACGTTGGCCGCGTCGACATCGTCACCGGTTCCTCCACCAAGGCCGTTTGCAAGCGCATCGTCATCTAGCAATATTGCTGCGTTGGGACCAACAATGGGGCGCGCATCTTCGATCGTGATGGTCAGCGTGGCCGTTGTCGTATCGCCGTCGGCGTCAGTTAGAGTGTAGGTGAAGACATCTTCTACATTTCCTGGTGTTCCACCGTTACGGACATAGCTGTAACTGCCGTCGGCGTTCAGAGTGAGCACACCATAATTGCCATTGGTGGTTCCACCAACGGTTCCCGGACCACCGGCACCGCTAATGGCAACAACCGCCCCACCACCATCGGCTCCTACGCTGTCCGCGCCGCCATCGCCCTCGCTGTCGGTGATGACATTGCCCGTCGCCGGAACTGCGCTGCCGCTCAGAATCGCATCAGTATCATTCACCGCGATTGGTGTGTCATCGTCGACATTGATCGACAGGCTG
>CAYRDQ010000002.1:47830-218455 GCA_964423155.1 uncultured Sphingorhabdus sp.
TTCCACCTGCATTACCGCCTGACAGAGCATCGTCGTCAAGCAGAACGGTGGCATTCGTTCCAGAAAGCGGGGCCGCATCCTGCAAAGTAATCGTCAGTGTTGCAGTCGTGTTGTCGCCATCGCGGTCCGTAACCGTGTAGGTGAAGACATCGGTGGCATCGATCGGGCCGGTGCCGTTGCGAACATAGCTGTAGCTTCCGTCCGCGTTGAGCGTCAGGGTACCATGCGCGCCGGTCGTGGTGCCGCCAACAATGCCGGCACCGGCCGCGCCGGTGATTGCCGAAACCGTCAGTCCTCCATCAGCACCTGCGCTATCAGCACCACCATCACCCTCGCTATCTGTGATGACATTGCCGGTTGCTGGCCCGGTCGCACCAGCGAGCAACGAATCAGTATCATTCACCGCGATTGGTGTGTCATCGTCGACATTGATCGACAGGCTGCCATTGGCAGCATCGCCGTCCGCATCGGTCGCGGTGTAGTTCAGTGTGAACGCCTGGTTGTTCTCGTCGCTACCCGCCGGATGGCTGATCGGGGCGAGCTGGGTAACCGTATAAGCTCCGGTCGCCGTGTTGAGCGTGACGCGCAGCACAACGGTCGCACCCTGCAGCACATCGATTCCGGTGCCGTTCGCGACATAGCTGAAGCCAGCAGGTGCACCCGAGGTCGAAAGCGTCCAGGTCAGCGGGCCATCGCCGCCCGAAGCGGCGAGCATGCCGTTGACATTGGCCGCATCGATATCGTCGCCCGTTCCACCTGCATTACCGCCTGACAGAGCATCGTCGTCAAGCAGAACGGTGGCATTTGCGGCTGTTACGGGAAGAGCGTCAGCGATGCTGATTGTCAACGTCGCCGTGCTTGTGTCGCCATCGGCATCGCGCACGGTATAAGTGAAAACGTCGTTTACCCCGCCCGGCGTTCCGGCATTGCGGACGTAGCTATAGCTGCCATTGGCGTTGAGAGTCAGCACGCCGTAGGTGCCGCTGGTCGTTCCGCCTACATTTCCGGCACCGCCAGCACCAGAAATGGCGGTCACTGCCAGGCCCCCATCGGCCCCTGCGCTATCGGCACCACCATCACCCTCTGCATCGGTGATGACATTTCCTATAGCCGGACCATAACTGCCCGAGGCGATGCTATCGGAATCATTTGCAGCTACCGGCGTGTCATCGTCAACGCTAATCGACAGGTTACCGCTTGCGGCATCGCCATCCTGATCGCGAACCTGATAGCTGAGCGTGAAACCCTGGTTATTCTCATCGCTGCCAGAAACATGGCTGATCGGGGCAAGTTGGGTCACCGTATAAGCCCCGGTCGCCGTGTTGAGCGTGACGCGCAGCACCACGGTACTGCCTTGCAGCACATCAATACCATTGCCGTTGGCAACATAGCTGAAGCCAGCCGGTGCGCCTGCAGTCGAGAGCGCCCAGGTCAGCGGGCCGTCACCGCCCGATCCGCCCAGTATCCCTGTCGTATTGGCGGCATTGGAATCGTCGCCTACGCCACCGGGATTGCCCCCGGCCAACGCATCGTCGTCGAGAAGGACGACGGCGTTTGCTGCGGTAGCGGGCGCTGCATCACCAATCGAGATGGTAAGCGTAGCGGTGCTGGTATCACCATCGCCATCGGTGATCTGATAGGAAAAGACATCGTTGACGCCGCCCGGAGTGCCGGGATTGCGAACATAGCTGTAGCTGCCATTGGCGTTGAGCGTCAGTGTACCATAAGTACCGGAGATCGTCGTTCCGGGCGCACCAAATGTGCCGGCAGAGCCTGCACGGAACCCGGTGAGGACCGCGCCGTCAGCACCCTGCGTGTCCGCTCCTGCAGCTCCGCTAGTAGTGCCCGAACCGGTCAGGACATTACCTGTTTCCGGACCATATGTGCCACTCGCTACGCTATCGGCGTCGTTACGCGCCGTCGGCGCATCATCGATGATGCTGATCGTCAGATTGGCAGTCGCGGTATCGCCGTCGCTATCGGTTACGACAACGGCAAAGACATCCGCACTGTTGTCACCAGTAGTATTATCCGTCAGCGTATAGGTGTAGCCGATGCTGCCGGGCGCAATGCTGGTAATGGTAAGGCGCCCTGAAGGCGTCGTGATGACCTGTCCGATAGCGGTGATGGTAACCCCGTTAAGCGAGATAGACCCGAAACCGTCAGGCGTGTCGAAAACAATGCTTCCCGATGTCGTTTCACTGTTGGCAGGCTCGTTGGAACCCGCAGGTTCGCTACCGCGTGCGGGAAGGCCGGCTTCGTTGACGCGGTCGGTTGCCGATACCGAGCCCGCAGGCTGGTCCGGCGTGATGATGATGGTTGTCGGTTCCTTATCGACTAGATTCGGAATGATTTCCCGTTCTTCGGGTACAGGAAAAGCAAGCTGGGTAGGCGGGAGCAGGTCCCCCAAAGCAAAGGGATCGCCGATATCGCCTACGGGGTCGCTGAAATTGCCGCCCGAGCTGGTCGGACGACCGGCTTCAGGTGCGGGTTCCTGGCTGATGAGCAAGGCTGCAATGTTGAGCGGAGGCACCGCAACGCCATCAAGCACGAATTGCGGGACGAAAATCGCACCGTCAGGGATTATCATCCGGGTTCCGTCAGGCATCTCGATCACCAGATCACGTCCCGAGACCTTGATGTCATCAAGCTCGACACCCGCAGGCAGCACCACCTGACCATCGGCATTGGGCATCAGCGTTAACGCCTGAAGTGCAGCGACGACCGCTTCCGTCGTAGCCGCTACTGAGGGCGAAGCTTCGCCGCCCGCTGCAGCTTGCGCGGCGGCGTTAAGACCGATTGAAAGGTTGTTTTCAGCGTCCATTGCAAAATCCACTCAGGTTGAACGTCAAAAATGGCCGGGCACGTCGAAACGCGCGGCCATCGAAGATGGTGTTGAAAAAGGAGGGAGCGGCGCTCGCGATCTCGCGAGGCGCCAAAAACCGCAAATTAGTCCAGAAAATATGCGCCATAGGGCCCCCAATTGTCATTGACGCAAACGGAAGATCCGCTTGCTGACTGACCGATCTAGTGGGCGACCCTAGTTCTCCTCGGCCGAGTCGTTACCGGTTTAGAAAGCATCTTTTTACAGACTCGGGCAACCAATTTTGATTTTGTTTACCATTTACTATCAATAATATAACATATGGCATATGCCTTTAGATTTATCTCAATCTTTCCTTTGCTAGAGACTGGTGCTTGGGTGTAACAATCTGAAACATGTTCAGGGCAATAACCCGGCCAGCCATCATATGGGCAGCTCCGATCGCGCGGCTCTTGGTAACGGCTATCGTTATCGATAGCCTGTTCGAGCACAGCCAACCCCTCACGCATTGGATTGCCTTATTGTGGGTCGTCTGGGCAGCAATCACCTTGGCTTCGACGGTAATTGGTCAATATTCGCAGATAAGTGCGCTACGATTGATTGTACTTGTCGATTCATTTGTGGGCGCAGTGACCCTTACCCTGATTCCGGGCTCGACAACGCCGATCATCGCAATGCTGATTACGTCAGCAGTGGTCGGATTCGGATGCGGCCTCGGCCAACGAACATTGATGTGGTTGTTCGCCCTGCCTTTTGCTGCCTGGGCCGCAAGATCCCTCGCAAATCTGCTAAGTTTCGCTCTGCCAAAGATTGTCACGATCAATGACAATGGCACAAATTTGCTAATTCTTATGATTCAGCTTGTTGCGCTCGCAGCATTGGCGGCGCTGATCCACCGCCGGGCAAGTATCGACACATTTGCACGCGAATGCACTTCGATCGACATGTTGCGCCCGGATCGCTCATTCGAGTTCGATCTGCAGGATATGGTCGACAAGCTGGCTCGAATCTTTGTTCCAGAGCGCGCATTCTGCCTGGTCGCTGGCGCGTCTTCCGATAAGGGATTGCGCCTTTTTCACCATGATTGCGACCTTTCGACAATCGCTACCGACATTCCCAATCTTTTCGAGCTGTCCAAGCAGTTGCCAACCGCGGCGACAATTTTCGACACCGAAGAAAATATGTGTTGGCCCCTGAACGAACAAAAACCCCGTGCTTTCACCGAAGTCGAGCAGCGTTTTGCCCATTATTTGAAGCGTGAGCATTTGGTCGTCGCCCTGGTGCAACCGCTACACTTTGGCCGATCGACCGGGCTTTTGGTAAACGCAGCAATGCCGCCGGTAGACGCTTGCCTCTTCACCGACGCGCGCAGAATTGAGAATAATATTTCCCGCCTTACCGATTTTCTGGGGCGAATTTCCGAAGCGGAGCGCCAGTTCATTCTAGACGCCCATGATGTCGCACGCCGTGACCTGCACGACGGTGTTCTGCAATCCATGGCGGCGTTGCGTATGAAGCTGCTGACCATCGCCAAGCGAAAAGATATGTCAGGGCATCCCGCGCATCTGGAGCTTCGCAAAGCGGCGGATATTTTGACTCTCGAGCAAGTGCGCCTTCGGGGCCTGCTCGAAACCAGTGCCTCGGAGAACGATACCATCAATCTGGTTGCCCGGCTCGACATCTGCCTGCGTGCGATTTCGCTGCAATGGGAAGTGGATGCCAAGCTTCAGTCTGAAGAACCTGCTGTACCGGTCGATCGGGAATCTGCCCTCAATATCGAACATCTGGTCCGCGAAGCTGTTGCCAATGCGGTACGGCATGCGAAAATCTCATCGTTGACAGTCATGCTGTCACTCAAGCATGATGTGCTTCTGATAGCGATCAATGAAGCGGGGGGAGCGCTTTCGGAATCGCGCAAGGAGGGGGTATCCATGCCATTGCAATCCGCATCGCTACAGCACCGTTTGCGACTGGTGAACGGAACAGCCTACGCCCAGGGCCTAGCCAAGGGAACTTTGCTGGCCATCAACATTCCAATGCAGCAGGTCGAAGATGCATAAGGTTCTTATCGTCGATGATCATCCGTTCTTTTTGCACGGTTTCGGGCAATATCTTGAATCGGCAGGCGATTTTTCAATTTCCTCGGCGCTTTCGGTCGATGAGGCGATTTCCAAAATTGATGCCGAGCTGCCCGATCTGGCGATGCTTGACGTTACGATGCACAATGGCGGCGGGATAAAGGTTTTGCGTCACCTGCGCCAATATCACCCCTCGGTTCCCGCAATGTTTCTGACTGTCCATATCGATCCTGAACAAACGATCGAGGCCATGCGGCTGGGAATCAGGGGAATCGCTCTAAAAGACAGCGACCCTGATACCATTGTCGAAGCAATGGGTGTCGTTCTGGAAGGTGGTAAATGGTTTGAAAGCGGTGTCACGGAGATTGCCCTGCGCCATTCAATCGATCAGCCTAGCAGGACGGTCCGTTCGGATGATTTGCTGACAAAGCGCGAACAGGAGATTGTCGACCTGGTATGTCTGGGACTACGCAATCGCGAAATCGCGCAACGATGCGATCTCGCCGAGGGTACGGTCAAGATCCACCTCAACAGTATCTTTCGCAAGCTAGGCGTCGTGTCGCGATCGGAGCTGATAGTCCGTCGCGGCGGCATGCGGGAAAAGTCCAGGCCAAATTTAAACTAGGCGCCGACAAGTCCGGTAACGCCGACCTTGACGCCCATTATCAAGGCGCCTCCCGCTATCGCCACGCCATAAGGAATTCGCCTTTCCCGCTTGGCTGTTCCATCCCCTGGACTTCCGATTTTTCGGGCAAGGAAATAGGCAATGGCGAGGATCAGGCCTGACATCCCTGTCGCAAAGATAAGCAGTGCAGCCTCCAGCCCTGAGAACCAAATCGCAACTGCGGCGTAGAGTTTGGCATCACCGCCACCGACCCAGCCAAGCTTGAAGAGCAACATTCCTGCCGCCAACGCAATCAGGAAATGTGCCAGATTCCCCCAATCGGCAGACGTTGTCCCCCATAAGATTCGCGAGATCGCAAAGAAGGCGAGTATCAGCAGCGGATAGATATTCGCTATGCGGAACACCCTTATGTCGGACAACGCCGCAAGAATAACGCATGCGGCTGCCCCGCTTACTACCAAAAGTTCCAAATCAGTCGGCCTTGTCCTGTTGTTGCGCGCTTCCCAACGACCATATCCGCGGGTCGAAACGTTCATAGTGCAAAGTCGCTTGGGCGAAATAGGCCTTTGCGTCATTCGTTCGTGAAGCGGCCCGTGCGCCTTCGCCAACCGTTGCCAAACGCTGCGCCCACGCGCTATCGCTTTCACCGTCGCGGCGAACAGGTTCCCTGCCGGTCAATCCAGACAAATAATCTGCATTTGTACCAGCAACGATATCTTCCGGAGAATATTGTAATGCTGTCTGCAAGTCAGACAGGGCAGCGTCAGCACGCCCTGAAGCAAGCAAAGCAAGCGCCCTGTTGTTCAAAAGCGCAGGGTGCCGGGGCGCTAGCAGTATCGCACTGTCGAAGGCTTCCAGCGCAGCTGCCGTTTCGCCTTTGCCCAGCAGCGACAGCCCAAAAAGATTCCACAAAGCCGCATCTTCACCGCATCGCTCAATTGCTGCCGCAAGGAGGAGAATCGCCTGGCTGTATTCGGCATTTTTGCCAGCAACCCAACCGCCTACCTTGCTAAATTTGCATGTATCGCCAGTATATTTGTCAACAGTGGCAAGAGCAGAGCTGGCTTCGACGACATTACCTTTGGACATGTGATATTCGGCTTTGGCCAACGCCACGTCATTCATTGCTGCTTGCGGTGCGTTGTGTTCCAGCCAGATCAACATTGTTTCGGCCTGAACAAGCCGGCCAGCCTGAATCGCACTATCGGCCTGCGCCAGCAGTTGGTGCCAGTTTTGGGCGACAATCTGGTCGGAAGCTTCGTCAGAAGCGAACGCAGGAGCAATCGCACAAGCAATCATTCCTGCCATCAACCAGCCTGAAAATTTCATGCGACCGGTGATGGGGCAACCAGACTGTCTTCGTCAAAAAAGGCATAGACGAAAATCTGGTCCATCTTCTCTGAAAGCGAGGCGAGCGATGTCGAATGGGTAACGGCCTCCTCGACTGCGGCTCGCTCTAACGCCTCGCGGATTGCCAACTTTGATCTGACGCTGGCTCTGCCGTCCAGTTTTGCTTTGCGCTGATCTTCCTCGACGACTTGCGCTACGATCTGCCCCAGACGGTCGTCACCCGATACGAGCGAAGAGGCGGGCACCGTGGGCATCGTGACCAACCGCACTTCGCCCAACGAGGTGCGTTCAATATAGGGGCCATTTTGTGAAGGTCGGATGTGCGTGCTACGCGGCAGGTCGACTGGAAATGCAGGGATTTCTTCATTCGGTCGCCGGTCAGGCAAAGGCAAATCGGGGAGTTTGATTGGCATCGCTTCGATCGCTAGGCTACCCTGTGGTCTGAAAGCAGCAGATCTGGATTGAAGTTTGTTTGCGGTAGCGGGCATGTTTTCCGAAGGCTGCAGCTTCAGAGGAGCTGCGTCATCTTCATCCAGCGGCATTTCTGGCTCGATAACCAGCCGAGCAATAATCGCTGCGATCGGATCGGTTGCAGGCAAAGTTCCATCGACTTCGACAGCCGCGATTGCTGGAACAAATTCAACTTGCTGGACGACAGATTCGACCGTTGCTGCAGCAGGCCGCGCGACCTCCGCAATCTCGGGCAGAGGCTCGATCAATCCCTGAGCAAGTTCCGGTTGACCCCCTCTTTCAAAAAAGCGGGCAAGGTTGACCTTGTAGCGATCCTGCACCGGGTCCGCCGCTACCGCGAGCTCGAAATAGCGTTGTGCCAGATCCCTACGACCAATACGGTCATAGGCGATCGCCAAGCCATTGAAGGCCTCCGGATTGTCGGGCGTTTCGCGCAAGGCGCGACGAAACGCCGAAATCGCGTCTGCATTCTGCCGCAAACCCAGTAAGTACCGGCCCTGTTCGACTGCATTCTGCTGAGACGCAGACATATGGGTCTGTTCAACATTCCGGATTTGCAAAACCGCTTGCGGGCCAGATGCACAACCACCGGCAAGGCATATCAGGCTGGCAGAAAAGGCCAGTTTGCTCAAATTATGGTCTTTCATCACCCTCCCCCCAATGCAGGAACGACTTCACGCATCACGCGAATGATGGCCGGCAACATGAGGACACCGATCATCACCGGCAACATGCACGCAACAAGCGGGATGGATAACAAGACCGGCAGGCGATGTGCCTTCTCCTCGGCGCGCATCCGCCGCCGTTCGCGCATTTCGGCCGCATAGACCCGCAACGTATCGCCGATACTTGACCCCAGCTTGTCGGACTGGATCAACAGCGTGGTAAACGAGCGAATTTCATCGACCTGGGCGCGATCCGACATATTGCGCAGCGCTTCTTCGCGGGTCGCACCTGCGCGTAGCTCCAGCGTGACCATGGAAAGCAATTGCGAAACCAGCGGGTGCGACAGCACCATCTCGCGCCCGACACGCTCAAACGCCGCTTCCATGCCCAGCCCTGCCTCAACGCAAACGAGCATCAGATCGAGGCAGTCCGGAAAGCCGTTGATGATTTCCTCGCGCCTGCGATCGGCCTTTGCCGAAATCCACAAATTGGGGACATAAAGTCCGAAAATGGCAAGCGCGGCACCAATCAGATAAAATTTCACCGGAGATGGTGGTGTTTCACCGGCATAGGTGACCACGCCATACAGCGCGGGCAGCAGAAACAGCAGAACCAAGCGCATCAGCGTGAAAATCTTCGGAGCTACAGGCGCGGAATAGCCTGCCGCAATAAGCTTGACCCGCAGGCTCTCCCCGCGCGTATCGACCAGGGAAATGCCGGCGCGCTCAACACGGTCGGCAAGGCGCTGCCATCCCTGTGCCAGATTGTCACGACGTAGGCTGGCACCGGCCTGGGAGGCGGTGCCGTTGCCTTTGACTTCATCCAGTCTGCCGCGAACAACTGCGCGGTTTGCAAGAGCATTGGAAATGAACATGACGCTGAGCACGACCAGCATGAAGACCAGCACCAGCAAGGCAATGCGCATAGGTCCGGAAAGGGCAAGGTTTGCTAGCATTTCAGACTTTCAGGTCCACCATCCGGCGGATGGAAAAAAAGCCGATGAAATAGAGTACAATCAGGCCGATAAAGCCCGGGATGAAGGCCGGGTCCTGCGATACATCCAAATAGAAATCCGGACTGAAAATGAACAGCCCAACAAACGTAATCACCGGCAGTGCAGTTAGCAACAGCGCGGTCATCCTGCCTTCCGAGCTCAGTGCCCGCACCTTCATGAACATGCTGGCTCGATCGCGAATCACGGTGGAGAGGTTAGACAGGATTTCCGCAAGATTGCCGCCCGTTTCATTCTGGACCGACAACGACACGACAAACATCTGGATATCCTCGATGCCCCAGCGGTCCGCCATGGTCTGGAGTGCGTCACGCAGATCTGCGCCATATGCCACCTCGTCAACGACCATGCCAAATTCGGTTCCGATAGGATCTTCCATTTCCTTGGTCAGCAAATCGAGTGCCGATGAAATCGGATGCCCAGAACGCAGGCCACGTACAAAGATATCGAGCGCTACCGGAAACTGTTCCTGCATGCGTTTTCGCCGCACTGTGGCAAAGCGATTCAACAGGAGGAGCGGAATACCGGCACCTAAGCATATCCCCACGACTGTGGATAGCTGGATTGAACCCAAATTCAACGGATAGCCTGACACCGAAGCCCCGACCATCACAAGGGCCGCTATAATCCCCGATGCTGCGACCATCGCGATCATTATCTGGTGCGCCGGGATCGAAACGCCGCTGGCAATCACCGAACGTTCAATCGAACGGCCCAATTTGCCGATCAGCCCGGGCATTGTGGCAAAAGTGCCCGGTTGTGATTTACGCAGCCTTGAAGTGACCATTTCGCGGTCGAGTCCGCCTTCGATCAAGCGAAGCCGCGTGTTGATTGCGGTTGTACCCTGACGCCGCTGCCGAATGAGCGAAATCAGCGTTTCCGCAATAAGGAACACCGCTGCAAAAATGACGGCGAGAACAAGAAGACGGACAAATATCGGATTCATCATTCCACCTTCCGGTCAGGCCGGAACAGGTCGGGGCTCAACGAAATGCCGTGGTTCGAAAGGTCTTCCATCAACTTCGGACGGATGCCGGTCGCCTCGAAATGGCCGAGAACCATGTTATTTTCATCCCGGCCTTCCATGCGGAAGCGGAAGATATCCTGCATGGTTATCATCTCACCTTCCATGCCGGTGATTTCCGAAACGCTCAGCAAGCGGCGGCGGCCATCGGACAGACGGCCAATCTGGACGACGACATGCAACGCCGAGGCGATCTGCGCCCGCGCCGAACGGGGCGAAATTTCAATCCCGCTCATCCCGATCATCTGCTCTATACGCGACAGCGCGTCACGTGCCGTGTTGGCATGCACGGTGGTCATCGAGCCATCATGACCGGTATTCATCGCCTGCAACATGTCAAAGGCTTCGCCTGCACGAACTTCGCCGACGATGATGCGATCCGGACGCATGCGGAGCGCGTTTTTGACAAGGTCGCGCTGGGTGACTTCGCCGCGCCCCTCAATGTTCGCTGGGCGCGTTTCCAACCTGGCGACATGCGCCTGCTGCAACTGCAATTCTGCCGAATCTTCAATGGTTACGATGCGCTCGCGTTCGTCGATAAACGACGACATGGCGTTGAGCAGGGTGGTTTTACCCGCACCGGTACCACCCGAAATCAATACGTTCCGGCGCGCAGCAACTACGCCCCGCAGGAATTCGGCAATCGGTGCCGGGACGCTGCCCAGTTCAGACAGCTTGGCCATGCTGATCGGAATCTTGGCGAATTTACGGATCGACAACAGCGAGCCATCTACCGCCAATGGCGGGACGATTGCGTTGACGCGCGAACCGTCCGGAAGTCTGGCATCGACAAATGGGGAAGATTCGTCGACGCGGCGGCCGACCGCGCTGACGATTTTCTGGATGATGCGCAACAGGTGCCTCTCATCCTTGAACCGCGTCTCTACCTTTTCGAGCAAACCGCTGCGCTCGACGAAAACGACATCATGTCCGTTGACAAGAATATCGGTTATGCCGCCATCCTGAAGCAACGGCTCTAGCGGGCCAAGGCCGAGCAATTCGTCGAGAATGTCAGAAACCAGCTGTTTGCGCTCGTCATGGTTGAGCGCATGTTTTTGCAACGCTAGTTGCTCATGCACGAGCTCGCCGATTTCCGCCTCAATCTGAGCCTTCGACATCGATTCGAGCGCGGACAGGTTGATAAGATCAATCAGCCGACGATGCAGTTCGACCTTGAGATCGAGATAATCAGCCGACTTTTGCGAAAAATCGCCTGTCGCTTCGACAGGTGCAGCCTCGTCCTTGGGTCTTTCTATCCGGTCTTGCTTCTTAATCTGCCACATGTTCAGTGCTCCGCACCGATTCCCAGGCTGGGCAGCAGGTTTTCGATGTCACCGGCAATTTTGCTCTTCGACCGGATTGCGCGAATCAATACGCCTTGATCATGCGCCGCACGCACCAGCGGATAGTCATTGTGAATGCTATGCTCGATCGGATGTCCAAGGGCCTGCGCAGCGGAATCGAGGTCAATTGTACGGAACAGCTTCTTTTCGACCCGGTTGGCGATGACATTGATGTGCGGTCCCGAGATATTCTGGCTATCGAGGAGGTGCAACTGGCGCTTGGCCTGACGCAGGCTTGCCACCGACAGCTCGGCTACGAGGAAGATAGCATCCGACATCGCCACCAGCGAGAGCGTCCAGTTGGTCCAGTTGGTTGGCAGGTCGAGAATGACATGGTCATATTCGGCACGCGCCAGTTCAATGATGCGCACAATCTGGTCGGCATTCACCGACTCGATCGGCACGATGTCCATCGGGGCCGCGATAACGTCGAGTCCATTTTCGGATTTGGAGGCAACTGATTTGAGGAGAGCGCCATCGATGCGCGAACCTGCGGCGAGCAGGTCGGCAACCGACAGCTGGCTCGACAGTCCCAGATAGGCCGCTGCATTGCCGAACTGCAGGTCGAGGTCGATCAGGCAAACGCCGCGTCCGCTATTGCGACCGGCAAGTTCACTCGCCAAATGGGTCGCAACGGTCGTGGCGCCCACGCCACCTATGCTCTTGAGTACCGAAACCAGTTGTCCCTGATGGACATCCGCCGAATCGCGGGAATCAAGCTGCTCGCAAATCTCGCTGATAATGTTGGCAAGATCCGCCGGCGACAACGGCAACCCGGTGACATCCTTCACCCCTTGCTTCAGCAAAGTACGAACGAGTGGAAGATCGGCATCGCGGATCGCCGCGATCACCGGAAGGTCGGGATGCGTGGACCGGACGGCTTCGAACCTTTTCAGTGAGCCGGGCAGGTCGGGCTTGATTTCAAGCACCAGAATTGACGCCTGATCGAGCATATCACGCGCAATTTCCGCATCGGGCTGCAATGTCGACAGCAACATCTGCTGCGGCATGCTCAGCTCGTCAAGGCGGGCATCGGTCATTTCGGCTTCGGACAGGACCAGCAAAACAGAACGTGACTTCAGGTCCAAAACCCAATCCTCCGAAGCGAAATTGATATATTCAGAAACACCCATGTCGCAGGCCTTCATCTAATTCGATACCAGGCCATGGCCGTCTTCGAGCGTAAGCGAATAGGCAAAGTCTGGGAGAGTTACAGCACCGCCGAACAATTGCAGCAGCATCGGACGAAATTCCATACCGACCAACCTCACGGTCACGATCGGCGCTACGTCGGGTCCATTTGGGTCTCCGGCATAACCAAGGCCAGACCAGGCATAGTCAACCATGACATTGTCGGGTCCGATATCGGGCTTGATTTGCGACATCCGGGTTACAAGCGCGTCAAAGGAATCATCATTCAGCGTGCCTGCATCAAAATCGCAGGTGCCGCCGGAAACGCAGTCACATCCGTCCTCGGTGCAAATCACGCCCGGGAAAGCATCAGCGTCGATCGGATCACCCTGTGGGATACCGCCATCTACAGCATAGCTGTAGGTCGAAAGGTCAGCCACCAATATGCCGGTTGCCACGGCCCAGCGTGCGCCAGTCTGGGTCGCTTTTTCAGACTGGTTTACGTCCCACATGTAGCGGCCGACATCGATGATCCCGAACAGGAACATCAACGCGAGCGGCAGGACCATCCCGAATTCGGCGGCCGGGCCGCCATTTTCGTCGCGAAGGAAGGTGCGCAGGAAACTCATAGTCCCATCACCGCCGATTCCGAATAGGCCGTCATTCGCGCACCCGTAGTGTTGAAACCGAGCGTGCGGAACAGCGACGGATAATCGAGATTGGTTTCGACACGAACAATCGGCGCATTGTCGAGGCCACGATAGATGCCCGTGGTAACTGCATCGTCACCGGAGCCGTCAAGCGGATCGTTGCGACACACCACCGAAACGGTAATTTCGGCATCGACCCAACCCGCGACCTTTGTGGTTCCACCCGTCAACTGACCGGTTCGCGCAAGATTCTTGATTCGCGTTTCCAGATCAGAATCGCCCAGTGCCGTGCCACATTCATATTCGCCAAAGGGCTGGCGCGCAGCATAGCGGGCCGCATCGCGGACACCCTTTGTGATCTTGTGCTGCGACCAGTAGAAATAGCCCAGTTCCATCGGAGCAAACATCAGCATGAGCAACAGCGGGGTCATCAGCGCCATCTCAGCCGCTGCAGCGCCGCGCTCATCGCGCCAGAAAGAAGAGAGAAACGACCGCATCATTCGACCAGATAAGGGATATCACGACGGACGACCTGTCCGGCGGTTTGCCCTTCCCCTGCCTGGGTTTCGCTGATCACTTCAACATAGAGGTCGCTATTTTCGGTCCGCGGCCGCGGAATAGTCGGCTCGACAAGGAACACCTCAATCCATTTGGTCACTTTGACATTGGTCGTGCGGCCCGAAACACCCTCTGCCTCGCAGTTAATGACTGCAACCGAAAGACGACGGCGATCCACCGTCGTTGCACCCGGTACCAGTCCTCCACCGCCAACCGGTTGACCATAGGATGTGCGGCGATTGGCGCCACTGCCCGTGGCCTGCGGCTGCAGGCGGGAGCCGGCATTATCGAGTTCCCAGCGATATACCTGATAGCGTGTCGGCGTGGTGGTCCCGAACCAATTGGTCAGGTCGCTGTTGGTTGGCGGCGTGGGGTAGTTAGTGCTGTTGGAACGGAAATAGGCGTTCCTGTCCCACACGCCATTGCCGATGCGACCGCCGGTACAATTGCCGGTGGTGCTCGTCGCATGGCAGATGTCACGCGGATGCCCCATCGGCCACAGCTGGTTGATCTCCGGCTGCGTCAGCACCCGTTGCGTCGTCAACGCCGCAATCGGATAAAGCCGTGTACCAATCTGGCTGTTGTCCGGCAATTTCCAGCCTGTATTGCCATTGCCGGGCTGGAATGCGAGCGAATTGCCCGCACCGCCAAGGCGCACATCCTTGCGCGTGTTGGCCGAGGCCGGGCACAAGGCATCATTGGTGCCGCATGCACTGTTCAGGCCGTTGGCATAGACACCAAAGCGCGTGTTGAGCGCATCGAGCACCGAAACCATCGCGCCGGGTTCGGTGGTCACGCCATCATAGCGCACACAATCGCCCGGCGGGTTGACGCGGCCAAGCGCCTGACGCAGCGTGTTCGCGCCGTTACCCGCATCATTGGCGAGGAAGCCGAAATTACCCGGACCATAGCCGCCACCGCCATCATTGGCGACCAGACGGATACCGGCTCCGATATAATCTTCGGTGGTGAAAGCCGGATCGGTCGATTCTTTCGGATTGCACATCATGACCGGGGGTACGCGGCAGATCGAGCTACCCATGCCGGCCAATGCACCTGCCGCCATATCGCCCGAACTGACGGCGTTCACAATCGGTGTGAGCGCGTAAAAGGCCCTGCGACCGGCCACCCTGACACCGACATAGCGTGCAGCCGCATCATCGTCGGTGGCCGCATCATCGCGCTCAACCAGCGTCATATTGGCGCCGATTCGATCATCCAGACAGGCATTGGTTTCGCAGCTATAGAAAGTGACTTCGGCGATTTCGACGCCGCGTCCCGCGGCATTGCCATCGTTGGAAAAGCGGGTCTGGTTGGCGACCAGTTCGCGCGCGGCCTCTTCGGCGCGTCGTGTCGCTCCCGGGGCGCCGTCGAGCTGGCTTGCGGCTGCCAACGCCGCCTGGTCGGCTGCGTTCTGCAATTCGGTATCCATGGAAGCCAGGCGGCTATAGTCGAAAGCAATGCCACCTATGGCAATGAGGGCGGTCAGCGAAAGCGCGTATAGCGGAGCGACAGCCCCTCCTTCATCCTTCAGGAAGCTTCTTCCTGCCTGCGCCATGACGAACCAACCTCCTTTCCTGTCTGGCTATCAGCCGCCCGACGAAGCGCCGCGGCTGCTGCCACCGCCCGCACCGCTATTGGTTGTGCGGATCGATGTCGGCTTTTTCACATTGCCGGTGCGATAGCGCGTTTGCGCATTCGCCACCTGATTGCCGTCGGTCGTGTGTGCCTCGGCATATTTTGGATCGGGCTCGATGATTTGCGCCTCATAATTATTCTTCGCAGCTGCACCCAGCGTAATATCGTTGGGCGTGCACCCTGCAGCCAAACCGATCGCCGGAACCAGCGCGAGGAGGCCAATTTTCTTAATAGTCATAGTCGGCAGCCTTTTTCTCGCCCTTGGGCGCTGAGGAAGCTTCGGGCGGCGGAGCATCCGGATCAATCGGATTCACGCCCACCGCCTTGTCGGTGCGGCCCAGCAGGAACAGTTCAAGTTCCTTGGGATTGTCGACCCGGTCGGTCGGTAGCTGGATCTGGTCGGGCCGGACCGGTTTCACCAGCCGCGGTGTGACCACAATTACGAGTTCCGTCTCACCCTTCTGGAAGCCAGACGAGCGGAACAGTGACCCGATAATCGGTATCGAACCCAGCAACGGAACCTGACGCACTGTGGTCTGGAAATCCTTTCGGATCAGGCCCGCGAGCGCAAAGGATTCGCCGTCACGCAGTTCGAGCACGGTATTGGCGCGGCGCGTTTGCAGACCCGGAATGACTAGGCCGTTCAGCGTGATCGAGGCGCTGGGGTCAATCGAGCTGACTTCGGGTTCGACGGCAAGGTTGATAACCCCGTCGGCAAGCACGGTGGGTGTAAAGCCCAGACTGACCCCAAAAGGCTTGAACTCGATCGAGATGCTACCGCCGTCACTGCCGCCGCCAGCGCCATTATTCTGGACAACGGGTACCGGGAATTCGCCGCCAGCAAGAAACGAAGCCGTTTCTCCTGAAAGCGCAATCAGTGTCGGTTCGGCCAGCGTCTTAACCAGGCCTTTGCGTTCCAGCGCGTCGAGTATGCCCTGCACATTCAGACCCGCCACCGACACATTTTTGCGGAATACGCCAAAGCTGTTGAGGATTTCAGAAATCTTCAACACGCCTTCGCCGGTGTCGGGATCGGCGGAGAGCTGAGCGCCATTGCCGATTGCACCGCCAAAGCTGCCGCCATCACTGCCCACAAAGGCGCTGACACCGATCTGCTTGGCCGCCTGACGGTTGATTTCCGAGAAGCGGACCTCAAGCATCACCTGCTGGCTCGCGCCAACCGAAAGCATGTTGACGACCTTGTCACCGGCATAGGTTTTGGCCAGCTGCACCGCACGGTCCACCGCAGGGCCGTTGGTCACCACGCCGGTCAGCACCACCGCGTCGTTCGAGATACGCGCGCCAATCGGTTCACCGGGAAGCAATTCCGACAGCTGACGGCGCAAACCGACAATGTCGGGGCCAACGGCAACATCGATCACCGAAATGACTCGGTTGTTGCTATCGTAAATGGTCAGGCTGGTGGTGCCCATTTTCTTGCCGAGAACATATAACGACTGGTTGGTCATCGGCAGGACGTCGGCGATTTCCTGGCTGCCGATCATCGCCTTTGAAATCGGACGGTCAACAGTGACCACCTGGCTCTTGTTCAGCGGCACGTCGAGCTGGCCGGCATGCAGGCCCCGTTCGGCCGAGGTGTACATGTTCCGGGCCATCGCGGGGGCAGACAATGAGGCTAGCGCAATGGCGGTCGCCAGCAGAAGAGATTTCCTGTTCATGCGCTTAAAACCCCCTGTGGCGCTTCACGTCGTACACGGAACTTTCGGTGCCGCGCACAATCTGGACGCTCACACCGCCCGGAACGCGCGGCGCACGCGGCGCAGCGGCGCGGGCAGGCGCGGTAGGTGCTGACGGATAAAAGGAAGGTGCCGGCATCGCGGCATAGCTTGTGCCTCCACCTTTGGCCGACGCACCAGCGTAAAGGCTTTGCGAGCGATCACCCTGCCCCAGATCGCGCGTACCAACAGTGGATGCAGCAAACTGATCCTGGTTGGCTGGATTGCGAAGCGCGAGCGACAATGTGCCCACCTGCCCGGCCAGCGCCAGTTTTTGGGCGCCCTGCTGATCGACCACAAGCGTTGCCGTCTTGGCCACCTTGGGCTCATCCGCTTTCTCGCTGGGATTGAGGTCAATTGCCGCAACGCGGACATTTTGCAGCACGATGTCGGTAATTGGTTCGGCCTCGCCCTGCTCGCCATCAAGCCTGGGCTGGCGCGTCACCATCACATCGACACGATCGCCGGGAAGGATGTGGCCGCCAACACCGGCAGTATCGCTGATCCGCACCGCCATCGCGCGCATATCGGTCTCGATGAGTTCGGCAAGGCTTGCACGGCCACCAAAGCCTGTGATCTTGCCCGGAAGAATAGGTTCGCCTGCCTCAATCGGGCGCAGAACCACACGCGGTTCGCTGCCGTACAGGCCCTTGGTCGAGCGGAATGCGCCCTCGGGAAGCGAGGTCGCTGGCCAGCTGACCATACGGATATTGTCTGCAGTAAGGGTGGCCCCATAATCGAGCGGGACACGTGCGACGGCGATCTGGACCAGACGGCCCTCTTCGGCTGCGCGTTGCTGTTTGTCTTCTACCCCAGAGAGGTAGCTATTGGCTATGATTACAGCCGCAATCCCGAGGATCGCAGCAATCGCCAGCACAACAATATTGCGGTTTCCAAACATGCTCGAATTTGCCCCACCCTGCCGTCAGGAATAAAATCCGCCGCGCTGTCGCCCAGCGCGGCGGAAATATTGGCTTAGTCGGCAGCCGGCAGAGCGCCCTGCGAAGCCGAAACATTTTCTTCTGCGCCTTCAACGGCGTCGCGGATTTCACCAGCGAGCAGCAGTGCAGCGGTGCCGATGGCAGCGCCAACAACAGCGAGGATCAGTGCATATTCAGCAGCCGAAGCGCCGCTTTCGTCAGCGATGAACGATTTCACAAATTTCAACATAATATTACCCCTTAGTTGGTTTACAGTTCTGGTTTCCGGCCTGGACCGGCAACCTTGCCAAAGGAGGGGTGAAACAGAACCGTCGCGACCCTGGTTATATTTTGCCAACTTCGCGTCGGCTCTTATTTCGCTCAGGTCCCCCTTGGGCAACTGAAACATCCCGCCAAACGCCGTTGACGGTCAACAGGTAAAATTTACACTATTTTAACAATATCTTACGCTAACGATTTGTTAACCATGCGGCATATTTACAACTTTTTCCGCAGAAAGCAGCCGAATCACAATATGTTACTAAAGTTCTATAACCATTTTGGATTATATGCCCGGCCGCCTCGCCGAAAGGTTGTAGGCCAGCGGCGGCAAGTGCGTCAAAACAAAGCTGGGCTAGGCTGCGACGCGCGAACGGTAAGTCAGGTTCACCCGTTCGGACAGGATCAGATAGGGCAGCCAGATCACCATGCTGATCATTACCTTTTTGATATTGCCGTCGAGCAATCCTGCTACTGCATGACCAACCTTTACAGGCAAGCCGTCAACGCTGCCCACCCACTGGGCGATCGCCAGCTGTGAGCAAATGTCCACGCCCCAGACCAGCAAAAGCAGACGCGGAAACCAGGGAACATTGCGCAAAGCCATCATGAAAGCGACCATATAAAGGAAGTTCATCGCGACCACATCCATGGTCATTGCCGCAAAAATGGCTTGCCCCCAAATCGGGGCATTGCCGTTCATAGCGGGAACGGCAGCCAGAAATTCAAGGCTGCGCACCGGAACGTTCAGAAGCATGCCGATAACCAGCGAGGCCATCATCCCCGTCGGACCGAAAAGGCGGTGCTCGCGCGCAGCCAGACAATTGACCGGCTGCCACTTGCCGTAGCGCGAAAGCCGGATCTGTGGCTGCTCATACAATGCGCCTTGCTGGAAGATATGATTGCACAGGAAATAGGCTGCGACCGGCGCGCCAATGACCAATATGTAAGGGATGGCGGTTTGCAGGAAGGTGGCCACGCCGGTGATCGGCGACACCGCAAAGCCGATGCGCAATCCGCAGGCCAGTGCCGCAAATATGACCCATCCCAGCAGGACACGCCCGAAGCGCAGCTCCAAGGCGGCGATCGCGCCGACGCTCTTGCCGTAAAGATGGCTGCTCAGTTTCTCCATCGCAGCTTCCATATTGTCGCTCCTGCCAGTCTAAAGCAGCATCGTTAAAAAGACAGGGTTAATTTTCGGTAAGTTTTGTGTCAGCGCAGCGCAACGGAAGCGATGGCTGGGAGGATGCAAGCAAGACGGAAAAGGTTTGGGGGCCCGGAATCAAAGCCACGCAACGCCAATCCGGGTTGGATGCGCGGCGCGTTCCGCTCGCTTTTTCTTGAAATAGGACTGATATAGGATCACCTACCCATGCTGTGCTGGATGGCAATCATTAAATACGGATTTTCCCGCTCGAGCCTTGATCTTTCTTGAGATACTGGCTCTAGTTGCACCTATGCAATCGGTTGCGGAATTGGCAGGATCGGGATGGGCAGTGAAGTGCGGATTGTAATTGTCGGCGGTGGTACAGCGGGATGGCTGACCGCTGCTTTCCTGCAAAATCAGTTGCCGCATACATTGAACAGGCCTGTCGAAATCACAGTGGTCGAGGCCGAGGACATTCCGACCGTTGGCGTGGGGGAGGCCACCATTCCCTCCATTCGCCAGACGCTCGCAGCCTGCGGGATCGAGGAACATGTTTTCCTGAAGACGTGCGGTGCGACCTTCAAACAAGGGATCGAATTCATCAACTGGCGCGATGATCCCAAAGAGAAGGGCGCCAACAGCTATTTCCATCCCTTTGGCGACCAGATCATGGTGGCGGGCCAGGATGCGACCTGGCAGTGGTTATTGCTCCCGCCCGAACAGCGCGCGCCCTATGCCGAACAATTTTCGGTGCAGGCCGAGATCGCCCGCAGCGGCCATTCGCCCAAAAACTTCCGCGACAAGCCCTATGATGGTGCGCTCGCTTATGCCTATCATCTCGACGCGGGCAAGCTGGCGCAGTTTTTGAAGACATTGAGCAAGGGCAGGGGTGCCCAGCACAAAGTGCAAAAGGTGGTACAGATTGATCGCTTGGGTGAAGATATCGTCGCGATCCATCTCGACAATGGCGAACGGATTGAGGCCGATCTGTTCATCGACTGCACGGGCTTTGCCGCCAGGCTGATCAATTCGGACGAGCAGAATGATTTCAAAAGCCTGTCAGATACTTTGTTCGTTGATCGGGCGGTTGTCACCCGCGTTGAAAATGAAAGCCTCGCCGATGTGATCGGCTATACTAAATCGACTGCGCAAAGCGCTGGTTGGATTTGGGATATTGCGCTTCAGGATCGTCGCGGCGTCGGCCACGTCTACAGCTCGCGCTATATCGATGACGATGCTGCGAAAGCGGAACTGGCCGCTTATGTGAACCAGCCTGTCGATGCGCTCGAATCGCGCATGTTGAAGATGCGTATCGGCTATCATGACCAGCAATGGCGCGGCAATTGTGTCGCTATCGGGCTATCCAGCGGATTTCTTGAACCACTGGAATCCACCGGCATTTACCTCATCGAAATGGCGAACTGGGCGATGCTGGAATTCGTGCCGCGCTTTCTTGCCGGGGCACAGCCACAAGGCAGTTACAACCGGATATTGCACAATCATTATGTCAATATCGCCGATTTCCTGAAGATGCATTATTGCCTGTCAAACCGCCGCGATACGGCATTCTGGCGCGACAATTGCGATCCCAAGACGATCCCGCAATCCTTGCAGGACAATCTCAAATCCTGGAGCGCCGCAGTGCCCAGCGTTTATGATTTCAACAGCACAATCCAGTGCTTTTCAGCGACAAACTACAAGTTCGTTTTGTACGGGATGGGCTGGAAGGGGGCGGGATCCGCCGGTTCCGAACCAGGCGGCCATGCCAACCGGATGATGGAGGAACTGGCCCAACGGCGGGCCAAGCTGTGCGACTTTGTGCTGCGCGACACGGTACCCAACAGGGTCTATTTCGAGGCCCTGCAGAAAATCTGACTTACATCATTCTGCGGGGGCTTGTTCGGCGACAGCACCAATCCATTCGGATATAAAAAATGGCGCCCGCTTGCCGCGGACGCCATTTTTCTTCTTACGACCCGATCAGAATTTGAAGCGGATATTCGCTGCCATTGTGCGACCCTGGATCGACCGACCGATGGTTACGGTGTTGGGCGCGCCTGCGAACAGGGACTCGCGACCGTCATTCGCCGATTCCGTGATCCCCGCCTTGTCGAACACATTGTTCACATTGAGCGAGAACTCCAGATTGTCGGTCAGGTTGACCGCGCCGGTCAGATGCACCACCGAATAGCCCTTCTGGGTCAGGGTGTTGGCATCATTGGCAAAGCTGCTGCCGGTGCCGATCCAGCTTGCCGAGACGCGGAACCGGTCAAAGTCGAGGCTAGGCGTTACGGCCCAGATCAGCTTTGCCTGGCGCTGCGGGCGGTTTCCAACCAATGCCGCGTTGACCACGCCAGCCGAGTTGCGGGCATCGGTGATTTCTGCATCGGTGTAGGTCGCGGTTGCATAGAGATTGAATACACCGCTCTTGTAATAGGCCTCGAGCTCAAGGCCCTTGGCGTCATATTTGCGGATCTGGCCGGTAGGCGGCGTGATCGTGATGTTCGATTCCTCGGTCTTCGACAGGAACAATGTGCCGTAGAGATCGAGATTTCCCGCGCCAAGCGCCAGGTCCTGTGCCTTGAAGCCGATTTCATACTGCTTCACCGTGTCGACATAGGCGCCCTCAGCGCCGGCCAGCAATGCACCGCTCGCGTTGCGCACGCCGAAATCGAGCGCACGATCGAAATTGAACGAAGCGCCGCTCGATGCACGACCAAAGATCGAGAAATTATCGTTGATCAGATAGTTTGCACCCAGCGACCAGGCAAAGTTATCGGCTTTCAAATCGGCCCGGGCATCAACAGTACCGCGGTTGAGCGAGACGGTCGCTTCTGTGCCCGTGATGACACCGTCACCATTCACGTCGAACGGACCGCCCGATGCAGAGGTGCGGATACCATTTTGGCTCATGCTGTCGTAACGGACGCTGGCATCGACGCTGAGGTCGCCCGCCTTCAAGGCAAGTGCAGCGAATGGCGAGCTGACCTGGGCTTCCAGATCATAGTTGCGGTTTGAACCGTCCCAGCCAAAGGCCTGGTTGACGCCTGCAATGCCGTTGATCGACCCCGGCGTAGCAATCAATGCTGCGTCATTTTCCGTGGTCGTGACGAGGCGGGTCCAATGCCAGTCCTGTTTGAAATTCTGGTGCATGAAGAAGTGGCCAACAGCCACATCGAGTGTCGAGTCTCCGCCGATTTCAAACGACTTTGACAAGCGTACGTCATTGGCGAAATTGCTCATGTCATCGAGGTTCACGTCGAAGACAGCGACTTCCGAAGCGAGGCCATTGGGTAGGTTCGCTGCGGTAACGGCCTGGCCGGCACGGGGGCCGTTATAGTAGGTCGAACCGGCGAGCGAAGCCGCGTTCAAGGCACCATAAGTGAAGAAGCCCAGAAACTCGCCGGAAATATCCTGATAGCGGGTCTTCGACGAAAGATTGAGGCCCCCGCCCAGATCGAAGTTTGTTTCTAGGCCAATCGATTTCACCTTGTGGTTCAAACCGTCGGCAACGTCATAGGGCTCCAGCTGGTTGCGACCATTTACCGCAAGGCCATTGCGGGTCAGGTTGCTGTAGAGACTGTGATTGGCTGCGCTGAAATTACCGAGGCTGGTACCGACCACACCGCTGGTTGCATTGCCGGTGCGCGACACCAGCTGCGGGAAATAAGCCTGTTCCTTTTTGTCGATGACCTTGCCGGTGACGCGGACATAACCGGTTTCAAATTCCTTGGTCAGGCTCAGGCGGATTTGGCCACCCGAAACCGGATTGTAGCCAGAGTCGCGATAATCGCCGCCTTGCTGGAAATGGCCGCCGAGGTGGAAATAGAGATCATCGGCCAGGTTGGCGCCATATTCGGCGTCGACGCGATAGTCCTTATGATCGACGCCGAGACCGAGCGCGATCGAACCGCCGCCGTCTTTGCCGGTCTTGCCGATCAGGTTGATGATGCCGCCGGGGCCGTTGGTGGTCAGCGTCGAAGCCGTACCGCCGCGAACCGATTCCACACGAGCAAGCGTCGCATCGGATTTATAGAAACCGTCAGCAGGGGCGAAAAGGTGGTCACCGAACAAGAGGATGGGAAGGCCGTCTTCCTGCATCGACAGGAACTTTGCGCCGCCGGTTGAAATCGGAATACCGCGAACGTTGATGTTGGAGTTGCCGCCGCCTGAAGAGCTTTCCGAACGAATACCGGGCAACTGGCGAAACACTTCGGCGAGGTTAGTGGGATTGCTGTCGGCAATCGCTTCTGCGCCCAATGACGAAACCGAGATCGAGGTATCGATCTTGTTTTGGCCAGCGGATGAAATGACACCGGTTACGATGATTTCATCGACTGTCGCTTCTTCTTCCGCTGCGGCACTGTCATCTTGCGCCCAGGCGGTCGCCGGGATCGATGCTGCTGACATCGCTGCGAGGCCGATCGCGATGACCGACGCATGATTGGTGAAAACTGACCTCCGCATAAATCCTCCTAAAGACATTCGTTTTGGCGACCTCGGCCTATCGCGGGCAGAGGAATGCAAGTCGCTACATAGAGATTCAGCAATCGTTTGCAAAGACTTTTTGCAATCGATTGTATTTTTGTCTTCCTAACCGCCTCCATGGCAGAATATTGTTGCTATTATGCCGAGGCTGGGGAACATGCATAGTATAGGAAATCAGGGGAGCAGCCGTGACCGACAAGGTCAAAATCCGGAACATCAGCGATCTTGCCAAACTGGCCGGGGTGTCGCCCGGTACGGTTTCAAGAGCGCTGACCGATACCGGGCTGATCAGCCAGAAGACACGTGAGCGGATCAAGGCGCTGGCGCGCGAGCATGATTTCCGACCGAATATCATGGCACGCAATCTGCGCATCCAGAAGACCGGGGCCATCGGTGTCGTCATTCCGCTAGGGCATGAAACCGGACAACATATTTCCGATCCCTTCTTTATCACGATGCTGGGCCTTTTGGCCGATACGCTGACCGAGAAGGGCTATGACCTTGTTCTGTCTCGCGTCATTCCCACCGATGGCGACTGGCTTGATCGTTTTACCGATTCCGGTCGGGTCGACGGGATCATCGTCATCGGTCAGTCGAACCAGTTCGAAACGCTTGACCGGGTGGCGCAACGCTATCGCCCTTTGGTGGTCTGGGGCGGGCATCGCAAAGGGCAGGTCCATTGCTCGGTCGGCTCAGACAATGTCGCGGGCGGTGAACTGGCGGCAACGCACCTGATTGAACGAGGCTGCAAGAGCATCGCCTTTTTCGGCGATCCGACCGCACTTGAGATCGCGCAACGCCTCGAAGGGTGCAAGATTGCGATGGAGAAGGCTGGCCTGTCGGCCAATTTGAAATTGCTGCACGCGCATCTTGCCGACGATCCCACCGATACTGCCATCGCCGAGTTTATGGCGTCGCCCGGCGAAAGGCCCGACGGGATTTTTGCTGCATCGGATGTGATCGCGATGAGCGCGCTGCGCACGTTAGCGGAAATGGAAATATCGGTTCCGGGAGAGATCGGGGTCGTCGGTTATGACGGTCTGGCGCTGGGAGAGCATACCGTGCCGCGGCTTTCCACGATCAAACAAGATTTGACGACCGGGGCACATAATCTTGTCGACCTGTTGCTGCGCCGGATCGCGGGAGAAGACACCGCTTCGGTCGTGATGCCGCCTGAGCTGGTTATCCGGCTGTCAAGCTGACCGCGAGCGCTCCCAGCAAGCCTGCATCGTCACCCAGCCCCGGCGCAACAACGATATCCCGCGCTTGGCTGCGGAAATATCCGCCGCCCGAGACTTCGGCTCGCTCTATCACGCGGTGCAACAGCCTCGGCGTGGCCATCACGCCACCGCCAAAAATGATCCGCGAAGGTTCGAAGATGGCCTGCATCGTCACCACGGCCTGGGCCAAATAATGCGCTATGATGCCATGCGCGGGATGATCAGGCGGAAGGTCCGAAAGCGAGCATCCCCAGCGGGCGATGATCGCCGGGCCACTGGCAAGCCCTTCGAGGCAGTCGCCATGGAAGGGGCAGGTGCCTGCGAAACCGGCATCTTCGGGATGCCGGGCAAGGCGGATATGGCCCATTTCCGGATGGCCCAAACCGCGCAAGGTGCGACCGTCGATCACGGCCCCGCCGCCGATGCCCGTGCCAATGGTAAAATAGAGCGTGGTACCGTCCCCACAGCCAGCACCCCATAAAGATTCGGCCAGTGCCGCCGCGTTGACATCGGTGTCGATGGCAATGGGGCAGCTGAAACGGGCGCGCAATGCGCCAGCCAGATCCGCCCCGCTCCACCCTGCCTTGGGTGTACTCAGGATATGGCCCCAATTCGAAGAGGAGGGGTCTAATTCTACAGGTCCAAAGGTCGCAACACCGATCGCATCAAATGGCGCATGCGCGGTGAGCCATTCGGTCATCTGCGACAGTGTCTCCTCAGGCGTAGTGGTTTCAATGCGGTGCCGCGCCGGGATTTGCCTGGCTTCATTGGCCACGCCGAGCACGAATTTTGTGCCGCCAGCCTCGATCAATCCATAGCGCTTTTCACTCATCCCACAGCAACCTGCGCGCGATCACCCTCGACTTCAAGGCAGAAGGCGGGTGCCGGCACGCCGCCAAAATGGGTTTCAACAAGGCTGGGCTCGTTAGCTGGATCCCGTCCATTCAGGCCCCACAGATCGACAAAACCCGTGACCTGGAAATCTGCATCAACCCACCAGCTGTAGGTCTGGAACGGCTCTTCGCCGGGATTAGGCGCAACCAGCCCGCCGCCGTTCAACGGGCGATAAGGGCCAAAGAGGTGATCGGATACCATGCCATAGAGGCCATTCGCCCCATTTGGACCACCAGGTGCAAAGGTTTTGCGCTGGGTCGACCAGAACAGATAATAGCGCCCCTGATGATGGCGGAGTACCGGCCGTTCAAGTTCATTGTTGACCCCGTCAGCGGATAGCAACGGAGGCAGCAATTCCCACTGGTCGAGATTGCCGCTATCCGAACGGGCGATACCTATGACACCGTTGAAATCGCTGAGCGATTGCTTGGCCGACGCTGTGAACAACAGGTAATCGACGCCATCGGTGGGATCGCGGAAATGGAACGGATCGCGAAAACCCTTGATGAAGCCGGGAACGCCCTCATGCTGGTTGACCACGACATAGTCGACGCCGTCGGCGATGACATTCTCGGTCACTTGCCCCCAGCCGGACGCTTGCAGATGCTCGCCGTCAAAGGCCAGCATTCCACTAATCTGGAAAAGGCGTTGCTCGAATGTGCGTTGGGGTTCGCCGCGCCGTCCGGTTGCGGTGAAAAACAAGGTGAGCGCGCCAGAGGTGGGGTCATACACGGTAGACCCGGCCCATTCGCGCGATCCGGGGTTGCGATCTTCAGGCAGAAGAAAGCCGCAATCGCGCCATACGCCGTCGCGTTCCATCGCCAGCCGCAACCGGGCGACATCATGCCTCAGATCGGGATGGATGGAACGCGGCGCGCACATGATCACCCAACCGCGCCAGCCGTCAAACCGGATCGCTGAACCGTCCGGCGCATCGATCGTCCAGCAATCCCAAAGCTGGAGGCCGGGGAGGATATCCTTGATGTCTTCCTGTGTGATGATCGGAATGGCGCGTAGTTGTGATGCATCCGCAGTCCGAACATGTTCGGGCGACCATATCGAAGCCACAAATGAGGAAACACATGAATCGAGCACTGCGGATGTCCAAACTGCCGCGGATTGATTCCGCTGTCGATCAGCCGATTAACCAATATCGCAATCGATTGCAAAAACTTTGTTGCAGATCGGTGAGGAGTTTGCGTTTTCCTATGCTTGGGCAAGTATCGAGAACAGCTGGAAGCGTTCGGCTTTCACCAGCTGGATGGGCAATCCCACCTGCGCCAGCCAGGCACCGTCATAGTCGATTTCATCGATCCGATATCGGCGGCCGGCATCGAGCATTGGCAGTTTGACAAGGGGCGCATGCCGCCAGCTTTGCGGATCAACGCGATAGACAAAAAGCAGGAGCCGGTCGGCATCGCCATGCGCCTGCCAAAACAGGCCGTCACCAGCCTCGCCCTGCCACAGCTTGCCCCGGTGAAGCAGGTTGCGATGCGTTCTATATTCGGAAATCCAGTGCCTCAGCTGATCGCGATCCTCGTCGTTGAGCTTACGAACATCAAGCTCGACGCCGAAATGGCCGGGAAGCGCGACGCCCGCGCGAAAATCCATCGACTGTTTGCGGCCGGTTGCGTGCGCGGGCGAGGCCCCGACATGCGCGCCCATCAGTTCGGGCGGGAAAAATTGCAGGAAGCCCCGCTGGATGGCGATACGGCTGAGCGCGTCGATATTGTCACTGGTCCAGAACCGATGTGTGTAGCGGGAAATTCCGGCATCGATACGGCCACCGCCGCCGGCACAGGCCTCTATCTCGACATCCGGAAATTCGGATCGCAGCCGGGCCATCAAGCGATAGCTGCCCAGCACCTGCTCGCGATAGGCCGCACGGTCGCCGGCCGCGACCAGATCCCGGTTATGATCCCATTTGAGGTAGCCAATCGGCAAATCACGCAGCAGGGCAGCGACATGGTCGAACAGATAGTCGACAACCTCTGCCCGACGCATGTCGAGTACCAGCTGGTTACGCGCGGTCACCATGGGGCGACCAACGATGCTCAGCGTCCAATCGGGGTGCGCGCGGTGCAGATCGCTGTCGGGATTGACCATCTCGGGCTCGACCCAAAGCCCGAATTCCATGCCCAGACCTGTGACATGCTCAGCTAGCGGCTTCAAACTATCGGGATATTTGCGCGCATCGGGCCACCAGTCACCGAGCGAGCTGGTGTCATCATCACGGCGATGGAACCAGCCATCGTCTACGACGAAACGTTCGATGCCGATCGCTGCCGCCTGCTCGGCGAGATCCTTCAGCGCCTGCTCGTCATGGTCGAAATAGAAACCTTCCCAGGTGTTGATATGCACGGGTCGTGGTTTCATTCTGCCGCCGGGCCATTCAAGACGCTGGCGAATTGCTGCATGGAAATTCTGCGCCACGCCATCGCTGTCCTGCGCACAGGTGGCCAGCAGTTCGGGGGTAGTGAGACTTTCGCCCGGTGCCAGCCTGACTTCGCCGGGTGCCAGCCATTCGCCAAACTGCCATTGATAGCGGCCGTCTTCGACCCATTCGATGCTTTGCGCATGGTTGCCCGACCAGGCGAGCTGCGCGCCATATGTGGCCCGGCCTGACCGGACAAGCGCACCGGGAAAGCAATCATGCGATGTCAGGCCGCGCCGGTTTTCTCGGCGCCAGGTGCTGCGCGTCAGCGGATCTTTGACGGCCACAAACTCGCCATTGTGCCTTCCGCCATAGGAATGGACCTCAGTCGCCTCGGGCGGCAGTGGCAGAACAGCTGCGGCCAGCCATTGCACATCCAGTACGGCATCCCCGCGATTGGTCAGCTTCGTCTGGATTGTAAGCATATTGCTGTGCGCACAAAGGTCGAGCTCGATGCTAATCCGGATGCACGCAACCTCGTCGGTCAGTTGAATGGTCGCTGCATTGCCCTTCTCGTCAACATCGCATTGCGTCGCCTGAAAGCTCCAATCACTTCCAGCGCGGTGCGCGAGCAGGGCGCTCTCGCCAAACCAGCCGGTTCCGCATCCCGGGAAGATTGACAGCGGCTGGTCAAAATCGGGGCTGAAGCTCGGTGTCGGGCGTGTGTCTCGCAAGGGCAGCGGGGGCGCCACCCCATCGGGCAAGCGAAGCCCCCAATAGCGCCAAAGCGGGGCTTCGCCCGGCGTCAATTCCAATATGGCGGTGCAGGCGGCGCTATCGAGTCGCAGATATCGAGTCATGCCCCAGTTCATCGTCGCGAACGCGCAAGACCGCAAGCGCCGCGCATACCAGCAATATTCCTGCGAGCATAAGCGCATTGCGCGCATCGCCGCCGAGCAACGGCTCATAATAAAAGGGGAAGGTTGCCGCGTTGAGCAGCATCGGGATCACGATCATCATGTTGAAGATGCCCATATAGACCCCGGTCCGGTGTGGCGGGATGCAGCTGGCGAGCATCACATAGGGCGTGCCCATGATGCTGCCCCAGCAAATGCCCACACCGACCGCAGCCGGGAACAGCCATGTGGCGTCGGTCATCTGCGGAATGGCGAGCATGCCCAACCCGCCAGCCACCAGCGCAACGGCATGGACATAGCGCGGCCCGATCTTGCGGATCAGCGGCATCATCGCCAGCGCCGCGACAAAGGCGACGGCGTTGTAGAAGGCACCCATCGTTCCATTGGTCAGTACGGCGCTGCGAAAACCATCGCTCACCGGCTCGGTCGTATTGTAAACCGAACGGGCGATCGAATAGGTGACATAGGTCCAGTAAATGCTCATCGCATACCATTGGAAGAGCATCATGACGCCCAGCTTTCGCATGGGCTTGGGCATTTCGACAATCGCATCCCAAATCTCGCGAAAGGTTGCGCCGACGGTCTTCGGCTGGGCATCGATATGCGCCTTTTGCGCCTCAGTGAGCGGCAATTCGGGAACGCGGAATACCGACCACAATATGGTCGAAAGCGAAAGCACGGCACCAATGGTAAAAACGACATAGACGGTATCGGGGATATTGTTCCCGCCTATCGCGTCCTTGTTCATCCCGAATACCCCGACGAGCAGTGCAGGGGTGCCGAGGGCGAGGCATTGCGCAAGACCTGTAAAGGCACTTTGCGTCAGGAAACCAACATTATGCTGGCTCTCGTCGAGCCGGTCGGACACATAGGCACGATAGGGTTCCATCGTAATGTTGTTGCCGGCATCGAGAATCCATAGCAGGCTTGCCGCCATCAGGATCGATTGCGACAGCGGCATGAAAAACAGGCCCAGGGTGCATAGAATGGCACCGACGATGAAATAGGGCGTTCGGCGACCCCAGCGGCTGTTGGTCCGGTCGCTCATCGCGCCGATAATCGGCTGAACGATCAGGCCAGTCATTGGTCCGGCCAGTTGCAGGATCGGCAGCGCGGCTTCCTCCGCTCCCAGATAGGAGTAGATCGGTGCCATATTGCCTTGCTGCAGCCCGAAACTGAATTGCAGGCCCAGAAAACCGAGATTCATCTCGATAATGCGCAACAGCGAAAGCCGCGGCTTTTCGCCCGCCATATCGCCCGTTAAGGCGGATCCAGCCCTGCCTCCAATCGCCATTTTTTACCCTCCTCCCGTGTCATTTGCCACGTCACACTGGAGATTTACGCCAAACACCGGAAATTACAACAATCGATTGCAATTCCTGTTTGAGGTCGGTGCATAGCACTTTTCCGTAGCTATTATGATCTGAGCGATAATCGAACGAAATGGCAGGCAGGCATGGGTTGGTATGATGGTAGCGGAGGAGGGACTCGAACCCCCGACACGCGGATTATGATTCCGCTGCTCTAACCACCTGAGCTACTCCGCCATACCGGTCGGTCGCGGCTGCGAGCGCGCGACAGGAGGGCGCCTATAGGCATGCGCAAGGGCGCGGTCAATAGTCAGCTTGCCTCGCCATTTGACACAATAACACCCCGGCGGGTCGCAACCGCCGGGGTGTCGTATGTGGGCTTCGCAGGACCAGCAGCGAAGCCCGGTGGGCTCGTTGTTCGATTCCGTTTAACGGAGCAGGTTGAGCACGCCCTGCTGGCTCTGGTTCGCCTGAGCCAGCATTGCTGTCGAAGCCTGCGAGAGGATCTGGGCTGCGGCCAGCTTGGTCGATTCAGCTGAGAAATCAGCATCGGCGATACGAGATTTCGATTCCGACAGGTTGGTGACGGTTGCTGTCAAATTGTTGACGGTCGCCTCCAGACGGTTTTGCTGCGCACCGAGATTGGCTCGTTCGTCTGCAACCGTCTGGACAGCTGTGTCCAGAACGGTCAGGGCAGCGGATGCCCCGGCAGCCGTCGAAAGATCGACTGCATCAACACCAAGGCCTGCAGCCTGCAGATCGCCGATGGTGATGTTTACGACTTGACCCGAATCGGTACCGGTCTGGATATCAAGGGCAGCGGTGCCATCAAGCAGCGCTGTTCCGTTGAAGTCTGTGCGGGTCGCGATATCGTCAATTTGCGCAATCAGCGCATCAACTTCGGTCTGGATTGCTGCGCGGTCGTCTGTACCGGCAGTGCCGTTAGCCGCCTGGATAGCCAGTTCACGCATACGAACGAGGATGTTCGAAACCTCGTCCATCGCGCCTTCCGCGGTCTGGGCCAGCGAGATACCATCATTGCTGTTGCGGATCGCCTGGTTAAGGCCACGCACTTTGGCATCCATGCGGGTGGCAATAGCGAGGCCTGCGGCATCGTCTTTCGCACTATTGATACGCTTACCGCTCGACAAACGCTCCATAGCGGTGCCGAGCATATTGCCGGCTACGCGTGAACTATTCTGCGCCCGAAGCGCACTAACATTGGTATTGATAACGGTCATCTTAGTTCCTTTCCGGATTAGCGGCCCGTAATGCTGCTCTGGGCAGAGCGGCCACGAAAACTGTAACGGCGGCGATCGGCGCGGCTTTAATTCTGGGCGTCGATTTTCCGTCATCCGGGCCAAGCCAGGCACTATAAAATCAATCAAATTACTGTTTTTTCTATCTTTTGATCGTTCTGGCACAAGGGTTGCTTTGGTGATCGCGAACCAGACCAGGATGTATGATGAATCCGATCGACCAGAACAAGCTGTTACAAATGCGTTCAGCCATAGTGGCGCAAAATCAAGCCCTGCAGCGTGCAGCAGGGCTGGACGCATCGTCGCAGGCAGGCGCGTCGACTTCGTTTACACAAACATTGTCCGACGCCGTGAAGGCCGTAAACACACAGCAGGCCAAGGCGTCCGAACTATCCGGCGCCTATGAGCGGGGTGAAACACATGACATCGTCAGCGTGATGATCGAGCGGCAAAAAGCCTCGCTTGGTTTCGAGGCGACGCTGCAAGTTCGCAACAAGCTTTTGTCTGCCTATCGCGACATCATGAATATGCCGGTATAAACTATGGACGACCAACAAATCATTCCAGCAGGCGCTTCAATGCCGCAATTGGTTCAAGCCCGTCCTGGCTCGGGCGGTCCCTTCAATACTGCCTTCAGCTTCATGCGCCAGCCGATGGTCGCGCGCGCATTGCCAGCTGCGGCGCTGGCGGGCGTCGTGGGACTTTCCGCGATTGCGTGGTTTGTCCTGCAAAGCCCTACTCAAGTGCCGCTGTTTTCCGGCCTGGCCGATGCTGACAAAGCTGCTGTTGCTGAAGCCCTCCAAGCCACTGGAATTGATTACAGCCTTGATGCGGCCAGCGGCGCTTTATCGGTCGATGCCGAGCGCGTGCATGAGGCCCGAATGCTGCTCGCAGGACAAGGGCTACCCAAAGCCCAACCGAACGGTGACGCCATGCTCGCTGCACTACCCATGGGAGCAAGTCGCGCTATCGAAGGCGAAACACTGCGCGCAGCGCGCGAGGCAGATCTTGCGCGGACAATTGGTGCAATCGATGCGATTAAAACAGCTCGTGTCCATCTTGCCTTGGTCGAACCGAGCGTTTTTGTCCGCGACGAAAAGCCTGCAGCCGCATCTGTGTTGCTTACATTGCACCAGGGACGCAGTCTGGGAGAGGCGCAGGTAAGGGCAATCCGGCACCTTGTTGCATCATCCGTGCCCGGATTGCAGGCTGAACAGGTATCAATTGTCGACCAGAGCGGTGCGCTACTTACAGGAATAGATGCCATGGACAGTGCGATGCTCGATTTGCAGGGGCGAATTGAGGCGCGCTATCGCGAAGCGCTCATCGGATTGTTGACCCCGGTGCTTGGCCGCGAAAATTTCTCGGTCGAGGTCAATGCTGAAATTGACGCCAGCGAAAGCCAAGCCACGCGTGAAACCTTTCCCGAGGACGGGCGTGCCCTGTCGCGGGAGGAAGGGAGTAATTCCCGTAACAGCTCTGCTCCAGCTGGCGCCATGGGCATTCCCGGCGCACTTTCTAACCAGCCTCCCCCCGCCACATCGCTTTCACCTACAGCTCCAAACGTAAGCACAGCGACAGCGGCCACGACCGAAGGGTCGAGTGAGGAAAACTTCTCGCGCAGCTTCGCGCTTGGTCGCGAGATATCCGTAACCCACCAGCCGCAGGGTCAAGTCAAACGTTTGTCCGTTGCGGTTGCGCTCCGGCAGGCAAAGGGCGCCAAGGCATTGTCGCCTGAAGAGATTACGAAAATTGACACGCTGGTCAAAGGTGCGATTGGTTTCAATACCGAGCGCGGCGACCAAGTGGCCATCACGGCACGTGCCTTTTCCGATCAGGTAGAAACTGCGGTCGAACCATGGAACGAACCTTGGTTCCTTCCCCTTTTACGACAAGTCGGTGCGGCGCTGGCTGCGCTGTTGATATTGTTGCTGTTCGGGCTGCCTTTGCGGAAGAAGATGAAGCAGCGCGCGGCTGAGGCGGCCGAGCGCCGGGCACTAATCGAGAGCAGCCTCTTGGAGTCAAGCGAAACAAAGTCAGGCACTCCAGCCGAGAATTCCAGCGCCGACATCACCTTGGCCATGATTGAATCCGCGCCAAGTTATGAAGCTCGAGCCCAACTGGTACGCGCCTTTGTGCAACAAGATCCGGAACGCGCGGCGCATATCGTGCGCCACCTGATGAAGGAACGCGCAAATGGAAACTGATCGAGTTACCTCGATTGAGGGTACATCTGCCGCAGCGATTTTAATGCTGCTGCTCGAAGACAGCGCGGCCGCCGATGTTCTGCGCTATCTGGATGCGGACGAAGTGCGCGAACTGGGCGGCGCAATGTTTGGTGCTGCAGAGGCTGACGAAAAAAATGTTGAGCATGCGCTGGCTGCATTCGTCACGGGTAGTCGCGATGTGTCCCTTCTGTCGCCGGGCGCCGATCGCAAAATCCGGAATGTTATGACGGAAGCATTGGGCAATGTTCGCGCAGACAATCTGTTATCCACCATAGCACCTCAAAACAGCCAGAATGTGCTCGATTTGCTGCGATGGATGGACAGCGATTCGATTGCATCGGTTGTTGCCATCGAACATCCGCAAGTCGCTTCCGTGATCCTTGCGGTTCTGACTCCTGAAGCGGCAGCAAAAACACTTCACCAGATGGATCCTTCGAAACAGGTCGATCTGTTGATCCGCGCCGCAAAACTCCAGACGATCCGCGCAGAAGCGATTGAGGATCTCGAATCGATATTGCGAACATGCGAGACAGCACGCGAACAGACTTCGCAGATTTCTGTGGGAGGCGAACAAAGTATCGCGAAGGTTGTGAACAATCTTTCGCGAAACGACGCCGAGAATATTCTCCGGCTGATGCGCAAGAAAGACAAAATCGTCGCAGCAGCGATTGAGGAAGAAATGTTCGTGTTCGAAGACCTCAACAAGCTCGATGCGAAAACGCTTGGCGCGGTGCTGAGGAGCATCGATGCATCGGTGCTCGCGGTCGCATTGAAGGGAGCGGATTCGGCCCTTTCGGACCGTTTCCTTGCTACGATGTCTGCGCGGGCAGCGGACACTATTCGAGACGATATTGCGGAAATGGCACCGGTCAAACGCGAAGATGTCGAAGCGGCTCGCAGACAGGTAACCGCCGTAGCCAGGGCTATGGCAGCATCCGGTGAAATCATGATCGGGGGTGGCAGTGATGAGTTTGTCTGAAACGGACTTTGTCCCGTCTGACTTCGGCCCCGGCGAATTCGAACAGGAGTTTCGCGCATGGACTGAATGTGCCAAGCCGCACGAAACGGCACTTTTCAACGCAGAAGATGCTTTTGCACGCGGATTGGAAGAAGGCCAGCAATTGGCCAGAGCCGCCTTCGAGCCGGAGCGTCAGGCCCTTGTTAAATTACTCGGTTCCGCCGAGGCGCTACAACCCTTGGAATCCGAAGCGGTGAACCGCTTGATCCTGGAGAGCGTTGAAAGGCTTGTTACCGAAATCGTTGGATCAGCGCCTGTCGACAAGCAATGGCTTTTGGAACAGATTCAACGGATCACCGCTGCTGCCGCTTCCATTAATACACAGCAAATATTGCGTCTGCACCCCGACGACTTTGCCTTGCTTGAAGGTTTGAAATGCGATGCGACGATGCTTCCTGATGCGTCGCTTGAACGAGGCACACTCAGGCTAGAACTCGACAACTCCTGCCTAGAACATGGCCGAGCCGTAATGCTTGACGCCTTGCGCTTCCGGACGTCTGACACGGGGCTTGCATCATGACAGAAATGGCACGCATGCTGTTGGACAGCATAAATTTGCGCAGCCTGCCCCCCAGATGGATAGGCCGTTTGGTTGCTTATGAAGGGTCGTTGATCGAAATTGAGGGCTTCCCTGTGCCATTGTTGACGCCAATCAAGGTGGAAACGGCGGACGGTGGTAGCATGGCTGCCGAAGTCGTGGGATTCCGAAATCACCGTTCACTCGCAATGTCGTTGCAAAAAGATGCTGCGCTAGCAGTTGGCGCCCGTGTTCTGGCCGCCGGAAATTCGGGCATGGCGGGGTGCGGGACTCAATTGCTGGGCAGAATTATCGATGGTCTCGGTCGCCCGCTCGACGGACAGCCCCTTCCAGGGCTTTCGGAATTTTACCCGCTGGTCGGCAGTTCAAGCAATCCACTCGAAAGAGGTAGGGTCGAACAGGTATTCGACTGCGGTGTTCGTTCGATCAATGCCCTACTGACCATTGGTGAAGGCCAAAGGGTGGCAATTATTGCCGGATCGGGCGTTGGAAAATCTGTTCTCATGAGCCAGATGCTGGCCGGTTCCAACTGCGACATTATCGTCGCGGGATTGATCGGTGAAAGGGCCAGGGAAGTCAGCGATTTTGTTGAGCTCCGACTGCCAGAAGAAGTGCGCAATCGTTCTGTGGTGGTCGCAACCGCCGCCGATGAAGTCCCTTTACTCCGACTGAAGGCCGCGATGCGCACAATGGCGATCGCAGAATATTTTCGGATGCAGGGAAAAAGGGTACTGTTGTTGCTGGATAGCCTGACCCGGGTCGCTCATGCGCAACGTGAAATAGGTTTGGCGTTGGGAGAACCCCCCGCGTTGAAGGGTTATCCGCCATCGGCACTTTCGCTGATTCCTAGACTCGTTGAACGCGCCGGGCGCGACCGATCAAGCGGAGGTTCGATAACCGCGCTATTTACCGTACTGGCTGATGGCGGGGATCTCGACGACCCCGTTGTCGATGCTACGCGCGCTATCGTTGACGGACATATCGTTCTGTCGCGCAGCCTGGCCGAATCTGGCGTGTACCCGGCAGTCGATGTCGGTCGATCCCTGTCGCGCACAATGGCCGACATAGCAGATTCCAACCATCAGAATTCTGCCCGCCGATTCCGTCAACTCTGGTCCAGTTATGAAGAAAACCGCGATCTTGTGTTGATGGGGGCGTATACACCAGGAAATGATCTCCTACTTGACGAGGCAATCGAACGTCAGCCGGAGTTGAGGAACTTTGTAGCGCAGGCACCTGACGAACTGGTGCCCTTCATGGAAAGCCGAGCCAAACTTGTCGAAGATTTTAGCCTATGACAAGTCGGTCGCAACGATTGAAACGGATTGAACGAAAATATGTTCTGGAGCTCGACAAGGCGCGTGCAATCCTTGCCAGCGCGCAAAACAAGCGATCAATACTGGTCGCCAACCAAAAAAGACTGAGGGTTACCCTTTCGGCATTGGAAGCAGCGTCCAATGTGCAAATCGGACGCGATCTGGCGTGCACCAGCGAATGGACGGCCCGGCTTGCCGGAGCGGCGCATGATCTGGAGCCAGCTATCAGCGATGCTGCCAAAGCGTGCGATAGCGCAGAACGGTTATTGCGATTGGCAAGCGGACGCGCAGATCATCTCAAGCGGATGATCCATCGGGCGCAATCAGACGAGGAAGATTACTTGGCCAAGCGGATGCACCAGCTATCCCGAGCGAAGGGACGTTGAAGATGACACCTGTGTATTTACCTTCATTACCACCAGTGGGTTCGGCGGTTCCTGAAATACTGGCATCGACAGCCGTTCCGTCTGTTGCATTTGACGACGCTCTGACGGCAGCCGTCACACAGGGCGTCGTTTCATCGGACATCGTCGCCGCTGCTGGCAATCGTGCTGTTGCGAGAATCGCCTCTGGCATGCGCGCTGGTGCCGTCGAAGGCATGGAACCCGTCCGCGGCCCTGTTTCGTCGGAAAACGAACCTGGAACATATGTCCAGACAGCACTTGATGGTGATTCCCAGCCCCCGAGAGCGGAACAAACTAACCCGACAACTAATTCCACCAAGATGGATGAATCTTTCGTTCGTCCATTGCCATCGAAGTTACGGTCCAGCCCTGTGCCGTCTCTCCTTCCAAAAGCGATCATCTGCGATGCGAAGGATGCGGAATGCGAGGCAGTCGAAACGAAATTGCCCGAACAAATTTATCCTGATGTGCCGGCATTTGCTGCAACGGTATTTGTTGTACCACCAGAGCCTAAAGCTACAGTCGAAACCAAGGCTGGTTTGATCGAATGGCAAGTACAATCGCCAGTCCTGCAATTTCGCCCTCCTGTCAGCAAACTGAATAGCGATATGCCGGCGCTCGCGCAGGAATTGCCTGAACCAAATTTCACCGAAATCGGTAAAACCCATAAAGATTTCGACTTGGTTGTTTCTGTTGCACTTCCGGAAGCGCCTCAAATGGCAAAGACCTTCGATCGGCCGGCGCTAAACTTGTTGGCCGAAAACTGGGTGGAATATGTGGCCAGAGAAGTGATGGCCACATTCGAACATCAGGCAGAGAGCGGGCCACTCCGTTTCAAGCTGACTCCCAAACATCTTGGCGTTCTTGAGGTTGAAATTGCAACAAAATCCGACGGTCTCGTCATAGACCTGTCCGCGACAACTGCAGAGGCCGCAAGAATAGTTGAAGTGGCCGAACCACGGTTGGTCGACGAATTGCGCAGTAGGGGAATCTCACTGTCAGAAAGCACACTCCATTTTGGAGCGAATGGTGATGGTAACCCGCACCGAAACGGGGCAATTCTGCGGGCGGTTCTGCCGTCAAACGAAGCAGGCCGCGAAGCGGCAAAGGACCAGGATCAGCTATTCGACCGCCCGAAAGGGCGGTTCGCCTGATCTGTATTTGAGGATTGGGCATGAGCAAGAAAGACGGCAATTCCGAAACAGAAGTCGCCAAGCCAAAAGGGAAGCGACGGCTGCTATTGGTAGCCATGGGCGCGATTTTGCTTGCGGGAGGCAGCGCCGGCGCAGCAATATATGCGACTGGCGGTTTTGCGCCGAAAGGCAAATTGGAAGACCCCAATCGTCCAAAGCTGGTTTTACGCAGTGACGAGCCCGAAGCTGAGGCCGCTGAGGGCGGCGAGGACAAGGTGGTTGCCCTGAAAGAGGGGACCGTCGCTGTGGCCAACGACCGCATAAAGGTTGATCCGGCCAAATATGAAATCACTTACTATCAAATCGAACAACCGTTTACCGCAAATCTGGCCGATGGTTCTGGTTTCATCCAGATCGCTATCAGTCTGTCGACCTACTATGACGGCAAGGTTATAACCAATATCCGGCGACAGGATGTTCCTATCCGTTCAGCTGTTTTGATGGTTCTGTCGGAACAGGACCCCGCCGTTATTTCTACTTCGCAAGGCAAGCAACTGTTACAGAACGAATTGACCCAGGCGATCAATGGCGTGCTGCGACAGAAGGAAGGATTTGGCGGCGTCGATAATGTGTATTTCAACAGCCTGGTAATCCAGTGACCAAGCCGCAACAGAAATATGACTGGCTGGATCTTCTAGCTCGGCCGCAAAGCAGCAACGAATTGGATGGAACCGGGTTTTCAAGTAAAAGATTGACAGCAGCAATCGCACGGCTTCTGTCAGCTCTCGGGGCAACCCGTCCATTGGTCACCGAAAGCACGCGCCGTACTTCCATGCTAGAAGCGTGGCGGGTAGAGCATCGTTCGAATGTCTGCTTCAGATACCGGTTTAGCGGTGGAGGCACCGTATGGGCGAGCGTGTCAACAGGATTGTTCGATATGCTTTTCGAGCGCTTCTATGGTGGTATCGACGCATCCGCCGATCATCAGGAAGAAGCCACCAAAGCGCAGCGGTTATTTGCAGTTCGGCTTTCGAATGATTTTGCGCATGCCCTGCAGACAGCTTGGCCAGACAGCGATCAGGAGAGGATAACCAACACCCAATGCCTGATGTGGAGCGATGAGTTTGCCGTATCCGCAACCGGAAGCGCCATATCCGTAATTGATTTGTCGGTATCTGATTCCTCGGCAAAGACTGACGCGATTTCCATTGCCATATCCTCCGAACTGATCGCGACAGTTCGCCGGCCCCAGTCTGATGCGCAAGGCAGGCCGGAAGCTATAAAGGGTGACTGGAGCACCAGTCTGCTCGTACGTGCGCACCATGTCCGATTGCCGATCCGCGCTGTGCTGGCGAGGCCCAAAATTCAGGCGGCGCAGTTACAAGCTCTTGCACCGGGAGACGTTCTGCCTTTGGCTTTGCCGAAAACTGTAACTGTTCTCACCGGAGACCAAATAATTGGACACGGCGTAATGGGTGAAAGCCGTGGAAATGCGGCGATCTGTCTAGAGCAGGTTTTGACAGGAGCACATTCATGAGTGACATGGCCGAAGCGCCACGCCGGGGAGTCAAGGCCCCCGCACAAGATTCGCTATCACTGCTGGCCGGTGTGAGCATTCGTCTATCGGTTGAAGTTGGTTCTACAACGATGACACTTGCCGAACTTTCGTTGATCGAGACTGGGTCGGTCATTACGCTCGATCGCATGGTTCACGAGCCGCTCGATATTTTCGCTAATGGAACCCGCATCGCACGCGGCGAAATCGTTTCCGCAGACGGCAAATATGGAATTCGCATAACTGAACTTGTTGCCCCCGATCAGCGTTTGGCTGGTGTGGGATCTGCGCTATGATCCTGGAATACATTCTTCGGCTTTTGTTGCTCGTCCCGATTGTTGGCGCATTGGCATGGGGTTCCTTATGGCTTTGGAAACGGGTGCACGGGGCATTGCCTGCAGCCGGAAACAATGAGCGGCTAATTCGAACAATTGAAGTCCTTCCGATGACTCCCGGTTCGAAACTTGCTGTTATCGAATTTGGCGGAAAGCAGCATCTGATCGCCATAACACGCAATGGTATCGGCTTGATCGCGTGCGATGACAGGGGTGATTTCCATGCGCCTTAAGACAATTGTCGCGGCGGTTGTAATCGCGGTACTACTGCTGTTGCCTTACCCCGTGCTGGCTCAACCACCAGCTTCGGGTACCATAGACCGCATGCTCGGAGAGCTTTCAGGACAGGGACGGACATTATCTTTGTCACTGCAGATCCTGCTGCTCATGGGTCTGCTAACCATATTGCCTTCGCTGGTTTTGATGATGACGAGTTTTACGCGCATCATTATCGTACTATCGATCCTGCGCCATGCGTTAGGACTTCAACAGACGCCGCCGAATCAGGTCCTGG
The DNA here is from genome assembly GCA_964423155.1 of uncultured Sphingorhabdus sp. GTDB lineage: Bacteria > Pseudomonadota > Alphaproteobacteria > Sphingomonadales > Sphingomonadaceae > Sphingorhabdus_B. The sequence goes on from CAYRDQ010000002.1 coordinate 88,786, forward strand.
TAGGGTTGAGCCTGTTTCTTTCGCTCTTTGTAATGCAGCCCGTATTGTCCGACATAAACCGCAGCGCGATAACGCCTTATAACGCGCAGGAAATAGGGATCGAAGAAGCGATCGCGCAAGCTGGAAATTCGCTGCATGGATTCATGATGTCACAGACGCGCAAGGCAGACCTCAGCCTTTTTACCAAGCTTGCCAAATCTCCGTCCTTCGAAAGCGCGCAGGATGTGCCATTCACGATTCTTCTGCCCGCCTTTGTCACCAGCGAACTCAAGACTGCGTTCCAGATCGGGTTCCTTATTTTTCTCCCCTTCCTGATTATCGACCTGATGGTTGCATCTGCGCTTATGTCTTTAGGTATGATGATGCTTTCCCCCACGCTTGTTTCAATGCCGTTCAAGCTTCTGCTTTTCGTGCTTGTGGACGGTTGGGCTCTAACGATGGGATCTCTTGCGGCTTCGTTCGGAACCACCTGAAATGGAACAGGATTTTTTCCTATCGATGGTGCAACAGGCGCTGTGGGTACTTGCGCTGGCTTCGGCACCCATATTGATCCCGGCACTGGTCGCCGGCGTGCTGCTTGGCATGGTTCAGGCCGCCACTTCGATCAACGAGCAAACGCTTAGTTTTGTACCTAAATTGCTGCTTGTAGCGGTTTGTCTGGCATTGTTCGGAGGAAGTATCATGTTGCTGCTTACCGATTTCACGCGACAGATATTTGACCGGATCCCCATGTTGCTGAGCTGACCGATGGACGGTTTTGAATTCGGCAATATCGAGGCAATGATGCAGGTGGGGCTGGTCGCCATGGTGCGCCCGGGAGCAGCGATGCTTGCGGCGCCTTTTTTCGGTGCGGCCAACATCCCCCTGCAGTTGCGCTTCGTATTGGCTTTGGCCTTAGGGATTCCGGCATTTTCGATCGTTGAGGCCTCGATTCCGGCGGATGGACTTGCCTCGATTTCCGGTTTGTTACTGATCGCCGGTGAAGCTGTTGCAGGTCTGGCGATGGGATTCGTTCTGCAGATTGCCATTGCCGCAGCGCAACTTGCCGGTGAAACTATCAGCAACATGATGGGGATCGGATTTGCTGCGATGAACGATCCGGCAACCGGACAACCTAGTCCGGCGATAGGACAATATCTGTCAATGCTTTCACTATTCCTGTTTTTGGCGAATGATGGACATATGCTGTTTTTCGAAATTGTACATCAAAGCTATCAGACCCTGCCTCCAGGTGCTGCCTGGCCGTCATCGCGTACGCTGGAAGCGCTGGTCGAATTCGGAGGACTGGCTTTCACCGCAGGCCTAGCAATTGCAATGCCGGTGATGTCAGCACTGTTGCTAGTGCAGGCCGCTTTTGCGATGGTTTCAAGATCAGCCCCGACACTCAATCTATTTTCGGTTGGATTACCCGCAACTTTGATTGCCGGAATCATCCTGCTCGCTATAGCAACACCGGTGATGGCTAATGCCATCGCAAAAGCCATGAGCGAAGCGATAGCGTACGCAGCCTACATCGCCAGAGGTTGACCAATGGCCGAGACGCCAGATCGCGACCAGCAGACTGAAGCCCCCACTTCGAAACGGCGCATGGATGCCGCAAATGAGGGCGATGTCTTGATGTCGAGGGAGCTGGCTTCAGCCTTGATGATGCTTGCAGGAGTAATCTGGCTCGTCTTCGTTGGACAATGGCTCGTAGAAGCGGCGCTTGAGGTGCTGCGTCATGGGCTCGTCGTCAACCACCAAAGCACCGAAATATTCGACCCGTTGACGCACGGATGGCAATCGACAAAGCCTATTCTGTTGCCTGCAGCGTCGCTCTTTGCAGCCTCATTGGTCGCTGCGATAGCCGGCCCCGCTTTGCTTGGCTCGATTGGATGGCGATCAAAAGCATTTGGCCCGAAGGCAAACCGGCTTAACCCGTTATCGGGTTTAAAACGCATATTTGGGATGCAAGGCCTGATAGAACTGACCAAGGCGTTGGCAAAGGCAGTGCTTTTGGGATCGATTAGCTGGTGGCTGATAAGCAAGGAGCTGGATCGCCTTCTTGGTCTGGCTGCGGTCGACACCGCTTTGGCGGCCAGGCAGCTTGGTACAAGTCTGGTCGACATTCTTATGGCTCTTGCAATTGGCATGGTTCTAATCGCATTGCTTGATGTTCCTGCACAGATGTTCCAACGAACGCGAAGGCTGCGCATGACGCGCCAACAATTGAAAGAAGAGCTTCGGCAAAACGAGGGTGCGCCCGAGCTGAAGGCGTTCATTCGCGCTCGGCAGCAAACAATATTGAGCCAGTCTGCACGCAAAGCGATGGTCGACGCCAATGTGGTACTCAACAACCCTGCGCATTTTTCCGTTGCGCTACGCTATCGACCCGGGATCGATAATGCGCCGACAGTGGTGGCACGGGGTCGCGACGAGGTCGCGTTGGCGATGCGGGAACTAGCAGCCGAACGGGAGGTGCCAATGCTTGACCAACCCCGGCTGGCCCGCGCGATCTATTTCTCCACACGCGCCGGTCAAGCGATTCCGGAAGATCTGTACCATGCTGTTGCAATCATAATGGCTTTCATTTTCAGACTGGATCGGCAGTTGGCCGAAGAGCAGTCATTACCCAAAGTGGATGTACCGCCATCGCACCGCTTCGACGCCGACGGCAATCCCGAAAGTGGTTAAACTTGGCGTCCTCCCCGCCGTTAAACTGGGGAAGGAACTATCATGCTCGGAAATATCACAAACAGTCTGGGATTTGGGTCGGGGATCAATGTCAGCCAACTCGTCAACGATCTTGCCACAGCATCGCGCGCACCCAAGGTCGAACGCTTCGATGCATTGGCAAGAGCATCACAAACCAAGATCAGTTCGCTAGCCCAGGCAAGGGCCGACCTAGACAGTTTTGCCGATACATTGTCTGCGCTTGTCCAGACCGGAAGTTTAAGCAGCACCCCGACCGTTTCCAACGAAAATGCCCTTTCAGTATCTTCGGTTTCCGGTAATCAGATCGGAAAGCTTGCTGCCGAAATCGAAATAATGCAGTTGGCGAAAGCGCAAACGACATACGGTGCGCTTGTTGCCTCCGCCGCCCACCCCATTGGAACCGGAAGTTTGACACTTTCGGTGGGCGGGAACAGTTTTACGGTCACTGTGGGTGCAACAAATAACAGTTTGGCCGGCCTCGCCGATGCTATCAACGCAAGCAGAAGTGGTGTTCGCGCGAGCGTGATTTCGGAACAGGGCCAAGTCCGACTCGTACTGAAAGGCGAGACGGGTGCCGCGCAGTCGTTCACGCTGACAGCCGACGCCGGAGCAGATCCTGCATTGGCAGCATTTGTTTCGACCGGATTGGTCCAGGCGCAACCAGCGGCAGATGCCATCGTCAGGGTAGACGGTGTCGAGTATAACCGCGCTAGCAATTCGATTGCCGACGTGATACCCGGCGTTGCGTTGACGTTGAAAAAGGCTGCTCCAGGGGAAGTTATTTCAATCGGCGCCGAACGGCCCGCGGATGCATTAAAACAAACAATCGCCGATTTTGTAACAGTCTTCAATCAACTTCAAGCTAGCTTGAAAGAAGCTCGACAATCGATTGGAAGCGCTGGAAATCTCCGCGCCCTGGACCGGCAACTGACCGCATTGGTCAGTAAAGCTCTTACAGGAAATGCCGGGATCAATAGCTTGTCGGATATCGGAATCAAAACCGATCGCAGCGGCATACTAATTCTCGATACCGCGCGGCTTGATGCGGCGCTGTCAAACGATCCTGATGCGGTCGAAGCATTGTTTAATCCGCCACGCGATGCCGCGCATACAAATGTCACTGACCCAGGACTTGCTGTCGCTCTAGACGAAATTCGGGATGCGGCGGTCGCGCCCGGCGGGTTGTTAGGTAGCCTCAGTAAATCACTGCAGGCTGAAGCCTCGGCCATTGCAACCAATCGCGAACGCATGGAGAAGCGGGAAGACGCTTACAAAACCAGACTTGAGCGACAATATGCGACGCTTGACGCACGCCTTGCGGCATTCAAAGCAACGCAAAGTTACCTCGAGCAACAGATAAAATTATGGTCAAACGAAAGTTAGGCGATGCTGCATTTTGATCGCAATAACGCGCGTGCGCACTATCGCACGCTTGAGCTACAAAGCAAGATTGAGAACGCGGAGCCATTTGGCTTGGTCACGCTGCTTTATGATGAATTGTTGCTGTGTCTTGATGTCTTGATCGTGCGATCACGCGATGCAAGTTCGCTGGTCGCGGATGAGCAGGCGCTTCGGGCGCGGTCAATCATAATCAGCCTGCGCTCCGGGCTGGATATTGATTCGGGGGGCGAATTGGCATTGATGCTCGATGGACTTTACGCGGCATTATCGACCGATCTGGAACGCCATCTGCTGCAACCTGAACCGCTACGATTTGCAGAATTAAAAACAGGCGTCCAATCCATCTCGTTGGCGTGGAGTGGCATAACCGGAAAATAAAGAACCCGCCGAAATCGCTTCCGGCAGGCCCTTTTTGCTGTTGGTTTAACGGTTTTATTCCTCAGTATCGCCTTCGAAATCCTCAACGGTTTCCGGCGTATGTTCCATCATACCAATTGGATCATCACCCAGTGCCGCTTCAGGGCCCTGCGCCAGTTCCGCAGCATGCTCTTCAGCAGCGGTTTCGGGCGCGATCAGGCTTTCCTGCAGCTTGCGATAGCTGGCGCGGAGCGCAGCATCGCGGCTTGAAGCTGCCACGCGGATGCGGTTCATGGCCGAACCGGTGCCCGCCGGGATCAGACGACCGACGATGACATTTTCCTTGAGCCCGGTGAGGACGTCTTTCTTGCCCTCAACCGCTGCCTGAGTCAGCACGCGGGTGGTCTCCTGGAACGATGCCGCCGAGATGAAGCTGCGGGTCTGCAGCGACGCCTTGGTGATACCGAGCAGAACAGGATTGCCTTCGGCAGGCTGCTGTCCGGGCTGCAGCTTCGCGTTGATCGCATCCATTTCCTCGCGGTCAACCTGTTCGCCGGCCAGCAAAGTCGTGTCTCCACCATTGGTGATTTCAACCTTTTGCAGCATCTGGCGAACGATCACCTCGATGTGCTTGTCGTTGATCTTCACGCCCTGCAGTCGATAGACTTCCTGGATTTCTGCAACCAGATATTCTGCCAGCGCTTCGACACCCATGACTTCAAGGATATCGTGCGGATCGGGCGAGCCGGCGATCAGATTGTCACCCTTGCGGACGAAATCGCCTTCTTGCACGTCAAGCACCTTGGATTTCGGTATCAGATACTCGATCCGATCGCCTTCCTCCGGCACAATCGCGATCTTGCGCTTCGCCTTATAATCGCGGACGAATTCGATCCGGCCCGACAGCTTGGCAATAATCGCATTGTCCTTCGGCTTGCGCGCTTCGAACAGCTCGGCAACGCGCGGCAGACCGCCGGTGATGTCGCGGGTCTTCGCCGACTCACGGGTCACACGGGCAAGGACGTCACCTGCCTCAACGGTCTGACCGTCTTCGACCGACAACATGGTACCAACGGCAAGCAGGTAGCGCGCCGCTTCACCGCTGTCGTCATCGAGCAGGGTGAGACGCGGACGCAGATCTTCCTTCTTGCCGCGCGAAGCGCCTCGATATTCGATTACAACGCGCTGGGCGATACCGGTGGCATCGTCAGTCTGTTCGATCAGGGTCTTGCCGTCGAGCAGGTCCTGGAACTTCACAACACCCGGCTTTTCGGTAATCACCGGCATGGTAAACGGATCCCACTCGGCAAGACGATCGCCCGCCTTCACCTTGGCACCGTCTTCAAATGCCAGCGTCGCGCCGAAGGGTAGACGGTGCATTTCGAGTTCACGGCCTTCCTTGTCAGACAGGATCAGTTCCCCGTTGCGCGCCATGGCGATACGGCGGCCGCGCTTGTCGACCAGGGTGGGCAAATCGCGATAGGTAACAACACCGTCGACCGAAGCGTCGAGGTTCGACGTTTCGTTGAGCTGGGCCGCACCACCGATGTGGAAGGTACGCATGGTCAGCTGCGTGCCCGGTTCACCGATCGACTGTGCAGCGATAACGCCAACAGCTTCGCCGATGTTCACCGGGGTACCGCGGGCGAGATCGCGACCATAGCAGGTTCCGCAAACGCCCACCTTCGATTCGCACACCAGCGGGCTTCGGATCTTGAGGGCTTGCAGGCCAATTTCCTCGATCTGGGTAATCGCAGCTTCGTCAAGCAGGCTACCCGACGGGATGGCAACCTTGCCATCGGGTCCGACAATGTCTTCAGCCGTTGTGCGGCCAAGCACGCGTTCACCGAGCGAGGCAATGGTTGAACCACCCTGCACGATCGCTCGCATTTCGAGCGCTCGTTCGGTTCCGCAGTCGATTTCGACGATGGTGCAGTCCTGCGACACGTCGACCAGACGGCGGGTCAAGTAACCCGAGTTTGCCGTCTTGAGTGCGGTATCGGCCAGACCCTTACGGGCACCGTGGGTCGAATTGAAATATTCAAGGACGGTCAGGCCTTCCTTGAAGTTCGAGATGATCGGGGTCTCGATGATCTCACCCGACGGCTTGGCCATCAGGCCCCGCATCCCGCCCAGCTGCTTCATCTGCGCCGGCGAACCACGTGCGCCCGAGTGAGCCATCATGTAGATCGAGTTAATAGGCGCTTCGCGGCCATTCTCGTCCTTCGGCGTCGCCTTCAGCTTGTCCATCATGGCATTCGCCACCTGGTCACCGCAACGGCTCCAGGCGTCGATCACCTTGTTGTACTTTTCCTGCTGGGTGATCAGACCGTCCTGATATTGCTGTTCGAAGTCAGCGACGATCGCCTTGGTTTCGTTGACCAGGCCATCCTTTTCATGCGGGATGATCATGTCGTCCTTGCCGAAGCTGATGCCGGCCTTGAAGGCGTGACGGAAGCCAAGCGCCATGATGGCGTCGGCGAAAAGGACGGTGTCCTTCTGTCCGGTGTGACGATAGACCTGGTCAATAACGTCGCCGATTTCCTTCTTGGTCAGCAGACGGTTGACCACGTCGAACGGCACGGTGTGCGATTTCGGCAGGCATTCGCCGATCAGCATACGACCCGGAGTCGTCTGATATCGCACCATGCGCTCGACGCCATCCTCGCCGGTCTGCGGGACACGGCTGGTGATCTTCGAGTGCAGGGTAACGGCACCGACTTCGAGCGCCTGGTGGACTTCGGCCATATCCGACAGGATCATGCCTTCGCCCGGTTCGCCTTCGCGGTCCATCGACAGATAGTACAGACCAAGCACCATATCCTGCGAAGGAACGATGATTGGCTTGCCGTTGGCAGGCGAGAGGATGTTGTTGGTCGACATCATCAGCACACGGGCTTCCAACTGGGCTTCGAGGCTCAGTGGAACGTGAACAGCCATCTGGTCTCCGTCAAAGTCGGCGTTAAAGGCCGAGCAGACCAGCGGGTGAAGCTGGATCGCCTTACCTTCGATCAGGACAGGCTCAAACGCCTGGATGCCCAAACGGTGGAGTGTCGGTGCACGGTTCAGAAGCACCGGGTGCTCACGGATCACCTCGTCGAGGATGTCCCAGACTTCCTTGCGTTCTTTCTCAACCCACTTCTTCGCCTGCTTGAGGGTCATCGACAGACCCTTGGCGTCGAGACGCGAGTAGATGAAGGGCTTGAACAGTTCGAGCGCCATCTTCTTCGGCAGGCCGCACTGGTGCAGCTTGAGTTCCGGACCGGTCACGATGACCGAACGGCCCGAATAGTCGACGCGCTTGCCGAGCAGGTTCTGGCGGAAGCGGCCCTGCTTGCCCTTGAGCATGTCGGACAGCGACTTCAGCGGACGCTTGTTGGCGCCGGTGATGGTGCGGCCACGACGGCCATTGTCGAACAGGGCGTCAACGGCTTCCTGCAGCATGCGCTTTTCGTTGCGCACGATGATATCCGGCGCGCGCAGTTCGATGAGGCGCTTCAGGCGGTTGTTGCGGTTGATAACGCGGCGATAGAGATCGTTGAGATCCGAAGTCGCAAAACGACCGCCGTCAAGCGGAACCAGCGGGCGAAGCTCGGGCGGGATCACGGGGATGACGTCGAGGATCATCCATTCGGGGCGGTTGCCCGATTCGATGAAGCTTTCGACAACCTTCAGGCGCTTGATGATCTTCTTGGGCTTGAGCTCCGACTTGGTCGTTGCAAGCTCTTCCATCAGGTCGACGCGTTCCTGCTCAAGGTCGAGATCCATCAGCATCTGCTTGACCGCTTCTGCGCCGATGCCGGCGGTAAAGGCGTCTTCGCCATACTCGTCCTGCGCGGCGAGCAGTTCGTCTTCGGTCAGAAGTTGGAACTTCTCAAGCGCGGTCAGGCCGGGCTCGGTGACGATATAATGCTCAAAGTACAGTACGCGCTCGAGCTGCTTCAGCTGCATGTCGAGCAGCAGGCCGATGCGCGACGGCAGCGACTTCAGGAACCAGATATGCGCAACCGGCGCGGCCAGCTCGATATGGCCCATGCGTTCACGACGCACCTTGGTGACGGTGACTTCGACGCCGCACTTTTCGCAGACGACGCCCTTATATTTCATACGCTTATACTTGCCGCACAGGCACTCATAGTCCTTTACGGGGCCGAAGATGCGCGCGCAGAACAGGCCGTCACGCTCGGGCTTGAACGTGCGGTAGTTGATCGTTTCCGGCTTCTTGATTTCGCCGAACGACCAGCTGCGGATTTTCTCCGGGCTCGCGATCCCGATCTGGATCTGGTCGAATGTTTCCGGCTTGGCGAGCGGATTGCTGAATTTGGTAAGATCGTTCATCTTTGTGTCCTCATGGGGCTTTCAGACCCCGAAAATTCATCCATGGGGCGGGAAAGGGGCGGCAGTACTGCCGCCCGACTTCCTTATTCCGCCGCCTCCGGCAGATCGTCTTCCTCATCGTTGATCGACTTCAAGTCGACGTTGAGGCCGAGCGAGCGCATTTCCTTGACAAGAACGTTGAAGCTCTCTGGAATGCCGGCTTCGAAGGTGTCGTCGCCCTTGACGATCGCTTCGTAAACCTTGGTGCGGCCAACAACGTCGTCCGATTTCACCGTCAGCATTTCCTGCAGCGTATAGGCTGCGCCATAGGCCTGGAGCGCCCAGACCTCCATTTCCCCGAAGCGCTGGCCACCGAACTGGGCCTTACCGCCCAGCGGCTGCTGGGTGACGAGGCTGTAGGGGCCGATCGAGCGGGCATGGATCTTGTCGTCGACGAGGTGGTGCAGCTTGAGCATATACATATAGCCCACGGTCACCTTGCGGTCGAACTTGTCACCGGTGCGGCCATCATAAAGGTCGCTCTGGCCAGAAACGTCGAAACCGGCATGTGCCAGCATGTCGGCAACGTCCTGCTCCTTCGCACCGTCGAACACGGGCGTACCCATCGGGACGCCTGCGGTCAGATGCTCGGCCAGTTCGATGATCTCGGCATTCGAACGTCCCTTGATCTCGGCGGCGTAATTGTCACCATAGATGTCCGCCAGACGTTCACGCACCGCTTCCGGAGCAGCACCCGCATCGGGGTTCGGATTGGCGGCGCGCCAATCTTCCAATGCAGTCTGGATCTGCTTGCCAAGGCCGCGTGCGGCCCAACCCAGATGCGTTTCGAAGATCTGTCCGACGTTCATGCGCGAAGGCACGCCCAGCGGGTTGAGCACGAAATCGACAGGTGTACCGTCAGCAAGGAAGGGCATGTCTTCGGCCGGCAAGATGCGGCTGATGATACCCTTGTTACCATGGCGGCCAGCCATCTTGTCGCCCGGCTGCAGCTTGCGCTTGATGGCAACAAAGACCTTGACCATCTTGAGCACACCCGGGGCGAGTTCGTCGCCGCGTTCGAGCTTTTCCTTGCGGTCCTCGAACTTCTCCTGGATCGCCTTGGCGGTCTCGTCATACTGTGCCTTCACCGCTTCGAGGTCAGCCTGGACCTTGTCGTCGGTTACCGCGATCTTCCACCATTCGTGACGCTCGAGTTCGGCGAGATTGTCGTCCGAAATCTTGTCGCCCTTCTTGATGCCCTTGGGGCCTGCCGCAACGGTTTGGCCGATCAGCATGTCCTTCAGGCGGTTATAGGTGGCGCGGTTCAGGATCGAGCGTTCGTCTTCACGGTCCTTCGCAAGGCGTTCGATTTCCTCACGCTCGATGGCCATCGCGCGCTCGTCCTTGTCAATACCGTGGCGGTTGAAGACGCGCACTTCGACGATGGTGCCCGAAACGCCCGGCGGCAGGCGAAGCGAGGTGTCGCGGACGTCGCTGGCCTTTTCACCGAAGATCGCGCGCAACAGTTTTTCTTCCGGGGTCATCGGCGATTCACCCTTGGGAGTGATCTTGCCGACAAGGATATCGCCCGGATGCACCTCTGCACCGATGTAGACGATGCCCGCTTCGTCGAGGTTGCGCAGCGCTTCCTCGCCGACGTTGGGGATATCGCGGGTGATGTCTTCAGGCCCAAGCTTGGTATCGCGGGCCATGACTTCGAATTCCTCGATATGGATCGAGGTGAACACGTCGTCCTTCACGATGCGTTCGCTGATCAGGATCGAGTCTTCGTAGTTATAGCCGTTCCAGGGCATGAAGGCGACGAGCGCATTCTTGCCGAGTGCGAGTTCGCCCAGTTCGGTCGACGGGCCGTCGGCGATGATATCGCCAGCAAGCACTTCGTCGCCAACCTTTACCAGAGGCTTCTGGTTGATGCAGGTCGACTGGTTCGAACGCTGGTATTTTTGCAGCGTGTAGATGTCGACACCCGACTGGCCGGCTTCGACTTCGCCGGTGACGCGAATGACGATACGCGTTGCGTCGACCTGGTCGACGACGCCGGCACGGCGAGCCGAAATCGCGGCGCCCGAGTCGCGCGCCACAGTGGCTTCCATACCTGTGCCGACAAAGGGTGCCTCTGCACGCAGCAGCGGCACCGCCTGGCGTTGCATGTTCGATCCCATCAGCGCGCGGTTGGCGTCGTCATTTTCCAGGAAGGGAATGAGCGATGCCGCAACCGACACCAGCTGCTTGGGGCTGACGTCCATCAATGTGATCTGGCCGCGCGGGGCCATCAGGAATTCACCAGCCTCACGTGCCGAGATCAGTTCCTCGACAAAGCTGCCATCTGCATTCAGTTCGGCGTTCGCCTGCGCGATGGTGTGCTTGGCTTCCTCCATTGCCGACAAATAGACGACCTCTTCGGTCACCTTGCCGTCGACGACCCGGCGATACGGGGTTTCAATGAAGCCATATTTGTTTACGCGACTGAACGACGCCAGCGAGTTGATCAGACCAATGTTCGGGCCTTCCGGCGTTTCAATCGGGCAGATACGGCCATAGTGGGTCGGGTGGACGTCGCGGACTTCGAAGCCTGCGCGCTCACGGGTAAGACCGCCCGGTCCAAGTGCCGAAACGCGGCGCTTGTGGGTGACTTCCGACAGCGGGTTGGTTTGGTCCATGAACTGCGAAAGCTGCGACGAGCCGAAAAATTCGCGGACGGCTGCTACTGCCGGCTTAGCGTTGATCAGGTCGTTCGGCATCACGGTCGATACATCGACCGAGCTCATGCGTTCCTTGACCGCACGTTCCATGCGGAGCAGGCCGACGCGATACTGGTTTTCCAGAAGCTCGCCCACCGAACGGACACGGCGGTTGCCGAGATTGTCGATATCGTCGATCTCGCCCTTGCCGTCCTTCAAGTTAACCAGCTCCTTGACTACCGCGAGGATATCTTCGGTGCGCAGCGTGGTCAGCGTGTCTTCGGCATCAAGGCCAAGACGCATGTTGAGCTTCACGCGGCCTACTGCCGACAGGTCGTACCGATCGGGGTCGAAGAACAGGCCGGCGAACAGCGCCTCAGCGGTTTCGCGGGTCGGCGGTTCGCCGGGGCGCATGACGCGGTAGATCGCATCGAGACCCATGTCGCGGTTCTCGGCCTTGTCGGCCTTCAGCGTGTTGCGCATCCATGCGCCGGTGATGACATGATCGATGTCGAGCAGTTCGATGCTATCGATGCCAACCTTGTCGAGCGCTTCGAGGTTTTCGGCGGTTATTTCGTCGCCTGCCTCGACGTAGATACGGCCAGTCTTGTCGTCGACCAGGTCGAATGCCGAATAGCGGCCGAAGATTTCTTCGGTCGGGATCAACAGGTCGGTCAGGCCGTCCTTGAGCGCCTTGTTGGCAGCGCGCGGGGTGATCTTTTGGCCAGCGGGGAAGATAACCTCGCCCGACTTGGCGTCGACAATGTCAAAGCTGGGCTTTGAAGCCCGCCATTGTTCGGCGTTGAACGGAATCTTCCAGCCACCCTTGGCACGCGCAAAGGTCACGCGCTCATAGAAATGATTGAGGATTTCTTCGCTGTTGAGCCCAAGCGAATACAGCAGCGTCGTTACCGGCAGCTTGCGCTTGCGGTCGATACGGACGTTGACGATGTCCTTGGCGTCGAACTCGAAATCGAGCCACGAACCGCGATAAGGGATGACGCGCGCGGCGAACAGATATTTGCCCGACGAGTGGGTCTTGCCACGGTCATGGTCGAACAGCACACCTGGCGAACGGTGCATCTGCGATACGATCACGCGCTCGGTGCCGTTGATGAAGAAGGTGCCATTTTCGGTCATGAGCGGCATTTCGCCCATGTAAACGTCCTGTTCCTTGATATCGAGAACCGAACGCGCTTCGGTTTCAGGATCGACTTCAAAGACGATCAGGCGGAGTGTTACCTTCATCTGCGCCGAATAGGTGATACCGCGCTGGCGGCATTCCTCGACGTCGTATTTCGGATCTTCGAGTTCGTAATTGACGAAATCGAGCTCGCAGGTGCCGGCAAAATCACGGATCGGGAAAACGCTGCGCAGCGTCTTCTCAAGACCCGATACATAGCCGATCGAAGGATCCGAGCGCAGGAATTGCTCATAGCTTTCGCGCTGAACCTCGATCAGGTTCGGCATGTCGATCACTTCGTGAATGTTGCCGAAAATCTTGCGAATGCGCTTGGAGCGCGACAGGGCGGTGGATGCGCCCAGCGATGCGGTAACCGCTGCTTTTGCCATGGAGTTGCTCAGCCTCGTCTATATCAAATCATTGAGCGCAAAATATGACAACGAAAAGGCCGCATGGCATTGCTCCCGGATTCGGGAAGCGGCCAGCAGCCTTAGCGCGTCAGAAAACCTTATCTTTCAATTCGTTGGAGGCAATGCGCGGTTTGCCCCGATCCCGAAAGATAGGGTAGATGTCCATGTGTATAGGGAATTGACGTCTGCCGGTCAAGCTAGGGGGCGACGATCGAGAGCAGCCTCTCGATGGCTTCGCCGGCTTTCCGCGCTGCACGTTTCAAATTCGTAGAGAAATCCTCTGCACTGTCGCCGTCCGCCCCATCTGTCACCGCTTTGATCGCCGCCCAGGGCAGGTTCAAGGATTCTGCGGCTTGCGCGACAGCCGCGACCTCCATGTCGACCAGATGCGCCCCAAGCCTTGCCGCCATAGCCTCAGCCATATCGGGACACTCCAGGAAGACATCGCCGCTGGCGATGGTAGCATGCGGAAGGCCAAGCCCGGGGTCGCGAATCGCTGCAAATCCGTGGTCGCGCGCCTCGCCCATCGGCCAGTCGCCTGCGCGATAGTGAACGAAGCCCGATGCCTGCCGCGCGCCATAGTCATGCTGGATAGCCCTTGCGATCCAGAAACAATCTCCGTCGATCTCGCCGATACGTCCACAGGTACCCGTCATCGCCACAAGGGCGGTATCTGCGCTGGCATAGCGCCCAACCGCCAGCGCGGCATTGACCTTGCCAAGGCCACAGGTGACGATCGTGATTTGGCCACCATCCTTCTGGACTATGCGAACAGGCAGTGGCTCGCCCGCAATCGCTCGGCCGTCATCAGGTAAAAAGGCGTCCGCTTCTTCCGAAAGAGCAGCGATAAGCAGTATCGATTTCAATGCCCGTCAAACCCGATCAACGCGGTCGGTTCAACGCCCGCGGCACGCAGTTTCTCCGCACCGCCCAGTTCGGGGAGATCAACGATAAACAGCGCCTGTTCGACAACCCCACCGGCCTGCCGGATCAGTTCGATCCCCGCCAATGCCGTTCCGCCAGTGGCAATCAGATCGTCTACCAGCACCACTTTCTGCCCCGGCAACACCTGGCCCGTGTGCAATTCGATCCGGTCAGTGCCATATTCAAGGGCATAGTCGATACCGATTTTCTCCCCCGGCAACTTGCCCGGTTTGCGCAGCATCAGCTTACCCAGCCCCAGCGCATAACTCAGCCCTGCTGCCACGATGAACCCGCGTGCTTCAATACCTGCGATCAATTGGGTGTCAGGCGCCACCATCGCGGCAATGCGATCAATGGTTTTGCGAAACCCGTACCCATCGAGCAGCAGCGTCGAGACATCGCGGAACAATATGCCCGGCTTGGGATAATCGGGAATGGTGCGGATGAGGGCGGTGAGGTCTGAGTTATCGGTCATCGTCGCTCTGTGCCGCCACGCCCGGCAAAACTCAAAGGAAATTGCCCGCCCTAGCTCGATTTATCGAATATCAATAATTCGCTTGACGTTTTTCGAATCGATGCATATTGATATTCAATATATTCAATATTGGAGATCGATATGAATGCAATCCCCGATACAAACCGCCTGCCGCGGGTTACGCGCTGGCTGGTCTATTTCATCATGGCGCTGATCGCCTTTGCCGCCGTGGTGCTGGCGCTGGTCAGCGTGATCCTGCCATTCCATTGGGAACAGGCAGCTGCAGAAGCGCTGAAGGAATTTCCAAAGCTGGACACCGACGCGCTCTATCCCCGCCTCTATGTGGTCTTCGCCTTTGGCATCGTCATCATGGGGCTCGTCTGGACGATGATGCGCAAACTGTTGGCGATCATCAACAGCGTTGAGCATGGCGACCCCTTCATCCTGGAAAATGCCACTCGGTTGAGGGCCATCGGCTGGCTGATGGTAGCGGTTCAGGTGCTGGCTATCCCACTTGCTATGGTCGCCCACAATACGGCTGCCCTTTTCGGCAAGCATGATGTCGGCATGGAAATCCCGCTCAACGGCATCCTCGCCATCCTGCTGGTATTCATACTCGCCGATGTCTTCAAGCGCGGCGCGGAAATGCGCGATGAGTTGGAAGGAACCGTCTGATGCCTGTCACCGTGAAACTCGACGACCTGCTTTATGCGCGGCGTATGACGCTGACCGAATTGGCGGAGAAGGTGGACATCACCCTTGCCAATCTGTCGATCCTGAAAACCGGCAAGGCCAAGGCGATCCGCTTTTCAACCTTGGAGGCGATCTGCCGCGAACTCGAATGCCAGCCGGGCGACCTGCTGGGCTACACACAGGAAGGAGAAGCATGATGCGATTTGCGATCCGTGTTTCGATACCATTGCCTGAAATCGCTATGTTCGCAGTGTTGGTCGTAACGGTGACGGCTTCCGGTCAAATCTGAACGAGCACCACCACAAGCGAAAAAGGGCGGCCCGCTTGCGCGAGACCGCCCTTCCCATTTCCCCCGTCGGGGAAAAGTCGATTACTTGAGGTCGACGGTACCGCCAGCAGCGGTGATCTTCGCCTTGATTTCTTCAGCTTCAGCCTTCGAAACGCCTTCCTTGATCGCCTTCGGAGCCGACTCAACAAGAGCCTTGGCTTCGGTCAGGCCGAGGTTGGTGATGGCGCGGACTTCCTTGATGACCGCGATCTTGTTGCCGCCGTCGCCAGTCAGGATGACGTCAAATTCGGTCTGCTCTTCAGCAGCCGGAGCAGCAGCGCCACCAGCAGGTGCGGCAACAGCAACAGCAGCAGCAGCCGAAACGCCCCACTTTTCTTCCAGAGCCTTGGCAAGGTCAGCAGCTTCCAGAACGGTCAGCTTGCTCAGTTCTTCTACCAGCTTTTCAATATCAGCCATTTCAATAACACTCCAATTTCTATGCAATTACCATACGCGATCGCTCGCCGCGCTGGGGTTGATCCAAATAAATTATGCGGCTTCCTTGGCGGCATATGCGCCAAAAACCCGTGCCAGCTGTCCAGCAGGCGCAGAGACGACCTGCACAACCTTGGTAGCCGGGGCCTGGACAAGGCCGATCAGCTTGGCGCGCAGTTCATCGAGCGACGGCATTGAAGCCAGCGCCTTGACGCCTTCGACATCGAGGACAGTCGAGCCCATCGCACCACCGACAATTTCAAGCTTGTCGTTGGTCTTGGCGAATTCGACGGCAACCTTGGCGGCGGCCACCGGATCACCCGATGTGGCAAGGGCAGTCGGACCAGTCAGCAGGTCGCTGAGCGATTCATACTGCGTGTCGTTCAATGCGATTTTGGCAAGGCGGTTCTTGGCGACCTTGTAGCCGGCTCCCGCATCGCGCATCTTCAGGCGAAGGTCGGTCGACTGTGCAACGGACAACCCGAGATTCCGGGTGACCACGACAACCGCGGCTTCCTTGAAGGTAGCGTTCAGCGCTTCAACCGCTTCGGTCTTTTCAGAACGGTTCATGCATTACTCCAATCACAGGACCCTTCCGGAGAAGGACCCAACACGAATTTGCATCGCGCCCGGAGGCGCAACACGATGAGTCCGTGGGGAAGGTCATGCCTGCGCAATGGCCGGCGAAGACGCTTGGAGCGTCAAAATGAGTCTATCCCCGTCTAGGCTGGAAATTAAGACCGGCAAATTCCGGTCACCAACTGTCTCGGACGGTGACATGGAGGGCGAACCCTCCGGTCGGCGCTGGCCATTAGCAGCAATGCGGCAGGAGTCAAGTGCATGGCGGAGCTGCGCGACCGGGCGGGGGGGGCATGGTTGCCCGGTCGCGCGGGGGATCAGCCTCGATGCGACCCGAAGGCCCGTCCCCGAAATATGTCGATCAGTTAAGCCGGATGCTGAGCGTCAATCCGCCGGCGAAATCGGTGCTATTGCTGTTGAGTCCGGTGCTGCCGAAGATCGACATGTTGAACCCCTTGGCCAAGCGGAAGCTAGCCCAGCCAGTGACTTCGCTCGATGCCTGATTGCCTACAATCGACGATTGCTGCCAGTCATAGTCAGCGCCCACGGTGACGCCGTTGCCTGCACGTACGCTGGCCCCGGCCCCAGCACCCCAAGTATCGCGCACCGGTACTGCGGCCGAACTGCCGGCAAATTTGCGGCGTCCGTGAACATAGAGCGTGGTTGGTCCGAATTCCTTGACGAAATCGAGCGCGGCAGTGACGTCGACCTTGCCGGTGCCAAGCCGTTTCGATTTCGCGGCGGTCGGCAGTTTCACCTTACCGGTCGCGTCGATATAGAAATCATTGCCCAGGTCGAAGGAATAGGTGCTGGCGATAACGACATCGCCAAAGCCGCTGCGTTTCGAGCTGACAGGTGCGCCGCCGCTGTTGTCGACCTCGACATCGCCCGATCCGCTTGACCCCGAACCCGAGCCTGAATTGGCACTGCCCGGCCCGCTATTGTCCGTGCGACCGCCACCTCCGCCACCATCGCGGCCCTCAGGTGTCTGGATCAGCGAGCCCGGGCCATCGATCCGCACATAGGGTACCGATACGCGGATGCTGAAATTATCCTTGCTATATTTAAGGCTGACCGGCGCGGAGACCACTTTTGTGTCGGTGAGCTCGCCATAGTCGCCTTTTGAATAGTTGATGCCTGTAGAGAAGCGCAACACGCCTTTGTCGCTGTCGGATGCGGCACTGTTTGAAACTGTCTGGTCTTGCGCAAATGCAGGTTGGCTGGCTGCTCCCACTGCCATCACGCAAATGAGCAGAGATTTCCTTGTGATATTTTTCATGATGTTTCCCCGGAACTTGGCGAACCAGACTTTCCTCTTTCGGTCCGCGCGTCAATTAAAAAGGCATTGGGTTCCGGGAAGGAGCGACCTTCCCGGAACCGCCAGCGACCCGGTTAGCCCAGATCGTCGGCGCCGCGACCACCACGGTCATCGCCCGGGGCGTCGTCACCGCCGCGCCCGCGACCTCTTCCGCGTCCTTGACCCCGGCCGCTATCATCGGCAGCTCGGACCCGGTCGCCGCCATGATCGTCATTTACGTCATGATTTGGACCATCGTCGGTCCCACGTCCGCGTCCACCGCGATCGTCGCCCGGTGCGTCGTCCGATCCACGCTGGCGCAGGCCGCCCTTATCATCGTTGATATCGTGATCGGCCGGATCATCGGCGCCGCGTCCTTGGCGGACATCACCCGGTGCATCATCGCAGCCACGGCACTGGCGGACATGGCCTGCCGGATCGTCGGCACCACGGCGTGCCATGGCACTGCCGGCAGTCATCGTTGCGGCACAAATGGCGACGGCAGCGACGCCTAGTTTCCAGATATTAGTCATTTTGTTTCTCCCGAAGGCTCGCCGGCGGGGGTTGCCGGTCTCTCTACAACGGAAGCACTTTGCGTTTATTCCCTTGGCGAGGAAAAAATCGCCTATTCCACCCATCTTGATGAAATAATGTCTTTTTCCTTTTCGCCGTTGAACGGATCAGAGGCGCCCAGCCTTTCCATCGCAGCATCGAGCGCAATTGGATCACTGCCAGCGGCGGTACGGATTTCACCGCCGTCGCCTGTCACCGCTCCGCGGGCAGATCTCGCCTCAATGGTCCATTGACGGCCTGATCGGCAGGCGATGCCGCCTCCCACTTTTTCGCCCGAGAATTCGCGGCAGAAGCGACCATCGCCCGCGCGGAACGTCAGAACGGGGCGAAGTGCATCTCCGCCCGTCAACGTCGCGCTTTGGCCCGATGGCAGGCTTTCCATCGCGACCTGGAATTGAGGGTCGCTATCGAGTCCTTTCTCATCGGGCTGGAACATAACCATCGCAACCGCCAGCGACGCCGCAATCGCGCCTCCTGCAAGGCCGATCCGTCCCCAACCCCATCGATTGTCATTGGCGGCCACCGGCAGTTTTTGTGGCTCTGTCAAACCAAGCCGTTCGAGCATCGCTGCATCGACCCTATCTTGGGCAATCGGGAAAGCGGCCCGAAGCATTGCGTCATTGGCCTGCCATTGGCGCACATCTTCGGCCAGCCGAGCGTCTGCCTGCATTTCAGCCTCGAAACGCCGGCGCTCTTCGCTCGCCAGACTGCCGTCGAGATAGGCCGCGATGGTTTCTGCTCGATCAATCATCGCTTTGTCTTTCGCCATGAAGCGCACGATCGATCGCCTGGCGCGCACGGGCAAGGCGGCTCATCACTGTCCCGATGGGAATTTCGAGTATTTCCGCCGCCTCTTTGTAGGAGCGCCCGTCAAGCACCACCAGCGCCATCAGCGCGCGTTGCTCTTCGGGTAATGCCGCCATGGCCAGCCGCGCCCGTTCGAGATCGGAACGGCCCTCGACCACTATCCGGCCATCATCGCCAGCCAAAGAAAATGCCTCATCAATGTCGACCCTTTGGCCTCGCCGTGCTTGCGAACGCGCCTCGTCGATGTGGATATTCTGAGCGATCCGGAACATCCAGCTTTCCAGGCTCGTGCCCGTTTGCCATTGCTCGATCCGCGTCAACGCCCGTTCGACTGTTGCTTGCATCAAATCATCGCCCCTGTCTTCGCTGCGCGCCAAAACCGCACAGAAGCGGCGAAGGCGCGGCAGAAATGCCACGATGCGCGCCCTAACGCCCTCCATCTCTGCGTTGCCGGCGTGCATCCTGTTCAAAGCCCTAACGTCGCAAGGCGGGGTTTATTCCGCAACAGATTCGCCAAAAATCTATCTACATGGATAGACTGGATTTTATTTGTCAGGACCAGCGGAATAATTGTCAAGGCTAGCCGTTGTTCGGGCATGAAACACTATATTGCCAAATCGCTTCCGACGCGTAACACTTCCTATATGCCCAAGCATGTCTCCGCCAAGGGCCTTTCAAAGCCCGGTTTTGCCGCAATCATCGCGCTGGCGCTTGCCGTCGGCCCCGCGCAACTTCGTGCATTTGATCGCGAGGACCGGGCGGATAAGGCCATGGAAGCGTCAATTCGGGCCGCGGAACGGGCGGCTAGAGATAGCGCCAGGGCTAGCGAGGATGCAGCCCGCGCCGCCGAACGCACGCGGATTGACGAGATAAAGGCAACGGAAGAAGCACGCATCCGCGAAATCAAAACCAACAGCGATCTCAGCAAAGCCGAGGCCGACGCGCAGGAGCAAGCGGTAAAGGATGCCGCCGATGCCGAGGAACAAGCCGCCAAGGAAGCCGCTGACGCAGCTGAAGAGGCCGCCAAGATTGCGGAAGATGCGGCAAAGGATGCAGCCGATGCCGCAGAGGACGCCGCCAAAGCCGCTGAAGATGCGCTTGACGATAGCCATGGTTCGTCAGAATCGATGCGCGATCTGGCGAGCAACGAGAACCCGGAATTCGACAGTAAAGGTTTTCCGGTACGCCGGGGCGAGATTGTCGGGATTGATGTTGATGCGGAATCGATGGCTTTGGCAACGAGCGCCGGTTTCACGATACTCGATCGGGCAAAATTGCCGGGGTTGGGAAGCGAGGTCATCCGGTTCGCTGCACCCAAGGATATGGATTCGAAGGCTGCACTCGATCTGATGCGCAGCACCGATGCAAAAGGCAGCTATGACCTGTCGCATTATTATGGCCTGTTGTTTTCGCCGCAGGGTGGTGTTTCGGCAAAGGGCGGCTCGGGCGTCAAAGCAAAGCCGGGCACCTTAAAGATCGGGATGATCGATACCGGTGTCGCGGGCCACAAGGCATTGGCAAAGCTCGCGCTACAGACCCGCGACTTCAGCGGGGCAACCAAAGCCGCACCCACCGCTCATGGAACAGCGATTGCGTCGCTTCTCGCCAGCGAAGGTGCGGCGACCATTTATGCGGCGAACATATTCGAAGATGGCGCAGGCAAGCCGTACACCTCGGCCGACGCCATCGTGCGTGCGCTTGACTGGATGGTGCAACAGCAGGTGCCGGTCATCAACATCAGCCTTGCCGGCCCCCGCAACCGCATTCTCGACACGCTGGTACGCAAGGCGAGTGCGATGGGACATGTCATTGTGGCCGCCGCAGGAAATGGCGGACCGACGGCACCTCCCGCCTATCCCGCTGCGCTTCCGGACGTTGTGGCCGTGACCGCTGTCGATAAGGATTTGCGCGTCTATCGCTACGCCAACCAGGGACGATATGTCCGTGTGGCGGCCATTGGTGTGGATGTAGCTGCAGCGGCACCGGGTGGTAAGACGGCGCGGCAAAGCGGCACATCATTCGCAACGCCGCATATTGCGGCTTGGATGGCGCGCTGCACCGGTGGCAAAAGCCCCGCGACGCGCATGAAATGTATCAAGCGGCTTGAAAGTGAAGCCCGCGATTTGGGCGAACCAGGGCGTGACGCCGTCTATGGCTACGGCTTCATCTCCTGAAGCCTTTTAAAAGAGGGATAGGCCCCATCCGGCAATCGCGCATATCAAAAGCGTGCGGATGATTCCCCATTTCAGGCCGAACAGCATTGCTGCGGCTGCAAGCCCGATCGCGAGCGCCTTGCCATTCCATGTCGCCCATTCGGGCCACCAGATTGAACCGATCCCGAACTCCAGCTGCCCCACGCTTGCGAACAGGACATGCAGCGCGAACCAGATGGAGAGATTGGCGATCACCCCGACAACTGCGGCGGTAATGGCGGCCAGACTACCTTGTAGCCAAGCGATGCTGCGCATCCGATCCATCAACGGCGCGAGTGCAAAGATCCACAGGAAGCATGGGGCGAAGGTGACCCAGGTCGTCAGTGCTGCGGCCAGCAATCCTGCAGTCCATGCATCGAACGGTTCAGGCGCGCGAAAACCTGCAAGGAAGCCGACAAATTGGGTGACAAGGATCAGCGGTCCCGGCGTGGTTTCGGCCAGTCCCAGCCCATCGGCCATCTCACCCGCACTGAGCCAGCCAAAACCGGTAACCGCCTCCTGCGCCATATAGGCAAGCACCGCATATGCGCCGCCGAAGGTGACGATGGCAAGTTGTGAGAAAAAGGTGCCGATTTTCCACAAAACATGTTCCTGCCCCAGTGTCAGCAGGATCAGAACCATAGGAGCGGCCCAGATCAGTCCCCAGACGATCACAGTCTTGGAAATATTTACCAGCCAATGGCTGGTCGGTGCGGTTGTCGGGACAGCGACAGGCTTCAGCGCAAACAGCACGGGCGCTTTCCACGCGACGACTGCGCCGACCAATGCCGCCGCCAATATGAGCAGCGGGAAGGGGATATGGAGCGCGAACAGCGCGACAAAAGCGACCGCGGCCAACGCACGCTTGGTCGGCGTTGTCAGTGCCTTGCCTGCAATCCGCAGCAGCGCCTGCAGCACGATCGCCAGCACGGCGGCCTTGATACCAAAAAACAGCCCTTGCAGCCAGTCGACCTGCATCGAGATGACATAGAGCGCGGAGAGGCCCAGCATCACCAATGCGCCCGGGATCACGAACAGCAGCCCCGCGATGAGGCCGCCCAGCGTTCCGTGCAACCGCCAGCCGATCCACGCCGCCAGCTGCTGCGCCTCAGGCCCGGGGAGCAAATGGCACAGGTTGAGCGCCTGCAGATATTGGTCTTCGGAAACCCATTGCTTCCGCTCGACAACCTCCTCGTGCATCAACGCGATCTGGCCAGCGGGGCCGCCAAAGCTAATCAGCCCGATCTTGCCGAACAAGCGTGTCAGGTCACCCAGTGAGACTGTATTGAGAGGCGTTCCAATCATAAGCATGCTCCTTTCGCCCGCCATAGCGGCGGTCAAATGGCAACGCTTGAGCTATCGTTTTGCCGACAGCTTGACCGGGAGGTCGCTTTGCCCCGGCCCGCCTTGGGTATCCAAAGCGTCCGTTTCG
Organism: uncultured Sphingorhabdus sp.; assembly: GCA_964423155.1. Lineage (GTDB taxonomy): Bacteria > Pseudomonadota > Alphaproteobacteria > Sphingomonadales > Sphingomonadaceae > Sphingorhabdus_B. The sequence continues at coordinate 111,585 of CAYRDQ010000002.1, forward strand.
GGCAATAGGGTTCGTTCAAAGCTGCGCTAACAAGAGTGCGGCAGTTCGCTTTTCTGCTTCGGCGGCAGCGCGGCTTTTGATCACGCCTTCCGCCTTGTCGGCCATCTCGGTCCAGGTGTCGCGAGCGACCAGATGGCGTTCGCGGACATTCGCAAGTGTGGCCTGATCGGCGTCGCGAGCGGCTTGTGCCGCACGTTCGCGATAGAATTCGACGGTAGCCATTGGGACGGCTCCTTTTTGAGGTTTAGCGACGCCGGGCGTTGCGCGGACCGGGGCCCACACCGGGCGTCCGTTCGCGAAACACGATGCGCCCCTTTGAAAGGTCATAAGGCGTCATTTCGACATGGACGCGGTCGCCCACGACGGAGCGGATACGGAATTTCCGCATCTTCCCCGCCGTGTAAGCGATGATCCGGTGATCATTTTCCAGCACGACGCCAAAGCGGCCATCGGGCAGGATTTCATCGATCACCCCTTCGAGCGTCAGCAGCTCTTCTTTGGCCAAGCTCAGTCAGCCGCTGAAAGGTTGACGGCGGCTTTCTTGCCGTCGCGGCCAGCTTCGACTTCATAGTTCAGACGCTGGTCCTTATCGAGCGTCGACATGCCGGCTGCCATTACGGCCGTGATGTGGACGAAGCTGTCATCGCCACCATCATCGGGTGCGATAAAGCCATAGCCTTTTTCGGTGTTGAAGAATTTTACGGTGCCTGTCGGCATAAGGTCGTTCCTTTCACGAAACGGGTTACCGCTTGGCAACAGCGCCAAACGGGGAAGCCAGGGTCGTGTGAGAAAAGACGTTGCGCGTGCCAGACCTGTTCTTTTGGAAATGGTCCGAATTGCACCTCAAATTTCCGTCGCGTTCGACGATAGCCCCCATCGTCTAGCAGAAGTGGCGCAACATGGCAAACAACCTTGCAGTACGGCGCTCTCTACTCCATAAGTAGAGAATGCTCTCGCAGAAAACCCGCTATACCATCCGCGCGCTGATGCATCTGGCGGACAAATATCAACAGGGGCTGGTGCCCCTCACCGATATTGCCGAGGCACAGAACATCCCGGCCAAGTTCCTGACCGTGATCCTGTCCGAGATGAGCCGGGCTGGAATCGTCGTATCACAGCGCGGGCGCGATGGCGGCTATGAACTGGCGCTGCCCCCGGTCGACATCAGCTATGGCGACATCATCCGCATCAGCCGCGGCTCGCTCGCGCTCGTCCCCTGCGCCAGCCGCTTTGCGCATCAGAAATGCAAGAACTGCCTCAAAGAGAATGAATGCCGCATGCGCGCGCTGATGCTCAAGGTGCGCGATGAAACCGCCGCGGTGCTTGATCGCATCACCCTTGCCGATCCGATCGACATGGATGTGATGGCCGAGAGTTGAGCCGCAACACCATTCGGCTCGCCGCATCGGGCGGGCGCACCATCGGCACAAACCCGCCATTCGTCGCACCCGTTCATCTGCCAGCAAGCTTTGTAGCAACAGGCAAATTGGCGGGGGCAGCTTGTAAGGAGTAGCTCTCAATGCGTTTCGTTTCCCCTCGGGCAGGACGCCTGATTCTCGTTTCCATCCTCGCCATCCCTGCGGCGGGTGCCTTGTCGGCACAGTCCGATACCACCGAACCCAATATCGTCGTCACCGGCACGCCAGCGCCCGATCCGGCAACCATGCCCAAGGGCCCGGACATCAAGGGCATCATTTCGGCGCGCAATGATGACCGGATCAAGATCACCCTGGCAGACGGCACCAGCACCGTCATCGCGATCAGCGAGGCAACCAAGATCAAGACCAGCAGCGGCCTGTTCGGCGGCAAGAGCAAGATCGGCACCGCCGCCTTGCTCAACGGCTTGCCGGTCACGGTCAAGACGCTGCAATGGAGCGAGGGGTTGCTCGCCAGCCAGATCAGCTTCCGCAAGGGCGACTTCAAGACCGCCAACATGATCTATAACGGCACCGACCAGCGGTTCGGTGAACAGGCCGCCGCGACCGAGGCGCTACGCGGTCGCATGGGCGATATCGACAAATATAATATCAAGGGCACGACCAACGTCTATTTCGACACCGGTAAATGGGCGCTGAGCGCGCAGGCCAAGGACGAGCTGTGCGCCGCCGCGGCGCAGGCCGACGCGACCAACAACGCCCTGCTGCTGGTCGTCGGCTATACCGATTCGGTGGGCAGCGAGGAATATAACCAGACGCTGAGCGAGCGCCGTGCCAACAGCGTGATCAACCATCTGCAACAGAAATGCCGCTGGGCCCCCTATCGCATGCTGACGCCGACCGGCATGGCCGAATCCGATCCGGTAGCCGATAACAGTACGGAGGAAGGCAAGGCGCAAAACCGCCGCGTCGCGGTCAACATCCTCGTCAGCAAGAGCGTCGACGGGATCTGATCCCGACCGCATGGGCGCCGTTACGGCAGCGCCCAATGTTGACAAAACTGACACCAAGGCGAGGGGCATCGTGACACAGCCCCTCGCCTTTTTCTGCTGGTATTCGATGCTAAATATTTGCCCGAAATCTTCGGCTACCTGTTAGCGTTGTGCCCGAGCGGAGAGTCATTTCAAAATCACCGCTTTGTCGTGTTTCCATTTTCAGGATTGCATGCTTGCCGACCAACCTTGAACGATGGATGCGAACAAATCCGTGAGGAACCAATTCGGCTTCTATATCGCTCAAAGTCCGCCGGGCCAATTTTGTGCCAAATAAACCATGCAATTCGACATAATTGCCTGCAGCCTCAATCCATTCGATTTCGTCAGGTTTCATCCAGATGGTCTGAGTGCCATCCCTGACCTCAATCAAAGCTGGCTGCTGCACAGTGGCTTCGAATGGCGGTGGTTCGACAATGCGCTTCAGCAAGAGAAATACGATCAGAATCGAAGCGTAGGTGACGGCATCCTTCCGATACTCGTAAAGGAGGCTACCAAATACCGCGCCCGGAGAGCGGTATTTTTCATCCATCGCCCGATAGGCCAACTCGCGCATCAGGTACATTGCGCCGCCGTGGAAAAGCGAAACCGGAACCGAGACCAAGACGTGGATTACAATGGTTAGGACGGGGCGCCCCGCCAATATGGCTCGCTCTGCAAGCCATATTATGAACGGAACAAGGCACAGCCACGCAACAAAACTGGTCAATTCAAGAACCCAAGGCTGCCATTGGTCAATAGGTTGCCTCAAGGCCTGCCGCTCATCGATCAGGCTGGAGGCATTGACCGCAACATAAACCAGACCAAAAACGAAAAAGGCGAGCGCGGTCAGAACCCCGGGGCGCCGCCACTGGAATGAACCGCCACCATTCGGCACGATTTTGCCGCCGTTCGTCAATCCTTGATCCACATTCGCCCCGACAGCCCCGCCATCCGTCACTCCTCCGATGCGTGCCAATCAGCAACGGCATAACCGTCATTTTGCCAACATGAAAGGAGAATGGACATGCAGGCGGAACGGTTGATGGTTGGGCGGCAATTCGGACTTGATTGGTTGCGGATTGGGGCCTTTGGAATTTTGATCTTCTATCATATCGGCATGTTTTTTGTGCCATGGGGTTGGCATGTAAAAACCGCCTCACCGATTGCATGGCTTGAATGGCCAATGACGGCCGTAAACCCGTGGCGCCTGATGTTGCTGTTTGTGATTTCGGGTATTGTCTCTCGCTCCCTGATGACAAAACTCTTAGGACCGGGCGAATTTGCCATAACGCGTTCTTGGAGATTGTTGATCCCGCTTGTTGCCGGCATGATCTTTTTTGTCGCACCGCAACCTTGGGCAGAGTTGAGCGATCAAAACGCCTATTCAGAAGGCTTCCTGTATTTCTGGATCAATGACTATGCCGAATTCGGAACTAGTTTGGGGACGCCGCTACCGACCTGGAACCATCTTTGGTTCGTCGCCTATCTATGGTGCTATACCTTGATATTGGCCATTGCCGCGACATTAGCCCCGCGCCGCCGCGCAGAAATCCAGCTTGGTTTCGATTGGTTGTTTGGTGGCTGGCGACTCATTCTTCTACCGATCGGCTGGCTGTTTTTTACCCGCGCCGTTTTGTTCCCAATTTTTGGGGAGACGCATGCGCTTGCCGATGATCTATATACCCATCTCTTATACGGATTTGCCTTCTTCTTTGGTGTTGGACTCGCACGCTCCGAGGCCGCCTGGGCTTCGATCACCAAAAACTGGAAACCGTTGATTGCTGCCGCCGTGCTTGGCATGATTCTCACTTTCGGAATCAAGTGGACCGGGAGCGATACGTCCGGCACCGATCTCGCTCGGGCTGGTGCGCGGGCGCTGCTTGCATGGACGGCCATCCTCGGTCTGATGGGATTCGCGCAACTCCATTTGCATCGAGACGGTCCCGTACGCCGCTATCTGACCGAAGCAATTTTCCCTTATTACATAATGCATCAGACGATCATTATCGTCGCAGGTTATCAGCTGAAGCAAATGGCGATTGGTCCTTGGTATGAATTTAGCGGCATCTTGCTTGCGACTCTGATCGGATGTGCAGCGACCTATGAAATCGGACGCCGGATCAACTGGCTTCGACCGATCCTCGGCCTGAAAGCCCAGCCTATCAAACTCAAGCTGAGTTGGCCCAATGGATCTGCTATATCTGTAGAGGGCTAATTTGCCCTACCCCCCACCCCAACAAAGCCCCGCTTTATCGCACCCAAGGCCAAGCCCTATTGTCTATCGCAACGGTTGACATAACATCGCCTGTATCCAGCCGCGATTCGGCGGGGCGTTTGGGAGCAGTGGCCGTATGTTCGACTTTATCTGGTCCATCGATTGGAACGCGCTGCTGCCCTTCATCGCGATCGGCTTTGCCGCACAGCTGGTTGATGGCGCGCTGGGCATGGCCTTTGGCGTGATCTGCTCGACGCTGCTGGTCAGCGTCATGGGGGTGCCGCCGGCGCGCGCCTCGGCGAGTGTGCATCTGGTGGAGACGTTCACCACCGGCGCCTCTGGCATCAGCCATGTCTTGCACAAGAATGTCGACTGGAAACTGTTCGCACGGATTGCCGTTCCGGGGGTGATTGGCGGGGCGCTGGGCGCCTATGTGCTGTCAAACATCCATGCCGATGTCGCGCGGCCGCTGGTGATGCTCTACCTCACCTGCCTTGGCTTCTACCTGCTTTATAAAGCACTTACTTACCCGCAATTGCCCAAGGCGAAGGATCCAAAGGTCACCGTCCCGCTTGGCCTTGTTGGCGGTTTCCTCGATGCCTCGGGCGGTGGCGGCTGGGGGCCGGTGGTGACGTCGAACCTCCTCATCCAGGGCACCGATCCGAGGAAGACGGTGGGCACGGTGAACACGGCGGAATTCTTCCTGACCTTCACCGTGTCTGCGATGTTCCTGTTCACGATCGGGATCGAGGCATTTACGCAGGTGACCGGCGGCCTGTTGATCGGAGGGCTGCTGGCCGCGCCACTCGGAGGCTATATTGCCAAGCGCGTGCCGCCCAAGACCCTGCTGCTCATGGTCGGCATCGTGTTGACCGCGACCAGCCTGTTTAGTTTGTATAAGGCGCTCTCGTCCTGAGCTTGCTTTTGCGGCGGCGATAGGCTTTCACTCCCACCCAAGGGAGAGGGGGCCGGATGCCGCTTGCATATACGGGTTATGACTGGGCGGTGCTCGGGCTTTATGTCGCGCTGCTCGCGCTCGCGGCCTGGTGGTCTTCGCGGCGCAATCCAGACAAGGCGGAGGATTATTTCCTTGCCGGGCATCATGCGCCTGCCTGGCTGGTCGCGATTTCCGCGCTCTCGACGATGCAATCCGCCGCCACTTTTCTGGGCGCGCCCGATAACAGCTATCGCGGCGACTGGAGTTACCTGACCAGCAATTTTGCCGCGATCATCGCAGCAGCCTTCGTCGCCCGGCTGCTGATCCCGCGTTATTATGCGCTGGGCGTGACCACGGTCTATGAACTGCTCGAGCTGCGGTTTGACCGGACGGCGCGGCGTGCGGCGGCGGGAATGTATCTGGTCGGGCGCGTGCTGGCGAGCGGGGCGCGGCTCTATCTCGCGGCGATTGCGGTTTCGATGATCATCTTCCTCGATGTCGAGCCGCAGCATATATTGATCGCCTCTGCGGTGCTGGTGGTGTTCGGCATTGTCTTCACGCTGTTCGGTGGATTGAACGCGGTGATCTGGAGCGATCTGGTGCAAGTGGTGCTTTATGTTGGCGGCGCGCTAATCGTGTTCTTCCTGCTGTGGAACCGAATCCCCGCACCGGCGGCGGAGATCTGGGATGGGCTGCGCCATGCGCCGGGGGGTGTCGACAAGTTGCGCCTGTTCGACTGGTCGCTCGACTGGTCAAAGCCCTTTACGGTGTGGGCAATCCTGACCGGGCTGGTGCTGCTCAACATCGGCAATGCCGGGCTCGATCAGGATACCAGCCAGCGGTTCCTCGCTTGTGAGGATGCCAAGGCGGGCAACCGCGCGCTGTACCTTTCGATGTGGATGACGATTCCGGTGGTGGCGCTGTTCATGGCCATCGGCTCGCTGCTCCACATCTTTTACGAGCGGCCCGATCTGATGGGCGCGAGCGCCAGTGCGATGCAGGGCTTTTCGGGGGAGAAAATCACCATCTTCATGTCGTTCATCCTCTCCGAAATCCCGCCGGGGGTGCGCGGGCTGATCACTGTCGGGGTGATTGCGGCGGCGGCGATCAATTCAGGGCTGATCTCAATGTCCGCAGTGCTAGTGAGCGATTTCTACCGGCCTTGGCGGGAGCGGCATGGTGCCAAGATGGGCGAGCATCATTATGTGAATGCCGGGCGCTGGGCGATGGTGCTGCTCGCGCTCGCCCTGTTCGCCATGTCTATCCTCTGCTTTTACTGGCAGCGTTATACCGACATGCCCTTGCTCGAATTTGTGCTCGGCGTGATGGCCTTTGCCTATTCGGGGTTGCTCGGCGTTTATGCGACAGTGCTGTTCACCCGGCGCGGATCGACGGCGTCGGTGATTGCAGCGCTGTCCGTTGGGTTTGTCGCGATCCTGCTGCAACAGCATTATGTCGTCGACAGCCTCGGCCTGCCCGCCGCGATGAAGGCGCTCGCCTTCCCCTGGCAGCTGTGCATCGGCGCGGGGCTGGCGTTTCTCACCTGCCTCGCCGGGAAAATGCCTCAGCCAACCTCGAAAATCGAATAAACGGGTCCCAGCGCTGTTTGCTCTCCGGTGCCTATTGCAACCACATTATTAAGCCAGTCATAGCGAGGATCGCCGCATTCAAATTTTGCGCTGATCGCAAGGCTATATTCCCCGGCATCCAGAACGGCGCCCTTTGCAAAACGCGCCATGGCCTCTGGTTCTGCCAAAAAACGCCCTTGGTACGTCAGGTAAATCATTACCCCATCATCAGTCTTTAGCAACAGGCGGACATCTATCACCATTACTCCATCGGCACGGTTGATCACCCAGTCATTGCCGCCGGGCAACACGGTGCCATTCAGCCGGTCGCCAGAAAAAGTTCCGCCCGTCACCGGCGCAATCCGGCGTAATCCCGACGGTGTCTTCCCGATGCTGACGATCGCGGCAAAATCGACTGTCAGACTGAGGGTGAGCAGCGGGCTATGTTTCAATATTGTCATTGCGACATCGCTATCATGGCGGCACATGGGGTGCAAAGGGAGAGTAGAATGGATGACCTGATCGCACGCCGGCCCGGCCCTTCGGTGCAGCAAGTGTTCGAAACCGACCAAAATCCGGCGCCGGCCATCATGCGTGAAGAATCGCCCGCCGTTGGCCAAGGCACAGCCGACATTTCCATCGAGCGCTATTATTCAAAGGCATGGCACGATCAAGAAGTGGAAAAGATGTGGCGCAAGACATGGCAGCTTGCCTGCCGGGTCGAGCATATTCCAAACGTCGGCGATCATATTGTCTATGACATCGTGCATGACTCGCTGATTGTTGTGCGCACCGGACCGCAAGAAATTCGCGCCTATGTCAATTCATGCCTCCACCGCGGCACCATGCTTCGAACCGAAGGCGGCTGCGTGAAGCAATTCCGCTGTCCTTTCCACGGCTGGACATGGAAGCTGGATGGATCGCTGTCGGTCATCCCCGGTCAGTGGGACTTCCCCCATGTCGACAAGGCAACAATGAACCTGCCCGAAGCCAAGGTCGGCACTTGGGGCGGCTTTGTCTTTGTCAATTTCGATCCGAATTGCGAGCCACTCGACCGATATCTGGAAAATCTGCCCGAACATTTTGCGGCCTTCAATCTGGAAGACCGGTATGTTGCGGCGCATGTCGCAAAGATCATGCCGTGCAACTGGAAACTGGCGATGGAGGCCTTTGTCGAAGCCTATCATGTGCCTTTCGCGCATGGGCAGGTCCTGAGCTATTATGGCGACAGCAATACGCAATATGATGTTTGGCCGGGTATCCGACATGTCAGCCGAATGATCAGCGTGCAGGGCGTCGCCAGCCCTTCCAAACCCGCCACGACGCCCGAACAGACCATCGAAGAGATGCGTCGCGACGTACCGTTCTTTGCCGGCAAGCCTATCGAAGTAGGCGAAGGCGAAACGGCGCGTTCAAAATTGGCGGAGCGCGCGCGCGAAAAAATCTCTCGCTCGATCGGGCGAGACATGTCGGGACTTTCCGATAGCGAGTCGCTCGACCTGATCGAATATATGCTGTTCCCGAATATGGTGCCCTGGGGTGGGCAGGCCCTGCCGATCACCTATCGGTTCCGCCCCAATGGCGACGATCCGGAAAGCTCGATCATGGAAATCATGTTCCTGTTTTCCAAAGCTCCCGATGGCAGCCACCCGGAGCCAGCCAAGATGACGATGCTGGGCCTCGACCAGAAATGGGCCGATGCGCCTGAGCTCGGGTCCGCTGCGATGGTCGCCGATCAGGATACCGACAATCTTATGCGTATCCAGCGCGGTCTGCGCGCAGCCAGAAAACCCGGCGTCACATTGGCACGGTATCAGGAAAGCCGCATCCGCCATTATCATGAAACGCTCGACGCCTATATGGCGCGGTAAGCGGGCAAAGCAAAAGGGCCGGAGTTGCCCCCGGCCCCTTCGAAATTCGGTTTTAGTCTGGCTTAGGCGCCCGCGACGTCCGCCACGTCGACCTTCAGGCCGGGGCCCATGGTCGAGCTGATCGCAATCTTGCGGACATATTTGCCCTTCGATCCCGACGGCTTCGCCTTGATCACCGCATCGACCAGCGCGTCGAAATTCTTGCGCAGGTCGGCGTCGGAGAAGCTCTTCTTGCCGATGCCGCTGTGGATGATGCCCTGCTTTTCAACGCGGAACTCAACCTGACCGGCCTTGGCGGCGGTCACGGCAGCGGCCACGTCCATCGTCACAGTGCCCAGCTTCGGGTTCGGCATCAGGCCCTTGGGGCCCAGCGTCTTACCGAGGCGGCCAACAATGCCCATCATGTCGGGCGTTGCGATCACGCGGTCGTAATCGAGGTTGCCGGCCAGCATGTCTTCCATCAGGTCTTCGGCACCCACCTTGTCGGCACCAGCGGCGGTTGCGGCTTCGGCCTTGTCACCGCGTGCGAACACAGCGACCTTCATGTCCTTGCCGGTACCCGCGGGCAGTGAAACCATGCCACGGACCATCTGGTCGGCATGACGCGGATCAACGCCGAGGTTCAGCGCAACTTCGATGGTTTCGTCAAACTTGGCGGTGGCCAGTTCCTTGATGGTCTTCAGCGCTTCGTCAACGCCATAGAGCTTTTCAGCGTCGAGCGCTGCGAGGGTCTTTGCCTTCTTGGTCAGTTTAGCCATGTGCTTAGCCCTCCACCACTTCGAGGCCCATGGCCGTAGCCGAGCCTGCAATGATCTTGACCGCAGCGTCCATGTCGTTCGCGTTCAGATCCTTCATCTTCAAGGTTGCAACTTCTTCGAGCTGCTTGCGCGTGATCTTTCCTGCGCTGACCTTGCCGGGTTCTTTCGAACCGGACTTCAGACCGAGGACCTTCTTGATGAGGAAGGTTGCCGGCGGTGACTTGGTCGCGAACGTAAAGCTCTTGTCCGAGAATACGGTGATCTTGGTCGGGATCGGCGTACCCTTTTCGAGGTCACCGGTTGCAGCGTTGAACGCCTTGCAGAATTCCATGATGTTCACACCACGCTGACCGAGCGCAGGGCCGATCGGCGGGGAGGGAGTGGCGTTGCCGGCAGGGACCTGCAGGCTGATATAGCCGTCAATCTTCTTGGCCATGAGAGGCCTCCTTTCATTCTTTCCCCGCCGAAGCTCGTTAGAGCAAAGGAGGGTCAAATTAAGCGGTCAAACAGAAAGCCGAAGCCTTCCTCCCGCACGGGTTTCCCGAATCCAAAGATATGGGAAGGCGCGCGCCTAGTGCATAAGCACGCAAAATGCAAGCCAGCCGGCGCCGACCGGCATTATTTCATCAATTCGACTTCTTCGAAATCGAGTTCGACCGGGGTTGCACGGCCGAAGATTGAGACCGATACCTTGACGCGGTTCTTGTCGAAATCCAGTTCCTCGACCACGCCGTTGAAGCTGGCGAACGGGCCGCTCATCACCTTCACCTGGTCGCCGATTTCGTAATCGACGGCGACGCGCTTCTTCGGTGCGGCGGCGAGCTCTTCCTTGGTGTTCAGGATGCGCGCGGCTTCGGCTTCGGTGATTGGCTGCGGCTTGTTGTTCGCGCCGAGGAAACCGGTGACCTTGGGGGTGTTTTTGACGAGGTGGTAGACATCGTCATTCATGTTGAGCTTCGCCAGAACATAGCCGGGGAAGAATTTGCGTTCGGCCTTCACCTTCTTGCCACGGCGGACTTCGGTGACCTGCTCGGTCGGCACTTCGACAGCCTCAACCAGCGCGGCAAGGCCCTTGCGCTCGGCCTCGGAAAGGATCTGGTCACGAACCTTGTTTTCGAAACCCGAATAAGCGTGGATGATGTACCAGCGTGCCATAATATCTGTCTTTCGGCCTGAAGAAATTGGGTGCGCTTACTGCGCAAGGCTGAGTAGCCCCTTTACCAACATGTTGAAAAAGGCATCGACGCCGAGGAAGAAGGAGGCAAGGATGATCGTCATGATCAGCACCATAATCGCCGTTTGCGTGGTTTCCTGACGGGTCGGCCATACGACCTTGCCGATTTCGGCACGCACCTGACGAATGAATTCACCTGGGCTGGTTTTTGCCATGTTCCTGTTTCCTGTAATCGCGCCCACCGGATAGCCGCCATCGCTCCCGGTTTCTGGTCGGGAGCGATATAGGTTCCGATTTCGGAAAGACCAGCCCTTTAGCGGTGATTCGGCGGGCAGGCAAGCCTCATTGGGGTGCAAGCAATCGTCGCGGGTGCATGCCATCGACATAACCCATGAAGGGTGGGTGGATCGAATAGCCGATCAGTTCGCGCGCCCGTTCTGGCAAGGTGGCGGCGATTGTGGGCGGTATGGCGAGGCTCATATTTTCGAGCGGGCGCGTCCAGCCAGGACAATATTGGGGCGTGATGATCAGGCGCGGTTGGTCCGAACGGTTTGCGCCGCCACGATGCCATAAAGTGCCCTTGGCGATCATAAGAGACCCTGCGGGCATCACCGTCTTCACCGCATCAGGTCGCGCGCCGGGATCGTCATCCTGACTCTTTGCGGTTCGATCTTTGAAGGTCGAGAATGTGTTTCCACCCTCTATCTGCTGTTCGGGCCAGAGGTGGCTGCCGGGCAATGTTTCGGTCGCGCCATTTTCTTCGGTCGTTGCGTCAATCGTCCAAAAGGCGCTGAGGCCTAAGGATGCACGCGGACGGGGCAGGCGGAAATGGCTGTCGTCGTAATGCCATGGCTGCACCGTCTCCCCCGGTTGGATGTTGATCGCAAGACAGGCCGAGAGCAGACATTCGCGTCCCAACTCCGCCTCGGCAAAGGCGAGCACCAGCGGGTGGATGGCGAGCTCGGCAAAGAGCAGCGATTTGGCGAGCATCGCATAAACGCGATTGGTCTTTAGCCCTTCGAAATCATTGCGGCCGGAAATGTTCTGCTCGAGATGAGGCATCAATGCGGCGCGCAATTCGGCGACCTTTGCAGCATCAAGCACCGAGGGGAATATCAGATAACCATCGCGATCATATTGAGCGCGCAACTTCGCGAAGCACGCCGGATCGGCCACTGATTCCTGCCAGTGCATTCTCTCCATGGTCGCAGCCTAAACTTTCCCCGGCCTAAGGGAAAGCCTCAACTGACGCTCTGGCAAGGCAAGTGGAAATGGCAGGAGTTGAGGGACTCGAACCCACGACCCTCGGTTTTGGAGACCGATGCTCTACCAACTGAGCTAAACTCCTGCGGCCCCGCCGAAGCGAAGACCAGCGCCCTTAGAGCGATTCCATGGCATATGCAATCACCAGATGCGGGTAAACGCCATGGGCAAGCAAAAGGGCAAGCCTGCCCATGCAAGCCTGCCCTTTGCGGAATTGATAGGGATCAGAACTTGTAGCCGAGTTCGATGCCCCAGATACGCGGTTCGTTGACGAAGCCGGTCAGGTTGTTGAAGTCGATGCCGCCAACGGCCGATACATCATTGGTGATGTTGCGAACAAAGCCGGCAATGTCGAGCGCGTCGGTGCGATAGCCAAGGCGCAGGCCGCCTTCGAGCATATGGTCATCGTTAAACTCTTCCGAGGTGTAGAGGAAGAAGTTGACCTTCGAACGATAGGCCCAGTCGGTGAAAGCATAGAGTTCGCCATTGCCCATCGGTACGCCATAACCTGCGGTCCAGTTGGCCGACCATTTGGGCGCCTGCGGAAGCTGGTTGCCGTCGATCGAATAGATGCCCGGGCTTCCGGCGCGAACCGGATCAGTCACTGTGCAGCCACCCCCGCAGCCTGTGATAAACGCGTTGGGATCGTCGATCTTGGCACGGTTGTAGCTGAGTCCGGCCGTCAGCACGAGATTGTCGACCGGGCGGGTTTCGAATTCGGCTTCGAAGCCATAGCCATCGACATTGTCGGCATTGATGAGCTTGGCGGCATTGCTCGCACCGCCAACGGCGGTCAGCTGTGCATCGTTAAGGTCATATTTGAAGACCGAGAGGTTGAAGCGCGAACGGTTGCCGAGATTGGCCTTCACGCCGCCCTCGAACGACAGGATCGTTTCCGAATCCGCGGTGCTGATGGCATCCTGCACCGTGGTAAAGACGAACAGGGCGCGGCCCTGGATCGACGGTGCGCGATAGCCCTTGGCTACACGGGCGTACAGGTTGACATCGTCTGTTGCGGCATAGGTCGCGCTCAAATCCCAGGTCAGGTTGTCATCCTTGACGCGGGCAAAGCCGTTACCCAGCGCACCGAAAAAGCCGCCGCGACCGACGTCGAGGCGACGCTTGTCATTGTTGTAGCGGGCACCGGCAGTGATCGAAAACTGGTCGGACAGCGGATAGGTCAGGCTGCCGAATACGCCCCACGCCTTTGACTTCTGCTGTTGCAGCGCTGTCACGCTGGGGAACAGGCCGGTCGGCGTGTCGTAGTTGTAGGAAGCAATCGCCAGGTCTTCATGGAAATAGAAGACTCCAGCCTGCCATTTGAGCCCTTCGTCATTGTTGGATGCAAGGCGGATTTCCTGCGTCAGCTGGTCGAGATCGGGAACATCGTCCTGCGAATTGGCGCTGAACGGGATGAAACCGGGGCCAGCAGGCGTGCCGCCGTCAATATCGCCACGGCTGGTATATTTGCCGCTCCACCAGGAAGTGACCGAAGTCAGCGTTGCCGGGCCCAGATCCCATTCAAAGGTGCTGGCGACTTCGTACAGCTTCATGCGCTGGAAATTGAGGCCGTCGGTGCGGACTTCGCCACGATCGAACGGCGCGGTGGCACTGGCTAGGCCACGCAGGTTGTTGCTGCCGGGAACAAACATGTTGGCGCGGAAGACGCGGGCCGTGCCGTCGAAATCGCGATACTGGCCCTTGACGCGCAGGCTGGTGGTTTCGGTGGGTTCGAACTGGATCTGGCCGCGGATGGCAAAATCCTTATAGCCTTCCAGATCGTTGTTCGCAGGGGTCGAAACATTGTCGACCCAGTCGCTGCGGCGCTGGTACATCGCGGAAACGCGCGCCGAAACCTTGTCGCTCAGCTGACCACCGACGCCGGTTTCAAGCGCAAGCGAGTTGAAGCGGCCAAAGCTGCCCTTGACATAATTGGCATTCGAATCCGGACGAACGCTTTCGAATTTCACGATACCTGCGGGCGTGTTGCGGCCGAACAGCGTACCCTGCGGACCACGCAGCACTTCGACGCGGGCAACGTCGAACACGGGGAAACCCTTGAGGATCGGGTTTTCAAGGACGACATCGTCATAGACAAGGCTGACCGGCTGAGAGGCGTTCAGGTCGAAATCGGTGTTGCCAAGACCGCGGATATAGAAACGGGGGAAGGTGCGACCGAACGAGCTTTCGATGTTCAGGCTGGGAACGCGGCCGGCAAAGGCGCGGATATCACCACCACCCGAGTTGATCGCAGCCAGCTTTTCACCCGACACGACGTCGACCGACAAGGGAACATCCTGCAGATTTTCTTCGCGGCGTTGCGCAGTAACCACGATTTCGCCAAGGCCCTCATCGGCAGATGCTTCGCTTTGCGCGAAGGCCGGTGCGGCGAAGCTGGTGGAGGCAATGGCAATGGCCATGAACGAAGATGCAAAGGTACGCATGTCGGCAATGCTCCCTGAATATTTGAGTGAGAGATGGAAATTACGGGTTCTTCAAGCCCTTGACTAACGCGCGAGGCACTGACCCGTAGCAGGCGAAAGGTCAAGGATTTGCGCGCTGCAGGGCAGAGATTTCCGCCCTGTGTTGCAACGATGTTACAGTTTGCAATCGACGGTTCAGAAGCTCATTTCGCCGTAGATCCGACTGAGATCGCCGCCCCATTCGCCATGATATTTGTCCAGCAGAACCTCGGCAGGTGTCTTGCCGCTGGCGACCACTTCGCGCAGCGGATCGAGGAAACCGCTTTCATTGTCCCCGCCGCTGTTGAGGCGGTTACGCGCGGTCAGGCCTGCGGACGCGATTTCGACGATACGTCCGGCAATATCACGCAGCTTTCCGCCCCCGCCAATTGGAGCGTCGAGGCCCATTTTGGGAACCGACGAACGAAGCAATTCGCGCTCCTCCATCGTCCAGCGCTTGACCTCATCCCATGCTGCATCAAGCGCCGACTGGTCGTAGAGCAGGCCGACCCAGAAGGCCGGCAGGGCACAGATACGGCTCCACGGCCCGCCATCGGCACCGCGCATTTCGAGAAAGCTCTTCAGGCGCACCTCGGGGAATGCGGTCGACATATGGTCTTCCCAGTCGGAAACCGTCGGCTTTTCACCGGGAAGCACCGAAAGTTCGCCCTTCAGGAAATCGCGGAAATTGAGGCTCGAAGCGTCGATATATTTGCCATCGCGGTACACGAAGTACATCGGCACATCGAGCATATAGTCCGCATAGCGTTCATATCCGAAGCCATCTTCGAACACGAAGGGCAGCATGCCGGTACGCGCCGGATCGGTATCCGACCAGATATGGCTGCGATAGGACAGGAAGCCGTTGGGCTTACCCTCGAGGAAGGGAGAGTTGGCAAACAGCGCGGTTGCCAGCGGCTGCAGCGCCAGCGAAGTGCGGAATTTGTGCGCCATGTCGGCTTCGCTCGAATAATCGAGATTGACCTGTATGGTGCAGGTGCGCAGCATCATGTCGAGCCCCATGCTGCCGACGCGCGGCATATGGCGCAGCATGATTTCGTAACGCCCTTTGGGCATGATCGGCAGGTCCGACCGCTTCTTGTCGGGCCACAGGCCAAGGCCCAAAAACGCCTTGCCGGTCTTTTCACCGATCGCCTTAACCTGCTTCAAATGGCGGCCGGTTTCGGCGCAGGTCTGGTGCAGGTTTTCGAGCGGCGCGCCCGAAAGCTCGAGCTGGCCCGCGGGTTCGAGACTGACCGTGCCGTCCGGGCCTGACATGGCGATCACATTGTCGCCTTCATATACCGGTTCCCAACCGAACTCGGTAAGCGCCATCAGGAGGTCACGGATACCGCCGGGCTCATCATAGGAAGGCGCGTGGTGGTCGCCGGTACAATAGACGAATTTCTCGTGCTCGGTTCCGATCCGCCAGCGATCCTTCGGCTTTTCGCCTTTGGCCATGGCGGCAATCAGCTGATCGCGACTTTCGATCACAGGATCGTTGCGATTCGAAACTGTTTTTGTGCTCATGACGCGGCTTTACGTTCGGCAACAATGCATTGCCAGCATTTTCATTAGCCGATCCGGTCAGTTAATAGTCGCGTTGAACACCATGGCAAAACTGGACCCTGGACCCAAGGTCGTAGCCGTTCCCGTGATAGTCGTTCCGCTAATCGACATGCCGTACGGATTGCTTTCATCTGGGCCGCTGGCATCGTCATCCTCTGCTGTCGTTGCCGTGCCGCAAGTCGAACCGGTCAACATACTCCCGGGAACATAGGTCACATTGGTCGGTAGCGTATCGGTCGCCACAATTGCTGACGCGGTGCCGGTTCCGCTGTTCGATGCGGTGATGCAATAACGGACGACTGCTCCGGGGATCGCTTTGGGATTGGTCACGCTGACTCCATCGGACAACACCGTATTGATCTTGGTGACAGAAACATTTGCCTGCGGGTTGCAAAAGGTGAAGTCATTGATGGCAATCGCCTGGCCATCGGGGTCTGCCGGTGCTGTCGTGTGGTTTCCATAGACGATCGTGATGGTATCGACCGGCGCCGAAAAAGTCACGACGACATTGCCGTTGGATGTCGTGTCCGACGCTGTCACATCCCCGATGGCGACATTTCCAAAAACATAGTTCGAGATGCCGTTGGTGAGCGTCGGCGTTACCGGAGAGCCGTTATAGCTGCCGGAAATCGTCATTTTGTCCGCAAAGTCGTTCACGGCGAAATCGACATCGAAAATCGTGAATTGCGCTCCGGGGACGGCAGTGGGCAGCGTGACAACCGTCGTCGTCGTTTCCGCCCGGGTCGTATATTCAACATTCTGGTAAAGCGAGTTCTGGCCGGAAAGGCCGCCGGTGATAGTCGTATTCAATTGTAGCGGGACGCTGAATGTCCCCTGTGTACTGACGGCAAAATTGATGGCTCCAATATTCGGTACATTTGCCGTTCCGGTCAAGCTTCCTACCGTCCAGCTTTGTGCGTTCCAATCAAGCAGGGTAGAACCGATCGGGCATAACAAGGTTGGAGGAGTTCCTGCCGTTCGCGATCCGGCCACGGTGAAGGAAGCGGACGCATCATCGTCTTCGAATACTGAGCCATTATTGGGTGTTGAATCGCTATCAACGATCGACGACGATAAAATTTCTGCATCATTCTGGATGATTGAACCTGGTCCTGCAGTTACATTCACCGTGATTGTTATCGATCGAGATGTATTTCGCGGGACATTGCCGACCGTCCACACGCCTGTAGAGCTATTATAGGTTCCGGTACCGGTAGCACTGACAAAGGCTACGCCGAGTGGCAAAACATCGGTGACCGTCACGCCGGTTGCATTGGATGGTGACGAGTTCGCATTCGCTACAGTCAATGTATAGGTGATATTGGAACCCGATGTCGGAGCCGCGTTGCTGACGGTTTTGGTCAAAGATAGATCTGCATAGGACGCTGGAGGCTGTGTGATGTACAGATCCGCACGGGTAAAGGTACCGTTGTCGGCTGCCGAAAAAGTGTCGCAAATTTCAAGACGCCATGTGCCATTCGCATTTTCACCGTCGAACACACTCAATGGGTTGTTGGGCAAAAGCGCGCGTTGATAGGGCGGCGGTGCAGGCGTCAGCTGGTCATTGGCGAGGTGCGAGCTCCCACCCACTTGCCCGCTATTCTCATCACTCAACAGGACATTCAGATTATCCGCGCTGTTATTGCTATTGCCATTGATGACCTGAACGCGCGTACCGGCAGGTGACTGCAGTGTCGCCCTGATATCGCCGCGCCATGCATGCGAGGCAAATATCCCGATATCGACATCGCCGACAATATAACTTGTTGAAACGGTGAAGTTACGAACGAGTGGCGCGGTGCAAGTCGTTGTATTGTTTATCGCGCCAGAAGTTGTGTTGGAATAAGTATTGACGGTCTGGGCAAACGCCGAGTTTGACGCAAGGCAAAGCCAGGCGAAAAATACCATAGCGAATACGCGACGCAAGCTAACGCCCAATCTCAACATCCGGCTGTGTTAGATCAGAGTCGTTAAATTAATGATAAAGAGCACGATAATCCGAGGTCCAGAGATGTAAAATCCGCTCATAATGAGCCGCATGTTAACGTTTGGAAGCGTTGTAAGGATTGAGCGCCATCCAGATAGAGACTGCAGCAACTGCGGCAGTATCCGCCCGCAAGATTTGCGGGCCCAATGAAACCGGAACCGCCATGGGGTGGGCGCGGATCGTGGCGTTTTCCTCGTCGGTAAAGCCACCCTCAGGGCCAATCAGGATGGCCGATTTGGCGTGCGCACCCGATTTCAAGACCTCAGCAAGCGGCGCACCGCCGCGCTCATCGCAAAACAGCAGGGTTCGGTCCGACGGCCAACCACGCAAAAGCGCGTCCAGTTTGGACAGGTCGGCAATTTCCGGAAGTGCTGTCCGCTCGCATTGCTCGGCCGCTTCGATCATCTGGCTACGCAGCCGGTTGTCCTTCAGCTTGTCGGCAACGCAGCGCTGGGTCATCACCGGCACGAACCGGGCGATACCCAATTCGCAGCTTTTTTCGGCAATCCAGTCCAGCCGGTCTTTCTTGACCAGCGCCTGGCACAGCCACAAATCGGGCACGGCCTCTCGATCGCGCAATTTGGCCTTTATGGTCAAAAGAAGGTCGCGTTTTCCGGTCGCGGCAACCGTCGCCAGATATTCGCCCGTCCGGTCATCGAACAGCTTGACCGGTGCGCCATCCTTCAGCCGCATGACATGCAGCAGATAATGCGCCTGCCCGCCCTCGATGCGCAGTTCGCGGCCTTGCGAAAGCGCATCGTCTACGAACAGGCGCGGAGTAGAATGCGGGGGCCAGGCAGGAGTTTGAACCATCGTCAAAGCATAGCCTTCGACAAGCGCCGGGCAAGACGTTATGTCGGATTCGATGTCCGCAGCCACCCCGCCCGATACAGAAATTCAAGGCCTTGTCGGTTGGTTGCCGGCAAAGCTGCGCCCCTTTGCCCTGCTCGCACGGCTCGACAGGCCGATTGGCTGGTGGTTGCTTTTCTGGCCATGCGTTTACGGGCTGACGCTGGCAGGCGGCGCATTCAGCCATTGGCAGCTGGTTTTCTGGATGTTGCTGGGTGCGATTGCGATGCGCGGCGCAGGTTGCGTCTATAACGATATTGTCGACCGCGATCTGGATGCCAAAGTTGCTCGCACGGCAAGCCGTCCGCTGGCGAGCGGTGCCGTTAGCCTGAAGGCGGCATGGGTTTGGCTGTTACTCCTCTGCAGTATTGGTCTGCTGGTGCTGGTGCAATTGCGCATCGAAGCGATTTTCGTTGCCTTGTGCAGCCTTGCTCTCGTCGCTGCATACCCGTTCATGAAACGGATCACCTGGTGGCCGCAGCTCTGGCTCGGGCTGGTGTTCAGCTGGGGGGTGCCCGTCGGCTGGGTTTCGGTCACGGGCAGCGCCGATGCCGCGATGCTCTGGCTCTATGGCGGCACGATCTTCTGGGTGGTCGGTTATGATACTATCTATGCGATGCAGGATCGCGAAGATGACGCGCTGGTCGGTATCCGTTCGAGCGCGCTGCGCATGGGCGAGCATATCCGCAGCGGTGTCGCCTTATGCTATCTGCTTGCAATTGCCGGGTGGGGCATGGCGATCTGGACCGCGCGGCCGCAGGGGCAGGCTCTAGTCGCGCTCGCGCCCGCCGCTTTCCACTTGGCATATCAAATTGCTTCGCTCAAAAAGGATGGAAGCAATGCGCTCGGCCATTTCCGGTCGAACAAGGTAACAGGGCTGCTGGTCGCGCTCGCTTGCCTTGTCGTTGGCGCTGCAGGCTGAATCAGAGGGAGAGTATATGGGCAACCGCCGGCTGGGAAAGAGTGCGATTGTCGTTTCCGACATCTGCATGGGAACGATGACCTTCGGGTCGCAAGCGGATGAGGCGGTCGCGCACCGCGTGCTCGATATGAGCCTCGATGCCGGGATCAACTTTTTCGATACCGCAGAAGGCTATCCGGTACCGCCTGATGTTAAATGGGTCGGCCGCACCGAGGAAATCGTCGGCCGCTGGCTAAAGGGCAAGAACCGCGACGCAATCATCCTCGCCACCAAAGTGTCCGGCCCCAGCCATGTCTGGTTCAAATCACCCAAACGCGGCGGGATGACCGCACTCGATCGGCACAATATCACCGTTGCAGTCGAAGACAGCCTGCGCCGGTTGCAGACCGACTATATCGACCTTTACCAGACCCACTGGCCCGATCATGGCACGCCTTATGAAGAGACGATGGAGGTGCTCGACGAGCTGGTCCGCGCGGGAAAGGTGCGCATCCTCGGCTGTTCGAACGAGACGAGCTGGGGGTTGATGAAGTCGATTCAGGCGTCCGAGCGGCTGGGTGTTGCCCGCTACCAGACGATCCAGAACAATTTTTCAATCAACAACCGCCGGTTCGAGGATGAATTGGCGCAGGTTTGCCGCGAAGAAGGGGTCAGCCTGATCCCCTATTCACCGCTGGCAGGCGGCGTGCTGTCGGGCAAATATCAGGATGGCGCCCGCCCTGAAGGCGCCCGTTTCACGCGATATATGGATATGCTCGATTCACGCCAGGCCGTCATGGCGCGCCGCTTTGCAGGACCGCGCGCACTCGATTCGACTGCGAAGATTTTGGAAATCGCCAAGGAAGCCGGCATGTCACCTGTGACGCTGGCGACCGCATGGTCCAAACAGCATGATTTCGTAGCCTCGACCATCGTCGGTGTCAGCACGGTTGACCAGTGCGCCGAAATCTTCGCGGCCAATGATCTGGTGCTGCCTGCCGATGTGATGAAGGCCATCCACAAGGTGACCAAGGAAATCCTCTACCCGATGGGTTAGGGTTACTCTGCCGCCAGCAACTGCTCCGCGCCTCCAAGGTCGACGCTAACCAGCCGCGATACGCCCTGCTCAACCATGGTCACACCAAACAGGCGGTGCATGCGGCTCATCGTTACGGCATTGTGGGTGACAATCAGGTAGCGGGTATCGGTTTCGCGCGTCATCGTGTCAAGGAGGTCGCAGAACCGCTCGATATTGGCATCGTCCAGCGGCGCGTCGACTTCGTCGAGGACGCAGATCGGCGCGGGGTTGGTTAGGAACAAGGCGAATATCAAAGCCACCGCCGTCAGCGCCTGTTCGCCGCCTGACAACAGCGTCAAAGATTGCAGTTTCTTGCCCGGCGGCTGGGCAAAGATTTCGAGGCCTGCCTCCAATGGATCGTCGCTGTCGATCAGTGCAAGGTGAGCCTGCCCGCCGTTGAACAGCGTGCTGAACAGCCGCTGGAAATGCTGGTCGACGGTTTCGAACGCAGCGAGCAGACGGGTGCGGCCTTCGCGGTTGAGGCTGCCGATCGAGCCGCGCAAACGGTTGATCGCGAGCGACAATTCCTCGCTCTCGCTCTGCCCCTTTTCGATTTCGGTTTCGAGTTCAGCAAGCTCGTCTGCCGCGATCAGATTGACCGGGCCGATCCGCTCGCGGTCGAATTGCAGCTTTTCAAGGCGGCTCGATTCCGCCGAAGCGTCGCCGAGCTCGCCTTCCTCAAAGCCATGCTTTTCGGGCAGCAGCGGTGGCGGGCATTCGAAGCGCTCGCCCGAAATTCCGGCCATTTCGCGACGACGGGCATCCTGGTTTTCGGCGCGCGCCTCGGCCCCGGCGCGTTGCTCGCGGGCGGAGGATACGGCTTCAGCGGCAGCGGCCAGCTGTGCTTCAAGCGCCTTGAGCGCCGCTTCGCTCGCCTGCTCTGCGGCCTGAAGCGCGGCGAGCTTTTCGCCTACCGCTGCCTTGTCAGCTTCCAGCGTGGTCAGTTCGTGCGCGATGACATCGGGCTTGCCGGCAATCGCTTCCAACTCGCCGGCGATTTCGGCGCTGCGTTTGTTCATTTCGGTGATGCGCCGCTCGGCCTCGCCCGCGCGTTCCTGCCAGCCGCGAATTTCGGCCTGTGCCACCGCGCGACGTTCGCGCTGCTGGGCGATTTTCTGGTCAAGACCGGACAGGTCAGCCTGTGCGCGGACTAACAATTGCCGCAGGGACTCGCCCTCGCTGGTCAGCGCCGACACCAGCCCGCGCTGCTGCTCGCCATCGGGCAGTTCGGCCCGTACCTTTTCGGCCGATTCAAATTCGAGTCGCGCCTGGGCTGCTTCCTGATCGGCCAATTCGCTCCGCTCGGCGAGTGCGGTTGCCGCCTGCTGCACGCGGGCCAGCGTGTCTTCCGCCCGGTCGGCATCGCGCAGCGCCTGCCGCAACGCGCCTTCGGTTGTCGCCTGCACCGAAGCGAGGTGCCGCGCCTCATCCTGCGCTGCGACAATTCGTTCGCCCAGTGAATCGAGCGCAGTTGCGTGCTCGCCGACCTTGGCTTCGGCGGCGGGAATGGCATCGAGCAAGGCTCCAAGCCGGTTCGCGCGTTCGAGCTGCTCTGCCGCGGCTGCACCATCATCCTCGGCGGCAAAGCCGTCCCAACGTCGCAGCTTGCCATCGCGAGTAACCAGCCTCTCGCCGATTTCGAGCATTGCGCCATCATCGGATTCGACCACGCGCACCATCGCGAGACGGAGCGCCAGTTCGCTCGGCGCCTCCACTACATCGGACAGGCGCTCTCCCGACAGCTTCGGCGGGACTGTGGTGAAACCCTGCCAGCGCCGCCCGATCACCCCGCCGACCGCGGCGTTGAGATCATCGCCCAGCGCCGCTGCCAGTGCGCGTTCATAGCCGGGCTTGACCTTTATCCGATCAAGCGCGCGGTTCTCGCTGTTTTTGGAGGTCGCTCGTTCGAGGGCGTTTTTCTCGCTGACCAAAGCTGCAAGATCGGCCTTGGCACTTGCGAGCGCGCTTTGCGCACTATCGCGTTCAGCTACCAGTGCTGCGCGAACGGATTCGGCTGCGTCAATGGCTGCCGCCTGTTGTTCAAGCTCGGATTGCAAACGCGCTGCTTCGTCGCGTGAAGCATCGCGAGCCGAGGCCAGTTCTGCCTCATCGCCCAGCGCCGCCTTTTCAGCCTCCAGCCGGGTCTTGTCGCGCTCGGCCCGTTCGACGCGGGCGCGGGCATTGTTCAGCGCAGCTTCGGCCACGCGCAGTTCGGCTTCGGCGCGCGCCTGTTCGGCGACGGCCTTGGCCAGTTTGACCTCGCCTTCGCGCGTCGCGCGTTCGGCATCGTCCAGCGCGCGGATCAGGCGGGGGCGCTCTTCCTCGCTCGCCTTGATGGTTTCGCCGAGCGTTGCGGCTTCGGCCTGCAGCCGTGCCAGCGCCTCGGCGGCATCATGGGTCAGCTTGTCTTCGCGCGCGCCATCGTCTGCCATGCGGCGCGCTTGTGCTGCCAGATCAGCTTGCCGCTGGATCAGCCGGTCGCGTTCACCGGTCAGCTGCACCAGCTGGTTTGAAAGATCGCTGGCCGCATCGCGCGCTGCCATCGCCGCTGCCCGGTCATCCGCCAGCTTGCGGACGGCTTCCTGCTGCTGTTCGGCCAAAGCGCGCTGGCGGACCGAGGCTTCCTCGACCGCTTTGCTAGCGGCGTTCGCTTCGGCGCGCGCAGCTTCCGCTGCCGCTTTGGCCTCTCGCCAGCGCACAAAGATCAGCCGGGCTTCGGCCTGGGCAATCTCGCCCGAAAGTTTGCGATAACGCTCGGCCTGCCGCGCCTGTTTTTTCAGGCTCTGCGCGCGCGCATCCATATCGCCCAATATCGTCGACAGCCGATTGAGGTTGGTCTCGGCCGCGCGCAATTTCTGTTCGGCATCCTTGCGGCGTACATGCAGCCCTGAAATCCCGGCGGCTTCTTCGAGCATCATCCGCCGTTCCTGCGGCTTGGCAGAGATGATTGATCCGATACGACCCTGGCTGACGAGCGCGGGGCTGTGTGCCCCTGTTGCCGCATCGGCAAAGATCAGCGCAATATCCTTGGCACGGACATCGCGGCCATTGGCGCGATAGGCACTGCCTGCACCGCGTTCGATCCGGCGGACGACTTCCAGTTCGAAATCATCGTCGTTGGCAATGACGCCGGGGATATTCTCATCCGCCTCATGCTCGGCGAGCAGCGTGACCTCGGCAAAATCGCGCGACGGGCGTTGCGCAGTGCCGGCGAAAATCACATCCTCCATCCCGCCGCCGCGCATCGATTTGGGCGAATTTTCGCCCATGACCCAGCGCAAGGCTTCGAGCAGGTTCGATTTGCCGCAGCCATTCGGGCCTACAACACCGGTTAGACCCGCCTCGATATGCAGCTCGGTTGGCTCGACAAAGCTTTTGAAGCCTGTGAGTTTGAGCCGCTTGATCCGCATATGTCCCCCGACGCGGTGCCTGAACGGCTTACCGCGCGCCCGCTTCCTGCAGCTTGCCCTTTACCTGTGGCCAAGCGGTTACGTCCAGGCGGACGCCGTTGAGATAAAAGGTCGGCGTGCCCTGGATGGTGTATTTCTTGCCATATTCGGCGGTCATGTCAGCCAATGCCTGCATTTCCTTGGTATCGGACAGGCACGCCTTGCTTTGATCGCGAGAAACGCCGCGCTGGGCAAAAAATTCGACAATTCCGGCGGCATCAGCCAGAGCGAAGAAGCGATCGCCGCCCTTCAGCGTGCTCATCTGCGCCTCCAGCGCCTTGTCTTCACCCAGCTTCTTCGCGTTTTCGAACAAGGTTTCCTGGAAAGCCATGAACTGTTCGGTGAGCGGAAGCATCGCCTCATTCGCCCCGCAGCGCGCGATACGCGATGCCATCAGGTCGAATTCATCGCGCACGAAATTGCGGAATTCGTAAGAAATCTTGCCGTTGTTGATGAAATTGTCGTGAAGGTCACTGCCAGCATTTTTCGAAAAATCAGCGCAGACATGGCAGGTCAGTGAGGCGAACTCGACCAGCTTGATCTTGGCGTCTGGGTTGCCGATCAGATAGCCACCCTCTGCGGTCTTGCTGACAACATCGATCCACTGTTTGCCAGCAGGCGGTGCGACCGCGGCTACGGGTTCACCCTTGGGCGCTTCACCGGTTTCGCTGCCGCCGCAGGATACCAGCGCAAATGCGGCGATCGAAGCGGTGAGGGTTTTCAAACTGCGCATGTCTTTCAGTCCTTTGCGTGTCTGGAATTTATTTGGAGAGATGGGGTTTGAGCGTCGCAAAATCATGGCCCTCGACGATCTTACCATTGACCATCAAAGTCGGAGTCGAGTTGATTTTCAGAGTATCTATGGCTTCATCAGTCATGGCTAGCACCGCATTGAATGCCGCTTTGTCGGCAAGGCAAGTCTTGGCCTGCGCGTTGGTGATGCCTCGCTGCGCCATGATCTTGTCGAAACCGAGTTCGCTATAGGCACCCTGCATAAAACCAATGGTGTTTTTAGCCTCGAGCAGTCCAATCGTCGCCTTGCTGAGCTTCGAACCCTGCGCCCATTGCGCTTGCGTCGCCATCAGCAGTTTGTGGTTGCCGAAAAATCGACCCTTCCCGCCACAGCGCGCAAGCATTGCCGCCGTCAGATCGAGCGGATCGCGCACAAGGTTGCGGATTTCAAAGCTAACCTTGCCGGACGCTACGAACGCGCTCTTGATCTGCGGCGCATCGTCGGCCTCAAAATGCGCGCAATGGCCGCAGGTGTAGCTGGCATATTCGACCAGCTTGGTCGGCGCTGCCGGATTGCCAATGATATGGCTGCCTTTGGCTGTCGTACTGAAGGTCAGCAGCCAGTTGCTTTTGGCAGGAGCAGCAACCAGTGCCGCGCCGCCAAGGGCGGTAGCAGCCATGAGGATCAATGAAGTACGAAAATTAGTCGGGAATCGGGTGGCCATATTTGCCTCTGGAATGGACCGCTGCATCTGCATTCACTCGCCCTCTTTGGCAAGGCTTTTTGCCAGATTTTCGAGCACCGCCTGCAATTCGGGATCGGCAATTTCGCGCAACGAATCGCCCAATTCGATCGAAGGCGCGCGCAGCACAGGTGCGGCGGTTACTTTGGGGCGTGGTTCCGCACGCTGCACTCGACCCTGCCGCATCTTGACTTTGGCGACTGCCTCATAGCCAAAGAAGCGGTTCACACGCTCGACAATTTCGGGAAGGACATGCTGGATCATCACTGCATGCGCGCCTTCGACCACCAGTTCCAACGTGCCGCCCGCCTTCTGGCCAGCGGGGAAGCGGATCATTTCGGGCGCCGAAACATCGGCATAGCGCGGGCCGACAATCTCGTCCCAACGGCTGACGATCGAGCTTTGCACAAAGCCGAATCTGCGGAAGGCGGCACGGCCAATATCGGGAACAAGGTCGGAAACCGCGCGCGCTTCGCCGCCACGTCGCCGTTCAAAAACGGGCTTGGTCGCGGCCTTTGTCTTTTTGGGCGTCGCTGATGGCTTGCCTTCCTCCATGGCGCAGCTATCGCATTTCGCATGGCTTCCGTCCAACAGCGCGCGCAAAATTCTGGGGATATCGCCCGCGCCTTGCTCGCACATTATGACCGGCATGCACGCGACCTGCCCTGGCGCGCGCCGCCGGGGATGCCAGCGCCCGATCCCTATCGCGTATGGCTTTCCGAAATCATGCTGCAACAGACCACGGTTGCTGCCGTCATAGCCTATTTCGACAAGTTCATGAACCGATGGCCGGATTTCGCCGCACTGGCGTCTGCCGAGGATGCCGATGTCATGGCGGCCTGGGCAGGGCTTGGCTATTACAGCCGCGCGCGCAACCTGATCAAATGCGCGCGGGCTGTCGTTTCAGAGCATGGCGGCAAGCTGCCCCGGACGTCGGTGGAGCTAGCCAAGCTGCCCGGCATTGGCCCTTATACTGCCGCCGCCATTGCCGCGATTGCCTATGGCGAACGCGCTGCGGTCGTCGATGCCAATGTCGAACGGGTGGTGGCCCGCTTGTTTGCCATCGAAACGCCACTGCCTGCAGCAAAGCCGGAGATCCGATTGGCGGTCGACGCAATTACGCCCGCCGAGCGCCCGGGCGATTTTGCGCAAGCGATGATGGATCTGGGGGCTAGCCTCTGTTCGGTGCGCAACCCGCAATGCCTGATCTGCCCCTTGCAGGCTTACTGCGCGGCAAACAAAGCAGGCATGGCCGAGACGCTGCCGCGTAAAACTGCCAAAAAGGCCAAGCCAGAACGCGCCGGAACCGCCTTCTGGATCGAACGAGACCGCCATGTGTGGCTCGTTCGCCGGCCGG
The DNA here is from genome assembly GCA_964423155.1 of uncultured Sphingorhabdus sp. Classification (GTDB taxonomy): domain Bacteria; phylum Pseudomonadota; class Alphaproteobacteria; order Sphingomonadales; family Sphingomonadaceae; genus Sphingorhabdus_B. The sequence goes on from CAYRDQ010000002.1 coordinate 138,908, forward strand.
ATCGCGGCATGTTGGGCGGGATGCGCAGCTTGCCTGATGATGGCTGGACTGCGCGGATTGACGGCGACTCGCAGCCACCTTTTGCATCCAAATGGGAGCCGGTCGCAGGCAAGGTCATCCATGTCTTCACCCATTTCCGCCTGACGCTGCGGCTTGCCGCTACGGCAGCGCCAGTCGACGAAAGCCTGTTGCCGGATGGCGAATGGTGGCCACTGAAATCATTGGACAGCGCCGGTTTGCCGACCTTATTCAGCAAGGCAGTCAAGCTTGCCATCAGAGCAAGACATAAAATCTAAGAGGAGTGAGCATGTCCGCAATCCAGACAGCAATGATGAATCCCAGCCGCCGCGGCTTCCTTTCGATGGCCGGGCTCGGCGCCATGGCGACAATGCTGCCGACGCCTGCATGGAGTTTCCTTGCGCAGGAATATCCGACGCTGCGGTCGCAGGTTGAAGGCTATGTTGCTGGCAAGAAAGCGGCAGGCGTTGTTGCGGCGATTGGTCGCGGCTCTGCTGCACCCGAAATCGTCGCTGCGGGCACATTGGCGATTGGTGACCCGACGCCGGTCGATATCGACACTTTGTTCCGTGTTTATTCGATGACCAAACCGGTTACCGGCATGGCGGCGATGATTTTGGTTGGCGATGGCAAGATTAAGCTCGACCAGCCGATTGCCGACTTCCTGCCCGAATTCGCACAGATGCGCGTGCTCACCAGCCCCGAAACCAGCCTGGAATCGGTGCCTGCCAAAACGCAGATCACGTTGCGGCACCTGCTGACGCATACCGCCGGGCTCGGCTATTCGATCATCACCAAGGGTCCGCTGCTCAAGGCCTATATGGATAACGGCATCACCCCGGGGCAGATCAGCCGCATGCCGATCCCGGGCTTCGAACCGGGCGCGCCGACGCCTGACCTCAAGACCTTTTCGGAACGACTGGCCAAATTGCCGCTAATCGCCGAGCCCGGCACCAAATGGAGCTATTCGATCAGCCTCGACCTGTTGGGACGGGTGATCGAGGTGGCGAGCGGAATGGAATTCGAGGCTTTCCTTAAGGCACGGCTGTTCGATCCGCTGAAAATGAGCAGCAGCTATTTCCAGGTGCCGCAGTCCGAGGTGAAACGCTTTACCACCAACTATGCGGTGTTTGGCGGCGCATTGATCCCGATCGATCCGGCGGCGACCAGCATCTATCTCGACAAGCCAGCCTTTGCCTTTGGTGGTGCAGGGCTGGTGTGCTCGGCGCGCGACTATGACCGCTTCCTTGCGATGTTGCTGGATGGCGGGGAGCTGGACGGTGTACGGGTCATGGCCCCCGAAACCGTGGCGCTTGGCATGTCCGACCTGCTGCCAGCCGGCGTCAGCACCGACGGCACCTTCGCAAGTGGCGCTGGTTTTGGCGCAGGCGGACGCGTAGGCAAGGGTGCCTATGAAGGCGTGTACGGCTGGGGCGGCGCAGCAGGCACGATCGCCTTTGTCGATCCGCGCCGCAAGATGCGCGCGACCGGGATGGTGCAATATATGCCGTCCAACGCCTATGGCTTCCACGATGATTTCGGCAAATGGGTCGTCGCGGATTTACAGGGTTAGGATAGAGCATGAACCCCGGCTTCACAGGCTCCCCGCTCGACCGCGCTGATCGGCTGCGCAACGATGCCGAGGCGTTCAACGCCGCGCTCAACGATTGGCGCGCGCGCGTGCTCGGGCTCGACGGGCTCGATCCCGTGGTTGCTAGCGAAGGCGGGCTCAAATGGGTTTCGATGGCCGAGATTGACGTTTCGGTCGAACTGATCTTGCTCGGTCTTGCCAATGGTAAACCGCATTTTGTGCCGCTGGTCGAAGGCGCTGGCGGCCCAAATGCAGCGGGCGCGCGATCACCCGCCGTCTGGCGCGCGCTGTCGATGCTGCCCGCCGAGGATGCGGCGATTTACGGCACTGCGCGCAGCCTGATCGACTGGCACAACAACCACAAATATTGCGGGCGCTGCGGCGGCTCGACAAAGGTCTTCCGCGCTGGCTGGGGCCGCCAATGCACCGCCTGCGACGCCGAACATTTCCCGCGCACCGATCCGGTCGTGATCATGATCGCCGAATATGAGGGCAAGGCCTTGCTCGGCCGGCAATCGGCTTGGCCCAAGGGCAACTACTCGGCGCTTGCCGGCTTCTTGGAGCCCGGTGAAAGCGTCGAGGAAGCGGTGCGGCGCGAGATCATGGAAGAGGCCGGAATCACCTGCGGCGCGGTGCGCTATATCACCAGCCAGCCCTGGCCCTTTGGTGGATCGCAGCTGATGATCGCCTGTGTCGCTGACGCCGATGGCGACCAACTGACCATCGATTACAACGAGCTTGAAGATGCGATGTGGGTAACGAAGGAGGAAGCGCGTGCTGCGCTCGCCGATGCCCCCGACAAACGCTTTGGCGCGCCGCCGCCCTTTGCAATCGCGCACACCCTTTTGCGGCGCTGGGTGGAGATGTAGCCATGGAAAAACTGCGCATCGATATAGTTTCGGACGTTGTCTGCCCCTGGTGCATCATCGGCTACAAGCAGGTCGAAAAGGCGCTGACCTTGCTGCCCGATCCGGTGGAGGCCGAAATCCACTGGCATCCGTTCGAGTTGAACCCCGACATGCCGCCCGAAGGAGAGGATGCGGGGCAGCATATCGCGCGCAAATATGGTCGCTCGCCCGATGAGGGGAAGGCGGTGCGCGAGCGCATTAAAGGTACTGCCGCAGAACTTGGCTTTGTATTTGGCGATGTGGGCGCGCGGCGACTGTACAACACGTTCGATGCGCACAAATTGCTGACCCGTGCCGGCACTCAATATGGCTGGCAGAAACAGACCGAGCTCAAGCTCGCGCTGTTCTCGGCCTATTTTCAGCAGGGCAAGGATGTCAGCGACCGGGCGGTGCTGCTCGATGTGGCGGAAAGCATCGGGCTTGACCGAGCGGCTTGCGAAGCGTGGCTTGCCGACGAAGCATTGGGTCGCGAAGTGCGCGGCGAGGAAAGCTATTGGATAAACGAAAATGTCGCAGGCGTTCCGGCGATTATCTTTGACGGCAAATATATGGTTCCCGGGGCGCAGAGTGCTGAGACCTTTGCCCAGGTGATCGGCAAGGTTTTGGCAAAGCGGGGGTAGCAAGGCCGACCTATCCCCCTCCTGCTTGCGGGAGGGGTTAGGGGAGGGGGCGAGCAAAGCGAGCCTTACATCGTATCAGGCCCTCCCCCGGCCCCTCCCGTAAGCGGGAGGGGAGTCAAGCCACCGCCTGAACGCCATATTTGCGCATCTTCTCGATCAGCGTGGTCCGCTTCAACGTCAGCAGACGAGCGGCGTCCGAAACGATCCCGTCGGCGAGCTCCAGCGCCATATTGATGCGTTCGAGTTCGATCGCTTCAATCTCTTGCCGCAGGTCGATCGGTTGCTCGTTGCTCGGCGCGGGACCGGCGGGAACGAAGCTTACAGGTGCAGCGGCTGCCCGGTCGCGGCGGCTTTCAAGCGGCGGCGCGGCATGGGTGAGCAGCAGGTCGACATCCTGTGCGTCCAAAATCTCGCCTCCATAGAGCACACCCGCCCGCTCGACGACATTGCGCAATTCGCGGACATTGCCCGGCCATGCGTGTGCCATCAGTCTTTCGAGCGCGCTTTCGTCAAAATGGGCGATGATGCCTGAAGGTTTTCCCTTCTGGAAATGACGGATGAGGAGCGGGATATCCTCGCACCGTTCGGCCAATGACGGCACATGCAAAAGCACAACGCCGAGCCGGAAAAACAGATCCTGCCGGAAACGGCCATCGGCCATCGCGCTATCCATGTCGCGATGCGTGGCGGAGATGATACGCACATCGACGGCAGTGCCCTGACTGCTGCCCACGCGAGTAACAACACGTTCTTCGAGCACGCGAAGCAGTTTGACCTGCATGTCGAAGCGCATGTCGCCGATTTCATCGAGGAACAGCGTGCCCTTATGTGCATTCTCGAAATGGCCGGTGCGTCGGCTGTGTGCGCCAGTGAAGCTGCCCTTTTCATGTCCGAACAATTCAGACTCGATAAGTTCCGCAGGGATCGCACCAGTATTGATCGCGATGAATGGGTTCGGGCTGCGGTTACTGGCGGCGTGGATGGCCTGTGCGACCAGTTCCTTGCCCGACCCTGAAGGCCCGGCAAGGAGCACCGACACATCCGACGCCGCCACACGGGCGATCATCGCCCGCAACCTTTGCACGGCAGGGCTGGTGCCGATCACCAGTGATGCGACTTGACGCTCGATATCTGCCGAAGAGTTTTTCATTCTTGCCCCCAAAAATCTGCGCTGAAAACGCCCAAATTCGATGGCTTGAAGATCAACTTTGTTGGTTAACAACTTGTTACCTGATTTTAGTCATCCATATGATATTAAACAAGTTATGCTCCATATTGGAGAAAAGACAACGCGAATTCTGCATCACAGATGTTAACCACGACATCCGAAACGGAGCTTTTTAAGTTGTTCCCCAGCCAAGCGTGATTGACATCCTTCGATTGCGAGGATCAAATTTGTTCTTCGTAACATAGGGCTCGCGATCCGCCACCCCTTCGATCCGCAAAAAGCGATCTGAGCCAACGCCCTTCTGCGCAAAGATGGTACGCGTGATTTCCGCGCGTTCAGCCGATAGCTTCCAGTTGTTCATTCCCGTCCCCCTGACATAGGGGGACGAGTCCGTGTGGCCGCGAATAATGATGCCATTTGGCAATTCACTTACCAGCATCGCGACCTCATCTAGCAATCGCATCGCGTCGGGCGTGAGCTGGCTGGTGCCGGACACAAACATGCTAAAATCAGCCTCGTCTACAAGATCAATGCGCAGGCCCTGCCTCGTTTCCGTGAAACGGATGTTTTTTGCAAGACGTCGAAGCTGCTTATTGTCTTCCATCCTCTTGGCGAGTTTCTGTTTGAGTCGCTCAAAGCGCTCTTTGTCGAGCTCAACGCCCGCGGATTCCTTGGGTCCGCCGGTTGCATCGCGCGGAATGGTAATGGCTTTGGTGCCGGTTTGGCCGGCACGATGTGGATAGTCATCGGCCGACACGATCGAATCCCCACCGAATATACCGTTTGATCCTGCACTTTCTTGCTTGGTCTGGACCAGTGTGGGCGCGAAATAATCGGCAAGCGCCTTCCGTTGCTTTTCAGTGGTTGCGCCCAGCAGCCACATCAACAGGAAGAAGGCCATCATTGCCGTCACAAAGTCGGCATAGGCTACCTTCCACGCGCCGCCATGATGCGCGGCATGCGGTGCTTCATACACCTTCTTCACGATGACCGGACGGATCACCTGATTGGCATTGGCGGCCATTATCGTGCCCGCATCCCGTCAAACACTTCGGCAAAGCTTGGCTGGTTCGAATGCTCGATCCCCGATCGCGCGGCCTCAATGACCAGCGGTTGCGGATGGCCGTGCAGCGAGGCGATGATGATCTGCTTGACCGTGTGATAGATCGCGGCATCGCCCTCGATCACCTGCTTGGCGCGGTTGGCAAAGGGCCCAACCAATCCATAGGCCAAGAGCACACCGAGAAAGGTGCCAACCAGCGCCGATCCGATCATCCCGCCCAATATCTCTGGTGGCTTGTCGATTGAGCCCATGGTCTTGACGACGCCAAGGACGGCAGCGACAATTCCGAGCGCAGGCAGCGCATCGGCGAGGTTCTGCAATCCCTCTGCGGGTTTGATGGCGTGGTGATGGTGGTTCTTGATCGCATTATCCATCACCTCCTCCACCGCATGCGGATCGAGTGTTCCCGACGAGACTACCACCAGACGCAGCGTATCGCAGATCAGGTGGATCAGTGTCTGGTCTGCCAGCAGTTTTGGATATTCGGCGAACAGGGCTGACTCTTTGGGATTTTCGATATGCGGTTCCAGCGCGACCGGCCCTTCGGTGCGCAGCAGCTTCATCAGCTTGCCGACCAGCAGGATACAATCGAGATAATCCTGTTTGCCAAAGCGTGGTCCCTTGAACACCTTGCTCAGGCCACCGCCCAGCGCCTTCAATTCCTTGCTCGAGTTACCGATTATCAGCGATCCGATCGCCGCCCCGCCGATGATCAGCATCTCGTGCGGCAATGCGTGCATTACGGGGCCGAGGTTGCCGCCGGTCAGCGCAAAGCCGCCAAAAACCATCGCGATGAGGACGAGGATACCGATAATCGCGAACATGGTTGGGAAGGCTCCGGTCTGGCTGGACTTTGTTTGGTTAACGGCGCGAGGAAAGGAAGATTGAGGCGGATTAGCCCAAAATGTCGAACAGGCTGCGCCGGTTGATGCGGGCAAAGGCGGCCTGGGCCGCTTCCAGCGTTATTGTCTGGGCGTTGAGTCTGGCAATCGCGCTGCTCAGATCGGTGTCTTCAAGGGTGGATCGTTCGGCAGCCTGATTGATGCCGCGTTCGGCGTGCAGATCCGCCAGCCTGTCGAGCCGGGCAGCGGTGAGGCCAATATGTGCTTGCGCGGTTGCCATCTGGTCGATGGCCCCGTCGAGCGCGGTCAGCACACCGGTCATGGCCCCGGTCGCTACGGCGCTCGCCGCATCGCGGATATGCTGGCCGGCCGATTGGCCATTGCTGTCAAACAGCGCAGCACGCGAGGGGACCGGGGTAAAAAGTGCATCGCTATCGAACCGCATCATGCGTGGCGCACCATTGCTAAAGAGTGGCTCGGAATTGGCAGCGCTGGTCGCCGACAGACTGTCCATTTCATCCGCCAGTGCCGTGAGCTCAGCGGCCAGCGAAGCGCGATCCGTCGCAGTAAGGGCGCTATTGCCGCCTGCCAGTGCCAGCTCTTTGGCCCGGCCCAATAAGTCTGACGCGGTTTTCAAGACACCATCGGCCTGCGCGGTCAGCGTCTGGCCCAATTGCACATTTGCCAACCATGCTCCGCCATTGGCCTGCGCTGCCCGAAGCGTTGCGACACGGCTGGCGGCAACGGGATCATCCGAGGCGCGCTGGATGCGTTTTCCGGTCGAGACCTGGATTTGCGTTTGCGCGATATCCTGCGCCAATCGCGCCTGGCGGGCGATTTCGCGGGTCATGCGGTTGCCTGTTGCGTTGATCATGGCTGTGGTCCGTCAGAATATGTTGAGTATCGACTGCATCGTTTCGCGCGCGATCTGCACGGTGCGGGCGGCAGCCTCATAAGCTTGCTGGAAGCGGATCAGCTCGGCAGCCTCGCGGTCGAGGTCGACCTCGCTGACGCTGTCGCGGGCTGCGAAGGCGCCGTCGCGGCGCGATGATGCGGCGGCGTCTTGTGCGCGGGCGCTGGCCGCCTGTTGCGCCTGTTGCCCGACCAAAGCCGCCCAGCCCGCTTCGACACCAGCGCTCCCGCGAAGATTGGTCAGTTGCAAGGCATTGCCATTCGAAGCAGCCGCATCGGCAACAGCTACTGCATCGGCGGTCAGCGCGACGGCCATCAAGGTCGCAGCGCTGGTTCCAGACAACAGCGCCGCGCCCGGGGTACCATTGGCGTCCAGACCTGACTGGTGCCAGCCGTTAAGGTCGCTTACGAACCGGGCGGCCAGCGCATCGAGCGTCGATAATTGCGAAGCGATATGATCGGCCCCCTGCGCCAATCCGGCGAGTGTTCCCCCGCTGGGCGCCAGCGCGCCTCCGGGGGCGATGGCATAGGCAAGCTGGCCGTTGGCCAGCATTGAAACCGAAAGCGTCGACACCGAACCATTGGCAACCAGCGGCAGGCCGCCATCGCTCGCCGAAAGCGTCACCGCGCCACGGGAGTCAAAGCTGGCGGTTACCGGCAAGGCAGAGGAAATCCGGTCAAGCAACCGGTCACGCTCGTCTAATAGCGTTGCCTCATTGGTCGAACCCGCACGTGCGCGCCTGAGCCCTTGATTGACCGCTTCGAGAGCAGTAAGATCGGTATTGAGGCTGTCGATGGCGATACCGGCAGACTGGGCGACACCATTGGCAGCAGAACCCAATGCAGCCGCCGTCCTGCGAAACGCCGCTGCACTATCGTCAACAGATTGCAGGAATTGCGCGCGCAAGGTTGCGTTGGCGGGATCGGCGGCAAGCTGGTCGGCAGTGGTGAAGATGCGTGTCAGGCTTTGCCCAATGCCACCTGGGCCATCGTCGAGCGCGCGCTCGGTTGCCGCGATGGCACCCAATCGTGCGGTGGAGCGTTCGGCTTCGCCCGATGCCGTTCGGGCATCCTCGGCCAACCATGGATCAACCGAGCGACGGACGCCTGCTGTCTCGACGCCGCCGGGGCGAATGCTGTTGCGCGAAAGGACAATGTCGCCGGCCGCAGGGGCTTCGCGCAATGCGATGGTGCGGCGCGCATAGCCTGGGGTCTGGGCGTTGGCGATATTGTCCGAAACGGTCGCCAGCGCGCGCGAATAGGCGCGCAGGCCGGAAGCGCCGATATTGAGAAGGTCGCTCATCTCGTCGATCCCTGCAATTGCCGCTCTATTATTCTAGCGATGCCAAATGCTCCGCGTTCTGCCAGCGCATCAGCAGTCCGCGCATCGGCCATTTCGCGATAGGTCGCGCTGGCAGAAGAGCCGAAAACATCCTCACCAAGCGAACCCTTGCGCATCGTTCCAATCAGCTGGCGCAGCAGCAGGGCCTCGAACGCCACGGCCGCTTTACGCAGTTCGGGATCGACTGGCACGGTTGCTTTCGCGGATGTAGAAGCGGAGACCCGTGAAATCATATGATCACCAGCTCGGCGGTCAGCGCGCCCGCCTGGTCGAGCGCTTCGAGGATGGCGACGAGATCGCCCGGCGGCACGCCGATACGGTTGATCGAATCGACAATGTCCGAAAGCTTCGCACCCCCGCCTATCAGGAAGGCGGGCGTACCTGCCTCTTCAACCTTGATGTCGCTGGCCTGTTCGACCGCGGTCTCACCGCGGCTGAAGGGAGCGGGCTGGACCACAGCAGGGGCTTCGTCGACGCGCACGGTCAGCTTACCATGCGTCACCGCTGCGGGACCTACGCGGACGGCGCCGTTGATGACCACCGTTCCGGTGCGGGCATTGACGATGATGCGGGCGCGCGGCTGGGCGGCCTCAATATCAAGCGCCTCGATCAGAGCGATCATCCGCGTGCGGGCGTCACCGCCTTGGGCAGCCCGAATCTGGACTGTCGCACCATCAAGCACCGCAGCAGTGCCCTTGCCAAATGTCCGGTCGATCACATCGGCGATGCGCCCGGCATTGGTCGCGTCAAACTGGTGCAAGTTGAAGTGCAGATGCTCGCCTGCGGTAAAGCCGGTATCGACCGCCCGTTCGACCGTCGCTCCACCCTCGATCCGCCCTGCCGAAGGAATGTTGATCGACAGTTTCGATCCGTCCGCCGCATCGACACCCAGCCCGCCGACGACAAGATTGCCCTGCGCCATCGCATAAATGCGCCCGTCGGCACCATAAAGCGGTGCCATCACCAGCGTGCCGCCGCGCAAGGATTTGGCCTTGCCCAGCGCGGATACAGTGATGTCGAGCCGCTGGCCCGGTTTGGCGAAAGGCGGCAGTTCGGCGGTCACCATCACGGCGGCTGAGTTCTTGAGGGCCGGATTGACTCCGGGCGGGATTGTCAGACCGAACCGCGACACTGCGCCCTGCACAGCCTGTGTTGCATAGACAAGGCTATCATCGCCCGTCCCCGCCAGCCCGACAACGACGCCATAGCCGGTCAACTGGTTGGCGCGCAGCCCCTGGAACTGGCCCAGATCCTTGACCCGTTCGGCATGAGCGGGGGTGGCGAATGCAACCAGAGTCGCAAAGATGAGCGGAAGCAGGCGCATCATCAGAACGGACTGATCTTGGAGAAGAAGCGTTGCAGCCAGCCTTGCTTGCTGGCGCGTGCGATTTCACCCTTGCCCGAATAGCGAATGGTCGCATCGGCCACCCGGCTCGAAAGCACACGGTTGTCGGCGCTGATATCGGCGCTGCGGATCAGGCCAGAAAACTGGACCATATCGTCGCCGCGATTGAGGGTGAGGCGCTTCTCGCCTTTCACCAGCATCGTTCCGTTCGGATAGACCGCGGCAATGGTCACGCTGATTTCTCCGTTCAAGTTGCTCGACTGAGCGGCTTCGCCCTTTCCCTTGAACGACTGATCGCCACCCATATTTACATCTGTTGAGGAAAAAAGGCTACCCAGTGGACCGGTTGTGGGCGGGGCCAGGCCGATCGATCCGTTGCGCCCTGTACTTGCGCTGTTGCTTTTCGAAGCTGTAATCCGCTCGACCAGCTGGATGGTGACAATATCGCCCACCGCCGCAGCGCGGTTGCCCGACGTCAGCGGTGCATAGCCATTGTCCTGAAAGATCGCGCCGTTGGCGACTGGTACCGCCGGTGCGACCGGCGCGGTGACGGCAAAGGCATCGGATGCGGCTTTGGGCTTGGCAATGGCGGGGGAAGACAGGGCCAACAAGGCGAGTGCGACCCAGTTCCCCTCCCGCATGCGGGAGGGGTTAGGGGAGGGCCCGATAAAAGGCGCTCCCGACTTTAGAGGCCCTTCCCCAGCCCCTCCCGCAAGCGGGAGGGGAGTGTAGGTGGCTTTGCTCTTACAAATTCTGTGCCGCATTGCGCATCATTTCATCGGCGGCCTGGATCATCTTCGAATTGACCTCATAGGCACGTTGGGTTTCGATCATGTCGACCAGTTCCTCGACGACATTGACGTTGGAGCTTTCGAGCGCGCCCGAACGGAGTGCACCTCGGCCTTCGGCACCAGCGGCACCCACTTGCGGCGCGCCAGAGGCAGCGGTTTCAGCGAGCAGATTGTTCCCGATCGCCTGCAGGCCTGAAGGATTCACAAAGCGCGCAGTCTCAATCTGCCCCAGCTGGACGGCCTCGGCCTGCCCCGGGACCGATGCCGAGACGGTGCCATCGGCAGCGATTGAAATCGCGCTCGCACCATCGGGTATCTGGATTTGTGGGACCAGCGGCATCCCGTCGGGCGTCACAATATTGCCTTCCGCAGACAGGCTGAAATTGCCTGCACGGGTATATCCAATCCGTCCGTCGGGCATTTCGATCTGGAAGAATCCAGCACCTTCGATGGCAACATCCAGGCCGTTACCGGTGGTCGATAGCGTGCCTTGCAGGTCGATCCGCGCCGTGCCAGTCATCTGCACTCCGGTACCGAGGTTGAAACCGACGGCATAAAGGTTCTGCGCTGATGACGGCGCACCCGGTGTCAGCATCGCCTGATACGCGAGCGTTTCAAAATTTGCCCGGTCACGCTTGAACCCGGTGGTGTTCACATTGGCCAGATTGTTGGCAATCACCTGCATCCGGAAATTCTGTGCATCCAATCCGGTGCGTGCGACATGGAGTGCGCCCATACCCATTTCATTGTCTCCTTATTGCGGAAGCTGCATCAGCTCTGCGGTCGCGGCGTCGAGGTCGCGGGCATCGCCGATCATCTTGAGTTGCACATCCCAGTTGCGGCTCGCCTCGATCATTTCGGTAAGTGCGTAGCTCGCGTTGACATTGGAGCCTTCGAGCGCGCCGCTTTTGACGCGCGCCTCGAAATCTTCGGGAAGGATTCCGCCATCGGGGACGCGGAACAGCCCATCGAGGCCTTTGAGCAAGGGCGAGCCCGCAGGGCTGGCGAGCTTGAGCTTGCCGATTTCTTGCGGCGCTTGCGGGTCACCGCCAGCCGGGACAATCCAAACCCGGCCTTCACGGTCTATCTTCATGCTGTCAGCGGGCGGGACGATCAGCGGGCCCTGCGTGCCGAGGACAGGATGTCCGTCGCCGGTCGTGAGTAGTCCGCTTTCGGACAATTGCAGATCGCCGCGCCTTGTATAGGCTTCGGCGCCATCTTCGGCCTGCACGGCCAGCAGCGCATTGCCATCCAGCGCAATGTCGAGGTCGCGGCCGGTTGCAGTGACTGTTCCCGAGCGCATATCCGCGCCGATCACCTCTTCGCTGGCTACCGCACGTCCATCGACTTGCGGACCGCGCAGCCAGATCGCCTGTGCCTCCGCCATTTCGGCGCGAAAACCGGGCGTCGAGGCGTTGGCGAGATTATTCGCGGTCGCAGTCTGCCGCGCCTGCGCTCCGCGAAGGGCTGTCAGGCTGGTATAGATCAGGCGGTCCATGACTCAGGCTTACCGGATGCTGACAATTGCCTGCGTCATGTTCGACGCGGTCTCGATTGCCTTGGCATTTGCCTGGAAATTGCGTTGCGCCGAAATCAGCGCGACCAGTTCCTCGGTCACATCGACATTGGCGCGTTCGAGTGCGCCCGATCGAATCGTCCCTAGTGGGCCGTTGGTGGCGGCGTCGATCGCGGGCGGGCCACTCTCGCCGGTCGATTGCCAATGCGCATCGCCGACCGGACGCAATCCTTCCTGCGCAGTAAAGCTCGCCATCGCGACCTTGCCCAGTACCTCGTCTGTGCCATCGGCATAGGTCGCCGTGACAAGGCCGTCGATCCCGACCGACACATTCACCAGCGCCACCGTCGGGTTGCCGGGCGCGTTGGAGGGCAAGACAAAATCGAACGCATCGCTGAGCGTGTTGCCGGTAACATTGCCATTGCCATCAACTGGCAAGAGCTGCAGTGTCGAACCAATGGTATCCACCACCTGCCGGTTGGCGTTGACCTGAAAGGCGCCATTGCGGGTGTAGGTGACCGCTGCACGAGGCGGGTCGCCGCGAACCACGAAAAAGCCTTCACCGGCAATGCCGAGGTCGAGCGTCTTGTCGGTCGCCTCGAGTGTGCCCTGGGTGAACTGCTGGACAACCGCATTGAGGCGCGCGCCCTGCCCTGCAATCATCTTCGTCGTCTGTGTGGGTGCGCTGGCAAACAGGTCACCAAATTGCGCGCGGCTTTTCTTGAAGCCGGTTGAGCCGACATTGGCGAGGTTGTTCGATGTCACCGAAAGGTCGGTCTGTGCGGCCTTAAGGCCGGAAAGTGAGGTGTAGAAGGACATGGGACATTCTCCTTATGAAGCGGGTGTGGTCGGCGCTGCCGGAGGCAGGGACGCTTCACGTATCTCCGCGAGCAGCTCCGTCTGTGTTCCAATCTGTTCAGCAATAAAGTTCAGCGAGCTGTTCATTTCCGAAATCCCGGCCACGCTGGAAAACTGGGCCATCTGTGCAACCATCGCCTGGTTGTCGACCGGATCGAACGGATCCTGCTGTTGCAGCTGGGTTGACATCAGCCGCAGGAAGTCGGTCTGGCCGAGACGGCGCTCGCCCTGGCCCTGCGGAACCACCGGCAGGTTATAGGCATTCACATTCTGGATGGATGGCATGATTATTGTCCTAGTCTAAGGGTTTCGGAAATCAGGCCTTTCGCGGTCGAAAGAACCTGGACATTGTTCTGATACTGCCGTGCAGTTTCGACCATCTCGACCAGCTCGGTTGCGCTATCCACAGCCGCTTCCCAGACATTGCCATCTGCATCGGCAAGCGGATGGCTGGGATCGTGGCGTTTGGTCGGTGCCGACGATATTTGGGTCACCTGATCGACGGCGACGGTAGCGGTTCCATTCTCGCCCATGATGGTGCGGAATACCGGTTTCATCGCACGATATGCACCAGCTTCGCTGCCAGACACGGATCCCGCATTGGCAAGGTTTGATGCCGTGGTGTTTAACCTTACGAGCTGTGCGGCCATGGCACGGCCACCGATTTCAAAGAGTGAAAGAGGGTTGTTCATGCTCATTCGCCTTTCAACGCACGGCTCAACGTGCCAATGCGGCCATTGAGGAAAGCCAGGCTGGAGCGGTAGGCGAGGGCGTTTTCGGCAAAAGCTGTCTGTTCGGCAGCCATTTCGACGGTGTTGCCGTCAAGCGAAGGCTGGAGCGGGACGCGATAACGTGCAGCGCCGGATACATCCTGGCCACGTTCGGCTAGCGACAATGCGCTCGAAAAGTCGAGGTCGCGTGCCTTGTAATTGGGTGTGGCTGCATTCGCAATGTTTGACGCGAGCATCGCCATGCGTTGTGCCCGTACTTGCAGTGCGGTCGCATGGATTCCAAAGAGCGGATCATTCGCCATGGTCTGTCCTTTCGCATTGCGGCCGAAAAGCGGCCTCGCAGAGCAAAAAGCAACAGGCGTGCCAGTCCGACAGAAATCTCGTTAAATCAGTACTTTGTGATTACCCAAATAAGCTCGCCACGGGCCCAGTCAATATTCCGACACGCCGATATCGATGAAAGGCAATCGGACCGAAAATCGACGATTTGCACAACATGGCACGACCATTGCTAAGCCTTACGGGTACACGAAAGGACCTGTTATGCTTACTCCAATGATCCTACCGATGCTGCTTGCCAGCCAGCCGATGTTTGAAGATCTTGATGCGCTTGATGTTCGGCTTGCCGAAGCAAGCAGTCGCACGGCTATCGCTCTCGACCGTCGCCTGCGCCTTGTGCGATGCCCGGAAAATGCGGAGATTGGCGCGGAGCGACCTGGCCAACTATTTGTACGCTGCATTTCCAAAGGTTGGAATATCCGGGTGGCGACGCGCAATGCGAACGCAGGTCCAAACGCATTGGTCCCGCCCCTTGTCCAGCGCGGAGAGAATGTAAAGGTCGCAATCCGGGGCAGCGACTACACGCTTCATTATCAAGCGACCGCAATTGAAGCGGGACGGATGGGGGATTCCGTTCGCATTCGGTTCGCTGCGTCAGGGATCGTCCTATCCGGAACTGTGTCCGGCCAGGGACGGGTCGATCTGGTCGACTGAACTTTTCAATTAAAAGCCGGGGCCGGCTAGCCGTTAACATTCTCGTAACGGCCGCATCATGTGCGGCACCAAATGGAGAAGTGGCCATGGCCCTACCAATATCATTGAGTCCTGCCCCCATCGGCGGCGACAAACGCATTGTAAAGGCAACGCCCAATCAATTCGATGGCGCGCGCCAGTCGTCGCAAGGCATCACTTTGCCCCAACCACGCGTACCTTTGTCCAAGCTGACCGAGGCAGCACGCAGATTGGTTGGCGAAGGCCCGCCGTTCGATAATGTGCGCATCGCGCAGATCCGTCAGGCAATCGCCTCTGGCCAATATCGCACCGATGCCGCAGCGATTGCCGACGCAATCCTCAGCCGGGTGCCGCCTTCAAAATCATGACAACCGAACGCATCGAATCCGTTCTCGACTGCCAGTCGGATTTGATCGACGCGATCAATCGGCAGGACAGCGACGCCATTGTTCGAGCGAGCGAAGCGCTTGCGCATGCCGTCAGCCAAATCGGCGACGCGGCACAATGGCCAGACTTTGCTCCCGCTGCAGAGCGTCTTCACAGGGCCATGGAGCAAAACCAGGCCGCGCTGCAGCGGCTCAACCTGCTGCGCTACTGGACGCGTCAAAGAATTGACCGGATGGAGGAGCTGCGCAACAAAAGGGCCAGATGATCAAATCATATATCTGATATTATAAGGTTTTTATTGCCTTATCCAGAACTGGCACGGCCATTGCTGATAGTCCGCCAATAGCAAATGGACCAGCATATGACCCTGTCGCCCACCACATCGCGAACTGTCGCATTGCCGCCAGACATAGGTCGGGCGATCATGGATGCTTCGGTCCGCACCGGTATCGGATTCGAATATCTGGTCGACCAGGCTCGGCTCGAAAGCGGTTTTCGCGCAGATGCCAAAGCCGCCACATCAAGCGCGCAAGGGCTCTATCAGTTCACCACCGGCACCTGGCTGTCCACGGTCAAGGCCCATGGCGTCAAGCATGGGCTGGGCTGGGCGGCCGACGCCATCTCGGAAAACGGATCAGTTGCCGATCCATCCCAGCGCAATGCGATACTGGCGTTGCGCAGCGACCCAGCAATGGCCGCGTTGATGGCGGCCGAACATGCAGGCGACAATCGGGCTGCATTGCTCGCCGGCACGGGGCGAATGCCCGAAGACGTCGATCTCTATCTGGCCCATTTTCTGGGTTCAACCGGAGCAGTCCGTTTCCTGAACCGCTGGCATTCCGAGCCGTCAGCCGCGGCAGCACCGCTCTTTCCCGAGGCCGCCAGCGCCAACCGCACGATATTTTACGATGGCGAAGGTCGAATGCGCTCGCTGGACCAAATCCGCCAAAATTTTGCGGCAAAGTTGAACGCCGCCACTGCGCCAACCGCGACGGCATCAACGCGGCAAACGACCGGCACGGTTAACCTGGTAGCCCGTCCGATGGAATTGCAGTCGATCCAGCCGATGCCGAAATCGCTGTCGCTCGACTTCGCGCAGGACGCTTATCGCCGTATCGCATCGAGGGCCGGCGCATGACCCGAATTAATTTGTGGCGCAACGCGGCACTCTCCTCGGCCTTGCCGCTGGCCATCCTCGTCCTCGTAGTGCTTATGGTCGTGCCAGTACCGGCGATGATCCTCGATATCGGCTTCATCGCCAATATCATGCTCAGCCTCGCCGTGCTCATGATCGCCCTTTCAGCTGCGAAGCCGGTTGATTTCTCTGCCTTTCCCACCGTCCTCCTGCTTGCGACGCTGTTCCGGTTGTCGCTCAATGTCGCTTCGACCCGCGTGGTTCTGGTTGACGGGCACCAGGGTCCGGCAGCGGCGGGGCATGTAATCGAGGCCTTTGGCGCATTCCTGATTGGCGGCGATTATGTGGTCGGCCTGTTCGTGTTCGCGGTGCTGATGATCATCAACCTCGTGGTCATTACCAAAGGCGCAGGGCGGATTTCGGAGGTATCGGCGCGCTTCACCCTTGACGCTCTTCCCGGCAAGCAGATGGCTATCGATGCCGATCTCAACGCCGGATTGCTATCGCCCGATGAAGCGAAGACGCGGCGGCAGGAAGTCGCCACCGAGGCCGATTTCTACGGATCGATGGATGGCGCCTCGAAATTTGTGAAGGGTGATGCAATCGCTGGCCTGCTGATCCTGTTCGTCAACATTGTCGGCGGATTGATCCTCGGCGTTGTCAGCCACGATCTGGCCCTTGGCGATGCTGCTCGCATCTACATCACATTGGCGATCGGCGACGCACTCGTTGCCCAGATCCCGGCGCTGTTGCTCTCGGTCGCGGCAGCAGCGATTGTCACCCGCGTCAGCTCTCCACTCGACCTCAACGGCCAGATTGGCAGCCAGTTTGCGCATGCCAAGGCCTGGCTACCGGTTGCGATCATCCTAGGCCTGCTAGGGCTGGTTCCAGCAATGCCGCAATTGGTGATCCTGCCTGCTGCGGCTGTAGCCGGTGCCATTTGGTGGCGACTCGATCAGTACGAGAAGCGACGCGATGTCGAACAGGTTGCCTTGCCGCAACCGGTCGAACCGCACAGCATCGCGTGGGATGACATATGCGATACCGCGCCGATCAAGCTGGAGCTTGGCTATGCGCTGGTGAGTCTTGTCGATGAGCGCAAGAGCGCGCCGCTGATGGCCCGGATAACGGCGGCGCGGCGCCAATTATCTCGCGAATTGGGCTTCGTATTGCCACCGGTAAAGGTCGAAGACGATCTTGCACTGCCGGGCAACCGCTATGTGCTGCGCATTTCAGGCGTCGTGGTTGCCGAAGGCGATGTCTGGCCAAACGAACTTCTCGCGCTCGATTCCGGCGATTGCCTCGAAGGCGTTGAGGGTCGTCCGTGCAAGGACCCAACATTCGGCCTTGATGCCATGTGGATTATGGCATCGGCCAAGGTCGATGCCATCGCCGCAGGCTATACGGTCGTCGATGCCGGCACCGTGATCGCAACCCACCTCAACCGGATGATTGCAATCCATGCACCGCAGCTCTTCGGGCTCGATGAAGCGCAAGCCTTGGTTGGCGCGTTGAAGACCAACTACCCGCAGCTGGCTCAGGGATTGACACCTGCACCTTTTTCTCTCGCGGCGATCGCCCAGCTATGCCGTGGTTTGTTGGCCGAACAGGTTTCCTTGCGCGATTTTCGGGCGATCGCGTCGGCCATGATCGAAACGGGCGGTGCCGATACCCCGGCTGTGCAACTGCTGGAAAGCGTCCGCCAGCGCATTGGCGCGGCGATTGTCCAGGCCATCGTGCCAGTCAATCTACCGTTGCCGGTAATTACGATCGATCCCGATCTCGAAGGCCTTCTGGCGCAAGCGGTACGCACTGCGCCAGACGCCAACTGGCCTTTCGAACCGGGTTTGGCCCGCCAACTGATCGGTGCGCTCGAGACCGCTCTGGATCCACTGCAAGCAGCAGCGCGTAACTGTGCGCTGTTGACCAGCCCGACCTGCAGGCCGGCCCTGACCCGGCTTCTCCGAGGTTCGTCGGTGGATCTGCCGGTGCTTTCATTCCTCGAAATCCCAGAGGCCAAGTCTGTCGATATTGTCGCCACTATTGGCGGCGGGACCGGGACTCCATCCGAATTTGCAGAACAGGAAGGTTGATACTATGCTGCACCATAAATCCGATCATTTTACCACAGTTTTACCCGCATTCGGGGACTGTCTTTCCGCCGACGAACTGATTGCGAAACATGGGCAACTGGTCCGCCGACTCGCCTGGCACGTCCATTCACGCATGGGGAATTCCACCGAACTGGAAGATTTGATTCAGATCGGGCTGATCGCACTGGTCGAAGCCGCCAAGGGTTATGAGGATCGGGGCCACGCCTTCACCACTTATGCCTCCATGCGGATCCGCGGAGCAATGATCGACTATCTGAGGCGGGAAGCATTGGTTAGCCGTTCAGCGATGGGCGCGCGTCGGAAGATTGAAGCCGCCCGCGCCAAACTTGAGCAGCGCAATGGTGGCCCGGTATCTTCGCAGGCAATCGCCTCCGAACTGGGAATGACAATCGACGCCTATCATGCACTCGCTCATTCCGCCGGCCAGGTCGAGCTGTCGAGCATCGATGATCTGTATTCGGACCGTGACGTCAATTTTGCCGATCAAGACTACGCTGCCGACACCCGAATCGAAATGAGCGAGATGAGTCACTTACTGGCCACAGCCATATCCGACCTTCCACCGCGCGAGGCACAGGTGTTGCAACTCTATTTTGTCGAGGAGCTGAACCTGCATGAAATCGGCCAAATTCTTGGTACTGGCGCGGCGCGTGTTTGCCAGATCAAGAAGGCTGCGCTCGCCCGGTTACGAACCCTGATGGCGGAGCATGTATGACGTCAAATCCGGTCCATTGACGTCACGATTGCAGCGCAATGACGATAACGGCCTATTAACCATCTGAGCGCATAAAGAGCCGGGAAGCAACGGGTGCGATCCTATAAACGGGACCGGATGGAATGGATAATTTGCGCGGTTTAGGGGCTTATGAGGGCGATCAATTTGACGCCAATAGCCCCGCTTATGCAAGTTTCGATGAAGCGTATGAAGATGCCGCAATCGAGCCGCCACCGGTAGTTTCGGGCGACGAGCGACGCATGCAAGTGCGTGCCTATAATTTCTGGACCTCTCAGCTAGGTACTGGAAATTACCCGAATATCGAGGAATTGGATCCCGATTCGGTAGATGATTTCCGCGATTATTCGGTGCTGCTTGATTTCACATCGGGCATCGAAAATCCCTCAATCCAGTATCTTGGCGCTGAACTCCGTCGCGAATGCGGACTGACCGAAGACATCGGGTATCTCGACGAGGTTCCCCCGCGTTCGCTTCTGTCGCGAATCACCGATCATTACTTGCAAATCATCGCCAACCGCGCTCCGATCGGATTCGAGGCGGAATTCGTCAACGATCGCGGCCTGAACATCATGTATCGCGGTATTTTGCTGCCTTATTCCTCCGATGATGACACAATCGACTTCATCTATGGCGTCATAAACTGGAAGGAAGCTGCCCCAGCCGAACTAGCAGGACAGCTCGCTGATGAGGTTGAGGCCGCACTCGCCGCTGTCCCTGCCCGTCATGATCATGTTCCGGTTTGGGCCGACGGTCCTTTGGCTGAAGAGCCTCAACTCAAGGCAGTTTCATCGCTGATTGAATCGACGCAAGAAGACGAACTCGTCCTCGACGCTGCCTTTGTCGACACACCGGCACAAACAGATACTTCCCAAATCCTTGCGGCTCATGATCCAGATGAGCAATCCTCGCTTGCCGATTGGCTGGACGCTGCGCGAAGCAGCGCAGACATCGCCCGTGACGCCGATGCTCGCAGCCGCGACACCCTGTATCGTGCAATCGGTCGCGCTTATGACTTTTCGCTTGTGGCGGAGCGTTGCCCCGAAGATTATGCCGAGCTTTTGGTAGACAATGCCATCACGGTGCAGGAACGTGCGCCGATGACGCCGGTGGTCAAGCTGATCTTTGGCGCCGGTTACGACAAAACCCGCCTGACCGAATTTGCTGCAGCGCTTGACTATGCGCATCGCAACGCCGTCCCCATGGGTGGACTAGTTGAATTGATTGCCAAGCATGACGGCGGCCTCAAGGGCATTGTCCAGGCAGAACGGCGCGCGCGCAAGGTTGAAAAGGGTGATCATGTCACTCCATTTGAAGCTGATCCCCGCCCAAGGTTGCGTGCAGCGCGCGCCCGCGATCTTTCGGAGTTTGCCAACGGCGCCGAAGAATTTGTGGTGCTCGTCGCCCGCCGAGAAGCAAATGGCCAAGTCGCCATCGTCGGATCTGTCGAAGATGCAGGCCTGACCGACAAGGTATTGGTTAAAACGGTTACCTGACCGACCGAGTCAGTCGCTCAGCAACGTCAGTTTCACCTTCGCTGTTCCACTATGGTGCATGCCTAACTCACGGGCGGCCGCGTATGACAGGTCGATGATCCGTCCACGACCCCATGGCCCGCGATCGTTGACGCGAACCGTGACTTCCCGGCCATTACCCAAATGCGTTACCCTGATCCGGCTGCCGAATGCTGCCGTCCTATGCGCAGCAGTCATGTCGCGCGGATTGAAAAGCTCTCCACTGGCCGTCCGCTTGCCAGCAAATTCATTGCCATAATAGCTGGCATGACCACTGCCCAGATCGGCATCGTCGGCAGCGGGGGCAGCCATGGCACAGGCCGCAAACGCGCTGGCGAAACATAGTTTCCGCAGAAACATCGGTTGTTCCCTCCCCACTGGTTCTCCGGTCTACCGTGCTTCAATTTGCTACGGAATGTAGCCGCATTGCCTTGAGCTATTGCAGAAAAGCGACGAAACGCCGTCACGATCCGGCGTTATCGCCCGAATGGTGTATATTGCCAGGTATTTCCGGCGTCTCCAGGCGCGTTAGCAGAAAATGGCGCACTTTCTGTACGGTCCGATCAAACGGCGTCTCGTCGGACCCATCAATAGGCTGGCGCGAATGGAGAAATCCATGCCCGAATCCCGCATATTCCTCGACAGTACAGTTTCGGCCCGCAAGCGCAGCCTTTGCGCAGAACCGCCCGACAGTCTCGATTGGAACACGCGAATCGGCCGTTCCATGAAACACAAGTGTGTGAGGAAGCCGATTCAGTGGCTTCGATATGGGCGATTGCGCCTTTGCGTCCTCGCCGGAAATCCAAAGCTGGGATGCGAGCGGCTCTAGATCGACCACAGGATTGAAAAGGATCAATGCAGCGGGAAGATCATGTCCGACAGGTCCCAGCGCGGACATGATCGCCAATTGGCCTCCGGCGGATTCGCCGCCAAGGACAATTTTCGCGCTATCGATCTGCAACTTTTCAGCATTTTGCCTTACCCAGGCGTAAGCCTCACGGGCATCCTCGACAGAGTCCGATATGCTGGTGTTGTCGCGGCAGCGCACGCGATAGTCGGACAGGATAACGACATGGCCATCATTGAGAAGTGCGCGGCCGAAGCGCTCAAGTGCGGCAACACTGCCCTCGCGCCAGCCGCCGCCAAAATAGAGAATGATGGCCGAGCCACTGCGTCTCTCCTCTTGCGGATGCAAAATGTGAAGCCATAATGTGCGTTCCGCAGTCGACCGGTAGGCGAAGCGTTCGGCACCCGAAATCCGGTCCAATTGTGGTTCCACATCGCCGCAGTATCCCGTCAGATTGGTCAGTGTCGCCCTGAGGGGTAGGGAAACAAACGCGGCTATCCCTATCACGGCAGCAAATAGCATTGCCGCAACCCAAAAATGTCTCAGCCGCATTGCGCCCGATGCAAAAGTTTCTGGTCGGCCAGAACCAGCGCCATCATCGCCTCGACCACCGGCGTGCCGCGAATGCCGACGCAGGGGTCGTGGCGGCCCTTGGTGACGATTTCGGTCGCTTCGCCCTCTCGGGTGACGGTGTCAACCGGGGTCAGAATTGAACTGGTCGGTTTGAATCCGACGCGGCACACAACCGGCTGACCGGTAGAGATGCCCCCAGCTATGCCGCCCGCATTATTGGCAAGGAATACCGGCTGATTGGTGCCGGGTCGCATCGGATCGGCATTTTGCTCGCCGCGAAACCGTGCCGCTTCAAATCCCGCGCCGATTTCGACAGCCTTGACCGCGTTGATTCCCATCATTGCCGAAGCAAGCTCGCTGTCGAGCTTGGCATAGAGCGGTGCGCCCCAGCCCGGTGGAACCCCGGTTGCGACACATTCAACGACTGCCCCCAGCGACGAGCCTGCCTTGCGCGCATCATCGACCAGTTTTTCCCACCGTCCGGCCGCGGCCTCGTCGGGGCACCAGAAGGGGTTTTTGCCGATCTGGCTTTTCTCAAAATTGGCGCGGTCGATCGCATCCCCACCGATTTCGACGACATAAGCGAGGATTTCGACCTCGGGGATCACCGCGCGCGCGACCGCACCTGCCGCAACGCGCGCCGCTGTTTCGCGTGCCGAGCTGCGCCCGCCACCGCGATAGTCGCGAAAGCCATATTTGGCATCATAGCTGTAATCGGCATGGCCGGGGCGATAGGCCTTGGCGACTTCGGAATAATCCTTCGACCTCTGGTCGACATTCTCGATCATCAGGCTGATCGGCGTGCCGGTGGTGCGGCCTTCGAAAATCCCGGAAAGGATGCGGACCTGGTCGGGCTCCTGCCGTTGCGTCGTGAATTTGCTGGTCCCCGGACGGCGTTTGTCGAGGAAAGGCTGGATATCGGCTTCGGACAGCGCAATTCCGGGAGGGCAGCCATCGACCACAGCGCCCAAAGCCGGCCCGTGGCTTTCGCCCCAGCTGGTAAAACGGAAAACATGGCCGAACGTGTTGAAACTCATCTTACCTCTCGGGCCCGAAAGCGGGAGCATAGCGTGCGCGGCCGCTTTCGGGAAGTTGCACCGCTTTGTCCAGCAAAAGCGCCATGAAATGTGGTCCGGCAAAGGGCGAGGCAAAGGGTTGGGCAGTTGCAGCACTATAGCCGAAACGCGGGTAATAATCGGGATGGCCTAGAACGAAGCTGATCTGGATATCCAGCGCTTGCAACATCTCGAGCCCGCGCCAGATCAAAGCCGATCCAACACCTTCTCCGTGCAGTTTGGGCAGCACACCCACGGGAGCCAGCCCCGCGCCTTTCAGCGCTACACCATCGGCCTCAACCTCCATCCAGCTGAACAACGCGTGGCCGACAATCGTGCCTTCGCTTTCAGCGACCAGCGACACCAGCGCATCGCCATCGGCATGTATTGCGCGCACCAGTTCGGCCTCGCCTTGATGGCCGAAAGCGGTGCTAGCAAAGGCTGCGCGGTGAACAGCATCGACCGCATCGAAATCGGCGGGTTCGAGCGGATGGATGATCATGCTGCGGCGGGTAACTCCATCCCGTCAGCCCAGTGCGATATCAGGCGCATCTTCCTGCTTCATGCCTACGGTATGATAGCCTGCATCGACATGGTGCGTCTCGCCTGTCACACCAGCCGACAGATCGGACAGGAAGTAAAGCGCCGACGCGCCAACATCGTCGATCGTCACATTGCGGCGCAGGGGTGAGTTATACTCGTTCCATTTGAGGATATAGCGAAAATCGCCAATGCCTGACGCCGCCAGTGTCTTGATCGGGCCTGCAGAAATCGCGTTGACGCGAACGCCATCGGGACCGACATCGTTCGCCAGATATTTGACGCTGGCTTCGAGGGCAGCTTTGGCCACACCCATGACATTGTAATGTGGTACGACTTTCTCGGCGCCGTAATAGCTGAGAGTCAACATCGATCCGCCACCCTTGCCGGTCTCGGGATCGAACGGCGTCATCATCGCCGCGGCGCGTTTGGCGACCGCGGTAAAGCTGTACACGCTGATGTTCATCGTCATCAGAAAGTCGTCGAGTGAGACATCGAAATATTTGCCGCGCAGCGCATCCTTGTTGGTGAAACCAATGGCATGGACCACAAAGTCGATCGTTGGCCAGCGCGCCGCCAGCTTGTCAAACGCTGCGTCGAGATTGGCCATGTCCGATACATCGCAATCGATCAGGAAATCGCAGCCCAATTGCTCGGCGAGCGGACGGACACGCTTTTCCATCACTTCGCCTTGATAGCTGATCGCCAGCTCTGCCCCTTCAGCTTTCAGCCGCTGGGCAATGCCCCATGCAAGCGACTTGTCATTGGCGAGGCCCATGATGAGGCCACGTTTTCCTGCCATCAAACCGGTCATGTCTGGATGAACTCCTGATTGTCTGTACCTGTCCCCGAATTGCCCTTTAGGCCATTTTCGGTCGCGTTGGCCAGAGCGGCGTTAAGCTGGGCGCCTGTCACCATGCCCAGCCCCACGAGATAGAAGAAGATCAGTGCGATCATGATGCCCGCAAGGCTGCCATAGGTCAGGTCATAATTGCTGATCGAGGAAACAAACCAGGGCAGCACCATCGTGCATCCGACCCACCACAAGCTGACCAGCACCGCTCCCGGCCATTTGGGATAAAGCCGCCCGCGATATTTGCGCGGGGTCAGCCCCCGATAGACGGTGTAGATTGCAAGGAAAAGGACTGCGAAGGGGATGATGCGCCCCCAGGCGAAATAGTCCGCCGCGCGTTCGGCGGCGGGTATGAAACGATAGACCAGATCCTCGATGGTGACGACCATGACTTGCGCGGAAAAGGCGGCCATCGCGAGGATAACCGCAGCAACAATCACAACAAAGCTGCCCAACCGATATTGCCAGAACCAGCGTTCAGGCTGAGTGCCATAGGCGCGGTGGAGGACATCGCGGATGGTTTCGATAAGGCTGGTTGTGGTCCAGAGGCTGACCGCCGCGCTGAGCCAGAGCAACGGCCCGGATCGCGCCGACATCGCCGCATGGACGGGCTCTTCCAGCGCGGCTTCGACGCTTTTTGGCACTGTTTCGAAAAAGGCGTCAATCAAGGCAAGCCCGGATTCGGTCTGCCCCAGGCTGCCCGCGATTGCCGCCGCGACAATGCAGAAGGCGAACAAAGTGACGATAGATAGATAGGCAAAGTTGCCCGCATGGACGAACCCGTCGCTATACACGCCGACGATAACACGACGGATCACTTCCCTCGTCTGATGGAAGGGGTCGAGGTGGTGGAACCATTCCTCCTCGCTTGTGGCGTGCGGTCGCGGATCATGCGCGCGCGCCTCTGGCGAGAGGGGGGAATGTTCAGACACCGAGGTCTGCGCGGATACCGGGTTCGTCGGGCAGCATCTCGGCGAGCTTGCCAAGCGTCGCCGGATCGCCGGGCAGGCGGATCTGCAGCGTCACCAGCTGATCACCACGCTCGCCACCCTTTTTGGAAAACCCCCTGCCCTTGATGCGCATTGTCGTACCCGACTGCGCACCCGCAGGCACGCTTAACATCACCGCTCCGTCAATGGTCGGAACCTTCACCTTGGCACCGCTGATCGCCTCTTTCAGGCTGACCGGCAGGTCGAGCCTGATATTGTCACCATCGCGTTCGTAAAAAGGATGCTTGCCGATTTTCAAGGTCACCATGGCATCGCCATTGCCGCCGGGACCGGACTGGCCCTTACCCGGAATGCGGATTTGCTGGCCTGCAACAACGCCTGGCGGCAGTTTGAATTCCACCGTCTTGCCATCGCGCAGCGTGATACGCTGCGGCTCCAGCTTGGCCGCATCAGTGAACGAGACCAGATGGTCGTACGCAATATTCGCGCCTTTGGGCGGCGGGCCCTGCTGTGCCCCCCTGTTTCCAGAATTGGGACCGCCGGGACGCGCGCCTGCACCGCCGCCGAAAAGTCCGTCAAATATGTCACCAAGATCGATGCCGCCGCCAAATTCGAAACCACCCTGTCCAGGCCGGGCACCGCCACCGCTGAACGGACTGCCGCCTCCAAAGCCCGCGCCAAAGGGCGAACGTGGTTGACCATTTTCGTCAATCTCGCCTCGATCATATTGGCCGCGCTTTTGCGGGTCCGACAGCAGGTCATAGGCGTGCGTCACCTCGGCAAAGCGCTCGGCTGCCTTGGGGTTGTCCTGGTTCCTGTCCGGGTGCAGTTCCTTGGCGAGTTTGCGATAGGCGCTCTTGATCGCCTTCTCGTCCGCGCCCTTTGAAACGCCCAATATGGAATATGGATCGGCCATTATGGTCCCTGTTTAACTGCGTCCCTGTATTAGATTGGCATTACAGCCCCGCGAGTCAACTCGGGGCAACACCATTTTCCACGCTTTTTCCGGCAAATGTGCGCAGGATCAGGTAGAGCACCAGCCCCAGCGGCCCCAACATGAAGATGAAGAACAGCACCGGCACCTGCATCCAGCGCGCAATCCCGCGCCGGTCGGCGTTGCGCGCGGCCCAGATACCAACGAACAAATCAAAGGCGAGATAGTGGATCCAGCCAATTGTCGCGCCGCCTTTGCTGTCAAAAAGCGCCATGACACCAGCCAGCGATGAAAAATCCTGCGAGCGCGGTCCGGCCGGATCAAGCATCCCGCTCATCAAACCGACAATCAGCACGGCATAGGTTACAGCGAGCAGGCCGCATCCGCCCTTGAACAGCATCGGCAATATACGTTCACGTTGCGGCGCAAAGCCGAGTATCAGCCAACACAGCATCGCGTAGATGTTGGCATATTCGAAAATCGTCTCCCACGGCATTTGCATGGCAGTCCCCCCTTCCTTGAGCGCCCAGTCTAGCCTATCGGAGCGATATGGAAAGCCAAGATCCCTATTCGATTTTCGACGCCTGGTTCAAAGAGGCCCGCGACAGCGAACTCAATGATGGCAACGCGATGGCACTGGCCACCGCAGATGCCCGTGGACACCCTTCGGTGCGAATGGTGCTCTTGAAGGGTCACGGACCCGATGCGGACGGCAAGGGCGGCTTCATTTTCTACACCAACCTCGAAAGTCGTAAGGGTGGTGAATTGGCTGAAAACCCCAATGTTGCGCTGCTTTTCCACTGGAAATCGCTGCGGCGACAGGTGCGGATAGAAGGACCGGTAACCCGCGTCACCGATGCCACGGCTAACGCCTATTTTGCCACCCGTGCGCGAGATTCGCAGCTGGGAGCATGGGCTTCGAACCAGTCGCGCCCCCTCGATAGCCGCGCGACATTCGAAGCGCGTTTTGAAGAAGCCAAAGCGCGGTTCGAAGGGAGGGACGTGCCCCGTCCACCGCATTGGACCGGAAATATCGTAACCCCCACGCGTATCGAATTCTGGCAAGACCGCGAATTCCGCCTCCACGAACGCTGGGTTTTCGAACGCGATGGCGATGCCTGGCTCAAGCAGATGCTGTATCCCTGATCGATCATGGGACTGCAACATAATCACCATCATCACGAACATGGTTCGATGACAGCGAAAGCCGCGATTGCCAGTGTGGCGATGGCGCTTTTCCTGACTGTGCTGAAAAGCTGGGCCGCAATCGAGACCGGTTCAGTCGCGTTGCTGGGTTCGCTTGCCGATACCGGCTTTGACCTTCTGGCTTCGCTCCTGACCCTGTTCAGCGTGCGCTATGCAGCGCTTCCGGCGGATGACGACCACCGTTTCGGCCATGGCAAGGCTGAGGCCTTGTCGGCGCTGGTGCAGGTGATGCTGGTGACCGTGTCGGCGCTGTTCATCGGCTGGCGTGCCATAGTCCGTTTGGGCGATGGTACGGCGACCGAGCACCCCGAAATGGGCATTGGCGTGTCGCTGGTCGCGATTGCAGCGACATTGGCTTTGCTGGCCTATCAACGGCACGTCATAAAAAAGACTGGTTCGGTCGCGATCCATGGGGACCACCTGCATTATCAGGGCGATTTGCTGCTCAACATAGCGGTCATCGTCGCACTGGCGCTCGACGCGTTCCTCAATGTACGCGGTGCGGACCCTCTTTTCGGCATCGCCATTGCAATCTGGCTGCTGTGGGGGGCCTGGCGCGCAGCCAGCCTTGCGCTTGATCAGTTGCTCGACAAGGAGTGGCCGCTCGAAAAGCGGCAGCGCTTTATCGAGGCCGCCTTGCGCCATCCGGAGGCGAAGGGCATCCATGACATGCGCACCCGATCGGCGGGCGCACATGATTTCTGTCAGTTTCATGTCTGGGTCGATCCGAACATGACCGTGCTTCAAGCACATGAAGTGATGGACCAGATAGAAGCCGAATTGATGCGGGAATTTCCGGGTGTCGAGGTTCTGATCCACCCCGATCCCGAAGGACATAAGGATGAGTTGGGCTATATTCCCAGCGAGTCCGTTGAACATCAGGAAGACGCAGATGAGCACCACCAACCCTAGGCCGTTCAAGCAGGTCGATGTCTTCACCGCCGTAGCGCTCAAGGGCAATCCGGTGGCAGTCATTCTCGACGCCGAAGGGTTGTCGGAAGAGCAGATGCAGGCAATTGCCAACTGGACCAACCTGTCCGAAACCACCTTTGTCACACCGGCAACCGACGCGGCAGCGGACTATGCCGTGCGGATCTTTACCCCGAAAAGCGAGCTGCCCTTTGCCGGGCACCCCACGCTGGGCACAGCGCATGCGGTGATCGAGGCAGGGCTTGCAGCGCCCAGAAATGGCAAAGTGGTGCAGCAATGCGCGGTTAGCCTAGTTGAAGTCAGCCAGTCGGGCACCGGCCTGTCGTTCCAGCTGCCGCGCTATGCCTATGAGGAAGCGCCCGAGGCTGAAAAGCTGGCGGCAGCATTGGGCGAAGGCGCGATCAAGGGCACGCCCCGGATCGTCAATGTCGGCCCGCGCTGGGTGATTGCCGAACTGGCATCTGCAGAAACGGTCGAGCAACTGCACCCCGACCTGCAAATCCTGGCGGACTATGATCGCGCACAGGCAACCACCGGCATGACGGTCTATGCCGAAAAGCCCGATGGCGGCATCGTCGTTCGCAGTTTCGCCCCGGCAGACGGGATCGCCGAAGACCCGGTCTGCGGCAGTGGCAATGGCGCGGTCGCCGCCTATCGCCTGAAAGCCGGCCAGGTTTCAGCAGGCAGCAGCTACACCGCCAGCCAGGGCCGACAGGTCGGCCGCGACGGAATTGTCCGTGTGCGGATAGAGGGTGACGCCATCCATGTCGGTGGCGATTGCGTGACAGTCATAAACGGCACATTCAGCTTGGATTGATCAAGCACCCGGATTCATCGTCGAAAGGAAGTTATATGTTCAAATCATTTGCCGTCTCCGCGGCCTTGGTCATTGCTCCAGCGGCAATGGCACAGCAAGACACACCGCCAGAGGGTGGCATGCCAAGCCCGGAACAGATTTTCGGCTTTCTCGATGGCAACAAGGACGGCTTCATCGCCAAGGATGAGGCAATGGGGCCGCTTGCTGAACATTTCGACTATGTCGATACCGACAAGGACGGCAAGATTTCGATGGAAGAGTTCAAAACGGCAATGGCTGCAATGCGGCCGCCCGCGCCTTCTACGGAAGAAGACCAGAAGTAGTGCATGACGCCCTCGGCCCCGCTTCTAAAGCAAGCAGTGCCGAGGGCCGATAAGTTTAAGCCAGCGTAACCGACTGGATCACACCCGGTTCGCGCGGCGGTTCGCCCTTGGGCAGCGCGTCCACATTTTCCATGCCTTCGATCACATTTCCCCACACGGTATATTGGCGGTCAAGGAACGTTGCGTCGTCGAATACGATGAAGAACTGGCTGTTGGCGCTGTTCGGATCCATTGTGCGGGCCATCGAGCAGGCGCCGCGCACATGCGGTTCATCGTTGAATTCCTGCTTCAGATTTGGCTTGGACGAGCCGCCCATGCCGGTGCCATTGGGGCAGCCGCCCTGCGCCATGAAACCATCGATCACGCGGTGGAATTTGACGCCGTCGTAAAAGCCTTCCTGCGCCAGTTCGACAATGCGCGCGACATGGTTTGGGGCAAGGTCGGGACGCAGCTTGATCACGACATCGCCGGTCGACAGGTGCATGGTGAGGGTTTCGGCCATTTGGGATTCCTTTTCATTGAAACTTTGCCGCCGCCATAGGCCCCAAAGGGCAAAAGTAAATTGCAATTTCGCGGGCGCGGCGTAGGAGAGGCGCGGTCGCTACAGCAAAGCAGCAAAGGGGGGACGATGACTGCCGAATCCGATCCTGATTTCCCCTCACTCGAAACCGCAGACGAAACCCTTGATGAGGATAACCGCCTGAAGGCAGACTTCGTGCGGCTGGTGCTCGATGCGGTCGAACGCGGGGACACCGAAGAAGCCTATCGACTCGCACAACCACTGCATGCCGCCGACATCGCCGACCTTTTCGAGCTGACCGCGCGCGAGGATCGTGCTGACCTCGCGCTGGCACTAGGCGACCTGTTGAGCGCCGATGTGCTCGCCGAAATCAATGACTGGGTGCGCGACGACATTGTCGATGCCCTGCCCGCCGCTCAGATTGCCGACCTCGCTGAACAAATGGAGACCGACGACGCGGTCGCCATGATCGAGGATATGGAGGAGGACGAGCAGCAAGCCGTCCTCGCCGAGCTCGACCCCGAAGACCGTGCGGTCATCGAGGATGCGCTTTCCTATCCGGAGGAATCCGCTGGCCGTATCATGCAGCGCGAACTGGTCGCGGTACCTGAACATATCACCGTCGGCCAGCTTATTGATTATTTACGCGAAAACCAGGATCTGACCACCGAATTCTGGGAAATCTTCGTGGTAGATCCGGCGCATCGCCCAATTGGCACCTGCCAGTTGAGCTGGATTTTGCGGACGCCGCGCAACATTTCGATTTCGGACGTGATGAAGCGCGAACAGACGCTGATCCCGGTCGATATGGACCAGGAAGAGGTCGCGCTGCGCTTCCAGAAATATGCGCTGATCTCCGCCGCTGTCGTCGACGATGCCGGCCGGCTGGTCGGGGTGATCACCGCCGACGATGTCGTCCACATCGTGCAGGAAGAGGCGGGCGAGGATATCTTGCGCCTGTCGGGTGCGGGCGAGGGCGACATCAACGAGCCGATTGCCGACAGTTACAAGGCACGCGTGCGCTGGCTGATCGCCAATCTCGGTACGGCGATGGTCGCGAGCTTCATCATCGCGCAATTTGGCGCTGCCATCGAGACGATGGTGGCGCTGGCGATTTTGATGCCGATTGTGGCCTCGATTGGCGGCAATGCGGGGACGCAGACGCTGGCGGTGACCGTGCGCGCACTCGCCACCAATCAGCTGACACAATCGAACACGGTGCGTTCTATCTGGCGCGAGGTGCGGGTTGCGGTGCTGATCGGCGCCACCGTCGCGGTGATTGCAGGTACCGGCGCCGGTCTCGTCTTCGCAAACTGGACTTTGGGCGGCGTGATAGCTGCGGCAATCCTGTTCAACATCCTGATTGCCGGTCTGTCGGGCGTCGCCATTCCGGTATTCCTTGACCGGCTGGATCAGGATCCGGCGGTGTCGAGCTCAATCTTTGTCACGATGATTACCGACTCGATGGGCTTTCTGATTTTCCTTGGACTTGCGGTGTTTGCCGGTCTTGCAGGTTAATCGTTTCGCACCGAGATAGCGACCATGCCGCTCCACATGACCAAAATCGCATTCGGCGCCGACAGCCCTGTCCATTTGCGCCAAAGGCTGGAAAGCTATGCCGAAGCGGGCGAAGTCCGGCTGACGACGCGCTATCTTCCCAAACGGCATGAAGAGATGGCCGGCGGCTCGCTCTACTGGATATTGAACCACATGCTTGTCGGCCGCAGCCCGATACTCGGTTTCATGGACAATGGGCAGGGACGGACATGGATCCGCCTGCGCCCCGAATTGATACCCGTTCGCTCCATCCCCAAACGCGCACATCAGGGCTGGCGCTATCTGGAAGACAAGGATGCCCCGCCCGACTTAGGTTCGGCGGGTGCCGACGCGCGCGATGCCATGCCACCCAAGATGCTGGGCGAATTGATGAAAATGGGGCTGGTGTGATTGCTTTTGGTTCGCACCTGCCTTAGCCCGATTCAGTTGCGCATCAGGGGGATGGAATGAGCGAAGTCGAAAAGCCGATTCAATCGGACGAATTAGCGGTGGAAACTCAAGCCGATGGAAGCTTTCCCGGGATTTGGTCCAGCTTCGGTTGGGTAGTGCTGTTCCTGTTCCTGCAAATTTTCGCAGGCGTTATCGCGCTGGGTGTCGCCATGGGTATCGATGGCAGCGACCGGGAGATGCTTGAACTTGCTGCCGACAAATCGTTCATTGCCGCACCGACAATCATGTCGCTGATCGCATCGAGCCTGATCATGCTCGGACTGTTATGGCTGTATCTGGGAAAGCATGGCCGGGCCGCCCGGATCAGGCTCGATCGCTGGAGCAAATTGTCCCTTCCGGCTACAGTCCTATGGGCAATCGGGCTGATCGCGATCGGGCTGCTGCTCAACTATGCCTATGCCAATTATGTGATCCCCGACATCAAGGTTCAGGAAGAGCTGCGCAAATTGTTCGCCGCGCTGCCCGACACGGTGATGAACAAGGTGATGCTCGTCGTTGCCATTGTTCTGATCGCGCCATTGCTTGAGGAGTTGCTGTTTCGCGGTCTAATGCAAAATGCCCTAGCCCAGAAATTGCCCGCCTGGGCTGCGATATTGGGTGCTGGTGCGGCCTTTGCCGCGGTCCATATGGATTTTCACGCATTTCCAGCATTGATGGTCATGGGTGCTGTGTTTGGAACTTTGTACCACAAAACCGGATCACTGCGCGTCAACATATTGGCGCACATGATCAACAACGCCGCAGCCCTGGCGCTGACCTAGCGCCACTAGATCGGGCGGTCGCGCTCTGCAGCGATTTCGGCTTCGAGTGCCTCATACTGGACACAGGCGTCACGGTCTCCGTCGGCGCAATCCTTGCGGGCCTCGTCGCGTTTGCGCGACAGCCTTCCAAGCCGCTCCTCCTGCTTGCGCAAAGCGCGACCGCGCTTCTCGTCGGCTTCGGACTGGCTCGTGGTCAACACGTCGGCGGTCTTTGAAACCACTTTAACTGGAGCGGTGACGACATCGCCAACAACCGAGGCAACGCAGCCGGGCAACAATAGCAACAGGGATAAGGGCAAAAGCGCGCGCATCATATTCCTCCCGGGAATGCATCCTGTAGCGATCACTAACTGTCCTGTCGCTGAACAATAGAAGCTTTGACATCCGGTTACGGCGCAACCGTGCTAGAAACTTGCTGCTGTCCGGATGGCAGCAAAATGGAGAGGAGCAAAAACATGAGCAATATTCAACGGGGGATTGCAGAATTTATCGGCACGTTCTGGCTCGTGCTTGGCGGATGTGGGAGCGCGGTTATTTCGACTGCCTTTCCCGAAGTCGGAATCGGCCTTATGGGCGTATCGCTGGCTTTCGGGCTGACGGTGGTGACGATGGCCTTTGCCATTGGCCAAATCTCTGGTTGCCACCTGAATCCTGCGGTGACCTTTGGTTTGTGGGCAGGTGGACGTTTTGACGCGAAGGACATCCCGCTTTACGTGATATCGCAGACGCTGGGCGCGATTGCAGCGGCCTTCACCCTTTATGTCATCGCAACCGGAAAGGCGGATTACTCGCTTGCGACCAATGGCCTTGCCGCCAACGGCGTCGGCGCGGCGTCACCGGGCGGTTACGCGATGGCAACCGGATTTCTGGTCGAACTGCTACTGACCTTTTTCTTCCTGTTTGTGATCACGGGGGCGACGGATGCCAAGGCGCCTGCGGGATTTGCACCGCTGGCAATCGGCCTGACGCTGGCGCTGATCCACCTGATTTCGATCCCGGTCACCAATACGTCGGTCAATCCGGCGCGCAGCACTGGTCCCGCGCTGGTCGTTGGCGGCCTGGCCTTGCAACAGCTGTGGCTGTTCTGGGTCGCGCCAATTCTGGGCGGGCTGCTCGGCGGCTTCGTCTATAAGGAACTGAACAAGACGGCGGCTTAAGCCTGCTTATCCGACTAGGCGCTGCGCCATGGCGCGGACCTCGTCGGCCATATCGGGCCGTGAAAGGGCGACCGCCAGATTGGCCTCGATATAGCCGGTCTTTGAGCCGCAATCGTAACGTGCGCCATCAAAAGTGACGGCATGGAAGGGCTGGTTGCCAATCATCTGCGCCATCGCATCGGTCAGCTGGATCTCGCCGCCCGCACCCTTGCCCTGATGCTCGAGCACGCGCATCACTTCGGGCTGCAGGATATAGCGACCTGAGATGATGAGGTTGGACGGTGCCGCCTCGACTGCAGGCTTTTCAACCAGGCCTCTGACCTCGGTCAACTTACCCTGTACCGCGCCCGGATCGATAACGCCATAGCTCGATACCTGCGCGTGCGGCACTTCGAGAACACTGAGGAGGTTGCCACCGACCTTTTCATATTCCGACACCATCTGCGCCATGCAGCCCGGTGAGCCGTGCATGAATTCGTCGGGCAAGAAAATCGCAAAGGGCTCATCGCCGACTATGTCGCGAGCGCACCAGATTGCGTGGCCAAGCCCCATCGGTTCCTGCTGGCGCACATAGGCGCAATTGCCCGGACCAAGCCGGGTCGGGGCAAGAACCGAAATATCCTTACCGCGATCGGTCATCGTCCGTTCGAGTTCATAGGCAATGTCAAAATGGTCCTCGATCGCACTTTTGCCGCGACCGGTGACGAAAATCATCTGTTCGATCCCTGCCTCTCGCGCTTCATCAACCGCATATTGAATCAGCGGTCTGTCGACCACGGGCAGCATCTCTTTCGGGATCGCCTTGGTTGCAGGGAGGAAGCGGGTGCCGAGCCCGGCAACAGGGAATACGGCCTTGCGGATCGGTTTGTGCGTCATGGGTTTTTTCCATAACGGAACATGGTTAATTGTCTATTGCGCCAGCCGCTGCGCAAAGCCCTTTTTCAGCTTGGCGAGCTTGGGCGGGATGACGGCGAGGCAATAGGGATTGCGCTGACCTTCACCATCCCAATAGTCCTGATGATAATCTTCTGCCGGATACCAGGTGGCGGGTCCCTCGATCGTGGTGACTATCGGCGCTGGCCAATCGGCCCGTGCGCGGACGATAGCCGCCTCGGCCTCGGTCCTCTGTTCATCATCAAGTGGAAAGATCGCCGAGCGATATTGGGTGCCTATATCATTGCCTTGCCGGTTGAGCTGGGTTGGATCATGCGTGGCAAAATGGATGTCGAGCAAATCTGCATAACCGATAGCGTCTGGATCAAAGCCGATTCGGATCGCCTCGGCATGGCCGGTTGTGCCACTGCACACCGACTTGTAGTCCGGATTATCGACGCTGCCACCGATATAGCCGCTTTCGACCGACTGGACGCCGTCCAACTGCTTGAACACCGCTTCGGTGCACCAGAAACATCCACCTGCAAAAATCGCCTCAGCCACTGCTTGCTTCCTTTGCTGTAAGTGCGGCCTCCTTCTTCGCTTCGCGGCCGCGAACCACCAGCAGATACATGGCGGGCGTGACGATGCGCGACAAGAGGGTCGACGAAATAAGGCCGCCAATCAGCACAATTGCCAGTGGGCCATACAGATTGCCGCCAAACAGGGCGAGCGGCAGCAGGCCACCAATCGCCGTAACCGAGGTAAGCAACACAGGCAGGAAACGGACTTCACCTGCCTGTTCGATAGCATCGCGCAGTCCAAGACCGCGTTCGCGCAGCTGCGAGGTGAAATCGACCAGCAGGATCGAATTCTTGATCTCGATCCCGATCAGCGCGACGAAGCCGATCACGGCGAGGAAGGACATGCTATTCCCGGTCACGAGCAATCCCAATATGCCGCCAAAGGTGCCCAGCGGAATCACGCCGGCAACCACCAGTGCCTCACGGAACTCGCCAAACTCGGCGACCAATATGCCAAAAATAATAAAAAGTGCGATGAGGATGACCGGGCCAAAACCGCTAAAAGTTTCGTTTATCTTTTCTGCCTCACCGCCGACGCGGATCGAATAGCCGATCGGCAGCTTTATCTTGTCAAGTTCGGCCTTGGTGGTCTGAGTGACGCGTGATGGCAACGCTCCATCCTTTAGCTGGGCGGTTATCTCAACGGTGCGTTCCAGATTGCGCCGTTTGATCAATGGCGGCACTGAAACCAGCTGAGGATCAGTGATTTCGGCAAGCGGGACAGCTGCGCCGGTCCGCGAAGGTACATATATCGAATCGAGCGCCGAGACTGGCTGGGTATTTTCAAGCGGCAGCCTGACGGTCACAGGATAGCTATCACCTTCATTGTCACGGAAAGTGCCCGCGCGTTCGCCTGAAAGTGCCAGCCGGATCGTCCGTCGCGGGGCACCGCCGGGTATATCGAGCAATGCTGCCTTGGCATCATTTATCTGCATGTCGAGATCGATGCGGTCGGTCGCGACAGGATTGACGATATCGCGCGTCCCCGGCGTATCGTGCAGGACATTCTGAACCTTGCTGGCCAAATCCTTTAGGACATCGAGATCAGGCCCAACGACACGAAACTCGACTGGCGCATTGATCGGCGCGCCGTTCTGGAAGAGCACGAGTTTGACGCGCGCGCCACTGATTGCGTCAAACTGTTTACGCAGCCGTTCGACCATTGCTTCGCTTTCACGCCCGCGCCAGCGATCCATGATGGCCAGCACTTCGCCCGAAGTCGTGGTTTCGGCACTTTCGAAGACATTGTAAAAAACCGACGGATTGCGTCGCCCAGCATTCTCGGCTCGAACCTTGATATCAGGCTCCTTGGCGAGGATGGTCGAGACCTGCCTCACAATTTGCGCCGTTCGGTCGAGACTGGTGCCCTGTTCGGCGTCTATCTGAACACGGAAATAGCTGGCATCCGCATTCGGGAACAGGCTGAAACCCAGAACCGGAACAAACCCGAAGGCAGCGATAGTGACCGCAAGAGCACCCCAAACCGTCCGCCGCGGAGCTTCCAGCGCGCGGTGCAGTAATGGGCGATAAAAATGATCAATGTTGTGCATCAGCCATTGCAACAGCTTGTTACCATGCTCATCCGTATCACGCTTCAACAAGCGGCTGGCCATGAACGGTATGATCGTCAACGAGACAATTAGCGACGCGACGACCGTGTAGATGATTGACCCGATAAAGCTTTGCGTAAACTTGCCGGCACCTTCGGGCAGGAACAGCATCGGGAAAAACGCGAAGACAAGCACACCGGTGGAGCCGAGCACCGCGAGGCGGATTTCCTTTGTGCCATCGATCGCAGCCTGAACACGGTCCTTGCCCATGCGCAGGTGGCGCGCGATATTCTCGATTACGACAATCGAGTCGTCAACCAACAGACCGAGCGAGAGGATAAAACCAGCAACCACCAGCTGGCTGAGATTGTAGCCAGTCGCATAAACAGCGAGCAACCCCGAAGCCAGCGACAGCGGGATGGATACCATCACGATAGCCGCTGCGCGCCAGCCGAGCGGTAACAGCGTAATCATCACCAGCCCCAATGCTATCGCGAAATCCCGTGCAAGTTCGCGCAAGCGTTTTGCGATGTCCCTGCTCTGGTCGAACTGGACGACAACTTCGATGTCAGGCGGAAGGAAGCTCTCCTGCTTGCGAAGCTCCTCCATCAGCTGGTCGCGCACTTTGGTGGCATCGGTACCAGCCTTCTGGTTCGCAGTTATCCAGATTGCACGTTTGCCATTGTGATACAGTCTTGTGTGCTCTTCTTCCGCACCCCAGAAGACGTCGGCTACATCGCCTACCTTTAACAACGTCCCTCCATTGGTGCGCAGGGGGAGAGCGCGAATAGCTTCAAGATTTTTGAAAGCTCCGCCTGCCTCGACATTGAAACGCCGCGTCCCGCTTGTAACTGCGCCGCTTGCCAGATCGACACCGCCTGCCCGAACTGCATCGGCGATGGCGCTGGCAGGTATTTGAAGCTCCGCCAGTCTTTGGGGCTTCATCGCAACGGTAACTTCCGGCTGCGCGAGACCGACCACCTCTGACTCGCGAACCGACGCATAACGTGACAAGGCCTCGCTGATGTCGCGGCCATATTTTTCCATACGACGCCAACTGGCGGATTCGCTCACCAACGCGATTTGCAGCACCGAAGCATTGGTGGTGCGCATTTTCTTGAAATCGAGACGGGCCAGTTCACTCGGCAAGCGACTGCGTATGGCGGTAATCTCACGGACGGTGTCATTGAAATAGCGATCAGGATCGCCCGACCAGTCAAACTCGGCACGGATCACCGTGCTGCCGTCGACGCTGGTCGAGACAACTTCCTTGACGTCTTCAAGTCCCTGGACGATTTCTTCAATCGGCTTGGCAACCGTCTGTTCCATTTCGGCAGCATCGGCGCCTGGCTGAATCGCGGTGATAGCAACAACCGGAAGCGGGAAATGCGGATCGACCGCGCGCGGGATGGATGTGAATGCTGAATATCCCAGAGCCGCCAGCAAGGCGAACAACACCAGTGTCAACTGCCATCGCCGAATGGAAAATTCGGTGAAATCCACGGTCTAGCGCGCTATTTCGGTTGCACGCACCTTAGAGCCGGTACGCAGTTTTTCGCCGCCAGAAACGACCAGCCGGTCACCCGGATTCAGGCCGCCGCTGATGATCACAAAATCATCCATGACACGTTCAATCACGACGTTGCGGGTCTCGACACGGCTTGTCTTTGTGTCGACTATGTACACCAGGCCTTCGCCTGCTCGTACCCCGAACAACGCGCTTGCAGGCACTTGCATCCGGCCATCGTTGGACGCCGGCAGCCGAATGTTGGCAGTGCCGATCTGCCCGGCGCGCACCTTGGACCGGCCTGGCAGGGCAAACTGAACGGTAAACGAACCGGTCGCCAGATTTGCTTGGCCTTCGATTTCCGAAATGGTGGCATTCAATGGTCCACCGTCGAGAGCATCGAGTGTAATTTCTGCTGCCATACCGACACGCAATTTTGCGGCATCGCGATCAACAACCGGCGCGCGGAATACGAAACCCTGATCGGCCTGCCCCAATATGATGACAGCCATACCAGCGCTGACCACCTGTCCGGGCTCTACATTGCGGGCGAGCACAACGCCGCTTGAAGGCGCATAAAGTTGGGCTGTTCCACGGGCGAAGCCGGCTTGCGCCACTCGCGCAGCGGCCGCCTTTGCTGCAGCTTCTGCTGCTTCGTAACGCGCCTTTGTAATCCAGCCTTCCGAATACAGCTGCTTGATGCGCTCAAATTCTGCTTGTGCGCGGCTGCGCTCAGCCTCGGCAACACTGAGGTCGGCGCCAACCGTGGTGGTATCGAGCGCGGCCAGCAATGCACCGCGCTGGACTGTGTCGCCCTCTTCAAATCGCACGGTTGCAACCTTGCCTGCGGTAGTGAAACCCAGCGGCGTTTCACGACGGTAACGCACGGTTCCGACCGCCGAGAGCGTTTGCACCATATTTCCCTGTTGCACCGTGAGAATCTGGACGGGAAAGACTTCTTCCGACGCAGCAACTGGCTTGGCAGACTTTTCACCGCACCCTGAAAGCAGCGGAATCAGTATGAACGCAGCGACTGCATAGCGATGTGCGCGACCGTACACGCTTCCTCCCTTATATCCTTGGTGTGGCTTGGTAATGGAATCCGTTGCGCAAGGAAACAGGGGATTGAAGTCACAGTCCTAATATTTATCCCGCTGCCCGCTGCGCCGCCAGCAAAGGTGGATCGATTTTGCCATCCGGGACTTTAGACGCATTCAGGCGGATAATTTCTTCACGAAGCATCGCCACCCGCCTTTGCCAGCGATAATGGGTGGGCGCGCTAAATATTCCGAGCCCCGTTTCCTTGCCGTAGCGTTGCCAGAAACTGATTGCAGCTTCCGGATCATATCCGGCATTGGCCATCAACCAAACCGACAAACGATCGGCCTCGGCCTCGGTTTCCTTGATGATCTTGGTCTTGCTGGACCGGGCTCCGTCGATGCGCTTACGGTGTTCAAGCAGATTGTGCGCCATCTCATGCGCTACTACCGCTGCAAGTTCGTCATCTCCGTTAGTGTAGTCAATCAGCCCGCTCGTAACCCTTACCCGCTCTCCATCAGCGCCTGCGTCTCGTTTGTCACGCGCATCAACCCAAAAGTCGGATTTGCAAACAGGCTCCGGGCGCAGTGCAATCGAGCGGATGCCATCGCGGGTCGCCAACATAAGGGTTGTCCCCTCCTTGGCTTCCAGAATGGATCTTAAATTCTCCCTGACCGTATCAATCCTCTCTGAAGTCATCCGCGCTGCGCTTCTATTTTCGGCGTCAATACGAACGCCCTTCCACCCTATCAGTCCGTCACCTGCCTCCACCCCTGCGAGCGCTGCCGGCGCGCCGTCAACCAGCGCCATAACGCTTACCGGTTCGGGGAAATCAAAGGCTTCGCGGGCCGCATCTGCATCTCCATATTGGGCGATGTCGTGGATGACCCAACCCGGATTCGCGGAAGTCAGCCTGCAGAAAGGCGCGTTGGCACGAGCGATCCGATAGCCAATTGT
Organism: uncultured Sphingorhabdus sp.; assembly: GCA_964423155.1. Taxonomy (GTDB): domain Bacteria; phylum Pseudomonadota; class Alphaproteobacteria; order Sphingomonadales; family Sphingomonadaceae; genus Sphingorhabdus_B. The sequence continues at coordinate 179,489 of CAYRDQ010000002.1, forward strand.
GGCAAGCCGGATATCGCGCTCTCCCAAGAGGCGGTATCCCAATGCAGCAGGACTCAAGCCATTCTCTACGCGCGTAGCTGCCACTGCACCCGCAAGTGCCAGCAGCCCGACCGCAACCAGCGCCATCTTCACGCCGCCGCCCTGCGCAAGCGGTCATTGATAGCAGCGCCAATGCCATCATCCGGGATGGGGGCGATCGCGATCGACGCGCGATCGCTCGCATCAGCCCTATGAAGTTCGTCAAACAGCCGCGCCGCCGCGTCAGCAAGATCGCCTTCGACCGAGAGGTTTGCGTCACCCGCGATGACCCCGAAACCGATATGCCATTCGGCTGGCCTGGCTGTCGTCGCATTCAGTCTAACTGGTTTCGAAGGTGCATAATGGCTGGCCAACTGCCCTGGAGCTTCGATTTTCGCCTCTGTGACCGGCAGTGGCGGCTCCCCCAAAAGCTGTTCGATTTCCGTTGCAGTCACAGGCCCATAGCGCAGCAATTGCCAGCCATTCTCGCGCACCGCAACGATGGTCGATTCAAGGCCTGCCGAACAGGGGCCGGCGTCGAGCACCAGCGGCATGGCTTCGCCGAAGCTGCGTGCCACATGTTCGGCGCGGGTCGGGCTGATACCGCCGCTGCGGTTGGCCGAAGGCGCGGCAAGGAACAAGTCGCTTTGTTTGAGAACGGCCTGCATCACCGGGTGTGCAGGGCAACGCAGCGCAATCGTAGAAAGACCAGCGGTCACCGCCCGGGCAACCGGCGCATCGGGCTGTAACGGCAGGACAAGCGTCAACGGTCCCGGCCAGAACCGGAAGGCCAGCATCGATGCGCGATCATCGAACTGCGCCAGTCGTTCCGCCGCGGCATGATCGGGCACATGCACGATCAGCGGATTGAAGTCGGGTCGCCCCTTGGTGCGGTAGATATTGGCCACCGCCTCGGCGTTCGATGCGTCGGCCGCCAGCCCGTAAACCGTCTCGGTCGGAATTGCGACAACGTCCCCAGCACGCAAGGCCGCCACCGCCTCCGCAATCGCTGTGGAGTCGGCCTTCGCTATCCGGCCATGTCCTAGGGGATTTGAGCCTGCCATCATCCCGCGCTATAGGCTGGTAAAACCGCTAGCAACAGGCCCCAAAATGACATTCACCGCTCCCGTTACCGAACAGCTATTCGTGCTAAAGCATATCACCGGCATCGAGGAGCTGGCGGCGCACGAACGCTTTGCCGATGCCAGCCCTGATATGGTCGAAGCGATTGTGGCCGGGATCGGGGAATTTGCCGAGGAACAATTCTATCCGCTGCGCCGCATCGGCGATACTGTGGGTGCGCGGCTGGTCGATGGCCGTGTGGTGATGCCCGAGGGCTTTGTCGAAGCATACAAAGCCTATGTCGCCAATGGCTGGAGCTCGATCAACGCCCCGGCGACGCATGGCGGGCAGGGATTGCCGTTCAGCCTGGCCACCGTTTCGCTCGATTCGCTCGGCGCCTCCAACATGGCTTTTGCGCTTTGCCCTTTATTGTCGCTCGGTGCAATCGAGGCGTTGCACCACCATGGGTCCGAAGCGCAAAAGGCACTCTATCTGCCGCGCCTTGCCAGTGGCGAATGGACGGGGACGATGAACCTCACCGAACCGCAAGCGGGTTCGGATGTCGGCGCGCTCAAGGCAACTGCGACGCCACGCGGCGACGGGACTTTCCAGATCCGGGGGCAGAAAATCTATATCAGCTTTGGCGATCATGACATGGCGGACAATATCGTCCACCTCGTGCTCGCCCGCACGCCCGACGCGCCGCCGGGGACCAAGGGCATTTCGCTGTTCCTCGTCCCCAAATATCGTGTCAATGCCGATGGTTCGCTTGGGGCAGAGCAGGACATCAAGGTGGTCTCGATCGAGCACAAAATGGGGATCAATGCCTCGCCCACCTGCGTGCTTGCCTATGGCGAGGAGGGGGATTGCATCGGCGAACTGATCGGCCCCGAATTTGGCGGCATGCGCGCGATGTTCACGATGATGAACAATGCGCGCCTCAATGTCGGCCTTGAAGGCGTGCAGATTGCCGAAGCCGCGACGCAAAAGGCAGTCGCCTTTGCGCGTGAGCGGGTCCAGTCGGCGCGCGCGGGTGGCAGCAGCCGCGACTCGGTGACGATTGTCGAGCATCCCGACGTGCGCCGTATGCTGATGCGGATGAAGGCAGGCACACAGGCGATCCGCGCCTTGCTCTATTGTGCCAGTGGCTATGTCGATCGTGCGAGCCTGGGCATCGATGGCGCGCAGGAGATGGTGGACCTGCTGACCCCGCTCGCCAAGACCTATGGCACCGATATGGGCAGCGAAATCGCCTCGCTTGGCATCCAGGTGCACGGCGGAATGGGCTTTATCGAGGAAACCGGCGCGGCACAGCTCTATCGCGACATCCGCATTGCCGCGATCTACGAGGGCACCAATGGTATCCAGGCCGCCGATCTGGTCGGGCGCAAGCTCGGCATGCGCGGCGGCGATGCTGTGCGCGAGCATCTGGCGCGCATCGGGCAGGAAGCCGGTGAACATGCCGCGCTGAAGGCGCTTGCCGGGGCATGCACCGAAGTCGCCGAATGGATGATCGACAGTGCCTCGATCGATGACCGTCTGGCCGGCAGCTACGCCTTTACCACGATGATGGCGGTGGCGACCTGTGGCGGGCTGATGGCGCGGCAGTTGGTCGTCGCGCAGGCCGAGGGTTGTAGTACCCCATTCCTCAAATCGAAGATCGCTGCTAGCCGCTACTATCTCGATGTCATGGTGCCCGAGGCGCTGTCGCTCAAGGGCAGCGCGATGGCCGGTGCGGACTTGCTCTACGCGCTCGACGCCGAGGAACTGGCGGCTTGAGCGACGACCTGCTCCGCCGCATCGCCGATGCGCTGGAACGGCTTGCGCCGCCGAGGGGGGAACCGGCAGACCTTTCTGCCCACCCCGCCTATCACTGGGACGGCCATACGCTCGTCGCCGTCACGACATTCGCTCCACTTCCCGAAAGTCTTATAGTCGGGGTCGACCGGCAGAAAACAGCGGTTGCTGAAAACAGTAGTCGTCATGCTGAGGGGTATGCTGCGCATGATGTGCTGCTCTGGGGTGCGCGCGGCATGGGGAAGTCGGCGATGGTCAAATCGGTGACCGGTGCCCTGCAAGCACAGGGCCTGCCGCTCGCACTGGTCGAAACCACGGCCGACCAACTGGCCAGCCTGCCGCATTTGTTTGAACAACTTGGCAAATCGGACCGCCGCTTCATCCTGTTTATCGATGATATGGCGTTCGAAGGCGACGATGCAGGACCACGCCGTTTGCGCTCTATGCTCGAAGGAGGTTCCGAAGCACGACCAGCCAATGTCCGCCTTTATGTCACCTCGAACCGGCGCAATATTGTCGAGCGGCGGCAGGATGAAGAGGACGCCGCGGTCAACGCCCGCGACGTTGCCGACGACAGGCTCGCACTCGCCGACCGATTTGGCCTGAAGCTAGGCTTTCAGTATCCCGACCAGCCGGCCTTTCTCAAAATGGTCGCGGCTTATGCTACCCATTTCGAACTCGGTTGGGAGGAAGCAGACGCCCTCGCCTTCGCCCATCAGCGCGGTGGTCGTTCGGGTCGGGTCGCATGGCATTACACTGTCGAACTTGCAGGCAGGGCGGGCCGAAGCCTTTAAAGCGCCTTTTCGTAAATCCGGTACACCTTGTTCACCTTGCCGCCGACGGCCTCGCCCACAGAGACCATTGGTCCGTTGGACGACAATACCCAGCCGAAATCGCCGCGCGTCGCGCCAAATTTGGCAATCGCGTCGCGGCGGATATATTCGATCAGCATGAAGGCAAGCTGGCTGGCGGTCCGTGTACCCTGCAATTTCTTCACCACGCCCATCAAGGGCACGCGCATCGTTGTCACCTGCGGCTTACCAACATTGAGCCACCAGAGCAGCTTCGCCCAGTTGAACGGCCATAACGAGCCGCCATATTTGACCAGTTGTTCGTTGAGATCGGGCACGGTCATCATGAAAGCAACTGGTTCGCCATCAATCTCGGCGACGCGGATCAGGTCTTCAAAAACGATGGGTTTCAACTTCTTGCCTGCATAGGCAACCTCGGCCGGCGTGAAGGGGACGAAGCCCCAATTGTCGCTCCACGCATCGTTCAGGATCGACAGGATCAACGCAGCTTCCGCATCGAACTTGCGCTTGTTGACTCGGCGGATGTGGATCTTGCCGCTCTTTTCACCCATCGCCACGATCCGTTGGGTCAGTTCGGGGAAGCCCTGGTCAATGGGCAAAGCATAGGTGTATAGATCCTCGACCTTGCGATGGCCGGAGGCTTCGATCCAGCCTTGGTAGGCCGCGCTGTTGAATCCCATCATCACCGTTGGCGGGTGATCATGCCCCTCGATCAACAGGCCGGGCTCATCCCACATCGCGAAACTGACCGGACCGAGCATCTTGGTCATGCCCTTGGATCGCAGCCATTTTTCGGCTTCGGCCAGCAACGCATTACCGATTTCGGCACTTTCCGCCTCATAAAAGCCCCAGAAACCGGTTCCAGGTCCCATGCCCTGCTCGACCGGCTGCTTGAACGCGAGATGATCGATATGCGCTGAAATCCGGCCCACCACCTGCCCGGCACGGCGCGCCACAAAGAGCTGTGCCTCGGCATGTTCGAACCATGGGTTCTTGCCAGGGGTCAGCAGGCCATAGACCTCGTCCTTCAAGGGCGGCACCCAATTGGGGTCGTTCGCATAGAGCCGGAAAGGCAGGTCGACAAATTCGGCCAGCGCCTTTTTCCCCGATACCGGTGCAACACGCACTTCGCCTGCCTGCATATGATGTCCCCTATGGATGATGCTGGATCTTATGCTGCGCAAGGGCCCGAAGGGCAACCGGTTACAGCCGTAATTTGATTGCCGCTTTGCCAAGCCCCTGTTTGTCTTCCGGTAACAGGCCGAAGCGTAATGCCAGCCATAGCGATGGCCAAAAAGCGACGAACAGGCCCAATGCACGAATGCGCTGGCCCAGCGGTGCCAGCAGTTCACCAAGCCCCCAAAGCAGCGCGACACAACCGATACTGGCAATCAGCGCGCGCAGAAAACCATGGCCAAAGGGCGAAACCCCGTCAGCCCAATAGAGTTCGGCTATCGCCAACAGCGCAGTCAACACTACGGCTGCTGACACTGCGATGGCCATTCCGGTCGCACCCATGTCAGGCACCAGCCAAACGCCCAGTATCAGCCAGATGGCTAGGCCTGCGAGGCTGTTGACCAAAGGCAATCCGCGATGGCCGATCATCTCGATAATAGGCGTCGCAGGGCCCAGCGCCGCTTCGGCTGCGCGCGCGGCGAGGAGGATGATAAGCACCATCAACGCCGCCTCCGCACCCGGCGCAAAGGCCGTCAGCAAGTCGGCAGCGACAAGGATGAGGAACCCTGCCAGCGGTACCGCCAGCAAAAGCGATATATGCGTCGAGAAGCTATACAATGGAGCAATCTCCTTGCGGTCCACCGCCGCCTGTGCCGATGCCAGCGGCGCCAGCACGTACAGGAAAGATTGTCGCACAATCAGCGGAATCGAGGCGATCTTGCGGGCTATCCCGAACAGCCCTGCCGCTGTAGCCCCTCCCGCCCCCGGTATCATTGCGTTGAGCAAGATAGGTGGCAGGTCATTATAGGCTCGCCTTGCGAGCGCTGGAGGAAGCATCGCAAGTCCGGTCGCCATCGTGTCGGAGCGCAAATGCCTGGGCAGTGGCGCGCGCAGCAGCAAGGCCGGATCGTAATAGCGTGCAAGGAGCTTCCAGCTGAGCCATGCGGTGAGCGCGAGCGAAGCAAGATGACCGAACAGCAAACCTTCAAAACCCATCCCCGCGAGGAAGAATCCGGCCGCAAAAACCAGTCGTGCGACCTGCTCCCAAAAAATGCGCAGCCGTATTTCAGGCCCGAAGGCGCGCATCGCACGCGCCGCTGCAGTTGCGGTCTCGACGAAAATCCACAGCGGCAGGCTCCATGCAAAGATGGCTATCGCCTGTGGCAGCTTGGCGACGTCGCCGGGCGCGCTCGCGACCCAGCCGGCGAGCATCGGTGCTGCGAGCGAAATTGCAACCGCGGCGATGATACCGAGCCCCGTGCTGACCACCAGCGCAAAACGGACAGCACCATGCTGTTCCTCACGGTTGGCGCTTGTAGGCACGATCCGTTGCAACGCCTGCCCCATCGCAAGATCGAGCAGGTTGGCAAGGATGTTCACCGCCGCCCACAGCACGACGTAGACGCCATAGCCCGTAAGCCCGAACATCCAAGTATAGGCCGGCTGGGAAATGACTTCGATCAGCGCACCTAACCGCGCCACGGCAGCCAGCCCTGCCCCCTTGGCAACATCTTTGCGATCGATGGTCTGCGCCTGCGCCTCGACCAGCGCCTCTTCCTGCGGCCCGCTCATTATTCCTCAGTGCGGACGAGCACCGTCTCACCAATCAGCAAGAAGAGCAGAAACGGCGCCCAGGCCGCAATGAAGGGCGGATAGGCACCCAGATTGCCCATCGCCAGAGCAAAATTGTCTGCTACGAAATAGGCAAAGCCCAGCGCCATACCGATAACAGCTCGCAGGAAAAGAGCGCCCGAACGGGCAAGGCCAAATGCCGCCACGGCGCCCAGCAACGGCATCAGCAGCGCCGACAGCGGCCCTGCAATCTTGTGCCACAAGATACCTTCGAGCGTATCGGTTCGCCTGCCCGCCGCCTTGAGGTCGTCGATTGCGCGCATTAACGGGAAAAAACCCAGTGCATCGCCATCGACCTTGAGCCGGTTGAAGCGCTCCGCTTCTATGCCCCTTCCAACAATCAGGCTCGGTAGTTTCTGCTGCTCCGCCTTGGCAACATCGAAAATACGGACATTTTCCAGCTTCCACGCGCCATTTTCCAATCGCCCGCTTTCTGCGCGGATGACCTGTTTCAAACTGCCTTCAGCGCGCTGATACACGCGAACATCCTGCAGCAAGGTGGTCGCTCCCTTCCCGGTGACAGTCCGGACCTGCACGAGGTCTCGCCCTTCACGGACCCAGACATTGGTGCGCACACCATCGTCCTTGGGTACCGGACCATATTCGACATCCTGCCAGATTTTCAATTTGGCCGTCGCTGGTGCGACCACATAATCGTTGAAGGCAAAGGAAACGCCCGCAACCAGAAGGCTGGCGGCGAGCATGGGTGCGAGAATCTGGTGCGCCGAAAGCCCCGCAGCCTTCATCGCAATCACTTCGCTATTCTGGCTGAGCGTCGCAAAGGTGATCAGCGTCGCGAGCAGCACCGAAAAGGGCAGGAAACGTGCAATAATCTGGGGTGCACGCATCCCGACATAGCGCCATAGGTCGGACTCGCTATTGCCCGCGACCGACAGGATCTTGCCGCTTTCACCAAGCAGGTCGAGCGTCTGCAGCACGAGCACCAGCATAAGCAGCACGGCAAGGGTGCGAACAAGGAACAGTCGCGCCATATACCAGGCGACCTGTCGCGACGGGAAGAATTGCAACCGCACCGCCTAGGACTCCTGCGCCAACAGTCTCGACTTTCGGCGACCGAAACGGAACAGCTTCTTGATCGATTTGCCGGCCTTGGTCGCAAACACTTCGAGCGCGCCAATGGGCTGTCCGCCCGGTACATGCGCGATGACATGGTACATCCAAAGGATCAGTCCGGCGAACAGCAGGAAAGGCAGCCATAATGCGATGGCCGGATGGACCGATCCCAACGCTCCCATCGATTCGGCATATTCGTTGATCTTGTGGTAGGTTACGACCATCACGATCGACAGGAACACGCCCAAAGCTGATGTCGACCTTTTGGGCGGAATCGCAAGCGCCAACGCCAGCAAGGGCAGCAACAGCATCATCGCAACCTCGACCATGCGGAAGTTGAAGTTCGCCCAAGCCGCATTGCGCTCGCTTTTCGGTTTTTCGACATTGCTGCCGATCGAAATCAGCTCGTTCAACGTATATTCGCGATCCTTGCCGCCCCGACCCCGGAATTGTTCGATCTGGGGCAGGTCGATAGGAACATCATGGCTTGAAAAGCTCAAAACGCGTGGATTGCGGTAATTAGGCGCATCGTGCACCAGCGTGCCATTGGTCAGCCGCAATATGATCGTGTCAGGATCGTCGGTACGCAGGAACTGGCCTTTTTCCGCGGTTACCGAAATCGACTGGCCTTTCTTGTTTTCCGCAAATACGAAAAGGCCCGACAGGTCATTGCCCTGATTCCGGCTTTCTTCGATCCGCATGGTCAGATTGTCGCCCAGATTGTTGAATTCGCCCACCTTGATGGATGCGCCAAGCGCGCCCGAACGTAGATCAAATCGCAACTCTTCGTACAAATATCGCGAAGTGGGCTGAACCCAACCGACGATCGCGAAATTCACCAAGGCGAGGGCGATGGCATAAAGATAAGGAACGCGTAGCAACCGCCAGTAGCTTTGCCCGACGGCCCTGAAAATATCGATTTCAGAAGTAGTTGCCAGCCTACGGAAGGCGAGCAGAATTCCCAGCAGAAGGCCAATCGGAATGCCCAACGACATATATTCGGGGATCAGGTTGGCGAGCATGCGCCACACCACACTAACCGGGCCACCCTCCGCCGCCACAAAATCGAAAAGCCGCAGCATTTTGTCGAGCAGCAGCAACATGGCAGCAATCACCAGCGTACTGATCAGCGGCAGCGCGACAAGTCGGGAGATATAACGGTCAGTGGCGGTCAAAAATTTCAACTTGTTGTCGCCCTGTCACCCTATTTTGGCCGCAAATCGTTCCGATATACCCGATCAGGATCAGGAGCAATATCGTTGGTCGTTTATTGGTCAACGTCTAGGTACGGAGTTGAGAAAGCAATGGCACGTTTCATTGCCGCATTCGCAGCTGCAGCCGCGCTCGCTATGACGGGTTCGGCTTCGGCCGGAAGCGTAATTTCAAATGATATGAGTCGCTGTAGTGCCGGACAGGGCCCTGCGGTGAAAGTGATTGTGCAGGGAATCAAGAGCTCAGGCGGCAAGATGCGCGTGCAAAGCTATCCCGCAACCAAGACAGCTTGGCTTGCCAAGGGGCGCTGGCTGCATCGCATCGAAAGCAACGCGCGTGCAGGCACCATGAGCTTTTGTGTACCCGTTGCGGCAGCGGGAAATTATGCCATCGCCGTTCGCCATGACAAAAATGGCAATGGCAGCACCGACATTTCGTCCGATGGCGGCGGATTTTCCAACAACCCATCGATCAATATCCTGAACCTGGGCAAGCCATCGGTTGGGAAAGTCAGCTTTTATGCAGGTTCCGGGGTCACCACGATCACCGTGAACATGCGGTATATGTAGTTTTGAAGGAATGAATTGGCTCTAGTCGCACTTCTTTCCAATCCACACTCCACCGGCAACAAAAGCCTGTTGCCGCAAGTGCGGAGCTATTGCGCAAAGAACCCCGACATCTTCCACTATGAAGTTGAAGAGGTCGGCCAGATTGCCCGCGCCCTCGAAATGATTGCGCGCGTCAATCCAAAAGTGCTGGTAGTCAATGGCGGAGATGGCACGGTACAGGCAGCACTCACCGAGCTTTATCACGGGGGTCATTTCAAAGGGACTCCACCTCCAGTGGCAGTGTTGCCAAATGGCAAGACCAACCTGATCGCCCTCGACCTCGGCGCGAGCGGTGATCCGCTTGAGGCACTGGCCGATATATTGGAGCTGGCAAAGGGCGATCTTAGTGGCCATGTCGTCGCGCGCGAACTGATTGCGCTTTCCGACGGGAGCGAGAATGCGCGCCCGGTAATCGGAATGTTTCTCGGCGGAGCCTATCTGGCCGAGACGATTCTTTATTGCCGGAACAAGATCTATCCCCTCGGGCTTCCGAACGGGCTTAGCCATCTTCTTGCCGCATTTGCTGCCATTTTTACGGTGTTGTTTGGCTTGAAGGCAGAATTCTTGCCACGCCGCACCGAATCAATCCGGATTTCACTGCTCCGTGATGGAGAATTGAAAGGCCGTTTTTCAGTGTTGATCGTGACCACGCTTGAGAAGCTGTTGCTTGGAGGTCGCGTTCGCACCGAGGGAAGCGGACATTTGAAGCTGATGGCGGTGGACCAAGGGCCTTGGGTTCTCTTGCGCATGATATTTGCATCACTGCTTGGCCTTTTGGGTAAGCGCCGCATGGATGGGATCCACATCAGTAATGGTGACATCATCCAGATCGACGGCGGGCGCAGCAATGTCATTCTCGATGGTGAGGTTTTTGAAGCCGACAGCGACCGACCAATCGTGCTGCGCTCGACGCCGCCGGTGCCGTTCCTCAAGCTTGCAGCCTGAAGCAATCGCACAACCGGCAGAAAAGCGTTAAAGCTGTCAAATGTCCTCGCTCACGCAGCTTGTCGCAGATGAACTGGCACAGCCGGTAGACCCTCGCGTGCGCGACATGGCCAAGGCGCTGGCTGCGAAATACTCGGACGCTTCGAAAGCCATATTGTTTTACGGAAGCTGTCTGCGCGAAAGCCAGCTGGACGGCTTGATGCTCGATTTCTACCTGATCGTGTCGGGTTATGACGCCGCCTATGGCAAGGGTTGGCTGGCGCGGGCCAATGCGTTGATCCCGCCCAATGTCTTTCCTTTCGAACATGATGGCTTGATGGCTAAATATGCCGTGCTCAGCGAATCCGATTTTCACCGTTTGAACGGTCCCGAGACGCGCAATGTTTCGGTCTGGGCGCGCTTTGCCCAACCGGCCCGACTGGTTTGGCATGCCGATGCCGCCGCCAAGGAAGCGGCAGTCACAGCCGTATCGAGAGCCGCGCCCACTCTGCTGGCCGCAGCCGGTTCGGTCGATGGCGAAGCTCCGCTCGATTGGTGGCGACGCGCTTTTGCGCTCACCTATTCGGTCGAGTTGCGGGCAGAGCGGAAAAGCCGTTCCAACTCAGTAGTTGATGCAGAACCGGCGCGCTATGAACGGTTCAGCGCCCCGGCAATGGCCGCCATTCCAATTGGTGCCCAAGGTGGTCGCTGGGTGCGCCGCCGGTTCGAAGGCAAACTACTCTCTATCGCCCGCCTCGCCAAGGCAGCCTTCACCTATTCGGGCGGGATCGATTATCTGGCCTGGAAGATAAACCGCCACGCGGGAACACAGATCGAGATAAAGCCTTGGCAGCGCAGATGGCCTCTTGTTGCGTCACTGGTGTTGGTTCCCAAATTGCTCGCCAAAGGCGCTGTCCGTTAACTGCGGAAGACGACGGTCCTGCTGCCGTTGAGCAGCACGCGGTCCTCCAGATGATCGCGCACGGCAGCTGCGAGCACGCGGCATTCGATATCGCGGCCCTTGGCCACAAGGTCATCGGCCGTATCGGCGTGGCTGACCGCTTCGACATCCTGCGCGATGATCGGGCCTTCATCGAGATCGGCGGTCACATAATGCGCGGTCGCGCCGATCATCTTCACCCCGCGCGCATGAGCCTGATGATAGGGCTTCGCACCCTTGAAACCGGGAAGGAAGCTGTGATGGATGTTGATGCAGCGACCTGACAGGAAAGCCGCAAAATCATCCGACAAAATCTGCATGTAACGCGCGAGCACGACCAGCTCGGCACCGGTTTCGGAGATAAGCGCCTTGATTGCCGCCTCTTGCGATGCCTTGGTTTCCGCGGTGATAGGGAAGTGATGCCAGGGAATGTCGCCAACCAGCGAGGGTTTTGAGGCATCGCGGGGATGGTTGGATGCGATAGCAACCACATCCATCTTCAACTCGCCTACCCGCACCCGGTATAAAAGGTCCTCAAGGCAATGGTCGAACTTGGAGACCATCAGCAGCACCTTGCGCGGCGCGTCGGCATCCCGGATCTGCCAGCGCATCGACCGCCGCTGGGCCAAGGGCGCAAAATCGGCCTTCAATGCTTCAACGTCTGGCGCGCCGGGCAAGGTTTCAAAAACCACCCGCATGAAGAATTGCGCATCTTCGCGGTCGTTAAATTGCTGAGACTCCAGTATATTGCAGCCATTGTCAGCAAGAAAACTTGACGCAGCCGCGACCAGCCCGGGGGCATCGGGGCAAGACAGGGTCAGGGTATAGCGCTGTGGCATCGTCAAGATCGGATGATCCCGACGGCTTTGCCCGCGCGTTCGAACCGGCCCAGAATGTCCTGAACTTGCTCGCTCGTATGCTCTGCGCAAAGCGAACAACGCAGCAATGTCATACCCGCCGGCGTTGCCGGGGGGCGGGCCAGGTTGACGTAGAGACCTTCCTTGAGCAACGCCTCCCACATCATCGCGCCACGTTCGAGGTCGGGCATGATGACGGCAATAATCGCCGATTGCGGCTCGTCGGTGCCGAGCTGGAAGCCAAGATCACGCAAGCCCTTGTGCAGTGTCTTCGAATTCTCCCAAAGATGGGCGCGCTTGTTGCTGCCATGCATCAGCTTGCGTACGGATTTCGCACTCGACGCCATAACGCTCGGCGGCAAGGCAGCAGTGAAGACATAGGGACGGCAGACAAGGCGCAGGATTTCGAACTTGGGGTGGTTCGAAACGCAAAAGCCGCCGACGGTTCCGACGCTCTTTGAAAAGGTGCCGATGATGAAATCGACATCATCGATGCAGCCCTGTTCTTCGGCGACGCCGCGTCCATGCTGCCCGATAAAGCCCATCGAATGCGCTTCGTCGACCAGCACCATCGCGCCATTTTCCTTGGAAATGCGCACCATTTCCTTGAGCGGCGCAACATCGCCCAGCATCGAATAGACGCCTTCGAGCACAACCAGTTTACCCGCCTCGGCGGGCAGCCGTTTCAAACGCTTTTCGAGCGCTTCGATATCATTGTGGCGGAAGGGGACGATTTCTGCATCACCCATCTTGCAGCCATCATAGATCGACGCATGGCTGTCGATATCGAGGATGATATAATCGCCCTTGCCCGCAATCGTGCTGATAATGCCCAGATTGGCCTGGTAGCCGGTCGAAAAGACCATAGCATGGTCCATATCGTAAAATTCGCGCAGCGCCGCCTCGACATCCTTGTGCGGATCGAACGTGCCGTTGAGCACGCGGCTGCCGGTGGTGCCTGCGCCGAAATCGTCAAACGCCTGCTTGCCGGCAGCAATGACATCCTCGTCGAAGGTCATACCCATATAGTTGTATGTTCCGAGAAGGATCGTTTCGCGCCCGTTGCAGATCGCGACGGTGGGCGACAGCACCTTTTCCATCACCAGGCTGAACGGATCGGTTACGCCCGTTGAAAGCAACGCGGCGCGCTGTTCGATCAGCGGATCGAATTTCGAAAACAGGTCGGTCATGTCAGTCGGTCAGCTTGATGACGGCATCGACGAGCTGACCGACATTCTCGATTTCGGCCTGCATGTTCATGGTGATCACGATGTCAAATGTGTCCTCCACCTCGGCAACGAAATCCATGACGGTCAGGCTATCCCATTCGAGATCGCCCGCAAAAGTCGTGGCATCGCTCAGCTCGACGCCTTTCTTGTTGAACGGCTCGATCAATTCCTTGAGCTTGTCGAACATTTCGCTGCGGTCGGTCATTTCTTATCCCTAACTATAATCTGTCGCGCCATTGCCACTTGAATAAGGCGGTAAAAGGGCGATTTCTGGCTCCAATCGACTAACGGCCTCTATAGCCAACCCTTCATCTTATACCAGCGGGCGGTCGCTCTCAGGCCATCTAGCGTGCCGATTTGCGGTCGCCATAGGGCCAGGGGCGGCGTGGCTTCCCTATCAATAACCCAATCTGGGTGACTCATATAGCTCGCCCTATCGAGAGTCAGTTTGGCCTTCGCGCCGCGAACCAGCCGATCACACCGGGCAGCCGCAAAAAGCAACGGGCGCGGCGCGGAAATCGTTACAATGCGACGGTCGAGCGCCAAGCCAATAGCACGGGCAAAGCGGCGATGTTCCCATCCACCGGGTTCGCCATCATCGGCTTCAAAGATTTGCGCAGTAGCATCCTCATACGCCGGGAGTAGCGCGACAAGTAATCGCGCGAGATCTTCGACGTGGATCCAGGACCCTCTGCCTGCAGGCGGTAGCAGACAAAAACCCTTGGCGGCCATTTTGAACATCTCCAAAACTTCAGTATCGCCGGGGCCATAAACACCGGGCGGGCGAATGATGGTCCAGTCGAGCAGGCTAGTCGCGACCAGTTTTTCGCCTTTGGCTTTGCTCGATCCATAGACCGAAAGCTGTGGCTCGCGCGCGGAAAGCGAAGAGACGTGGACGAACCGGCTGATGCCTTGCTCCTTCGCCGCCTCAATCAAATTGGCTGTGCCGGTGACATTGCCAGCCTCAAAGCATGCAACATCCGGCGCATTCACTACGCCTGCAATGTGCAATATCGCATCAGCTCCGTTGCATAATTCAAGCAGGCTGTCGGGACGATCCAAGGCGCCTTCGACCCATGTGGTTGCGGGCTTCGCTGGTTGCGGTCGGCGCGTGAGCGCGCGCACCTGCCACCCGGCCTCGACCAGCCGTTCGAGCGTCACGCGGCCGACAAACCCGGTCGCGCCGGTCAGGGCGACCACACCCTTGCCAGCCATCAGAGCAGCACCATCTGGTCACGATGGACTAAAACCTGGCGCGGGACGGCCCCCAATATAGCTTCGAGTTCGCTCGACCGCTTGCCACAGATCAGCGCCGCGTCGGCGGCATCATATTCGGAAAGTCCCCGCGCCAGCGCCTCGCCATCGATGGAGACAATATCGATTACATCGCCGCGCCGGAATTCGCCGTGCACGTCAGTGGTACCCGCCGGGAGCAAGCTTGCTCCACCGCGCAGAGCCTTGGCCGCGCCACTATCGACCGTTATCCTACCCTTGACCGACAGTCGGCCACCGATCCAGCCTTTGCGCGCGCTGCCACCTTCGCGCGGTGCGAACCAAGTAAAAGGCGCGCCATCATCCAGTGCGGCCAGAGGGTTGGCGCGTAAGCCTGATGCGATAGCAAGCCCGATACCCGCGCGCGTCGCGATGTCTGCCGCGTCAAGTTTTGAAGCCATGCCGCCCGAGCCCATGCCGGACGAGGAATCGCCGCTCACCATGATGCGGATGCGGCCGTCGACCTTGGCGACCTCGGGCACCAACTGCGCCTCGGGATCACGCGGATCGCGATCGTACAAGCCATCGACATCCGACAGTAGCACCACGCCGTTGGCACCAGCGGCTTGTCCAACGCGTGCCGCCAGCCGATCATTATCGCCGAAACGGATTTCCTCGGTAGCAACACTATCATTCTCGTTGATCACCGGCACGGCCCCTGCGCCGAGCAGGCGATCGATCGTTGCGGTGATGTTAAGATAGCGGCGACGGTCTTCAAGATCGTCGAGTGTCACCAGCATCTGCGCTGCCGTCAGCCCTTGCTCACCCAGAAGTTCGGCCCATATGCCGGAAAGCAGGATTTGCCCGACCGAGGCTGCTGCCTGTGCATCGGCGAGGCTTGCCCGACCACCCTTTTCGAAACCCAGGCGCCGTGCACCCAATGCGATGGCACCGGAGCTGACCACCACTATCTTTTGTCCGGCCTTGCACCGCTTGGCGATATCCGCAACCAATGTTTGCAGCCAATCACGCCGCACTGCGCCGTCAGATTCGACCAGCAGGGACGAACCGACCTTCACCACCAACAGGGGGCAGGCGGCAGGTCTCAGATGGGCGACCATTCGCCTTCCTCATTGTCTCCACTGGATGTTTCGACGCTGCTTTTTTCGGGTAATGCCGCGATGACACGGTCGAGGACCTTGTCGACGCCCCGTCCGGTTGCGCCCGAAATTGCGATCACCTCTTGCGCGCCAGCTGTCTCAAGCTGTTCGGAAATGTCAGCCATCAACTCGTCATCGAGCAGGTCGCCTTTGTTGAGGGCGACAATCTGTGGCTTGTCTTCAAGGCCCGCACCATAAGCTTCGAGTTCGTCGCACACGGTGTGCCAAGCCGCCACGGGATCATCGCCAGTGGCGTCGATCAGATGGATCAAGATCTGGCAGCGTTCGATATGGCCAAGAAAGCGATCGCCCACGCCTGCACCTTCGGCGGCGCCGGCAATCAGCCCCGGAATGTCGGCGAGGACAAATTCACGGCCCTTATGGCTGACGACACCCAGTTGTGGGCGCAATGTAGTGAAGGCATAAGCCCCGACCTTTGCCTTGGTATTGGTCACCTGATTGATGAAAGTCGATTTGCCGGCATTTGGCAGACCAACAAGGCCAGCGTCAGCAAGCAGTTTGAGCCGCAGCCAGACCCACATCTCTTCGCCATCCTCACCCGGTTGGTGCTGCCGCGGGGCGCGGTTGGTGCTGGTCTTATAACTGGCGTTACCACGACCGCCCATTCCGCCTTTAAGAAAGGTGATGCGTTGTCCGACTTTGGTTAGATCGCCTAGCAGGCTTCGCTCATCGTCATCAGCTAGGATCTGCGTACCAACGGGAACCTTGATCACAAGGTCTTCACCGCCAGCACCATAGCGATCCCGGCCAGCACCTGGTGTGCCCCGCGGTGCCTTGAAATGCTGGGTGTAGCGGAAATCGATCAGCGTGTTGAGGCCGGCGACGGCCTCAAAAATGATGTCGCCACCCTTGCCGCCATTGCCGCCATCGGGACCGCCATATTCGATATATTTTTCGCGGCGAAAGCTGACGGCCCCGGGGCCACCGGCACCGGAGCGGATGTAGATTTTCGCCTGATCTAGGAAATGCATGGCCCGCCCTTAGGCGAGAGCAGCCGCTTTTACCAGCCTTGGCCTATCTTGGCCGCCCTTCGGTGGCCAATCCTGCGGTGATGAACAGCGCGGTGGCCTCTCCATCAATGTCGGCGGTGTGCCAGACACCGGGCGGATTGATCGCATATTCGCCAGCGCCAATCGTTACCGAAGCCGTCGAACCGTCGGGAAATTCCTGGATGAGCGTCATCCGGCCCGAGGTGCAGACCACAACCTCGTCACCCGCCGGATGCATTTCCCAGCTATCCCAGCTTTGGGTGAAGCGATGCATGCTGACGAGACGCCCTTCGGCGCCATCGCCACCATGGCGCTCGCCATAGGCCATGTACCAGTCCATCCCGCCGGTAAATTCGGGCTGGGGAATGGCAGTCGCACCAATGCCGAGATGGAGCGGGTATTCCTCCAGATTCCGAATGCTCATTTGGAAGAACTCCCGCCCGAAGTTGACAAAGCTGACACTATGTCACGCAAGATAATTACATGATGAAGGCGTTCAGCTTGTTCCCGTCCGGATCGCGGAAATAGCCGGCATAGAAACCGCCATCACCGCGCGGTCCCGGAGGGCCTTCGCAAGTGCCGCCATGGGCAAGTGCGATATCGTACAGACGGTGGACCTGATCCTTGTCCTTTGCCTCGAGTGCCACCATGACGCCATTGCCGACCGTGGCGGCATTGCCGTCAAACGGCTTGGTCAGGCCGATGCCGGCGCCGCCACCCGGCGCGCCCCAGGCGATAAAGCCGTCATAATCCATCATCCGCCCGGTGCCCATTTCGGCAGCAATGGCATCATAAAATTTGGCGGCACGGGCAAGGTCGTTGGTGCCCAAGGTCACATAACCAATCATCGAATCATCTCCTTCAGATAGAATGGAACATTATGCGAACATTGGCCCGCGGTCAATCCTTCTTGGGCGGCCATTCCCCTGCCACCGTCAGCTTGTCGATCGTCCGTGTGTCAAAATCGCCTGCATCATGCCGTTCGGGAAGACAGGTGGCGGGATCGCCAATCACCCGGTTGACCATCCGCCCGCGTTGCGCCGCAGGGCGCGCGGCAATCTGCTTCGTCCAGCGCTGGACATGTTTGTAGCTGGCAACATCGAGGAATTCACCCGCCTCGTACACTAGCCCCATGGCGAGCGCGCCATACCAGGGCCAGATCGCGATGTCGGCGATCGAATATTCGTCACCCGCCATAAACTCGCGTTCCGCAAGGTTGCGGTCGAGCACGTCCATCTGCCGCTTCACCTCCATCGCGAAGCGATCGATGCAATATTCGATCTTGAACGGCGCATAGGCATAGAAATGGCCGAAGCCGCCGCCGAGATAGGGCGCGCTGCCCATCTGCCAGAACAGCCAGCTCAACGCCTCGGTGCGCTTCGCAGGATCGGTGGGCAGGAAGGCGCCGAATTTTTCGGCCAGATAGAGCAAGATCGACCCCGATTCGAATACGCGCTGCGGTGTGGGGCCCGAACGGTCGACAAGCGCAGGGATTTTGGAATTGGGGTTGGCATCGACAAAGCCCGAACCGAACTGGTCGCCGCTGCCGATATTGATCAACCAGGCGTCATATTCAGCGCCCGAATGGCCCAAAGCGAGCAGCTCTTCGAGCAGCACCGTCACCTTCACCCCATTAGGGGTGCCGAGCGAGTAAAGTTGCAAGGGATGCTTGCCGATGGGCAGCGCTTTTTCATGCGTCGCCCCGGCAATCGGCCGATTGATATTGGCAAAGCGCCCGCCGCTTTCGCGATTCCATTCCCACACTTTGGGCGGGACATATTCGGACAGAGTCTGGTTCGGCGTTTCGGGCATGTGGCGCTCCTCGATTTGGGTTGTTCTTTGCAACCGGTATAGCGGTTCGAAAAAGGTTGAACAGGGGGCGGCGTGAATTTGCGATTGACGCTTACGTAAACGTAAGTTCTATTGGCTGGATAGAGACTCAGGAGAGCTAACCATGTCCGCAAGCACACCCGCAACGATAGAAATCACGAACGATATCGCCCTGATCCACATGGATGACGGCAAGGCCAATGCGATCAATTTCGAGATGCTTGAAGCGCTCAACGCCGCGCTCGACACGGCAGAGGCCGAAGCCAAGGCGATTGTATTGGCCGGGCGCGACGGGCGCTTTTCGGGCGGGTTCGATCTGAACGCCTTCGCCAGTCTGGGTGCCGACGGAGTCTACAAATTGCTCGACGCAGGGGCCGAATTGCTGCTCCGGCTTTATGGCAACAAGCTGCCGGTGGTTGCTGCCTGCACCGGCCATGCGATTGCGATGGGGGTGTTCATCCTCAACGCCTGCGACACCCGTATCGGCACGGCGGGGGATTACAAGATCGGCGCGAATGAAGCGATTACGGGCATGAACCTGCCGATCTTCGCAATGGAGCTATCACACGACCGGCTGAACCCCACGCACCTGACCCGCGCGACGATCCAGGGATTCATTTACGATCCGGCGGGTGCGGTTGAGGCAGGCTATCTCGATATGCTCGCCGAGACTGGCAAGGCAGAGGCAAGCGCGATGGCGGTGGCGGCGCAATTGGCACAACTCCCTGCGGCCTCTCATGCGTGGAACAAGCAAGCAATCCGCAAAGCCACGCTCGACCGGATCAGGGCGAGCCTCGGGGCCCATCATAAAATTTAAGTTCCGCTCGTGTGACCATCCAGCGTCCCTAAATCCGCTCGTGTCGAGCGAAGTCGAGACACCGGGAGGTCGAGCACGACCGATGGGCCTCTCGACTTCGCTCGAGGCGAACGGACAGGTTGAAACGCTCAAGCCGCCGCGATCGTCGTCCGGTGCAACAGCCGGTGGTGGCCATCATAGCCACCGGTCGCGGCGTGCAGGACTGATCGGTTGTCCCACATCAGCAGCATCCCCGGCTGCCATTTGTGGCGATACTGCAACGCCTCCTGCCCCTGATATTGGTATAGCTCGATCAGCAGCGGCAGCGCCTCTGCATCGTCCATCCCTTCAAAGCCGATGATATAGCCGAAACAGCTGAACAGCCCCAGCCGACCGGTTTCGGGATGCGCGCGGATAAAGGGGTGGAGCTGCGTCGCCTCGGCATCCTTTGACGGGCGGATATCCATCGACCGTTTGGCCTTGTCCCCCTCACCATAAAAGCCATCGGGCGCATAAGCGCGCTTGGCCGAATGGATCGCCAT
This sequence comes from uncultured Sphingorhabdus sp., assembly GCA_964423155.1. GTDB lineage: Bacteria > Pseudomonadota > Alphaproteobacteria > Sphingomonadales > Sphingomonadaceae > Sphingorhabdus_B. The sequence continues at coordinate 199,380 of CAYRDQ010000002.1, forward strand.
TCGCCCCTCGACCCGCTTTCGCAGCGCATCGGGCATCGCGTCGAGCGCCGCATGCTGGTTGGCAAACAGCGTATCGCCGCCGACGGGCGGGATCTTTATCCCATAGAGGCAGGTGCCGGCGGGCGGCCGCGTCTGAAAGCTCCAGTCGCTATGCCAGTTTTCGGCGAACAATGGCGAGGTTTCATCCGCGAGCCGCTCGACCGCAATCACATGCTTGCGCCCCGGCACCGGTGCGATGAAGGGATCATCGCCAAAGCCGCCAAAATGCAGCGTGAAGCGTTCGAGATCGGCGTCGGTCAAATCCTGATCGGGAAAGGCAAGCACATGATGCTGGAGCCAGGCCGCGCGGATCGCGCCGACCAGATCGGCGGACAAAGGCTGGCACAGGTCAACACCGGTAACGCTCGCGCCGCATGCCTGGCCGGATGGGGTTATTTGCATGACAGGCAGGCTAGTATGCAGCGAGCGATTGTCAATTGCGCGCGACTTTACATCGGGCCAGCGACTTGCTAACGGCGCGCCCTCAATTACTTGATGAGGTGCATGATGTTTAGAACATTCATCGTAACGCCTCCGCCCTCGGAACCAAAGGGGCGGTAAGGCCCCTTTAGTCGCTCTTCCCGGGACACCCGGGCAAGGGCTTTTCCCATTTCACTGAAATGATGCGCTGCCGGACCGGACGTCCGGGCGGCGTCCCGAGGCTTTTATGTATCTGCGATTTGTATCGCCGGAACGCGCCGGACGCGGGCGTGGTGCGTACGGCATTTTCTATGCGGCAGGCTGCGCCGGGCGCGATCATCGCAACCCGGATATTGTTCGCGGTGCCATCCGTTCTGAACTCGACTGGTTCAACGCGAACTTGCCGGTGCCGAAGGGGCGTCACTTCGTGATCAAGTCGAAGAGCCGCTGGTATGATGAAGGTATTTGCTGGTTCCGCGATGAAGCGCGCGACATGATCAGCCATGCCTGGGTGCTGGCAGCACTGCTGCGAGATTGCGGCATCATCATCAACCACCTCACAACCCGCGATCCGGGCCAGATCCTCTATCGTGACGATTATCAGATCGTGGCGAAGCCGGGGAAGTGGACACCTGTAGCATGGGGGTGAGCAACCTCGCGCCCCTCTCTCATAGCGGGGAAGGGCGCATTTTGAAGGAGAAGAACCGTGAAATATCCAGACCGCAACCATAGCTGCTTTTGAGCGGACATCGAAACGTCGGAAGGGCTTCCCCAGCGAAACGCGCGTCAAACGAGGGCTTCGCACGATCAAGGGCGGCGAGATCGAGCTGCTCGAACGCCTCGGCCGCAACGACCCGTGCCCGTGCGGCTCGGGCAAACGGTTCAGGAAATGCTGCCTGCAAAGCGGCCGGTTTCGAAGGGATGATGCGTCGGGATTATTGGCGGTGAGCCGGCCAGCGGGGCGGGTTTATCCCCGCCCCAAAGGCGCACAAGCCTCCTCAAGCCAAGTCTTTGCCTCGCCCTCTAATTGCGGCCCGACAATCTCCAGCACCCTCGTATGATACTCATCCCACCAGCGCAGCTCGTCGCGGGTGAGGAGGCTGGTGTCGACCAGCGTCTTGTCGATCGGCGCCCAAGTGAGGTTTTCGAAGCCGAAATAGCGCCCTTCCGCGCCGTCGATTTTCCGTTCCTCGACCAGCACCAGATTTTCGATGCGGATGCCATATTCGCCGGCCTTGTAGTAACCGGGCTCGTTCGACAGGATCATGCCGGGCAGCAGGGGTTCGTCTGTGCCCGCCTGCGATCCGGTGAATTTGGCGATCCGCTGCGGTCCTTCATGCACCGCGAGGAAGCTGCCTACGCCATGGCCGGTGCCATGGGCATAGTCGAGACCTGCCTGCCATAATGACGCGCGCGCCATGGTATCGAGTTGCGCGCCGCGCGTGCCTTCTGGGAAAACCGCCAACGCCAGCGCGATATGCCCCTTGAGCACGCGGGTGAAGCGGTCCTTCATTTCCTCCGTTGGTTCGCCCGGGCCTACCCAGATGGTGCGGGTGACATCGGTAGTGCCATCGAGATACTGGCCGCCGCTGTCGACCAGATAGATGCTGTTGGGCTCGATGGTGCGGTTCGACGCCTCATCCACCTTGTAATGGCAATGCGCACCATTGGGGCCGGTGGCAGAGATGGTGTCGAAGCTCAGATCCTTGAGCTGGCCGGTCGCAGCGCGGAAATCCTGCAGCTTCGCCGCCGCCGAAAGCTCGGTGAGGCCGCCCTGGTGCGCGGTTTCGTGCATCCAGTGGAGAAAGCGGCTGAGCGCAGCGCCATCGCGCGCCTGTGCCGCGCGGTGGCCTGCCTGTTCGATCGGGTTCTTTTGCGCCTTGGGCAATATGGTCGGGTCGCGTTTCTCGACTATGGTGGCACCGGCATCGTTCAGCGCGCCAAAGATGGCGGCCACCGACCGGTCGGGATCAACCGCGATGCGCTTGCCAGCCATGGCCTTCAACTCGGGAAGAAATTCCTCGGGCGTACGCAGGCGGACGGCATTGCCCAGATGCTGGGCGACCTCTTCACTCACCTTTTCCGGCGCGACAAACAGGTCGGCGGTGCCATCGGCATGGGCGAGCACAAAGCTGAGCGCCACCGGCGTGCGCGAGACATCGGTGCCACGGACGTTGAGCAGCCACGCCACCGAATCGAGCGCCGCGACAACGGTGCTGTCCAGATTGTTGGAGGCAAGCCATTCGGCAACGACCGCGCGTTTTTCGGCGCTGCTTTGCCCAGCATAGCGGTCTTCATGCACCACCAGCCGCGCGGTGCTCTTCGCCGGCTGATCGCCCCAGACGGCGTCGATCGGGTTGCGGGTGACGGGCACCAGTTCGGCTCCCTTGGCCTTCAGCGCCCTGGTTGCGTTTTCAACCCAGCCCTTGGTGTGCACCCAGGGATCATAACCGATCCGCGCGCCGGCCGGGGTGTGCGCCTTCAGCCAGTCGGCGATGCTGGTTTCGGGGACGCCGACATATTGCCAATGCTTTCCATCCACCTGTTCGCGCACCTGCAACGTGTAGCGCCCGTCGGTGAAGATCGCCGCTTCTTCGCTCAGGACCACTGCGCTCCCCGCCGATCCGCCAAAGCCCGTCAGCCAGCCCAGCCGCTGCGCATATTCGCCGACATACTCGCTCATATGCTCGTCACAAATCGGGACGACGAAACCGTCGAGCTGATCCTTTTTGAGCTGCACGCGCAGGGCCGAGAGACGGGCTTCATAGGTGGACATGGGTGATTCCTGTTCTTAAGTGTTGCCCCTATATAGAGAGGACCTTGCCGATATGAAACCGCTCCTGAAACTTGGAACCTCGATCGCCCTTTGCATCAGCGCCGCGCCGGTGCTGGCCGCCATCACAGAGAAAGACAGCATGACCGCCAAGACCGACACGCACGTCCAACCACCCATCGCCGAAAAGCGCCCGCACAGCACCACCGTACACGGCGTGACGATCACCGACGATTATCACTGGCTGCGCGACCAAGGCTATCCGAAGATCGAGAATAAGGAGATTCTCGCGCATCTCGAGGCCGAAAACGCCTATTTCGAAGCGCAAATGAAGCCGCAGGAAAAACTGGTCGAGACGATCTTTCAGGAGATGAAGGGGCGGATCAAGGAGGATGATTCGTCCGTCCCGCAAAAGGATGGCGACTATATCTACTGGTCGAAATTCGACGAGGGCGCGCAATATCGCAAGCATTACCGCAGGCCGGTAAAGGGCGGTGCAGACCAGCTGATCCTCGATGAAAACAAGCTGGCCGAGGGGAAGGATTATTTCCGCCTGAGCGCTGCCGAGATCAGCCCCGATGGCAAGCTGCTGGCCTATGCCTATGACGACAACGGCTCGGAACGGTTTGACCTCCATATCCGCAACCTCGAAACCGGCGAGGAGCTGGCCGACATCATCCCCGGCACGCTTTCCAGCATCATATGGACCAAGGACAGCAAGGGCCTGGTCTATGGCCTAGCCAACGAAAATTGGCGCACCGACAATGCCTATTACCACCGGCTGGGCGATGATCCGAAAAACGCCAAATTGCTCTACAAGGAAGACGATATCGGTTTTGGCGTGGGTGTCGGCATCACCGCGCAGGAAGACTGGATCATCATCGCCACCGGCGACAATGTGACCAGCGAAGTGCGGCTGGTGCCTGCCGACAATCCCTTGGCCGAGCCCATTCTGGTCTCGCCCCGCAAGGTTGGACGCGAATATAGCGTCGACGTGCGTGATGGCGCGCTCTACATCCTGACCAACGACGACCATGTGAATTTCCGCGTCGCAACCGCGAGCCTTAAGGATCCGGGTGAATGGACCACATTGATAGCGGGATCGGATCGGCACTATCTGACCGGGGTTTCGCTGTTCAAGGATTTCTTCGTCACCGAAGGCCGGATCGACGGCCTCGATCAGGTTGAGGTGCGTCGGTACAACAACCCGACCAAGGCTGAGCCGATCAAATTTGCCGAGGCAAGCTATGTCGCGGGGCTGGGCGACAATCCCGAATATGATGTGCAGAAACTGCGCCTCGATTATGAATCGATGGTCACGCCCGACACGGTGTTTGACTATACTGTCGCCACCGGCGCATTCGAGACGCTGAAGGTGCAGGAAATCCCTTCAGGTTATGATGCCAGCCAGTACCAGACCGAGCGCGTGACGATCACCGCGCGCGATGGCACCAAGGTGCCCGTTTCCATCGTCTACAAGAAAGGCTTCAAAAAGGATGGCAGCCAGCCGCTCCACCTCTATGCCTATGGCGCCTATGGCATTGCCATCCCGCCGGGCTTCTCGGCCAACCGCCTGTCCTATCTCGACCGCGGCTTCGCCTATGCGATCGCGCATATCCGCGGCGGTGATGATCTGGGCTATCAATGGTATCTCGATGGCAAGCTGACCAAGCGGACCAATACGTTCAACGACTTTGTCGATGCCGGAAAGGCGTTGATCGAGATGGGTTACACATCGAAAGGCAGGCTGACCGCGAGCGGCGGCTCGGCGGGTGGCGAACTGATGGGCGCAGTGGTCAATCAGGCGCCCGAAATCTTCGGCGCGGTGGCGAGCCATGTCGCCTTTGTCGATGTGCTCAACACCATGCTCGACGAGACATTGCCGCTGACTCCCGGCGAATGGCCTGAGTGGGGTAATCCGATCACCGACAAGGCAGCGTTCGATTATATCCGTAGCTATTCGCCTTACGACAACGTATCGGCCAAGGCCTATCCGCCGATGCTGTGGACCGCCGGCCTCAACGACCCGCGCGTCACCTATTGGGAACCCGCCAAAATGGTCGCCAAGCTGCGCGCGATGAAGACCGACGACAATGTGCTACTGCTCAAAACCAACATGGGAGCCGGGCATGGCGGCAAATCGGGCCGGTTCGACCGGCTGCACGAGAATGCCGAGGAAGCGGCGTTTCTGGTGTGGCAATTGGGGTTGGCAGGCTCCAAATGAATTTGCTCCTGTTCCGATCTTATGATGCACTCACTTGTCGGAGGCCACTCTGGTAGATGCCGAACATCGTACAGAGCGCGGTAGACTAGGTGTCGGCTGTGCTCGTCAACACGCAATCAACCTCGATTTCGACCAACCATTCCGGATCAATAAAGCCTGAAATCTGAACAAAAGTGCATGCTGGCGGATGATCGCCGAAATACTCCCGGTGTACTTCGGCGGCCACTTTCCACATGGCAATGTCGACCAGCATGATCCGCGTGCGAATGACGTCCAGGGGCGACCCACCCGCTTCGGCAACTGCGCGCATCGCTCGATCGAAACAGGCGCGCAGTTGGGTGGTCAAATCGCCCGATCCGACTGTTCGCCCATCGTCGCCAACCGGTGCCGTGCCCGATATGGCGATCATATTGCCTATCCGCACAGCCCGACTGAAACCGATCAATTCTTCAAAGGGCGATCCCGAACAGACATTCTGTCGTGCCATGTCAAATTTCGCGCGCCCATTGGTCGAGGGTGCGGAAAAATGCGGGGTCAAATCGTTGCGCCTGCTCGATGCTATTACAGCGCGATGTTGCGGCAAGGCCGAGATGCTGGGCACCGGGCAAATGGCTAATCTGGACGTCGCTAATGGCCTTTAGTCGCCGGATTGACAGCTTTGAATCGGTCGAATCATCCTGCCCGCCGAACAGAAAAAACGAACGGCCCGAAAAACGCGACCAGATGGGAATCGGATCGAAGTCGACATCCAGCACATCATACCAAGCGGTTTGCGCGCTTGGCTCGACCGTGTCCGGGAACAGCCAATCGCGCAGTTGCGGCACTGATGCAGCTTTCCTGCTGAGCGTTTTCAGCCTGTCAGCCTTCGCCGGATTATCGCGCGCGTCAAAAAATGCATTCTGCTGATCCAGCGCGAGTTGGATAGCAGATGGCGCAATCCGCGCGCATCGCATCAGGACCTGCGTGTTGTAAAGATTCTGCTCTCTCACAGTCATGGCCGATCCCGCTGCACCAACCAGCATGGCAAAGGCCGGGTCACCGCCATCGGCTATTGCCTTTGCGGCGATCCAACCCGCTTGGCTCGATCCTGCGAACCCGACGCGCGAACCATCGACATCATCCTGTTGCCGCAGAAACTCGAGGCCAGCCCGGGCATCAGCCGCCAGTTCGGCAAAACCCATCTTGGTCCAATCTCCACGAGAGCCGCCTACGCCGCGCTTGTCAAAACTCAGGACGACCACACCGGACCTTGCGAGCCGCTGCGCCATCAGCGCAATGATCGACGCATAGCCATTGCGATCCTGTGGACCGGACCCGTGAAGCATTACAACGCCAGGGCGTTTTGCATTGCCGCCGTTGGGGCGGTAGACAGTACCTGCCAATTCCAGGCCGGGTCCAAATCTGACATTTGTAACGGTATAGGCAGACTGCTTCTCAAGCGATCGCGCCGGTGTCGTGCCGATCGAAAGACCCGCCTTTTGCGAAAGGTCGAATTTATAGGCCAATGCGCCGTTTCGATCGATGACACGATCCCCTGCATTCCATGACAGGCCGTCGACCCTTTCAAGCCCGCGCCATTCGCCACTGCACTCGTCGAGCGCGAAAAGCCGCCAAGCTGATCGCGTGACAACCACTGCACAGTCGCGATCCCGGTAGAGCCCTACATGCTGATCGTAAAAGGTCGCATTCAGCTGCTCATCATCCGCTGCAAACATCACTGGTCCGGCAGCTTTCTCGAAATCGGCAAGCGTTGCCATGCTGCTGGTATCCGCAACGAAGCGGCCATTTCTAACCAAAGTCGAAAAGGCGCCGTAATAGCTATCAGCGTCGTCTCCAGTCCCCACAACGAGGCGGTAAAAGCCAGTGTCGGCCTGACCGGTTGAACCGGCTTGCCGGGAAACAACCCGGAAATTCAGCGTTACCGGCCGCTCAATGCTTGGTTTGCCCAGCTGGTCAAAAAGCTGCGTGAATCCTGCTCCAATTTCCGTTCTTCCTACGCGCATTACCGGGGCCGTGCCGGGATAATGTTCAGAATAGCTCGCATCGTCTGCATAAGCCTCGCTCGCTTTTACAGCGTCCCCCACCGCATATGCATCCCGCAAAATGCGGTACGGCGTTTCGTCCGGCGTCGCGGGCGGGGCACTTGCTTGCGCCAGCAGCGCGACGAAGGGCAGTATGAACAGTCTTGGCTTTTGCATTGACACCCACAGCCATATAACAATCGCAATGCTCCGCAAAGTTTTCTGCGCTGAACCCGAAGCTATGGAGAGACGTACCATGCGTCACCGACTGACAGCCTGTTTGCTATTGGCCAGCTTGACCCTCGGCTTCCTAAGTCCCGCAGCGGCGAATCCAGTACCATTCTACCGGCAAGCGCCTGCAACGGGTTCACCGATCGTGCCGAATACTGATCCGCCCTTCGAACGGTCGGTGCTGAACGATTATATTGCCTATATGGAGTGGTATTTTGAGATGCGGTTCTCGTCAGCGGATCGGCAGAGATATGAAGCATTTTTGATCAACGACTGGATCACAAATCCGACCTACCGAAACAATCTTTTGGTCACTGCACGTGAAATGCGCCGTGTCAGGATGCTACCTTATCTTGCGGCTACGGGCGAACGGGCCAATGCACGTGCAGCAGGGGCCACAGAGGCGGCCATGTTGCAGATGGCGGGGGGAGGCCAGCCGCGCGAGTTGCTTAATGCGATCAAGGCAAGCGCCAATGGCGGGCTGGAAGAAAGCCGGTTCTTGCTCGGCGTGATCGAAAAGGCCGAGCGGCCATTGGTCCAGCGGCGCGATATGTCCGCGCAGCCCTTCACCCGCCAGCATGTCGATTCGCTGACCGACCTTCTCATTTTCAGGGCAAATGCTGTAGCGGGAAAGCCGGTTGTAGAGCCAACCGAACAAATGCGCGACCAGGTGCAGGATTTTCTGATCAGCTATTGGAACGCCAATCCCAAACGACAGGGCGAAATCTGGCTGTGGTTGTTTGGTGCCCATGTCGATTGGCATGCAATCAAGCATGCGGGTTATGCATGGCCTACCTCGGCGACGACGCCTTACCGCACCAAATTGGCCATTCGGAACTGGGCTGAGCAGGCGGCAGCCTGGTTTCCCGACCTGAAGCCTCATGCAGAGCGACGGATAGCCGAATATGACGCATATGTCGCCCGAATGAGCATGGCTGAAATTGAAATGGAGATGAATATCCAACGTGGACAGATTACTCGCGACCAAAGTGCCGTTGCATCATTGAAAAACCAGATGACGAAACAGCATGTGGTCAACATGAACGGGATTGAAGGGATAGGCGGCGGGCGCGAATGGGAATATCGGACGACACTGGCTCGTTGATCGCACCCATGCCCACGCCCTTCACCCTACCCTTCACCCCCACGCCCGACGACATTGACGAGCTCGGTCATGTCAACAATGCGGTTTGGGTGCGGTGGATCCAGGATATGGCGACATCGCATTGGACGGCCACCGCCGCGCCCGAGCATGTCGATGCCTATATCTGGGTCGTGACCCGGCACGAGATCGACTATCGCGGCAATGTGGCGCTGGGGGAGAGCGTGACCGGGCGGACCTGGATCGAAAAGCCGCCGCGCGGCGCGACCTTTGACCGGCGGGTGGAGTTTGTGAACGGCGCGGGCAAAGTGATTGTCAGCGCAAATACGACATGGGCCATGCTCGACCGTGCGTCGGGGCGGCTGATGCGGGTGCCAGCCGAGGTGGCAGCGCCTTTTCTGGGAGACAGGGCATGATTATCGTACTGGGAAGTGTCCGCACCGACGCCGGTAACCGTGCCGCGATCGAGGCAGAAAGCATCGCGCATTGCACCCGATCACGCGCCGAACCGGGCTGCATCGCGCATAATTGCCATTATGATGCCGAGGATCCCGACCGGCTGGTTTTTATCGAGAAATGGGCTGACGCTGATGCGTTGCGCGCCCATTTTGCTGTTGAAGGCTCGCACCGCTTTGTCGCTGCCATCCGTTCTTTGGCCAAGGAGCCGCCGGTCATCGAGATTTTCGGAGCCGAACCGGTCGATTTCGCCGCGCTCGCTAAGTCTTGAGTATATTGCGCGCCATCCACAGCCGCTGCAACACCGTCACCAAACAAAGCCCCGCAAAAACCAGCGCCAGTTGCGGAAAGTATGCGGGCCACAGGCACATCGCAAGGAAAAAGGCGATGGTCTCGCCCCCCTCCATCAACCCTGTCGAATAGGTAAACGCCTTTGCGCCATGCCCCAGATCGCGCCCGGCGATGATCGCGGCGAGTGCAAGGAAGCTGACGGCAGTCAAGGTGAAGCTTGCCAGCAAGAGGAGCGCCGAAAGCTCGTTTGCCGGTGATGCAAAGGCAAAACCCAGCGGCACGGAAATGTAGAAAAGATAGTCGCACAGGCTGTCGAGATAACCGCCCCATGCGCTTGGCCCCCTGATCCGGGCGACCGCACCGTCAAGTCCGTCGAGCAAGCGGTTGACCGCAATCAGGATCAACGCAATGATCCAGTTCTGGATGAGCAGCGCGTAGAAAAGCGGGATGACGAGCGCCGCCCCTGCCAGTGTCACCGCATTGGCTCCGATGCCGCCCCGCGCCACAATCGCACCTGCCCGGTTCAACGGCGGATCGATCCATCGGCGCAGGCTGGTGTCGAACAAGCGCGTGTCCTACTTCTTTTCCAGCTTGTCCTTTAGCGCAGCCAAGGCGCCAAATGGCCCCGCTTCGCTCTCATCCTTCACCCCCGCCGCTTTCAACGCTGCTTCGGCATCGGGGCTACGCGGAAAGGGGTCGAGCGCCAAGGCAAAACTCTGCGCGACCGCCTCGCCCAGATCGATTGTACGGCCATCGTGGAACATCGTGTCGCAATCATCGGCATCCAGTTCGACTTCGCTATCGGCTTCAAATCCGGTATCTGCGATGAAACGGATACGGAATGGCTCCTCGACCCGTGCCGGTACGGGCTCACCACTGGCGACACAGGCTTGATGCGCCTCGCCGATCAGTTTTCCTTCGGCCAGATAGGTTGCTCCGTCAGGGTGCAGGGTGACATCAGCCTCGAGCCGGTCGAGCCTGAGCAAGCCAAAACGGCGCGCAAGGGCGATACGCTCACCGTCATCTGCCGATATGTGGCGCGGCCTCGAGGCTGCGCCTATTTCGGACAGCGGGATGGCCAGGCTGAATTCGGGTGCGGGGATGTCCTTTACCATGACGCCGATCCCGCCACGATTTCGGCCGGATTGGCTTTCGCGAGCGCCGTTGCCAGATCGCGCATTGCAGCCGCGACATGGGCGACTTGTTCCTGACCCGGCTGCGCATCACCATACAGGTTTCGTCGCAATGCTGCAGCCAGCAGGTCTGGTGCAGCTCCATCAGCCAGCGCCTCGCGATAGGCGCCCAGCCTGCCGCCTACGGCGCCCATCAATTTACCCACCCGCTTTCCGACCACCATATCGCCTACGCCCAGCTCGCGCAGTTGCGCATCCATATCGTCGATGAAAATCTCCGATACAAAGGCCATCGCCTGCGCCTGATCAGGTTCACATTCGAGGCGGATCAGCACGGTAGAGAGAATAGCCGACACCATTTCGAAACGGCCTGTAACACTGTCCGGCACCCCCCCTTCAATATACCAATGAGGTTGGCGCGCCTTGGCCACCACCTTATTGTACAGCGCACGCTGCGCCTCGCGTGGGTCGGGTTGGCTGGGGCCGAAAAGGCGTCGGAGAAGGGACATGATATCTGTTTCACTCTGGTTATGGGGGAAGGAAGCTGTTCGCGCTCATCACCCGTTCATTTCGCGATGGATATTGCCATTGCCGCCCAAGGATGCAATGGCAATGCCGGTTATTGATTATAAAGGCCCCAATATGGCGAAGACCCGAATTCCGACTGCCCTCAAACTGGCCGCTCTTGCTGGCACAGCCTTGCTGGTTCAGGGTTGCGCCCAGTATCGCGGACACCAGGGCTATGTCGGTGATCCCACATTGATCACGTCAGTACAGCCCGGCGTCGATAATCGGGAATCGGTGCAGGGCACGCTGGGCCGCCCCACTTTTACGGGCCAGTACAGCAACAATGACTGGTATTATTTCGCACGCGATACCAAGCAGCTCGCTTTCCGCAACCCGCGCCCTACGGCACAGAGCATCGTGCATATCCAGTTTGACAATGCCGGCAATGTTATCGCGGTCAACCAGAAGGGCATGGAGCATATTGCCAAGCTGAACCCCGAAAGCGACAAGACGCCGACGCTGGGCCGCGAAACCAGCTTCTTCGAAGAACTGTTCGGCAATATCGGTGCTGTTGGCGCTCCAGGTGCTGGCCAGGGCGGCTCGGGCGGCCGCCCCTAAAACATCGTTGTTATTGGGCCACGCCCGCCGACGCTAGCACCGCAAGCGCAACGATTTCGGATGCGTTGGACGACATGGTCGCGATCTGCACCGGTTTTTCCATACCCACCAGCATCGGACCGATCACCTGATCGCCGCCCAATTCGCGCAGCAGCTTTGCCGACAGATTAGCCGACTGCAGGCCCGGCATGACCAGCACATTGGCCGGGCCCGACAGGCGGCAGAAGGGATAATTGGCCATTAGCGCCGGATTGAGCGCGACGTCGGGTGCCATTTCGCCTTCATATTCGAACGCGACTTTGCGGCTGTCGAGAATCGCCACCGCCTCGCGGATATTGCCCAGCCAATTGCCCGCCGGATTACCGAAGGTCGAATAGGACAGGAACGCGACACGCGGTATATGCCCCATGCGGCGCGCAACTTGCGCGGTCTGTTCGGCAATATAGGCCAGCTCTTCCGAACTCGGGCGTTCGTTGACCGTGGTGTCGGCCATGAACACGGTGTGCGTCTTGCCAACAAGCACATGTATCCCGAACGGAATCTCACCCTTTTTCGGATCGAGCACGCGGCGCAATTCGCGCATGGTCTGCGCAAAAGTGCGCGTGATCCCGGTAATCATCGCGTCGCCCTGGTCCATCGCCAGCATCAGCGAGCCGAAGATGTTCCGGTCACGGTTGACCATGCGTTGCACGTCGCGGCGCAGATAGCCCCGGCGCTGAAGGCGCGCATAGAGCCGATCGACCATCGCCGGGACCAGCGGGCTGGAGACACTGTTGTGGATCTCATAGCTTTCGGGATTGGCAACACCCATCGCCTGCAGCTTGGCGAGTACCGTCGCGTCGCGTCCGACCAGCACAGGCGTGCCATAGCCATCCTGCCGGAACTGGACCGCGGCACGCAGCACGACATCTTCCTCGGCTTCGGCAAAAATCACCCGCTTCGGCTTGGCACGCGCGGTTTCATAGACCTGCGCCATGACCGAGGTGGTCGGATTCTGGCGGGCGCGCAGCGACGCGCGATAGGCATCCATATCGGCAATCGGCTTTTGCGCGACGCCGCTATCCATCGCCGCCTTGGCCACGGCTGAAGACACAACCTCGATCAGGCGTGGGTCGAAAGGCGCGGGAATGATATAGTCGCGGCCAAAGCTTTGCGCATTGCCGCCATAGGCTGCCGCGACATCCTCGTGCACCGTCTCGCGCGCCAGTTCGGCAATCGCATTGGCGGCGGCGATCTTCATTTCTTCGTTGATTGTTGTCGCCCGCACGTCGAGCGCGCCCCGGAAGATGAAGGGGAAGCCGAGGACGTTGTTGACCTGGTTTGGATAATCCGACCGCCCTGTCGCGACAATAGCATCGGGCCGCGCCTCCAACGCATCGGGCGGGGTGATTTCGGGATCGGGATTGGCCATCGCAAAGATGATCGGCTGGTCAGCCATGTCGCGGACCATGTCCTTGGTCATCGCATTCGCCGCCGAAAGCCCAAGGAAAACGTCTGCGCCCTTGATCGCCTCGGCCAATGTCCTTGCTTCGGTGGGAACGGCGTGGGCCGATTTCCACTGGTCCATGCCTTCGGTGCGACCCTGATAGATAACACCCTTGCGATCGCACATGATGACATTGGCATGCGGCACGCCCATCGCCTTGATCAACTCGGTACAGGCAATAGCCGCCGCACCCGCACCATTGCAGACGACCTTGATGTCCTTGAGATTGCGACCGGTGAGCAGGCAGGCATTGATCAGGCCGGCCGCCGAAATGATCGCCGTGCCATGCTGGTCGTCGTGGAAGACGGGGATGTTCATCCGCTCGCGCAGCGTCTGTTCGATCACGAAGCAGTCGGGGGCGGCGATATCCTCCAGATTGATCCCTCCAAAGGTCGGCTCGAGCAGTTCGACGGCATCGATGAAGCGCTGCGCATCCTCTGTCTTCACCTCGATATCGATCGAATCGACATCGGCGAAGCGCTTGAACAGCACCGCCTTGCCCTCCATCACCGGCTTGGACGCCAGCGCTCCCAGATTGCCCATGCCGAGGATGGCGGTTCCGTTCGAAATGACCGCAACCAGATTGCCTTTGGCGGTATAATCATAGGCTGTTGCGGGATCATCGGCGATGGCCTGCACCGGCACGGCCACGCCCGGTGAATAGGCAAGGCTCAGATCGCGCTGCGTCGCCATGGGTTTGGATGCGATGATCTCAATCTTGCCGGGACGCCCCTGTGCATGGAATTGCAGCGCTTCCTGCGCGGTAAACTGGACGTCGCTTTCGCTCATGAGCCTGGGTGCCTCTGGAATTTTCTTTACAAGCTTGCCCTAGCGGCAAGCAGGGGAGGCGCGCAAGCCTGCATGCTGGCACGGCTTTCAACTTATTCCACAAATCATCGGCGCACTGCTGTTGCCTTGGTCCGGCAAGCGGGTATCAGGCGGCAATGGACTCGCGCCCCGCCAAGAATGTCGTGCTGCCCGGCCTCGAAACGCCGACGCCGATGATGGCGCAATATCTGAAGTTGAAGGCCAAAGCCGATGGCTGCCTGCTCTTCTACCGCATGGGCGATTTTTTCGAGCTGTTCTTCGACGATGCCAAGATCGCATCGCAGGTGCTCGATATCGCCCTCACCTCACGCGGGGAGCATGGCGGGCAGCCGATCCCGATGTGCGGTGTGCCTGTGCATGCGGCCGAAGGCTATCTGGCGCGGCTGATCAAGGCCGGACTGCGCGTTGCAATTGCCGAGCAGACAGAGACGCCGGAGCAGGCGAAGGCGCGCGGCGGATCGAAAGCGCTGGTCGCGCGCGACATCATCCGTTTTGTCACCGCCGGCACGCTGACCGAGGACAGCCTGCTCGAAAGCTGGGCCTCGAATATCCTTGTGGCTCTTGCAGAGGCTGGCGGTGAGATAGGCCTCGCCGCAGCTGATATCTCGACGGGCTATTTCGAGGTCAATAGCGTATCCTCCTCATCGCTCGAGGCCGAACTGGCCAGGCTGGGGCCAAGCGAAGTCGTTGCGCCCGAAGGCTTTGCGGCCAAGCCCTACGGTAGCATCGATCGGCCGCGCGATGATTTTGACAGCATGGCGGGCAAGGGCGCGCTTGCGGCGCATTTCGGGAACAGCGATTTCACCGCTCTGAGCCGCGCCGAACTCGCCGCGGCAGGCGGTTTGCTCGCCTATCTGGAGCATGTCGGGCAGGGCAAGATGCCCTTCCTCAAAGTGCCGGTTCGCCGCGAAGTGCAGCAATATTTGCTAATCGACCAGGCGACACGCGACAGCCTGGAAATTACCCGTTCGGCCAATGGCGGCGGACGCGCGGGCTCACTGCTCGCCGAAATCGACCGGACAATTACCGGGGCGGGCGCGCGGCAATTGGCGGCAGACCTTTCGGCCCCGCTGATGGACAAAGGCGCGATTGAGGCGCGGCTGGCGCTGGTGCAATGGTTCCACGACGCACCCTTGTTGCGCGAAAGCACGCGCGCGGCGTTGCGCCAATTGCCCGATATCGCCCGTGCGCTGGGGCGTGTGGTCGCAGGGCGCGGAAGCCCACGCGACCTCGGCCAGATCCGCGACGGGCTCGATGGCGCCCGTATCCTGCGCGAGCGGCTGGGTGCGATGGCGGAACGGCCAACCTTGCTCGAAAGCCTGCTCCCCACGCTCGACGGGCATGGCGCGATGGTAGACCTGTTCACCCGCGCATTGGTTGCAACGCCGCCCACCGAAGCGAGCCAGGGCGGCTATATTGCCGAGGGCTATGACGCCGCGCTCGATGCACTGCGGCTGGCGGGGCGTGATGGACGGGCCGCAGTCGCTGCAATGGAGGCGCGCTATCGCGCCTCAACCGGCATTTCAGCGCTAAAGATCCGGCACAATGGCGTGCTCGGCTATTTCGTCGAGGTGCCCGCCAAAAATGCCGACCCGTTAATGGCGGCAGGCAGCGGCTTCACCCATCGCCAGACGATGGCGGGTGCGGTGCGGTTCAACTCGCCCGAACTGCACGAGGAGGCGCTTCGGATAACGCAGGCGTCTGGCCATGCGCTGGCGGCGGAGACGGCACATCTTGAAGAATTGATCGGACATGTGCTCGCACGGCGCGACGCGATTGCCGCGAGTGCCGACGCTTTGGCGCGGATTGATGTGGCATCGGCTCTCGCCGAACGCGCTGCCGAAGGGCGCTGGTGCCTGCCCGAATTCGTCGCCGGAAACGAGCTGCACATCGAAGGCGGGCGGCATCCGGTGGTCGAAAGTGCGCTGGCACGGCTGGGCGAGCGCTTCATCGCCAATGATTGCGATCTGGCGCCCGAGAAACGACTCTGGCTGGTGAGTGGCCCGAATATGGGCGGTAAATCTACTTTCCTGCGGCAGAATGCGCTGATCGTCATTCTGGCGCAGGCTGGCAGCTATGTGCCCGCGACATCGGCGCGTTTGGGCTTGGTCGACCGGTTGTTCAGCCGCGTCGGCGCGTCGGACAACTTAGCGCGCGGGCGATCGACCTTCATGGTGGAAATGGTCGAAACGGCTGCGATCCTTGCGCAAGCGACCGAGCGCAGCTTCGTGATCCTCGACGAGGTTGGCCGCGGCACATCGACCTATGACGGCCTCGCCATCGCCTGGGCGGTGGTCGAGGGCATCCACGAAGCCAACCGCTGCCGCTGCCTGTTCGCCACCCACTATCACGAGCTGACCCGGCTCGCGGATACGCTCGATGCGCTCTCGCTTCATCACGTCCGCGCCAAGGAATATAAGGGCGACCTCGTCCTGCTCCACGAAGTGACAGATGGCCCCGCCGACCGCAGTTACGGTATCGCCGTCGCCAAACTTGCGGGTCTTCCGCCACCGGTGTTGGCGCGTGCGGCGCAGGTATTGGAAAAACTCGAAAAGGGTCGCGCCGAAACAGGTGGGTTGGCCGCAGGTTTGGGCGACATGCCCTTGTTCGGCGCCGCCCTCGATGCCGCTGAGGCCAAGGTCGACGCCGTGCGTGACCGGTTGTCCGGATTGGATATCGACGCACTCACCCCAAGGCAGGCGCTTGATTTGCTTTATGAACTGAAGGGCTTGGCGGGGGAGGCGTAATCCTCACCCGAGCGATAAAAACAACCCCGCCAGTGCCGCACTCATCAGGTTCGACAGCGAACCTGCCGCGAGCGCCTTGATCCCCAGTTTCGCGATCATCGGGCGCTGGTTGGGCGCTAGGCCGCCGGTGACGGCCATCTGGATCGCGATCGAACTGAAATTGGCGAAACCGCACAAGGCAAAGGTGACGATGGCAACCGACGGTGCCGACAATGTCTTCATCGCGCCCAAATCAATAAAGGCGACAAATTCGTTGAGGACAATCTTGGTGCCGAACAGCCCGCCCGCCTGCACTGCTTCGTTCCATGGAACACCGAGCAAATACATGACCGGCGCAAAGACCTGGCCCAATATACCCTGGAAGCTCAGCCCCTTCAGCCCGACCAGATTGCCGAGGCCGCCCAAAACGCCATTGGCCAAGGCGACCAGCGCCACGAACGCCAGCACCATCGCGCCGACGGCAACAGCCAGTTTCACACCGGTCTGCGCGCCTTGCGAGGCGGCCATGATCAGGTTGGCGGGTTTTTCATCGTCGTGCATGTCGAGCGCGATATTGGGATCGTCGACCGCGGGTTCGTTCGGATCGTCGGGCATGATCAGCTTTGCCATCAGGATGCCGCCGGGCGCCGACATGAAGGCAGCAGCGATCAGATAATCGATGCGGATGCCCATTGAGGCGTAAGCGGCAAGGATCGTCCCCGCGACCCCAGCCATGCCGACCGTCATCACGCAAAACAGCTGCGCCGGGTTAAGCGTTGCCAAATAGGGGCGGATCACCAGCGGCGATTCGGATTGGCCGACAAAGATGTTCGAGGCTGCGCACAGGCTTTCAACCTTTGAAATCCCGGTGACCTTTTGCAGTCCGCCGCCAATCCAGCGGATCACATATTGCATCACCCCGAGATAATAGAGGATCGAGATAAAGGCGGCGAAAAAGATGATAACGGGAAGTGCCTGAATGGCAAAATTCTGCCCCAAAGGATCGGTGGCGAGGCCGCCAAAAAGGAACTTTGTGCCTTCATTGGCATAACCGAGCAGGTTCGACACGCCCGTTGCCGCGCCCTGCAAAACCCGGTTGCCCCACGGCACATAAAGCACGAGCGCGGCCAACCCCGCCTGCAACGCAAAAGCCGATAGCACCACGCGCGGGCGGATCGCCTTGCGATTGGACGAAAGCAGGATGGCGATCAGAAGGATCAGAACCATTCCGGCAAGGCTCAACAGGATTTGCATAAAATCTCCCAAAACCTCTCGACCCCGTCATGCCGAACTCGGTTGACCCCCATAGTCACTTCCTGCCAGCATCCCTCGCATGATCGAGACTGCAGGTTTATGCGGAGAAATGGACCCTGAAACAAGTTCAGGGTGACGATAAGCTGTGAATAGCGGGCTTCCTGCGCTTGCGCCGTGTGATTTTGCCGCTAACTCTTAGGCCCACGTTAGGACAGGGGAGCAAATATATGACCGAAGCCCAGCAAGGCGGGATAACCGTCCCTCGCTCGCTATTTGTCTTTTCGATCTTTTACGGTGGAATGGTTTGCATCGCTGGCGTTCTGGGGAACAAGCAGGTTTCTTTAGGTCCGCTGGCAGTTGAGGCGGGAATTTTCCCCTTCCTGCTGCTTGTGATCCTTTCGAGCACCGTAGCCGCGCTGCATGGCAAGGCAATCGCCGACAAGCTGGTCAAATATGGATTCATTCCGCTGATCGGCTCCATCCTGCTGACGGCATTGGTCTACGCCATTCCCGCGTCACCCAAGATGGACCCCAAATATCTCGACGCATTCAACACCATGATGGGCCAAACCCCGCGCATTTGGGTGGCGGGGATCGTGGCCTATGGCACATCGCAGTTGCTCAATGTCTATCTGTTCGACCGGCTGAAAAGCAGCGTTGGCCAATATGTCGCGGTGCGGGGGGCGATCGCAGCGGTGCTTTCGCAGATCATCGATACGCTGTTGTTCGTTACCATAGCCTTTTACGGCGTCTTCCCCATTACCGACCTGCTATTGGGGCAGATGCTCGCCAAGGTGGTGTTGAGCGCGGTGCTGGTACCGATATTGATAACTGCCCTGGTAAAGCTCGGCAATTCGCTGGACGGCAAATAGGATTGCGTCCGCCGCAAGTGCCGTTTAACCGCCGCCTATCATGACCAACCACGCACCTGATCCTGCCCAAATACAAGAGCTGCTCGCCAAGGCAG
>CAYRDQ010000003.1:0-150764 GCA_964423155.1 uncultured Sphingorhabdus sp.
TTGGTCTCAACGAAACCGGCTTTCAACGCGACGGCCTGGGCCTGTGGCGCAATTCCGTAGGGTTCTCGATTCCGGTGAGCAAGAATTTCACGCTCGAGCCGGGCTATCTTAACCAATATGTTTTCCGTACTGGTCGAGACCGGGCTGACCATGTAGCAAACCTGACGTTAAACACTATCTTTTGAACTACGAAATAGCAGATTGCTTATGCTATTCTGCCCTTTGGCAGTCGTCGTAACAACCTCATGCGCAACCATTTCTAGTTATAGAAATGATCACGCATATTGGTCGCTATCAATGAGAAAGGGTTTTCCCGTTTCTTGAAATCCAGCTGCGGAAAATATGTACCCATTTGAGTCGGCACCAAGGCTCTGCACCCTGAATTTTGTAACATTTTGGAACGGTCGAATGCGGCCGCGCCATTAACCACCTTTGCCTCTCGCCAATATGGCTAACAAAGCGTTAACGCTTCCTTTCAGGGAAAAGGAAAGGTCGCGTCAATGAAGCGCAAACTGGTTTATAGCAGCGAAGCCGCCCGGCATCCGTTCCGTCGTTCGCTTGCGCCGCATGTGTTGGCGGTTCCGGCCGAATGGGTTCCCAAGGCACCCAAATGGTGGCAGCGCGAAGATTCACATCTGTTCGTGGTAAGCTTTGGCGCGTTCTTTACGGTATTCTATACATTTATCGCCTGAACCAGTCACGCGGGTAACGTCGCCCCGCCGCTCTACCCGACTTCAGTTACAAGCCTTGTGCAATTTCCAGCTGATCCAGGCCGACACAAGGCAGGCTGCGGCAATCAGGAACAGGGTATCGGCGATCGAAACACCTAATGACGCAAGCGCGCCATACAGAACGGCGCCGATTACCATGGCACCCGAATTCACGATATTGTTCGCCGCGACCGTTCGGGCGGTCTGCGATTTTTCGACGGTGGTCGTCAGAAACGCATAAAGCGGGACCACAAACATACCGCCGGCAATCGCAATGCCAAACAATGCGAACAGGATGATATCGCCCTGGCGCAATGCGATAAATTCAACGAAGTTCAGCAACTGGTCGGCGTCGTTGGGGTTGTCGGGAACCTGCACCCAGCCCTTGACCGACCACCATAGCAATAGCACGAACAGCCCCATGCCGATTACCGAAGCTGGCGAATACACAGCAGACACGCGCCCTTTGAGCAAACGGTTGACCAATACCGAACCGATGGCGACACCCACCGAAAAGATCGCGGTGAACAATGTTGCAACGGTACGGTCACCGCCCAAACCATGCTTTACCATCGGTGGGAATTGCGCTGCCAAAACGGCACCGATCGCCCAGAAGAAACTGATCGCGATAATTGCCAGAAACAGCCGGGGGACATGCATGGTGTCTGACACGAGGCGCCAACTGCTCCGGAAGATATTCCAGTCAAGTTTGGCGGTTGGGGCGTCGCTTTCGGCGGGGGCTTCTGGAACATATTGGGCAGTAACCCGTCCGATCAAGGCAACCAGTATCACGCCAATTGCGGAGATTTCGGGTGGCAGGATACCGCCGACAATGGTTCCGGTCAGGATGGCGATATAGGTGCCTGCTTCAACCAGCCCGGTACCGCCCAGCACCTCATCATCTTCGAGATGTTGGGGCAAAATTCCATATTTGATCGGGCCGAAGAACGTTGAATGTACGCCCATCGCAAAAAGCGCAGTGAATAACATCGGGATGCTGTGCAGCCATATGCCCGCCGCCCCGATGATCATGATTGCGATTTCGGCAGATTTCACCCATCGGATGACGCGTGTCTTGTCGATACTGTCTGCCAACTGTCCGGAAATCGCCGACAAAAGGAAAAAAGGCAGGATGAATACGGCTCCGGCCAGAGCATTATAATAAGCCTCTTCGGTTTCGCCGCCTTGAAGGATGGAATAGGTGATCAACACGACCATCGCCATTTTGTAAAAATTGTCGTTGAACGCGTTAAGAAACTGGGTGGCAAATAGCGGCAGGAACCGCCGCTTGCGAAGCAAAGCCATTGATGTTTGCATGTAGACCCGTCCCCTGGCTATTCGCGCTTCCACTAGCCGTGGTGCTTCACTGGGCAAAGCCTTTTTCTCCGCGACGCACAATTTCGACGATGATTTTGCCAATGAAAGACGTTAGGACGTTTGCGTGTTGAGCCTTCCGAACATTTTGACGCTATCGCGGATTTTTGCCGTGCCAATCCTTGTGTTCCTGCTCTGGCCCGGGACAAAGCCGCACAGCTTGCAGCCGTTGCCCATCGACTATTGGTTCGCTTTTGCGCTCTACTGTCTTATGGGAATTACAGACTATTTCGATGGGTATGTAGCGCGCACTCAGGGGACGGTTTCGAAGCTGGGCGTGTTTCTTGATCCGATAGCCGACAAGATCATGGTCGGCGCGGTCATTTTGTTGCTGGTATTCACCCGCGACGTCGATGGCTGGCATGTGATTGCCGCTCTGGTGATACTGTTGCGCGAGATTACAGTGTCGGGCCTGCGCGAATTTCTTGCCGGATTGCAGGTGTCGGTGCCAGTGTCACAACTGGCCAAATGGAAAACCACCGCACAACTGGTTGCCTTTGGCGGGCTGATATTGGCCGGTGCCTTGCCGGACTGGACGCTACTGAAAACCGCCGCCCTCAGCCTGTTGTGGATTGCTGCCGTGCTCACGATAATCACCGGCTGGGATTATCTGCGGGTCGGCATCAAGCATATGGATTGAATGTGAAGCTGGTTTATTTCGCCCGCGTGCGAGAGGCGTTGGGACGCGACGACGAAGAGGTCGATTTTCCGGCAAACTTGCAGTCTGTGGCCGACGCGCTCGACTGGTTGGCGAAGCAATCGCCGCGCCATGCAGAGGCTTTTGCCGACCGCACGAAACTGCGTTTCGCGCTCGACCAGCGCATGGTGAAGGCGGATGCGGCGCTTGCGGGGGCCAGAGAGTTCGCCATTTTCCCCCCGGTAACGGGCGGATGATCCGCGTTTCTGTCCAACACGCTGCATTTGATATGGCCGCAGAGGCTGCGGCAATGGAGAAGGGTGGCGTTGGCGCTGTTGCCACCTTTACTGGGATCGTCCGTAGCGATGACGGGGTGACAGCGATCGAGCTCGAACATTATCCCGGCATGACCGAGGCAAGCCTGCGTGAAATCTGCGAGATCGCCAGCGAGCGCTGGAATCTTGCAGGCTGCACCATCATCCATCGCGTCGGGCGGATGGAGGTCGGTGCGCCCATAGTATTGGTCGCCACTGCCTCGTCCCACCGTGCTGCCGCGCTGGAGGCCTGCGCCTTTCTTATAGACAGGCTGAAAACGGATGCCCCGTTCTGGAAGAAAGAATATCGTGGATCGACCGAACAATGGGTCGACGCAAAAGCCAGCGATGTAGAGCGCGCAGAGCGCTGGGCTTAGCCCTTATCCATCAATTCGCGCATAGTCTCGGCGAGCAATTCGAATTCGGGCTGGCGCGGGCTGTTGGTGCGCCAGACAAGCGCGATTTCACGGCTGGCGTGCGGGGCGTCAAGCGGCCGCGCCTCGACTTCAGTGCCGTTCAGAAGCCCGTTTTTCACGGCCATTTCGGGTACCAGCGTCAGGCCCAGCCCGTTGTCGACCATCTGGATTAACGTGTGCAGCGAGGTGCCGAGCATCGTCGCCGACGCGCGAAGCTCGGGACGGTTGCAGGCAGCGAGCGCATGGTCTTTCAGGCAATGCCCATCGACCAGCAGCAACAGCCGCGATTCATCGATCATCTCGGGAACTATTGTGTTCGGGGGATTATCCGGTTCCCCCTTGGGAAAGGCGACAAACAACCTGTCGTTGAACAATGTCGCGTGCTCGGTATCGCCGCAGGCATAAGGAAGGGCCAGAAGGACACAATCGACCTGTCCGCGGTGCAGGGCGTCGCACGCCGCCGCACTGGTTTCTTCACGCAGATAAAGTTTGAGGTCTGGATATTTTTTGCGCAGCGCGGGTAGCAGGCGCGGCAGCAGGAAGGGGGCGATGGTCGGGATCACGCTCATCCGCAATTCGTCGGCCAGCGGCTTGCCCGCGGCCCGCGCCATATCGGCCAGTTCCTCGGCCTCGCGCAATACCCGGTGCGCCTTGGTTACCATTTTCTTGCCCAGCGGGGTGAAGCGCACAACGCGGCGGGTGCGTTCGACCAGCACCAGCCCGAGCAGAGACTCGAGCTCGCGGATTCCCGCGGACAATGTGGACTGCGTGACATAGCAGGCATCGGCCGCCTTGCCGAAGTGGCCATGCTCTTCGAGCGCGACCAGATATTGCAACTGTTTGAGCGTGGGCAGATAGGTCGACATAAAACGGTCCAATCGATTAATCGGCGTCAATTAATCGCCATATCCGATAAAATCCATGTTTTTCCTTTGACCAAGGTCAACAGGTCTGGAATTATTTCTACGAGCGCTTAACTTTACAGGCGTAACGAACGAATGGCCAATGCGGACGGAAAGTCCGCACTGCGGGTTGCGGGAGGTAAAAGGCCATGCTTGGAAATTTTGTCGAATATCTCGACTCGATCAAGGCACGCGATCCGGCGCCGCGGACGCGCTGGGAAATTTTGCTCTATCCGGGTGTCTGGGCGCTCGGAATGCACCGTGTTGCGCACTGGCTGTTCAAGGGCGAGATGTATTTCCTCGCGCGGCTGGTGAACCATATCTCGCGCTTCCTGACCGCGATTGACATCCATCCGGGTGCGGTGATCGGGCGCAATTTCTTCATCGACCATGGTTTTGTCGTGATTGGCGAGACCGCCGAGATCGGCGACAATGTCACCATCTATCAGGGCGCAACGCTGGGCGGCACCAATCCCACCAGCGGACAGGGTGGCAAGCGCCACCCGACCATAGGGGACAATGTGATCATCAGCCTGGGCGCGGCGATATTAGGCCCGCTGACCGTCGGTGCGAACAGCCGCATCGGCGCCAACGCCGTTGTCACCAAGGATGTGCCGGAGGGTGCGACTATGGTCGGCATCCCGGCCAAGCCGACGCTGGTGGAGGTCAAGCCCGAGACGCAGAATTTCGTGCCCTATGGCACGCCGTGCAGCGAACGCTTCGATCCGGCGACGCAGAAACTCGAAATCCTGCAATGCGAAATGGAAACAATGCAGAAGCGCTTAGCTGTGTTGCTAGAAGAACGCGATGCCGCGGCTGCCGCGAAAAGTGCCGCACGCAAGCGCGGGGGTAACAAGTCGGCTTGAGCGCAATCATCACGCCCTTTCCGATTGCCTCGCGCCTGACGGCGCAAGTCGGCTTTGAACGTGAAGAACTGACTCGCATATTGGATTTGTATGGACGCATGGTCGCGGCGGGCAACTGGCGTGATTATGCCATCGATCTTGGCCGCGACGCCGCAATCTTTTCCGCCTTTCGCCGCACAGCTGAGCGCCCCGAATACCGCATCGTCAAGGATCCCTCGCTGCGCAACAAGCAAGGCATGTGGGCGCTGATCGGCGAAGGCGGCGCGGTATTGAAACGCGGCCATGAATTGGTGCCCGTCTTGGCCCCGGTGGAGCGAAAGTTGCTCAAACTGGTTGAGGGTTAGCGCCGTAGCTATCCGCCTCCTGATACCGTAGCCCTGAGCTTGTCGAAGGGCGCCTCGCGGTTTAAGCTAAACTCTATGACCAGCGACTGGATGTTTCATTGCTATTTGCTGCGATGTTCGGACGGCACCTTTTACTGCGGTCATACCGACGACATAGACAGGCGATTGGCCTAGCACAAATCTGGCGCGTGCGGCGGCTATACTTACAAGCGTCGCCCTGTCGAACTGGTCTGGAATGATGCATTCCAGACCCGCGATGATGCCAAGGTCGCAGAAAAACGGATCAAGGGCTGGAGTAATGCCAAGAAGGAAGCGTTGATTGAGCGCGATTGGGTGCGGATTTCGGAGCTTGCCCGATGCCGTAGTTTAAACCGATAGGCGCCCTTCGACAGGCTCAGGGCTACGGTGTTTTTGTGGATCAGTTCCTAAGCACTTACCGGGAGTGTCGGCCAGCTTTCGGCAATCTCCCCGCCATCAAACACCGCGATATCGCCGAATTGCAGGAACAGGGCTTCGCTCTGATCGGGGCGCAGGAAGATGGTGTCGCCGGGTTTCAGGTCGATCTTTCTCGAACCGGTGAGCAATTCCTGGTTAGACGATCGGCCGAACAGTTTGGAATATTGCAGTCCATCGGGTGAGGCGGGTTTGGCTAACCAGTGGCCACCATGGATATAGAAACCGCGTTCGGTGTTGCGATCCCACCAGTGCAGCGCGCTCGAGAGTGGTTCAAGACCCGGCAGTTGTTGGTCGCCACTCGCCTTGAGGATGGGGGTTGCGATGAAGGCAGAGGGCGCAAGATCGGCCAAATCTTCATAATCGAAATCGCCGGGTTTGACGAAGGCGGAGCCGACCGAAACCTCGTTCGCGACCGTGCCCTTGCAATGGCGGCGGAAGGTGGGGCTGCCTGCGCCGTTGAGCGTCAATTCCGAAACACTGACATCGGCAGCTTTCAAAATCCCGATGGCGTTTTTGTAAGCAGCCTGCGACGCCGCATAAGCCTTGTCCGGGCTGGGCATTTTGGGGACATGTGGATCATAGCCCATCAGGCCGGAAATCTTCGCATTTGTGGCAACTGCGCTTTTTACGGCAGCGGCTAGCCCGCCCGGATCGGCAAAGCCGCCGCGATGAAGGCCGACATCGATTTCGAGGCTGGTATTGAGCCGAACGCCGCGTGCGTTCGCCACCGCGATATATTCGGAAAGACGCGGCGGTGTATCGATGAGCCATTGGACGTTTCCGACGGCATCCTTGCCCGCTTTGTCGATGACACGCGCATATTCGCTCGCGGGGAGGGGCTTGCCCATCAGATAGTCAGCTTGCGGGCGGGCTGGCAGCAGTTGCAGCAGCATTTCCGCACTGAACACCATCAACCGGTCGCTACCCATTCCCGCCAGTACGGCATCGAGCAGTTTGGGCGAGGGCAGTGATTTGGCAACGACGCGAAGCGGTAGGCCGGCCTTGTCGACGCTTTGCCGGATGGCAGCGATATTGGCGGCCAACCTCTGGCGATCGATCACCAGCGTGGGCCGGTTCAATCCCGCACGGCCAAGCGCGCCAGCCAAATTTCGGAAATAGTCGCTGTGCATCGCTCCCTCCTCTGCCGGGCGCAGCAACATTGCACCCGCACCCGCCGCTATCAAGGCACCGCCACCGATAAAGAAGGTGCGGCGCTTCATCCGAAAATGCGCTTCAGGAAAGGATTGAGCATGCGGCCATCGGGATCAACCGACCGCCGGACTGCATCGGCCTCTGCAAATTGCGGATAGAGCTGTTTGAATTCATGTGCGCCGAGCGAATGCAACTTGCCCCAATGCGGCCGCCCGCCCGCCTCGCGGAATACCGGCTCCGCCAGACGGAACATCCAGTCATGGTCTTCCTTGTACCAGGCGTGCACCGCAATCGATCCGCTTTCGCGCTCGTAAAAGGGGGAGAGCCAGGCATCGTCGGGCGCGATGATGCGGGCTTCGATGGGGAAGAAGACGCCGCGCGCATCGCTTTCGATCCGGCGAATGATTTCGCGCAGCGCACCGACCTGCTCGGCTATCGGCAGGTGATATTCCATTTCCTTGAATCGCACGGGGCGTTCGTTCGACAATAGCTTCCAGCCTTCGTCGATGGCGATATCGGGCGGGATGTCAGCCATTGCCGATTGCGCGGCTTTCTTGCGCAGTTCGGGGGCGAATTCGAACAGGTCGCGCAGCGATTTCAGGTCCATTAGTGTGTCTGTGTCGCCATCGGGGCCACGCAGGCGCATCGGTTCGGTCGTGGTGTCGTGGGTGATCAGCGCCGATTTGCCGGTGAAGGGCAGCACAAGGAATTCGGCGTTGCGGTGCTTTTCGGCCAGCGCCGGCCATTGGCGCAGCATGTCTTCGGTATCGACCAGCGACACCACCTTCTTCACCCGCTCGAGCGACCGGTTCTGCAAGGTGACTTCGCTAACCACGCCAAAGGCACCCAGCGAAACGCGCGCTGTGTGGAATAGGTCAGGCCGCACATCGCGGCTGCATTCCGCCACTTTGCCATTGGGCAGGACAAGCCGCATCGCGGTCACTTCGCCATGGATCGCCTTCACGCCTTTGCCGGTACCATGCGTACCCGTGGCCAACGCACCCGCCAGCGTCTGTTTGTTGATATCGGGAAGATTGGGCATTTCCTGCCCAATTCCGGCGAGCATTGGCCCAAGCGCCGACAATTTGGTTCCGGCACGGACTGTCGCGGTCATCGCCGTCGCATTATGGCTAACCAGCCCATTGATCCTATCAAGCGACAGCAAGGTGCCTTCGGTCGGGACCAGTGCGGTGAAGCTGTGCCCCGAACCGACAGGCCTTATCGGCGCCTGCGCTTTTGGCAGTAACGCGGCAAGCTCGGCCTCGCTGGCTGGGGCGGCGCGTGTTGCCGGATAGGCATGCTCATTGCCCGCCCAGTTTGACCAGAGCGCTCGACCCTTGGCGTCGATAGGGGCGGGAAGTTCGGGTTCGCGGCTTAGCCACATTCGTCGACCGGCAAGCCCGCCGACGCCCAGCGCCAGCAGCCCGGCCCCTCCCAATAATGCGCGACGGCCCAGTTTCATTGTTTTTCCTCCCGGCCTGCCATGAAGCGGATCAAAGCTTTCATATCGTCGGGGGTACAGCTGAAGCATTGCCCCCCTGCAGGCATGCCCTTTTTGCCCTGGATTGCAGCTGCGAGAAGCGCGTCTTCGCCCTGCGCCCAGCGCGCATCCCAAACGCTTCTGTCGCCCGTGAGCGGCGCCAGAGAGTCCTTGACGGTGTGGCAGGCCTTGCATGATCCTGCATAAAGTTCGGCGAGCTTTGGATCCGAAGGAGCCAGCATCGCACTTTCCGCTTCGGTCAGCGGCTTGGGCGGGGATTGCCCGCTGCCACAGGCTGCCAGCGGCAAGACCAGAATCGTCAGTGCAAGTTTTCGCATCATTTCCCCTTCCCATACGAAGAAATATAGCTATAACTATATTTCGTCAAGCAGGATGTCGTAATGCCGCGAAAGCCTCTCCAGAAACGTTCTATCGCCACCCGCGAAAAGCTGCTCGATGCAGCAGGCGCGTTGCTAGCCGAAGTCGGGGTAGAGCGTCTCAGCACCAATTTGGTGGCGGCGAAGGCCGGAGTGACGCCACCCACGCTCTACCATTATTTCGATGACAAATATGTTCTGCTGACGGCGCTAGGCATGCGGCTGATGGAGGCGCAAAATGCGCTGGTGCCTTTGGATCCGGGGCAGGACGAGGGTGCGATTGCCAAGTCTTTGCTCGACCATGTCGAACTGACGCGGCAAAGCCCGGGCGGGCCATGGGTGATGCGAATGCTGCGCGCCGTGCCGCAATTGGCCGAGGTGCGGCTGGCGTCGCATCGGACGTTGGCAGAGGCGTTGGTCGAGCGGGCGCTTGCGCTAGACCCCCAAAATGATCGCGCCAGCCTGGAACGAAAGGCCAGGCTGGCGGTCGATCTGGGATATGCGGCTATCGAACTCGTCTTCGACGAACCTGAACTCGATAGCCGTGAAATCATGCAAGATGCAGCCCGGGCAATCCGGGCCCTTTTGGTTTAGCCAGCCTTAGCCTGCAGCAGCTTCATCGCCTGCATTGACTGTTCGCCACCCGACTGGGGAATGATTTCGCCGGTGCGGTCGCTGATTTGCGCGAAATTGGCGGCAACACCTTCGGGGGACAGGTCATCGCCTGAAAGCAGCATGCCTTGCGTCATGGTGACGTTTGCGGTGTGGAAGAAGCCCGCACCGGCACCCATAATGACATTGGCAGGCGCATCTTCCGAAACGAGGAACAAAGCAGCCGGAACGACATTGACGGGATCGAACATCGCAAAGGCCGCAGGTGGCAGGATGTCTTCGGTCATGCGGGTTGCCGCGATTGGGGCAAGCGTGTTGCACTTCACGTTGTACTTCGCGCCTTCGAGATAAAGCGACTTGGTGAAACCGGCGAGGCCGAGCTTGGCAGCGCCATAGTTGGTCTGGCCGAAATTGCCGTACAGACCGGTCGACGACGCGGTCATCAGGATGCGGCCATAATTCTGTTCGCGCATCGTATCCCACACCGCCTTGGTGCAGTTGGCCGAACCGTTGAGGTGAACATCGACTACCAGTTTCCAGTCAGCCATTTCCATTTTGGTGAAGCTCTTGTCGCGCAGGATGCCGGCATTGTTGATCAGGATGTGAACGCCGCCCCAGGCTTCCTTCGCCTTGGCGACCATTTCCACCATCTGCTCATATTCGGTGACGCTGCCGCCGTTCGACATGGCTTCGCCGCCGGCTGCTTTGATTTCCTCGACCACCTTGAGAGCAGCATCCGAATGGCCGGTGCCATCGCGCGCTCCGCCAAGGTCGTTCACGACAACCTTTGCTCCGCGCTTCGCGAGTTCAAGCGCATATTCGCGGCCCAATCCACCGCCCGCACCGGTCACAATGGCGACTTTATCCTTGAAGTTGATGGTCATTTTCATGCTCCAGAATTAAGAGGTCTGGCGATACGCAAAAACGACTCCAAACCCCGGGAATTTGAGGGGCGCGGATTGGCACGCCCTTTACGTTTACGCAAGCGTAAAGCGGCGAAATATGGAGACTGTAACAAAAGCTACTTATTGCCGTCATAAAGGCGACGTGAACTGGCAATCATATTGTCATGGCGATTCGGGGATAGAAAAGGGACCGACATGAAATTCGCACGCAAATTGCTGCTCGGCAGCGCCGCTACAGCTGCCATGCTGGCTTCAAACCCGGCGCTGGCGCAATCGAACGATGCCGAGATCGAGGCGCTACGCGCCGAAGTGGCAGCATTGAAAGCGCAGCTTGCTGACCTCTCCGCCAAGGTCGAAAAGGCTGCATCTGCCCCGGCACCTGCGCCCGTCGCGGCGACCGATAAAAAGGCTGACGCAAAACCTGCCCCCGAAATCAGCTTTAAAGGCGCTCCCGAAATCAAGACCGCCGATGGCTGGAGCTTCAAGCCGCGCGGACGGCTGCACTATGATGCCGGTACGGTTACCACGCCCGGTGCTTATGGCGTTAATCGAAATCTGGGTTTTGCGAGCCGCGTCCGCCGCGTTCGACTGGGCATGGAAGGGACAGTACCTGGAAACTTCGGATACAAGATTGAAGCGGATTTTGCCAATGGCGGCGTCGCTTTTGGTGATGTCTGGTTCACCTACAATCCCAAAAACGCGCCCATCATTGTCCGTGCGGGCAATTTTGAATTGAACAATCTGGAGCAGATCAGCAGTTCTAACTTCGTGACGTTTATCGAACGCAGCGCATTCAACGAAGCCTTTATCAACGCGCGCCGTCTTGGCGCCGCCCTGACGGTATTCAACAAGGACGATAGCCTTCGCGCCGACATCGGACTATTTGCCGGGCACGCGATCGATAGCTCAATCGACAATAATGGTTGGATTGGCGCTGCGCGTCTTGTCTATGCACCCAAAGCGCTGGACGGTCAGCTGCATTTCGGACTGAACTACCAATATCGCGATTTCGCAAGCAACAATGGCGGCGTGGCGAATGCTTCGGTGGGCAGTGCTTCGACCAATCAGCTTGCCCGCTATCGTGCGCGGCCCAATACACAGCTAACCGATGTCCGCTTCGTTGACACAGGAAGCTTCGCTGCAAGTTCCGACCAGATTTTGGGTCTTGAGCTGGCGGGCATCTGGAAAGGTTTCTACGCGACCGGCGAAGCGCAATGGCTGAAGGCCAAGGGCTATGACGCAGGCGACATTGCGACAGGGCTGGATGCATTTAGCGGCGGCAATGTCGCGGTCGTACCGACATCGAACCCCAGCTATTTCGGCGGGCATGCAGAAATTGGCTACTTTCTCACTGGAGAAACCCGTGGTTATGGCAAGGGCATCTGGAATCGAACAAAGGTTTTGAAGCCGGTTGGCAAGGGCGGCTTTGGAGCGCTTCAGATAGCGGGGCGTCTGGACTATCTTGATCTGGATGACGCCTCACTGAAAAACGGCCTCACCAATAACTTCGCAACCGGTGCCACCAGCCTTGCGGCGCTCAATAGCCGTCTTGGCCGGGGCGGTACACAAACCGGCTATCTGTTCGCGTTGAACTGGCTGCCGAATGATTATGTCCGGTTTATGTTGAACTATGGTCGAATTGATGTGGAGGGTGGTCCCTTGGCTGCAGTTGTCGATCCTTTGTCGACTACACCAGTTGATCAACGGAACTATAGCGTGGACTTGCTGGCCGCCCGTGTACAGATAGATTTCTGATGCAATGGAGGCCAAACCCTCCATTATGCGGACAAAATTGACAGTGGCTGAGCTTATGCAGGATTGGCAAATCCTAGCAAAGCTCCACTTAGGTAGCGGGGGAAACGCTCTTCAATATTTGGAGTGTTTTATGTTTCGTTACGCACTTTCGATCGCAGCTGCGACGGCGGCCCTGGTTGCGGTCGCGCCTGCTGCTGAGGCCAAATCAAACCGGATGAAATGCGCTGCGGTATCGCAGACGCAGGTCGACGCCCTGTTCGGGAAGTTCAACGCGGTCTGGGCCACCAAGGATCCGGCCACCGTCACCAAGCTGTTCACCAAGGACGCTGTGTTGCTCGCCACCGTGTCGAACAAGCCGCGCACCAACCATGCCGAAATCCAGGACTATTTCGTCGGTTTCCTGAAAGGCAGCCCGGTAGGCACCATCAATAGCAGTACATTCAAAATGGGATGCAATCAGGCATCTCGCCTTGGCACCTGGACGGTTACGCTGACCGACGCAGCCACAGGCGCAAAGACGGATGTCAAGGCGCGCTATTCCTTCATTTACCGTCTTGAAGATGGCGAATGGAAGATCGATCATCTGCACTCCTCTATGATGCCGGAAAAAGCCAACTAAGCCTTGGTTCAAATGCACGCTTGAAGAGGTGGCCGTTCGTGCCACCTCTTTTTGCATTAACGGCATGGCTCATTGGTGTCCCGTTCCTAGACGCGGGGCAGCGTTTACAAATCGCAGAGTGGATTCCTGCGCCGATATTGCTAAGGGCTTAGTATGAGCGGCGATACACCCGAAAGAAACGACCCGATCCAGATGCCGACGCGTCGTCGCGCGTTGATGCTTGGTGCCGCAGGCGTGGCCGCGGTGGTTTCGGTCCGCCCGGCGCTCGCGCAGACCGCGGGCTCGGTGCTTAACTGCGAAATTCCGGTGCCGGGGCCGCATGGTTCGGGCATGAATATCGACGCTGCGGGCAATCTGGTTGCGCCCGATACGCCGGGCTCATTCGTCGCTACAGGCCAGAAATTCAGCGGTGAAGAAGTCAAGCGCGCGCTTTCTGGCCAGACGCTGCCGGGCACCAGCTATGAACAGAGCCAGGCCTATGTGAACTATATCCGCCGCCTGCAGGCCGGGCAAAGCGGGTTCACCTGTTTCGCCTCGCTGCAAATGCCGCGCTGATCGGCGGATTGAATTTTAACGCGGCTGTATTAGGCCTTGGCCGTGGCCAATCCCAAAACCCTCTATTCGGCAGAACCGGCTGACGCCCGTATCGTCGAGCCACTCGACATGATGACGCTGATTTATCAGCGCCGGTCGGGCATCACGCATATGGTGGGTGAGCCGGTGCCGCAGATGCTCGAGGCGATGGGGAGCGATGCGGTTGATGCCGCAACATTGGCCGCCCGATTGGCTGCCCGTTTCGATCTCGGTGAGCAAGCCGATGCAATCATGCTGATTGCTGAACGGTTGGAGGAACTGGCCGGACTGGGTCTGGTGGAGCGCATCGCCGATGCATGAGTTTCGCGTCCAGGTTGGGCCGGCGGCGTTTCGCATAGGTTCGGCATGGCGCGCTCCGCTGGAGCAGATGGCGGAGCTGTACCGCGACTATCCTAAGCCCGATTTCACCGATTTCACCGTACGGCTCGAGCCGACCGGCTGGCTGCGCCGCTGGCTGAGGCCATCGGTCGCGATTAGGGGCGATTACATGCTACCCGATGCTGCTCCGCTACCGCTTGAGCAAGGGCTGCTCGCGACCGAAATGGCAATGAACCTGCAAATGGCGCTCGGCTGGCGGCGGCATTTGTTGCTGCACGCGAGCGCCGTCGAACGCGACGGGCGGGTACTCGTGATGACCGGGCAGTCAGGCTCGGGCAAATCCACCTTGTCGGCGCTGCTGGGGTCGCAAGGCTGGCGCTTTCTGGGCGACGAGTTTGTCTTGCTTGATCCGGTGACGGGCGACGTCGCTCCGTTCCCGCGACTCATCAGCCTGAAGAATGAAGCCATTGGTGCAATGCAAGCGGCACAGCCCGATGGGCAATTCGGGCCGTTGCTGGCAGGCACACCCAAGGGTGACATCCGCCATATGGTTCCCCCGTCAGATGCGATAGCGCGCATGGGGCAGGGCGGCGTGCCCACGCTATTGCTATTCCCGCGCTATGGCTATCCGGGTGCGGTGCGCGAGGTGGCGCCGGGCGAGACCTTTATGCGGCTGACGCAAGCGTCGACCAACTATGTAGCGCTGGGGGAGTCAGGCTTCACGACGCTGACCCGCTTCGTCAAATCGGTGCCCTCGCGCGCGATTGATTACCAGTCGAGTGGCGAGGCGATTGCGCTGGTCGAGAAGCTGTGGGAGCGGCTGGCATGAGCCGCGATGCGATGCTGCTGGTCGATGCGCTGCGTGATCCCAGTACGACGCGGGCCTTGGATGCACGGGGCTGGACTGAATTGCTTTCGATGGCGCGCGCCGAACAGTTGGTTGGAACGCTGGCCGAGCGACTCAAAATTGAGTCGGTGCCACCGAAAGTCGCAGAAATCCTTTCCGAAGCCCGGATCAATGCCGACTATCAGCGCCGTTCGGCTTTGTGGGAGGCCGATTGTGCGCGGCGGGCTTTGGCGGGCTATGGCGGCAAGGTCGTGCTGCTCAAAGGCACCGCTTATGTTGCGGCGGGCTTGAAGGCAGGCGAGGGGCGGTCGATTGGTGACCTCGATATTTTGGTGGCGCGGCAGGATTTGCCGCAGGTGGAGGCCGCGCTGCTCGACTCCGGTTGGGAATGGGTCAAACCCGATCCCTATGACGATGCCTATTACCGCGATCACATGCACGAGCTTCCCCCGCTGATCCACAAGGAGCGCGACAGGATGATCGATGTACACCATACGGTGTTGCCGCTTACGGCAAGGCGGAGGCCGGATGCGGAAGCGATGTTGGCGGAAGCACGACAGATTGGCTCCGGGCTACACGTTCTCTCACACGCCGATATGATTTGCCACAGCGCCGCACATCTTTTTGCAGATGGCGACCTTGCAGGTGGTCTCCGGAATTTGTGGGACATCCACTGCTTACTGAGCGAATTTCAGCAAGCCGATCCGGAATTCTACCTGACGTTGGCTGAAGAAGCAGCACGACATCAGTTGACCGATCCGGTTTTTCGAGCGGTACGGCTTTCCCGGCAACTTTTTGGAACGAAAGTTGTTGCCTTTCATTCGCCTGCGCGTGTCGATTTTGAAATTATATGGTCGGACCGACTGTTCGTGCACCGGCTGACCGCCCGCGACGGCTGGGGCCGCCCGATGCGCAAGTTTATCCGGCTAATCTTCTACGTCCGCTCACACTGGCTGCGCATGCCGCCGCTGATGCTCGCGCAGCATTTATGGACGAAATGGCGAAAAGGTCAGGCAAGCGCCTGAAGCGTCTCCAACAGCTCATCATAATGGTTGATTACCGCGTCGGCGCCCAATTCCTCCGCAGGCTGGCTGAGGAAGCCGAAGGCAACCGCGACGCTGGGGATGCCTGCAGCGCGTGATGCGTGCACATCGTGGATGGAATCGCCGATGTAGGCAGCGCGGCCCCCGCCGCAGCGGGCGATCATTTCATGGATCGGATCAGGCTTGGGCTTGCCATTGCCTTTCCCCATCGTGTCACCGCCGATGATGGTGACGAACCGTTCCGCCAGCCCGACATTGCCGAGCAGCTCGACCGCGAGGCTTTCATATTTGTTGGTCACCACCGCCAGTTTGACGCCCATCGCGTCCAGCGCGTCAATCGCTTCGATCAGCCCCGGAAAAGGCGGGCAGTTGCTGCCAAGGTTCGTGCGGTAATGATCGATCAGCACAGGGTGCAGCGAGCGAATAGTTTCCTTGTCGGCTTCGCCCGATTGCTGCAGCCCCAGCGTCAGCATGTGCCGCGTCCCCATGCCGACCAGCGCCTTGACGCCATCGGTCGCAATCGGCGGTCTGTCGATGCTTTGCAGCGCATGGTTGAGCGAAGCGGCAAGCTCGATACTGGTATCGAGCAGGGTTCCGTCGAGATCGAAACCGACAATGTCGAAGGGAAATTCTGTCATATCTTCCATAGCTGTCGGCAAATTCTGGAAACTGCAACCATTTGCTTCTAAAGCCATTGCCCATGAGCAACATCGCCGCCATCATCCTCGCCGCGGGTAAGGGTACCCGCATGAAATCCGACCTGCACAAGGTGCTGCACCCGATTGCGGGCCGCCCGATGCTGATGCACCTGATGGCGAGCGTCGACGCGCTGGAGCCTGCGAAGAAGGTGGTCGTGGTGGGCGACAAGGCAGATCAGCTGGAGGCAGCGCTGGCGGGCTCGGCAGAGCTGGCGGTGCAGGAGCCACAGCTCGGCACCGGCCATGCGGTGCAGATGGCGGAAGGTGCATTGAGCGGTTTCGAAAGCGATGTGCTGATCCTCTATGGCGACGTGCCATTCGTCCCGACATCGACGATGCAGGCGATGATCGACCGGCTGAATGCCGATGATAAGCCTGCGGTGGTGGTGCTGGCTTTCGAGCCGGACAACGCCCAGCAATATGGCCGAGTCATCACCGATGGCGACCGCGTTACCAAGATGGTCGAGCATAAGGATGCGACCGAGGCTGAGCGTGCAGTGAAACTCTGCAATTCGGGGCTGATGGCGGTGAAGGCGCAGGATCTGTTCGCTCTGCTCGCCCGTGTCACCGACGATAATGCTGCCAGCGAATTTTACCTTGTCGACATCGTCAATATCGCCAACGCCGATGGCCGCCACTGTGCGGTGGTTACCACCGATCCGTTCGACGTCGCCGGCATCAACAGCCGTGGTGAACTGGCTGCGATGGAAGGTGAATGGCAGAAACGCCGCCGCGTGCAGGCGATGGCCGATGGCGCCAGCCTGATCGCACCCGAAACGGTGTGGTTCGCGGCAGACACGGTGGTGGGCCGCGATGTCCTCATTGAACCCAATGTCTTTTTCGGCCCCGGCGTGCGTGTAGCCGACAATGTGAAAATCCGCGCGAACAGCCATATCGAAGGTGCGGTGATTGGCGAGGGTTGCGAAGTCGGCCCCTTCGCCCGCCTCCGCCCTGGCACCGTGCTCGAGGAAAAGGCCAAGATCGGCAATTTCGTCGAAACCAAGAAGGCGCATCTGGGGAAAGGTGCCAAGGCCAACCACCTGACCTATCTGGGCGATGCCGAAATCGGCGCGAAAGCCAACATCGGCGCGGGTACGATCACCTGCAATTATGACGGCTATTTCAAATATCAGACCGTGATCGGCGAGGGGGCGTTTATCGGCTCGAATAGCGCTCTGATCGCGCCGGTGAAGATAGGGCGGGATGCGATTGTAGCTGCAGGTAGCGCCGTGTCGCGCGATGTTGCCGATGGCGAACTCCGCATGGTGCGGGCAGAGCAGCTGGTGAAGCCCGGCTGGGCGGACCGCTTTCACGACGCGATGCGGAGGAAGAAGGAAGGGAAGGGGTAATCTATGGGGCTGACAGTGGCGGTTGGGCTGTATGCCCAGAACCTCGCGGAAGAAGGGGAAGAATTTCTCGATGAGCCATTCATTCAGTTAAATCAGGTATTGGCGGAAAAGGGGATGACGCCCCACGCCGAGCCTCGAACCATTCCTAATGAGGAATATTTTGAAGCAGGAATGTGGGGCTACAATGGCCTTCATGCGCTTCGAAGAGTTGCTGCCTATCTTTCAGTGAAGGGCCAACTACCTGAACCTGCTGAATATGGAGCTTACAGCGACGATCCGGTGTATGTTGAATTCAATCGAGCCCACGAACGATATTTGGAAAACCCGAAGACCAGCGGATTTTTGGGATTGTTTCGAAAGAAACTTGCCGCTCCGCCCTTTCAGCATTTGATTATGCATTCGGATGCGGAGGGCTTTTATGTGCCCCGATCGTTCGACGAAGTGATCGTAGACTGGACGCCGCCCCAGCGGCCAGGTTTGGGGATGATGATCGGCTCATCCTCTAAACTGTTGGCGGAATGTGAGACGTTGGCAAAGAGTTTGCATTTGCCTTCCGATTTTGATCCGGAGTCGGATGAGTTTCTTGATTTGATCGAGTCACCACCTGCAACAGGCGAGCCGTGGCAGATTCTGGCGGTTGAAGCCCACACAGTTGCAAATTTGGCAAACGCTGCTCGCGCGTCACTTAAGCTCGGCGCTGCAATTCAGTTCTGTTAGTAGTCTTGACATGATATCATGATATGATATCAATATATCATGACTCGCATCCTCGCCGACTTGCCAGATGAAGACATCAAATGGCTCGACCAGCTCGCCGCCGAGCAGGGGAAGTCGCGCGCGGCGGTTTTGCGTGAGGCGGTCGAGGCCTATCGAGCGGAAACGCCGAAGGACTGGCTCGAGGCTGGTTTTGGCCTGTGGGCACGGCACGGAATTGAAATCGATCCGCATGAATATGACCGGAAACGGCGCGCCGAATGGACCCGTCCGTGGGACGATGATTATGAGGAAGTGCGCGCAGAATCGCCTGATATGTTCGATGAGTATGACGACAGGGAACGGGCGCACTATCTCGCGCTGACCAAGAAAGCGGCGGCGAAGCATAAAAAGAATGCTGCATGAGCGGCTATAGTCTGGATGCCAACATATTGATCGACGCGCTACTGGAACATGATCCGGCGCATCGCGAAATGAAGCGCATTGCAGCGAGCGGCGCGCGAATGTGGATCAGCCGCATGGCATGGATCGAAGTTCTGTCCAAAGGCAGCGATATGATTGTACGCGATGCGCTCCAGTTTCTTGGGCGCTTCGGTCTCGACGAAATCGACGATGAAATCTCGCACCGTGCAGCAGCACTTCGGCGGGAACGACCGAGATTGAAATCACCTGATGCCATCATTCTCGCCACGGCCCAAATACGGGGCCGCGTATTGGTGACACGAAATACAAAGGATTTTCCGGCAGAGATGCCGGGCATCCGTATCCCCTATACATTATGAACCATTCAATTGACTCGACCCTGTCTATCAATGAAGCAGATCCAGCGGAGCCGGACGCTGTGCGCTTGATTGATGCGCTGTCGGATGCGCTCTCGGCGATCACAGGTGACAGCGGACGCAGCTCATTTGATCCGGATGATGTGCGGGGCGATGATGCTTGCTTTGTTTTGGCACGTGACGAGGCGCACCGCGCTGTCGGTTGCGGTGCCTATCGTTTTTTGGATGAAGGTATTGCCGAAATCAAACGCATGTACGCGAGACCCGAGGGCAGAAACGTAGGTGCGGCGCTGCTGGCCTATTTAGAAGCCAGCGCAAAGGCCAAGGGTTACAAACATTGCTGGCTTGAAACGCGGCGTGTGAATGCGCGTGCTGTGAATTTCTATCGGAAACACGGCTATCGAGAGATAGCCAATTTCGGAAAATATGCTGGAAGAGCCGAGGCAATCTGCTTCGCTAAAGAGCTAAGCTAAAGAGAAAGTATAGAAAACCATGTGTGGCATTATTGGCATCGTCGGCAAGGAAGAAGTGGCAGATCGTCTGGTCGATGGCCTTCGGCGGATGGAATATCGCGGTTATGATAGCGCGGGCGTGTGCACCGTGCTGGATGGCCAACTGATCCGCCGCCGGGCGGAGGGGAAGCTCAATAATCTTGTCAAGGAACTCGCCGGCTATCCTGCGCCCGGCAATATCGGCATCGCGCACACCCGCTGGGCCACGCACGGCGCACCGACCACCAGTAACGCGCACCCGCATGCAACGGGCGAAGTCGCGCTTGTCCACAATGGCATCATAGAAAATTTCAAGCCGCTGCGCGATGCGCTGACGGCGCGTGGCCGCACGTTCGAAAGCGAGACCGATACCGAAGTCGTCGCGCATCTCGTGTCCGAACAGGTGGAGGCAGGCGCTTCGCCGACCGAGGCGGTGAAGGCCGTGCTTCCGACCTTGC
Organism: uncultured Sphingorhabdus sp.; assembly: GCA_964423155.1. Taxonomy (GTDB): domain Bacteria; phylum Pseudomonadota; class Alphaproteobacteria; order Sphingomonadales; family Sphingomonadaceae; genus Sphingorhabdus_B. The sequence goes on from CAYRDQ010000003.1 coordinate 20,211, forward strand.
GCGGGGCCTTTGCGCTCGCCATCGCTTTCCGCCAGTTCCCCGATTTCCTGATCGGCGCGCGTCTGGGTTCGCCCCTAGTCGTCGGCTATGGCGATGGAGAAACCTATCTGGGGTCGGATGCGCTCGCACTCGCGCCGCTGACGCAAAAGATTGCCTATCTTGAGGAAGGCGACTGGGTCATCATCACCCGCGAAGGCGCGCAGATTTTCGACAAGAATAATGAACCCGTCACTCGCGAAATTACCACCAGCGGCGTATCGGCGGCGGCGATCGAAAAGGGCAATTACCGCCATTATATGCAGAAAGAGATTTTCGAGCAGCCCACCGTGGTCGCGCAGACGCTCTCTTCCTATATCCGCCCGCTCGAACAGACGGTCGCGCTGCCGCAGATGGATTTTGATCTGGCAGGTGTGAAGCGCATCACCATCGTCGCCTGCGGCACCAGTTATTACGCCGGGATGGTCGCCAAATATTGGTTCGAAACCTTCGCCCGCGTGCCGGTGGATATCGATGTCGCAAGCGAGTTCCGCTACCGCGATCCGGTGCTTGAGGAGGGTGGCCTTGCGCTGTTCATTTCGCAATCGGGCGAAACGGCAGACACACTCGCCGCGCTCAAGCATTGCAAGGAAAATGGCCAGACCATCGCCGTCGTCGTCAATGTGCCCACATCGAGCATGGCGCGTGAGGCGGACCTGCTCCTCCCCACCCATGCCGGCCCGGAAATCGGCGTTGCATCGACCAAGGCTTTCACCTGCCAGTTGGCAGTGCTTGCCGCGCTCGCCGCGCACCTAGCGCTCGTAAAGGGCAAGCTATCGGCGGAGGAGGAACGCGACATCGTCCGCCACCTGATCGAGGCCCCCGCTGCATTGAACGCCGCGCTGGCGCATGATGAGGATATCGCCGCGATGGCGCACCTGATCGCGCCAGCGCGCGACGTGCTCTATCTCGGCCGCGGGCCGGATTACCCGCTCGCGCTCGAAGGTGCTCTAAAGCTGAAGGAAATCAGCTATATCCATGCCGAGGGCTATGCGAGCGGAGAAATGAAGCATGGCCCCATCGCGCTGATTGACGAGGCAGTGCCGGTGATCGTCCTCGCGCCCAGCGGGCCATTGTTTGAAAAGACCGTCAGCAACATGCAGGAAGTCCGCGCCCGTGGCGGCAAAATCGTGTTGATCTCGGATGCCGAGGGGTTGGCTGAGGCCGGCGAAGGCTGCCTCGCCACCATCGAAATGCCCCACGTCCATCCGCTGATCGCGCCGCTTGTCTATGCGGTGCCGGTGCAGCTGCTCGCTTACCATGTCGCCTGCGCGAAGGGGACTGATGTCGACCAGCCGCGGAATTTGGCGAAGTCGGTTACGGTGGAATGAGCGGAATTGCCCGTTTATCAACAACCACGAGAAAAAATTGGCCGAAATAGTCTGAAGTGGGTTTTGAAATTCAAGTTGTATTTATCCAAGTTGTGCTAACAAGGATGTTATGAGCATGGCCGAATTTGGAATGGGGACATATACTCCCGCCGAGGCAGCCCGATTAACGGGAGTGCCGGCTCACAACCTTCGTCGCTGGCTGTTCGGATACAGTTACCAACACCATGGACCAAGAACCACTCAAGAGCCGCTATGGGAACCTGAATATGGTATAGCTCAGGACGAACCTGTTTTAGGTTTTCGTGATTTAATCGAGGCTCGGATGGTAGGGATGCTCCGAAACCTTGGAATTGGATTGCCGACAATCCGCACCTGCCTTCGTGCCGCTGCGCAAGTCGCTCAAGACGCCCATCCATTTTCGAGTGCGGGTTTCCGAACCGATGGAAAAGGGCTGTTTCTTGAGCGGATTGGCGCGGGGGGGCAAAGAGATGTTCTTGATCTCAGGACGCGTCAGCACGCTTTTGCGAAGATAGTAGAGCGGTCATTTTTGGACTTGGATTTTGACGACGAGAAGGCAACCAGATGGTTCTTATTGCCGAATAAGAAATCTGTAGTAGCTGATCCAGAGCGCTCTTTTGGACAACCGATCGTTACCGAATTTGGGATACCCACACGAAGTATCGCGCAAACTTTTGAAGCAGAGCGGTCAATAGAGAAAGTTGCTCGCATATTTGAGATTTCGACCACTGTGGTCAAAGACGCTATGTCGTTTGAGTCCCGTATAGGCGAGCGCTTAGCTGCGTGAAAGTGTTGGTCGACAACGACCTTCCACCTCGTCTCGCGCGAGCACTCCACGCAATTTTCGAGGCCGACGGAGATGAGATAGTAGCGATTAGGGATAAGTTCCGTAGATCAGATTTAAAGGACGAAGAATGGATATCAGCGCTTGGAAGCGAAGGTAGTTGGGCTGTTCTATCAGCGGATATGCGCATCGCCAAACAGCGACCTTCGCGCCAGCTATTTATTAGCGCTGGTCTAATTGGATTTTTCTTTCCTCCGTCGTTGCAGAAGGCCGCACTTCACAAACAAGCGGCTCGCGTCATTACACTTTGGCCAGCGATTCGGGATCAAGTTCGATTGAACGCAAATGGCTGTTTTGAAATGCCTGCAAGTGGGCAGAAATTCCGACAAATTGGACGATAGTTGCGGACGTGTATGAACTGCGACTGTCCACTTTGAATCCAAAAACCTCAGATAAACCCCTTGAAATGTAGGATTTCTTTTGCTTTCTCGGCGGGTCTTTTGCTTTGGCGCAGGACTCGCTCTTTGACAGTGTCGATCCCTTATTTGCAGAACCAGCAACCCATCGCAGCCCGGCTCCATGTTGGAAATTTGCTGTCGTGCGGCTTATCGAAAACATCAATTTTGGCGTAAAGTTCGTCAAGCATTTGTCACCTTGATCGTAACGATCACGCTTTTCCGTGGTGTCCGGCACCGCTTATGTCCCAAAAATGGCGTAGGACTTGATCTCTCCCGCGCTGCGTGCCGTTGGCCCGTTCTTGGTGTCAGCCCTTCGACAGGCTCAGGGCAGGCTTTGTCAATTTTGAACCGCATGTCCAAACCACTGGCCCGCATCCCGCCTGCTTCGATCAGTCATAGACCATGCCCAATCGTCCTTAACGCACTATACGCTGCGCCCAACTCGCTTTACCTCACGGAAAAGCGGGCAATTACTGCTCGAACAGGAGCGATACCATGCTCACGCGTCGATTGATCATAGCAGGGAGTGCCGCAGCTTTACTGTCTTCGGGAACCCGGCCCGCCAGTCCGGCGCAAACTCAAGCGATGCCGCAGGGTGCCACGCGTGCCAACGGGCGGCGTGCGCTCGATGTCCGCATTGGAGACCTGCTCTTCGCCGCTGATGATCCCGCGGCGGTCTGGCACGATGCCGGGGCCGATACGCAGCGCATATCCTTGCGCAAGGGCAATATGGCGGTCATCTGGTATCTGCAGGAAAAGTCGCCGATCGATGGCAAGCCATTTGCGGTCGTCGTCGTCGAGCGGCAGCGCTGGACCAATCTGGCGGCTGAGGCACCCGCGATCAGCTATCAGGCCAACGCCTTTGGGAGGAGCTTCCCGGTCTATGGCCATGGCGATTTCCAGCGCTGGGTGGCGACATCGCGGAGCTGGCCGATGTCCGATCGCCTGCTCGACGCGTGGCAGGCAAAGGGCTGGCTGCTGCCCTGGGGTATCGGCCCCAAATTGCAGGCCCCCGCCAATTGGGGCTGGATGCCCGATATACCGGCTTACACGCCGCTCAGCCCCGGCGGCATTACGCCCGCCATGGCCACCACCGGGCTGCGCGACGAGATCGGGCCCATCGTCAACCGGCAGGCGCGTTATGTGATGGAACGCAGCCGCGACATGCGCGCGATCAGCCTGAATTACGGGCTGAGTTCGGCCTCGATCCCCTGGCACGTACGTGGGGCTGACGGCTTGCCCCTGCTGCTCGATGATCCGCGCTCGCAACTCAAGCTGCAGCAATATTACCAGAATTATCCGGAAGAGAGGATCATCAGCGTCAGCCCCGGGATGCAGCATGACTGGCAGATTGATAATGCGCACCGGCCGTGCCCGTCCTTCCTGCCCGCCTTGCTCACCGGCCTGCACCCCTTTTTCATCGAGCAGCAGGTCTTTTCCGCCTGCGCCGCGCTCAACAGTGTTGCGCCGGAATCGCGCGGGATCAGCGGGCGATTGGTCGATGAAGGGCAGGGGCGCGACTGGGCCTGGTCGATGCGCGATGTCTTGCTGGCCTATGCCTTGCTGAAAGCGATGCCGAAGCTGGACTGGTTGCCCGCAGTCGAGCGTTTCAATGCGATCCTTTCCGCCAATCTCGACCGTGCGGTAAAGGGCATGGCGAAACCGGGCATGGGGCAATTGGGCATGTTCTGGGAATCGGGTGCACTCGACAATCCGCCCAACCCGACCTTTTGGGCCGCGCGGCAAACGCGCAACCGGCCTGGCGTTTATTCAGGCGGAATAACCAACTACACCGCCTTCACGCTCGACTGGGGGCGACGCTTGCATCCGGATCCGCGCTGGCTGCAATTGCAGATTCAATATGGCGAGCGTTTCCTTGCACGGCGCTTGCTGGCGACCGGACCGTTTGCGTTCCAGCCACTGCCCGCCCGGCTCGACGGGCGCTGGGCAGCCGATTGGAATGCCGTTGCGCGCAGCGTCGGCCTGCCGGCGAATATCGCCTCGACCCGCTGGTACGCCTTTGACCGACCGATCAACGATACATCGATCTATGAATATCAAACCGAGGCGCCCGCGATGGTGTATAACGGGCTGAAGCTCGCACAGGCCACCGGGCAGGCCGGGCCCGATGTTGATCGCGCCATCGCCCTGCTCGAGGCGCAGATGCGCGGCGGCGCGGCCGAAAGCGTTCCGGCCTTTGCGATGCGGCATGCGACCTAGAATCCGTTCCTCGGCCGGGACCCAGATGAGCCCTTGCTTGCCTGAACCCGCCTCATCGGCGCGCCAAATCGTCAACTAGCCCTTTGGCATCTGCCCGATTTGTGTATCCTGTCGGATGATTCTGTCACGCAGTCCAGGTTGCGGCAGGATCTTGGGGAGAGGCAGATCATGAAACACGACTATGACGTCATCATCATAGGCGCAGGTATGGCGGGCATGTATATGCTGCACAAGCTGCGCGAAGTCGGGTTCAGTGCGAAGGTTTTCGAGGCCGGGCATGATGTTGGCGGCACCTGGTATTGGAACCGCTATCCCGGCGCGCGCGTCGATATCGAGAGCCAGGAATATAGTTTCTCCTTTTCCGAAGAGCTGGAGCAGGAATGGGTCTGGACCGAGCGTTACGCCAGCCAGCCCGAAATCCTGCGTTACCTGAACCATGTCGCCGACCGTTTCGACCTGCGCCGCGATATCCAGTTCAACACACGGGTTAAATCTGCGCATTATGATGCCGCCAACCACCTGTGGCGCGTCGATACCGAGAATGGCGACAGCGTTCATGCGCGCTTCTGCGTTTCGGCAACCGGCTGCCTTTCGGTACCGAATGAACCCAATTTCAAAGGGCAGGAGCGGTTCGCCGGGCCGACTTATCACACCGGCCGCTGGCCGCACGAGGGCGTTGATCTTTCGGGCAAGCGGGTGGCGATTATCGGTACGGGTTCCTCCTCGATCCAGTCGATCACTGAAATTGCGGGGCAGGTGGGGCAGCTTTATGTCTTCCAGCGAACCCCCAATTTCAGCGTGCCCGCGCACAATGCGCCCGCCAGTCCCGAGGTCCGCAAAAACTGGCTCGCCAATCGCGCGGAAAACCGGATGGCGCAGCGGCAGACGCTGGGCGGGTTCCTGTCTTCGGTACCCAATGAACAAAAGGCTGCGGAAACCGGCGATAATGAACGGCGCAAGGTCTATGAGGAACGCTGGGCCGAAGGCGGCTTTGCCATATTGGGGGCTTTTGCCGACCAGTCGGCCGATCCGTCCTCCAATGCGCTGGTCGCCCAGTTCGCTGCCGAGAAAATCCGCGAGATTGTCCGTGATCCGAAGGTCGCGGAAAAGCTGACGCCCAAAGACTATCCATTCGGCGCCAAAAGGCTGTGTGTCGACACCGGGTATTACGAGAATTTCAACCGGCCCAATGTCGAATTGATCGACCTTAATGAAACCCCGCTCGACACGATCACCGAAAAAGGCGTTGCGACCAGCGAGAAGGAATATGAGGTCGACGCGATCATCTTCGCGATCGGTTTCGACGCGATGACCGGAGCCTTGACCCGTATGGATATCCGAGGACGCGACGGCCGCACTTTGGTCGATAGTTGGGCCGAAGGGCCCAAAACCTATCTGGGCATCATGGTGTCAGGCTTCCCCAACCTGTTCACGATTACCGGCCCGGGCAGCCCGTCGGTGCTGTCGAACATGGTTGTCTCTATCGAGCAACATGTCGAATGGCTGGCCGACCTGTTTGTCTTCATGCGCGACAATATGATGGTCGAGATCGAACCGACCGCGCATGCGCAGCAATTTTGGGTGGAGCATGTCAATGAGGTGTCGAACTACACCGTCTATAACTACGCCAACAGCTGGTATCTCGGCGCCAACATCCCCGGCAAGCCGCGCGTTTTCATGCCCTATGCCGGCGGTGTTGGTGCCTATCGCGATCTGTGTACGGCGATTGCGGCCAATCTCTATATGGGGTTCAAACTGAAAATGGCGGCGGGGGTATAGTGCGGCGGACTTGAAACAAGGTCTTCTATCCGCCATCACCCCGGCTTCGGAGGTATTGGCCATTGGGATTCTTCGCGAGCCTGTTCAGGCGAAAGCCAAAGCGGTTGGCTCCGCCGCGTCCGGAATTGGCACCATCACCTGAATGGCCGCCCAAGCCGGTTGGCCTGCAACCGCAACACGATGCGCCATTTGGCAGTTTTGATGAAATCGGTGGGGATTCGGCGGAGGCGGGGTTTACACCTGCCTGGGTCAAATATCCGATCAATCCACCCAAAGGGCACATCATAGTCTTCGCCAATGAAAAAGGCGGCGTTGGAAAATCGACGAGCGCTTTCCACACCTGTATCGCGCTGTGCAATGCGGGCGAACGCGTGGCCGCGCTCGATGTCGACCTGCGCCAGCTGACGTTGCATCGCGCGCTATGGGCACGGCAGGAAAGCGAACGCGAATATGGTGTCAGCCTGCCTGGGCCGGAACAGATCATGCTCGCGCAGCAGAATGAGAACGAGCTTGAAGAAAAACTACGGATGGCGCGCATCCATCATAGCTTCATCGTTATCGATGTCGGTGGGCATGATTCACCACTGGCACGGCGCGCGATTTTCATGGCGGACACGATCGTGACCCCAGTCAATGACAGTTTCATTGATCTCGACATGCTAGGCCGGATCGATCCACGCAGCGGCGAATTCAAGACGTTGGGCAATTTCGCGCGACTGGTTGAGCATCTGAAAGATCCCGGCCTGTCACTGCGCCCCAAGCCGCTCGACTGGGTTGTGATGCAGAACCGGTCGCGCAATTTCGCTACCAAGAACGAACGCAAGGTGCTCGACGCGCTGCAGAAGATTGCCCCCGTGGCAGGTTTTCGGTTGGTTCCCGGCTTGCGTGAACGCGTGACCTATCGCGAGTTGTTTCCGATGGGGCTGACACTCTTTGACCTCGAGGCGATACCCGGCCTTGGCCGGCTTCAGCCCAATGCGCGCGAGGAAATCTGGGCGATGCTGCGTTCCCTCAGCCTCCCTAGTGCGGCGTTGAACAAGGCGATTGCACCGGCGGAAGCGACCGAATGATGGTTGAGGTAAATGGCGGCTGCCATTGCGGCGCAGTGCGGTTTCGCTTCGCCTTGCCAGTTTCGGAAGTCGAATTGCTCGACTGCAATTGTTCGATTTGCAGCCGAAACGGCTTCCTGCATCTCATCGTGCCGCATCCCGATTTCGAGTTGCTTACCCCTTGGGAGGCGCTGTCATCCTATCGTTTCGGCACGCGAGCAGCGGAACACTTGTTTTGCAAGACGTGCGGCGTGAAATCCTTCTACCAGCCCCGTTCGCATCCCGATGCGTGGAGCGTAAACTGGCATTGCCTTGATGCAGACCATGACCTCCAGCCTTCCATCCGCACCTTTGATGGCCGAAACTGGGATGCAGCCCACGCGAATTTGGAGTAGCCAGTCTGCATGATTCTGATCGGCCAATATGACTCGCCCTTCGTCCGTCGTGTCGCGATTGCGATGACCCTTTATGGCATCGAGTATGAGCATAGGATTTGGTCCGTATTTGGCGATGCCGATCGATTGGGAGAGGTCAATCCGCTGCGCCGTGTGCCGACGTTGATCTGTGGCGATGGCGTGGCCCTGATGGAAAGCCACCTCATCCTTGACTATCTGGATGAACTCGCCGGTGCTGATCGGGCGTTGATTGCTCCTTCCGGTGCGGCGCGTCGCGATGCCTTGCGCATCTGCGCGCTTGCCTGCGGAATAGCAGACAAGGCGGTCAGCCTTTTCTATGAGATGAAACTGCACGATGTGGCGTCCAACGTCTGGATTGATCGTTGCCAGGCACAGATTGGCGGTGCGCTTGCAGTATTGGAGAGCGAGTGCGCTGCACAATCCACGCCTTATTGGGGTGGTACGAAGCTCGGCCATGCTGACATCGCTACCGCCTGCATGCTCCGTTTTGTAAGCGAGGCGCATTCGGGTGTGATCGACCGGAAGGCAGTTCCGGCGCTGGCCGATCTGGCGGGTCGGTGCGAAGCAATGGAGGTTTTCCAGCAGATTTGCCAACCGTTTAATCCGCCAGCTTGAATATGGGAGAAGCGATTTGAGTACTGCACTTGTCATTGCATTGATGGCGGTTGCGATCAGCCTGTTCAGTGTCTTTCTTGCATTGCGGGCCGCCCGGCTGAAAAAGCAAAGCGGCAGTGAAAACGGCGCGTCGACATCAAGTACCGCATCCAGCAGCGATGCCGGTTCTTCCGATTGCGGATCTTCCGAAGGCGGTGGGTGCGATTGACGGCGGTCAAGACCGTCATCATCCTTTTGCTTCTGTTGGTCGGCGCGCACCTGTTGCTCTACGGCTATCTCCAGCGCCGGATCAACGCCGCCAAACGCCAGAAGGACGAACAGAATGAAGGATAATCCTTGCGCTACAGTCGAAAGCTCTGATGGGGTCTACGCCCAGTTGGTCAGGGCGCGTGTGCATGAATGGGCGGCGGGAGAGCCGGTTGAGGATGGCGGTATCGACAACGGCCCGACGCCTTATGAATTGCTGCTTTCTGCGTTGGGTGCATGCACCTCGATCACGTTGGAAATGTATGCATCGCGCAAAGGCTGGCCGCTCGAGAAGGTGCATGTGACGCTGGAGCATTCGAAGGAGGAACGCGCGGGAGAGAACGAAGGCAAGCCGGTCGATATGATCGACCGTCTTGTCCGTCTGGAAGGGCCGCTCGATGAATTCCAGCGCGCCAAGCTGATCGAGATCGCGGAAAAATGCCCCGTGCACCGCACGCTGACTAACCAGATCAATATCAACACGCTGCTTGGCTGAACGACTTAGGCGGCGGGGGTTGATTCACCATTTGGGCAGGCTTATAGCCGGATTTTAGCAATGGCGGTCCCCCGGGGCCGCTTTTTGCCATTTGGCCAAATGGAAAGGACCCAGCCATGTCGATCACCCCCCTGATGCCCGTCTATCCCCGTTGCGGGTTCCGGCCGGTGCGAGGCGAGGGATGCTATCTGATTGGCGAGGACGGCCGCCGCGCGCTCGACTTTGCGGCTGGTATCGCGGTCAACGCGTTGGGCCACGGTCATCCGCATCTGACCAAGGCGATATGCGAGCAGACTGCGACGCTGATGCATGTATCGAACCTCTATGGCAGCCCGCAGGGCGAAGCTCTGGCGCAGCGCATCGTCGACAACAGTTTTGCCGACACGGTGTTCTTCACCAATTCGGGTGTCGAGGCGATCGAATGCGCGATCAAGACGGCGCGCCGCTATCATTTCGCCAATGGCAATCCGCAACGGCACAAACTGATCACCTTCAAAAACGCTTTCCATGGCCGCTCGCTGGGTGCGATTTCAGCGACCGATCAGGCGAAGATGCGTGACGGCTTCGAGCCACTGTTGCCCGGCTTTGCCTATGCGAAGTTCAACGACCTTGCAGGCGCACTGGCGCTGATCGACGACGAAACCGCCGGTTTCCTTGTTGAAACGGTGCAGGGCGAAGGCGGCATGACTGCGGGCACGCCCGAGTTCATTCAGGGCCTGCGCAAGGCGTGCGACGAGCATGGCCTGCTCCTCATCCTTGATGAAATCCAGTGCGGTTATGGTCGCACCGGCAAGATGTGGGCTTATGAGCATTATGGCATCACGCCCGACATCCTGACCTCTGCAAAGGGTATTGGTGGTGGTTTCCCGCTCGGCGCCTGCCTTGCCACTGAAGAGGCAGCGAAGGGCATGGTCGCGGGCACGCATGGCTCGACCTATGGTGGCAACCCGCTCGCCATGGCAGCTGGGCAGGCGATACTCGATGTGATGACCGAACCCGGCTTCCTTGAGCATGTGACCGCGATGGGTGACCGCCTGCGCGCCGCGTTCGAGCAGTTGATCCCGAACCATGATGACCTGTTTGAGGAAATCCGTGGCAAGGGCCTGATGCTGGGCATCAAGATGAAGGAACCCGCCGTCAGCCGCGATTTTGTGGCGCATCTGCGCGACAATCACGGATTGCTAACCGTAGCTGCAGGCGAGAATGTCTTCCGCGTACTACCGCCGCTGGTGATCAATGAAGACCATATCGCTGAGTGCATCGAACGACTGTCGGCTGGCGCGGGCGACTATCAGATGCCGCAAGCGGCGTGACCCGGCACTTCCTCAATCTCGCAGACGCAGGTGCGGATGCCATCGCGGCGATGATCAACGATGCGATCGACCGCAAGGCGGCGCGTGCGGGCTGGCCCAAGGGCAAGGCGGATGCCGATGCGCCGCTGGCCGGCCATACGCTGGGCATGATTTTCGAGAAAAACTCGACGCGAACCCGTGCCTCGTTTGAAATGGCGATCAAACAATTGGGCGGCGATAGCATGTTCATGGCCTCGGGCCAGATGCAGCTGGGGCGCGGCGAGACGATCGCCGATACCGCTCGCGTGCTTTCGCGCTACGTCGACGCGATCATGATCCGCACCGACGATCATGCGAAGATCGAAGAACTGGCGGCCTATTCGAGCGTCCCGGTGATCAACGGCCTGACCGACCTGTCGCATCCCTGCCAGATCGTCGCCGATTTGCTGACTCTGGTAGAGCATGGCAAGGCGCTGCCGGGGCTGGAAGTTGCTTGGCTCGGTGACGGCAACAATGTGCTCAACTCGATTGTCGAAGCTGCGGGTCTGCTGAAGTTCAATGTGCGTATCGGCGTGCCGCAAGGCTATGATAGCGACCCCGCATTCATCGAGGCTGCACGGGCCAATGGCTCGAATATTATAGTCACCCGCGATGCAGCCGAGGCGGTGGCTGGGGCCGATGTTGTTATCACTGACACATGGGTGTCGATGGGGCAGGAACATGCGCACAACAAGATTGCAGCGATGATGCCCTATCAGGTCAATGAGCGGTTGATGGCAGGGGCAAAGGCCGATGCCAAATTCCTGCACTGCTTGCCCGCACACCGCGGCGAAGAGGCGACCGACGGCGTCCTCGATGGCCTGCAATCGGTGATCTGGGATGAAGCGGAGAATCGACTGCACGCGCAGAAATCTATCCTGCTCTGGTGCTTTGGCAAAATCTGATGCCCGAGCAGTCGGAAACCCGCTGCGATCAGCCGTTGCGCTTTTCGATACCCGCGCTGAATGCGCGCGGTCGAATGGTGCGCCTCGATGCCGTGCTCAATGATGTACTATCCGCACATGCCTATCCGCCCATTGTCGAGAAGATACTCGCCGAAGCTCTGGTTTTGACATCGTTATTAGGTACAACCTTGAAAGAACGAGAAGGTCAGCTGACAATCCAGGCGCAGACGGAAAACGGACCAATTTCGCTGCTCGTATGCGATTATATCGATGGAGCCGTTCGGGGATATGCGCAATTCGATATGGCGCGGCTAGCGGAGGTGCCAGCGGATCCTAATCTCTTCGCACTATTCGGGAAAGGCTATCTGGCCGTAACCTTCGACCGTCCGCTTCCGGAAGCGCAAGGAGGCGGTCGATATCAAGGTATTGTTCCTTTGGAAGGCGCGAACCTGTCCGATGCAGCGATGCAGTATTTTGTGCAGTCTGAACAAATTCCGACCTTCATCCGTATTGCCATCGATTATGTTGACGGTCGCTGCGTAGCCGGAGGCATGCTGGTGCAACATTTGCCAGATGGTGAAGAAGGGCGTGAACGAATTGCCGCGCGTGCAGATCATCCGGATTGGGAACATGTACGCATTCTATCTGAAACAGTGAAAGCCACCGAACTGTCGGACCCATCCTTATCGCTTGAAGAAATCGCCTGGCGCTTGTTTCATGAAGAGCAGGAAGTGCGTATTGCGGAGGGAAATCCGATGTCGAAAGGATGCCGCTGCGATCCGGATCACATCCGCGATGTGATTGCCCGCTTCCCGGCGGCTGAACGCGCCGAGATGGCTGACGATGTCGGCAACATCGTGGTCAATTGCGAGTTTTGTTCGCGCAAGTTTCCGATAAGCTTGGCCAGCCTGAACAATTGAATGGGGCGCATCGTTCAGATGCGATTAACCCTCTTTGTGTCATTCATCGTTCATATGAAACGCTTTATCGTAGCGGCAATTACAAAACGGCAATTATAGCCGAACTAAACCAACGGGTCGGGTCGCTGGGGCAAGTGAAACGACGGAACGCACAGACATGAAATTCAGGAAATTGAAGCGGGGATTGGTCGCATTTGTTGCGGTCGGTACAGCGGTGGCAAGTTATGCTGTACAGGCTGATATGCCCGAACTGCTCGAATCGCTGGAACGTGGTCTATGGCAACTGCGCGCAGTCGGCGGGGGCACATCAACCGTTGGCAACAGCCAGTTGTGCGTGAGCGATCCCCGAATGCTTGTTCAGATCCAGCATTTGAACAATCCCCAATGCTCGCATTTCGTGGTCCGTTCCAGCCCGACGTCGGTCACGATCAGCTATAGTTGCAAGGGTTCGGGACAGGGCCTGACCACGATTCGCAAGGAATCGCCGCGATTGATTCAGATTCAGTCGCAGGGAATTCATAATGGAGCCCCCTTTTCTTTCTCGGTTGAAGGGCGCCGCTCTGCCGCCTGTGAGCGTTAGGATATTTTTAACCATCTTTCGGTAATAGGAATGGGTGCCTTTCATTTGGGCACGCTTTCCTCCCTAACTGGCTAGATGCCACACTGGGCCGTTCCGCAAGGGGCGGCCCTTTTCTTTTTCGTTGCAAAACGTAACGCTTCCTTAGCCCTCAATTGTCATAGCGTTGCCGGAATGTCACAAGTCGGCGCAAAATAATGCTGATTGAGGTGCGTTTGCCGAAAAAATCTTGCCACGATTCCCGAAATATGGGGAACTATCGGACACAACAGAATGGAGGGTGCGCAATGCGCAAACATACAGGTAAAATCCACGTCCGGACAGCTATTGCAGCACTGATGGCCACCAGCGCGATCGGTTTTGCCGCGCCGGCTATGGCGCAAGATGCTGCTGACGAAGCAGACAGCGACGAAATCGTCGTTACGGCGCAAAAGCGAGAGCAGAATTTGCAAGATGTTCCTGTTGCGATCACCGCAATCGGTACCGAAAAGCTTGACCAGTTGCAGGTCAACGAGTTCGCAGACGTCGTCAAATTCCTTCCCTCGGTGACGATACAGCAAGGCGGCCCGGGTTTCGCGCAGGTCTATTTCCGCGGCGTGGCTTCGGGTGAAAACGCCAACCACTCTGCTTCATTGCCTACGGTCGGCACCTATCTGGACGAAATGCCTATTACGACCATTCAAGGCGCGCTTGATATCCACGCCTATGACCTGGCTCGTGTCGAAGCACTGGCTGGACCGCAGGGTACGCTCTACGGTGCAAGCTCAATGGCCGGTACCCTCAAGCTGGTGACCAACGCGCCCGACACTTCGGGCTTCTACGGAAATGCCGGTGTCGAGATCAACAATGTCGCGCATGGTGACTTCGGTTCCGTTTTTGAGGGCTTCATAAACGCCCCGATAAGTGAACGAGCTGCACTTCGCCTCGTTGGCTGGTATCGTGATGATGGCGGCTACATCGATAATATTTCAGGCGTTCGGGTTTATCCGACTTCGGGTCTTGCCCAGACAAATGCTCCACTGGTGGAAAAAAACTATAACGATGCCGAAACCTATGGTGCGCGTCTCGCACTCGGCATCGAACTGGATGACAATTGGACAATCAAACCGACTGTGATGGGGCAGGTGCAGAACACCGAGGGAAGCTATTCGCGGGAGCGCTCGGGCCAGTCGACCGGCGAACATACGATCGTCCAGTACAACCCGGAAAGCAGCAAGGATAAATGGATCAATGCCGCGCTTACCATTGAAGGTAAGCTTGGCAATTGGGACATGACACTCACCGGTGGCCATCTGCGGCGCAAGACCGAGACCGAAAGCGACTATTCGGATTATGGCTATTTCTATGACGCCCTGTCTGGCTATGGAGCCTATTGGTACGACAATGCGAATAATCCGGTAAGCGCCAACCAGTATATCCAGGGTGTCGACCGGTATCGCAAGAGTTTCGCTGAATTCCGCATCTCTTCACCTCAAGATGCGTCGCTGCGGTTCATTGGTGGCCTTTTCTGGCAACGGCAGAGCCATAACATCGAGCAGAATTACATCATCGACAATATTGCTGATGTAATCACTGTCCCTGGTACTGATAGCAATATCTGGCTGACCAAGCAGCAGCGCACCGACCGCGACTATGCCGCGTTCGGTGAAGTCAGCTTTGACGTTACCGACAAGCTGACGCTGACCGGAGGTGCGCGCGTCTATAAATATGACAATTCGCTGTTTGGCTTCTTTGGCTTTGCCCGCGGCTATTCGGGGAATACCGGTGTCGCACGCTGCATTACAACGACAGGACAGGAATTCCGTGACAATCCGGGTGGCACATTCGCTACGCCCATATTGAACGGCGCTCCCTGCACCAACGTGAACAAGAATACGTCGGATAGCGATTTCATCCACAAGCTCAACGCAACCTACAAGATCAACGATGATGCGCTGGTTTATGCAACTTGGTCGCGTGGTTTCCGTCCGGGTGGTATCAACCGTCGCGGTACCCTTCCGCCATATGGACCCGATGAACTCGACAATTACGAACTTGGCTGGAAAACCACATTCGGTGCATTCCGTTGGAATGGTGCGCTCTATCAGGAAGACTGGAACAATATTCAGCTTTCCTTCCTTGGTGCAAACGGCCTGACCGAAATCCGGAACGCAGGAATCGCACGCATTCGCGGCGTTGAAATGGATGTAGGCTATCGCCAGGGCGGATTCAGCCTGAACGCCGGGTTCAGCTACAACGACGCAGAAATCCGTCGTGATTTCTGCCGCATTGCCAATGCGACGTTCGACTGCACCACGCCTGGCAACTCGCTTCTGGCACCAGCCGGTTCGCGCCTGCCGGTTACTCCCAAGTTCAAGGGGAATATGGTCGCTCGATATGAGTTCCCGATTTCCGACTGGAATGCGCATATCCAGTTTGCGGCAAACCATACCGGCAGCCGTGAAAGCGACCTTCGGACCGCGCAAAAAGCCATCAAGGGGCGTCTCGGGGCTTACACTACGGTCGATTTCAGCTTTGGCGTGAAGAACGACCAGTGGAGCATCGAAGCCTTTGCTACCAACCTGTTTGATGAATTCGGCGTAGTGAATACAGGCGTATCGTGCGTCGAAACGGTCTGTGGCACCGGTCCAACCCCCGCAACGCCGACGGGTGGTGCCTTCTATGACACGATCATCAAGCCACGCGTGATTGGTCTCAAATTCAGCCGCGATTTCTGATCGCTCGCGGAATGAACGAACAAACGAAAAAGCCGGGCCAAAAGCTCGGCTTTTTCATGTCCGTGGCACTCGTCATGGGCAATATGATCGGCTCAGGTGTGTTCCTTTTGCCGCAAAGTCTGGCCCCCTTTGGCTGGAATGCGATTGCCGGATGGGGTGTGACAATTGCGGGCGCGCTGTGCCTGGCCCATGTGCTCGCAAAGCTGACTGCCGGCCATGAAAATGCGATCGGTCCAGCCGAGCTGGTCGAACGCAGTTTCGGTCCGCTCGCTGGCTTCCTTATCGGCTTTGCCTTCTGGGTTTCGGTATGGACGGGTTGCGTTACAATTGCCGTAGGCGCGACATCCTACATGTCCAGTTTCCTGCCGATACTGGGGCAGCATCCGGCACTCACCGCTTTGGGGGTTGTCTGGACGATGACGGCTATCAACCTTTTGGGCGTGCGATCGGCCGGTTCGTTCCAGGTTATCACGACCCTGCTGAAACTCACGCCCTTGATCGTTGTTGCGATCCTTATCGGGATTATATTTTCGACCAAGGGGGCGACCGCAATTGCACCCTTTCCTTCAGAGGGACTGTCACTGTCGTCTGTAAATGCCGCTGCCGCACTCACCCTTTGGGCGATGGTCGGTTTTGAAGCCGCCTGTGCGGCATCCCACAAAATCGATAATCCGCAACGCAATGTGCCGCGCGCCACATTTCTAGGCGCGCTGCTATCGGGAATAATCTATCTTATCGTTTGCTCGGGCATCACATTAATGCTGCCAGCAGACAGGGTTGCGGCATCGAGCGCACCATTCGAGTTGTTCGTGGCAACCTTCTGGTCGCCGGGTCCTGCGTCATTTGTCGCTGCCTTTGCGGCGATTAGTGCAATCGGAGCCGTCAATGGCTGGACGTTGGTGCAGGGCGAAGTTCCGCTTGAAATGGCCAAGCGCCGGATGATGCCGGCATGGTTTGGCAAAACGCTGTCCAATGGTGTGCCGATCAATGGGCTGTTGACCGCATCGGTTCTGGGATCGCTATTGATCTTTGCCAATAGTGCGCAGTCAATGGGAGGTTTGTTTACCTTCATGGCCTTGTTGACCACGTCGGTGACGCTTTGGCTATATCTGGCTTGTGCAGCGGTTGCGCTGAAAAAGCGAACGGCTATCCCGTTTGCGATACTGGGCCTTCTCTTCGGGTTATGGAGCCTGTGGGGTGCTGGATTCGAAGCTGCGGGATGGAGCATCGTACTGATGCTATCCGGCCTTCCGCTCTACTGGTGGGCGCGGCGCAGCCTGCCAAAGAACGACCTGTCGGTCAACACTTCCTGAGCGCAATTGTGCCCTGGCGCGCCGGTAACGCCGCCACCCGGATGGGTTCCTGCGCCGCACATGTAGAGGCCTTTGATCGGCCCGCGATAGGCACCATTGCCCAATACTGGCCGCGCCGACCAAAGTTGGTCGAGGCTCATATTGCCGTGCATGATGTCTCCGCCGACCAGACCGAATTTGCGCTCCAACCCTTTGGGGCTGAGGATCTGGCGGCCGAGGATCGAGGCGCGGAAGCCTGGGGCGTGGGCTTCGACGGTGTCGATGATTGTGTCGGCGGCCTTGCCTTCCTCGGCATCCCAATCGCGGCCATCTGGCAGCTCAGGGGCGAATTGCTGGCAGAAAAGGCTGGCCACATGCTGGCCTTCGGGGGCGAGACTGTCATCCACCGTCGAGGGGATCAGCATCTCGACAATCGGCTTCTTCGACCAGCCATAACGCTTCGCGTCGAGGAATGCCTCGTCCATATAATCGAGCGTCGGGGCAATGATGATACCTGATTGGTGATGCTCGCCGGGTTCGGGCAAGCAAGTGAATTTGGGCAGTTCGGACAAGGCAACATTCATGCGGAAGGTACCGCTGCCTGCCTTGAAGCCCTTGATGCGGCGTTTGAATTCACCGCTCAGGTCGCTGTCCTCGAACATCCGTTCGTACAGCAGTTTCGGCCCGACATTGGAAATCACGCGCTCGGCAATCACTTCCTCGCCGCTTTCAAGGCGTACGCCTGCGACCTTGCCGCCATCGACCAGCACGCGCGCGACGGGGCATTCAAGGCTGATTTCGACGCCATGCTCGCGGCACACCTTGGCCATGATCTGGGTGATGTTGCCCATGCCGCCGACGCTGTGGCCCCACGCGCCCTTCTTGCCGTTCACCTCACCAAAGACATGGTGGAGGAGGACATAGGCGCTGCCCGGGGTATCGGGGCTGGCATAGTTGCCGACGACAGCGTCGAAACCGAACGCGGCCTTCACAGCCTCGCTTTCGAACCAGCTGTCTAGGAAAGTGCGGGCGGATTTGACGAACAGGTCGAGCACATCGCGCTGCTGCGACAGCGACAGGCGGGCGAGGCCCATGCCCTGCCGCGCACCGTCGAAGAGCGTCTTCAGGCCTTCTCCAACATTGGGCGGGGATTTCAGCGCCAGATCGCGCAGCACATCGGCGACGCCTTCCAGCATGTCGTAATATTCGGGCAGGACCTGCGCATCATGTTTGGAAAAACGGGCAAACTCGGTCTGCGTGCGTTCCAGCCCGCCGCCGAGTTTCAGGTAACCGCCATCTTCCTGTGGCAGGAAGTTGCTGATCGGGCGCTCGATCACGCGATAGCCATGGTCGGCCAAGCGCATGTCGGCAATCACTTTGGGTTGCAGCAGGCTGACTGTGTAGCTCGCGACCGAGTTGCGAAAACCAGGGTGGAATTCCTCGGTTACGGCGGCTCCGCCGACCACATCGCGGCGCTCGACGATGCGCACTTTCATGCCTGCACGGGCAAGGTAGAAGGCGCAGACAAGGCCGTTATGGCCGCCGCCGATAATCACGGCATCATATTTCTGGGTCATATGTGGCTCCAGCCCGGTGACGGGCGTTGTTCAAGGCGCGCTTCGGGGATCAGATCGCGTATGCGCGCGCAAAAGCTTTTGAGACAGACTTCCTTGTCAGACAGCGGGCCCATGGAGAAGGTTCGGCTGGCCATGCCCTCCTGCACCCGGGTGATGAGTGCGGTGTCCTCTGCATTGACCTGGCGGTTGATGCGCCAGTTGAGATAGCGGGCGGCCTTCATTTCACGGCGGTCGTCATCGAAAACATAGCTGATTTCGCGGATCAGGCAGGTTGTCGGCCCAGTGGGGAGCCACTGCATGAAATCGACCTGATCGGGGTAAATGTCGAACGCGACCGAGGGCCAGAGTTTGAAATAGAGCCAGCGTTTCTGGTTTGCTTCCGGAAGATGCGGAACCGAAGGCAAAAGGTTCTGGTAAGCGCGTTCGGACCAGTTGTTCGATGGCCGGTCGACAAGGTCGCCCCACATGCGATCAACATGCGGCTCGGCCTCGACACCATAGCTTTTGCCGAACAGGCGGGTGAGGCCGGGATGCGCGACCGGGATGTGCAGACCATCCGAATAATTGTCGCCGACATTCTTCCAGTTCACATCGCGCGGGCGCATGGTGACGCGGCCCAGTGCCTTTAATTGTTCGAAGCGGTAGGGCGCGACCTGATCTTCATAAGGCGCCATCATCTCGGCGACCGAGGGGCCACCGCTTTCGAGGCGGACGAAGATGAAACCGCGCCAGATTTCCATATCGACCGGCACCAGCCCTGCCTTGCCCTTTTCGAGCGTGGGGTAGGAGGCGCTATCGGGAACGCCTGTCAGTCGGCCGTCAAGGTCATAGGTCCAGGCGTGATAAGGGCAAACAAGCTTTTTGGCGCAGCCACTTGAACCATCGACCAGCCGGCTACCGCGATGGCGGCAGACATTGGTGAAGGCGCGCAGTTGCTGGTCCGCCCCACGCACCACGATCACGCTTTCACCGACATAGTCGAGGCTGTGCCAGTCACCCGCATTGAGAACGTCCGAGACATGGCAGACCACCTGCCAGCCGGGGCGGAAAATGCGGTCGATTTCGAGCTGTGCGAATTCGGGATCGTTATAGGTCCAAGCCGGAAGGCTCCAGCCATCCAGAGAGACCTGACCTATGTCGAGAGTGTGTATGCTTGCCATGACTCGGTAATTGTTATACGAGTGTATAACAATATGCAAGCCACGCGATCTTCCTTTACGCGCGAAAGTGCTGATGCGCGGCGTGATGCCCTGATCGCAGCCTGCGCTTCCTCGCTCGCCCGCAATGGTGTGCAGGGAACATCTGTTCGCGTGATCTGCACGGAGGCAGGGGTCTCGCCCGGTCTGCTGAGGCATTATTATGACGGCATCGATGCGCTGATTGCTGCAACCTATCGCTGGACCGGCGATCGGGTGCAAAAGGCGCTGGCCGATGCGGTTGCCGCTGCCCCACCAACGCCGCGCCACCGGTTGCTCGCTTATCTGACTGCCAGCTTCGTGCCGCCGATTGCCGATCCCCAACTGCTTTCAACCTGGCTCGCTTTTTGGGCGCTCACCAAGACCGATCCGCAAATCGCTTTACTGCATGGAGAGATTTACCGCGACTATCGGGCTGACCTTGAAGCGCTGCTCTCGACTTGCCAGCCCGGCGACCATCGGCTCACGGCGGTTGCGCTGACGGCATTGGTCGACGGGCTCTGGCTCGAACTCAGCCTTGGCGACGCCCCGTTCAGCCGCGAGGAGGCAGGAATGCTCGTCGAAAAATGGCTCGACGCACTGTTGGGTTAAGTATTGGCGGTTACGCCTGCTGCGGCAAGGTGCTGCCCCAACCGCCCGCTCGCCCAAAGGAAGAACATCCGGTAATCGGCGATCAGGGACCAGAGCGGATGCTTGAACGTCAGCGGCACATTATTCTCGACCTTGAAATGCCCGGCCCAGGCAAAGGCGTAAGAGCCCACCAGCCCGAAGGCGATCCACCACAGATTGCCGGTCAGCGCCACCATCGCGAGTGCGAACAATCCGCAAATCGAGGCGCAATAATGCAGCGCTCGGCACAACGGCACGCTATGCGCGCGCAGGTAAATCGGCCAGAATTCGGCAAAGCTGTTGGCCATCTTGCTCATCTGTAGCTCCTTCATTCGGTCATAATGCGCGATGCTGCCCTTCAAACACAATGCCGAGGACCTTTGCTTCGCGCAAGCGCTCGCGGCCCAGTTCGTAAGGATCGCTGGCGAGCACTGTGAAGTCGGCCTTCTTGCCCGTCGTTATCGACCCAATCATCGAATCCATCCCAATCACCCGCGCTGCATCGATGGTGATGGCACGAAGCGCCTTGTCGACACTGATCCGCTCTTCGAGGGCTTTGGTTTTGCCACCGATGGTAACGCGGTTTGCCGCGATCCACGCGAGGTAGAGTGGATCGATTGGCGCCATATTGAAGTCGCTGTGCAGACCGAGAGGAACGCCAAGCCTTTCAAGAGAGCCCAGCCGGTTCATATGCGCCGCACGCTCCGGACCCAGTCCATGCTTGGCATAAACATCACCGAGCACGCGGATATAATTGGGCTGGGCAGACACCATGAGTCCCATTTGTGCGATCCGCGCATTTTGCGCCTCGGTCGAATAGCCGAGATGTTCGAGCGTGATCGTCTGTTCGCTGCGCGTGCCAAGCGGCGCCAGTCCGTCGAGGACGACATCAAGCCCCATGTCGCCATTGACATGGATGTGGAGTGAGAATCCGGCCTCCCAAAAGCGCTTGAACTGGGCTGTTACAACCTCTGGTGGAGTGATCCACTTGCCCTGATGCCCGTCGGTATAGCCCGGCGGGTTCATCATCATGTTCTGCGCGAAAAAGGCCCCGTCAGCGAGCATCTTGACCCGCTGGTCTATGCGAATGTGCGGGGAGGACCATTTGCCCTCCATCGCCCGATACCAGCTGCCAAGATCGGTCTCGGCAGGGACTTGCGAGGCCATCGGCATCAGCATCACGCGCGAAGGATTGTCGGGCCGTTCGAATGCGGCTTTGATCAGCCCCGCCTCCATATCGAAACTGGCGAACACCCCGGTCGCCATGTCGGAAACGGTGGTCACGCCACTGGTCAGCATCATGCGCTGCATCTCGCCCATGCCGCGCTGGATCAGCTCTGGCGTGACCAGATAGGGACGCATCTTGCCGACGGCCGCCATCAGTGCGGTTTCAGCAAATATGCCCTTGTCATAATCGGCATGGGCCGGGTCGGCATGCCCTGCCTTGATCAGTGCATCAAAAGCAGCGCGATCAGTAAGGCCCCACAGCTTCATCGCTGCGTCGTTAAGGATCACCTCGTGAAAGCTGCGCTGCCAGATGATCACGGCGCGGTTCGGGGCAAGTTTCGTCAGCATCTTGCGGTTGATCGGGCCATGGAACAGCTCATGATGGCCCCAACACACAAAGGGATCGGCCTTTGATCGCGCCAGTTCCTCCTTCAGCCGCGTGCGATACGCCGCCGGCGTTTGTGCACCCTTATATGTGTGCGATGGCAGTTCCCAATCCTCGGGTGCGACAAAGGGCAGGTTGAGCATAATCGCCGATTGCATGGGGTGGACATGCGGGTCGATAAAACCGGGCATCAGCACTGCGTTTTCGAAGCGGGTATCGATGTTAAATTCGCGACTGCCGATAAAGGGTTCGAGCGCGCCAAGGTTGTTTGAAACGCCCAAAATCGTTCCATCGGCCACTGCAACATAGGTTGCGGTTGGCAGTTTTGCGTCCATCGTGACGACGCGCTTGGCACGGTAAATGGTGACGGGCGATTGCGTTGCCCCCATCAGCAGCGGCGTTGCCCCAAGCGTTGCGAGCATTTCGCGGCGTTTCAGTTTCATATGACCTCTCCCTTCGTCAACAATAGCGGGCATATTCAAAATGCAAAGCCAATCGCAAAGGCTAGCATAGTTTCAAATGAAACTGTATCGGTCGGCCATGACCGACATGACTTATGCCCGCTATCTGGCACTCGACGATCTGCTCGCCTGCCAGCATCCCCAATCCGAACTGGATGACGAGATGCTGTTCATCATCATCCACCAGACCAAGGAATTATGGCTGAAGCAGATCATCCGCGAGATGAAGCTGGCGAAAGTCCAGGTGCAGGCCGATGCGCTTGTGCCGGCCTATAAGGCACTGGCAAGGGTCAGCCGAATCCAGGCAGTTATGACGCTAAGCTGGGATGTTCTCTCAACAATGACGCCCTCGGACTATACGCGATTCCGGCATGTTCTGGGGCCCAGTTCAGGCTTCCAGTCTGATCAATTCCGCGCTGTCGAATATATGCTAGGCCTCAAAGATGGCGGCTTTCTGAAATATCAGCAGGATCGTCCGGAGGCACAGGCGGCGATGCGTGAGGCCTTGCAAACGCCGAGTATCTGGGACGATGCGCTTGCCGCTGCGGCACGTGCCGGATTGCAGATTCCGGAGGAAGTTCTGAATCGAGATGTCAGCCAACCCTATGTTGCAAACCCCGCCGTCGAGGCAGCGTTCCTGAACGTCTATCGCGAACCGGAACGCTATTGGGAATTGTACCAGCTCGCCGAGAAACTGGTCGATCTGGACGATGCGATGGCGACCTGGCGGCACAAGCATGTGCTGACCGTCGAGCGCGTGATCGGCGGCAAGCGCGGGACCGGCGGCACGGCCGGGGTCAGCTATCTGCAGGCGACGCTGGCCAAGCGGGCATTTCCGGAATTGTGGTCGTTGAGGACCGAACTTTGAGTTTCAAACACCTCTTTGCTCGTGCCCTATCCGCTGACCCGGACCGCCTGCATTTTGCCGCGCACAGCCACCATCTCTGGCCCGACGCCAGCTTTGACGGACAGATCGAGGCGTGGAAGGATGCGTCGCGGTTGGCCGACCTCAAATGGGATCGCATCATGGGGTCGGTGTGGGAGGAGGCACAGGGGCATATTGCCCGTGAGCTGAAACTGCCCGATCCGTCGACGATCGCCTTTTCGCCCAACACGCACGACTTTCTAGTCCGGATTTTCTCGGCGATCCCGAAGCGACCGGTGCGGGTGCTGGCCACCGATGGTGAGTTTCACAGCTTTCGCCGCCAGATGGCGCGCTGGGTTGAGGCTGGTGAGGCAGCGCTGGTCAATGCACCCGCAGAAGAGCTTGTGGCGACTGCCGAAACCGGTGGCTTTGACCTGATCTTTGCCAGCCATGTGCTGTTCAATTCCGGCGCGATCATCTCCGACCTAGAGAGATTGGCGGCACTCGCAAAACCCGAAGGTCCGTGGGTGGTGGTCGATGGTTATCATGGCTTCATGGCGATCGAGACCGATCTGTCTGCAGTTGCCAACCGCATCTTCTATGTCTCGGGCGGTTATAAATATGCGATGGCGGGGGAGGGGATTTGCTTCCTCCATGCGCCCCCGGGGTTCGCACCTCGGCCGGTGGTGACGGGCTGGTATGCAGCGTTCGAGGATCTGGCTTTGCCGCCCGGCGCTGTCGGCTATGCGCAGGATGGCGGGCGCTTTCTGGGCAGCACTTTCGATGCTTCGGGCCTGTACCGGTTCAATGCCGTGCGCCGGATGCTGGATGGCGAAGCGCTGACGACGCGCAAGATTTCAGCGCATGTCGCAGAATTGCAGCGCCGCTTTGTCGAGGCCGACGCTCTGCCCGGTTACGAATTGCTGAACCCTCTGAGTGAAGGCCCGCATGCCCGCTTCCTCGCCTATCGCGGCGCTGAGGCTGCAGCGCTGCACGCTGAACTGGAGGCGCGGAATGTGATCACCGATGTACGCGGCGATGTGCTGCGGATTGGTTTCGGAATCTATCAGGATGCGCAGGATGTGGACCGGTTGGTCGATACCCTGCGAAGCATCTGATTAGCTCTTCGTCCGCTGATCCTCGACCATATCCTCGGCCAGATCCAATCCGGCCTTGCCGCCCGCGACGGTATGTGACGGGGCATGGGGTGGTTCGATGAATTCGGGCTCTTCAACCTCGAGCATGCCCTCCCATTTGGTGATAACCGAGGTCGCAACGGCATTGCCGACAACATTGGTTGCGGTGCGACCCATATCGAGGAACTGGTCGATAGCTAGGATCAGGGCAACGCCCTCAATCGGCAAATCGAACATGGCGAGCGTGCCGGTGATGACCACCAGCGAGGCGCGCGGCACCGCGGCGACACCCTTGGACGAAATCATCAGGGTCAGCAGGATCAGGATCTGCGTGCCGATCGACAGGTCCATGCCATAGGCCTGTGCAATGAAGATCGTCGCAAAGCTCATATACATCATCGAGCCGTCAAGATTGAAGCTATAGCCCAGTGGCAGCATGAAGCCCGAAATCCGGCGCGGCACGCCAAAGCGGTCGAGCTGCTCGAACAGCTTGGGCAGCGCGGCTTCGGAGGACGCGGTCGAGAAGGCGATCAGCATCGGCTCGCGGATATAGCGGATCAGAGTCCAAATGCGCTTGCCGAGGAAGATCGCCCCCAGCGACAGCAGGATCACCCAAAGGATCGACAGCGAGAGATAGAATTCGACTACCAGTTCCAGATAAGTGCCAAGGATCGCCAGCCCGCTGGTCGCCACCACCTTTGCCAATGCGCCAAACACGGCGAAGGGCGCAAAGCGCATAACATAGTGGGTGATCTGCAGCATCATTTCGGCAAGTGCATCGGCCCCGCGGACAAGCGGTGCGCCTTTCTCGCCAAGAGCCGAAAGTGCGACGCCCGCAAACAGCGAAAACACAAGTATCTGCAGGATATTGTTCGTCGCCATCGCCTCAAAGGCATTTTTGGGGAAAATTGACAGGATGAATTCCCAGAAATCGAGCTTTTTCACTTCGCCAATATTCTGGGCCGCAGCCGCGACTGTATCGACAGGCGCGCCGACGCCGGGCTGGAAGATATTGACCATCAGCAGGCCAAGGCCGATCGAGATAAAGCTGGCGATGATGAACCAGCTGATCGCACGGAACCCGATGCGGCCTAGCGCCGAACTGTCCCCCATATGCGCAATCCCGACTACGATGGTCGACAGGATTAGCGGTGCGACCAGCAGCTTGATCAGGTTGAGGAAGATATCCGAAAGCAGCTTGAACGTCTTGGTCGCATATTCGAACCAGACATTGTCCTGCGCTATACCGATATGAACGGCATAGCCGACAACCGCGCCCAGGATCATCCCGGCAAGTATGTACCATGTCAGCCGACGATCCATTTTCGCTTCCCCTCGATATTCTTCTTGTGCCGCCGCGTGGTAACCGAGCGGTAGCCGCACGGCAAGCGTATCCATTTCCGCAGCGTAAATTTCGTTACAAACGCAACTATCCGGTTGTTTGGTCGTCCTAACAGGGGCATAGGGCTTGGAAAATCAAAAGGGGCGAAAGGCCCCCAATACGACGCGGAGCGAACGAACATGGCGAGTGCCGACCCCAAATTGGCGAAACCCCTGCTGTCAGCGATATTGGCCCGCACCCTTCCCGGCGAGATTGACGGTTTCGGCAAGGATGCGCAGGCGCAGGCGGTCGAATTTCTTTTGGCGACGGCGACCAAGCGGAAAAGCGGCACGTCGAATGTTGCCGTCGATACCTTTTCCGATGCCAGCGGGCGGCTGGCGATGCGTGTCGCGATCATCAACGATGACATGCCGTTCCTGGTGGATTCGGTCGCGTCTGCGCTGGCCTCGGCGAATGTTTCCATCGAACGCCTAATCCACCCGGTGGTCGATGTCGAACGCGATGCTACCGGTACTTTGACTACGCTGAGTGACAAGCCAGGGTCGACGGGGAAGCGTGAAAGCTTCATCTATGTCGAAACCTTGCGGATCGACGCCAAGGAACGCCGCGCGTTAGCTGACAGCTTGGCTGCAGTGCTGGAAGATGTGCGCTGCGCGGTCACGGACTGGCGCAAGATGCAGGGCGCCATGTCCGACGATGCCGATAGCCTGCCGGAAGGCGAAGGGGCGGCGCTGATGCGCTGGTTCATGGACGGCGCGATGACCGTGCTGGCGCATGAACGCATCATGGGTGAGGGCGATCGCGAGGCACGGCTGGGCCTTGCCCGTTCGAGCGAAACCGCCCTGCTTTCGGAAGAGAGCATCACCCGTGCGAAAAAATTCTTTGCCGAAGGCGGTCATGCACCGCTGATCCTGAAGTCGAGCCGTATATCGACGGTGCACCGCGCGGTGCAGCTCGACGTGCTTGTCGTGCCGGTGCGCGACGGGGACAAGATCAAGGGTCTTTCGGTGACCGGCGGTCTTTGGACCAGCGCGGCGCTCGCAACCCCGCCCGAGCGTATCCCGCTGCTCCGCACCCAATTGTCCGATTTGTTGACACGCTATGGATTTGACCCGTCGGGCCATGCCGGTAAGGCCATGTCGCACGCGCTGACCTCGCTGCCGCACGACCTGCTGGTTTCTTTCAAGCAGGCTGATCTGGAACGGGTGACTCTGACCGCGATGTCGCTGACAGACCGTCCGCGACCCAAGCTGCTCGCCGTACGTTCGGCGCTCGGGCGGCATGTGTTTGTGTTCGTCTGGCTACCGCGCGACGAGATCTCGACCGGCTTGCGTCGTGCCATCGAGGCAATGCTCACCGAGACCAAGGGTGCGAGCGTGCTAGGCTGGTCGATCGGGCTTGAGGATGGTGGCATTGGGCTGCTGCGCTACCTGCTCGATCTTGAAGACCGTTCGGTCGATATTGACGAGGCCGCGCTCGACCGCCGCCTGCAATTGATGGTGCGCGGCTGGGAGCCCGCCGTCGAGGCAGAGCTTGCACGCGTCGCCGACGAGAAGCGAGCCGCGGCGCTGATGGAACGCTATGCCGCTGCCTTCCCGCAATCACACCGCATGGCCTATCCGGTTGAGGAAGCGGCGCAGGACATGATCGGCCTGTTGGCGATGGAACGCGACCATAGTCGCGTCTCGCGCCTGATTTCCGACAAGGACAAGGACGACAGTACACTCAGCCTGAAGGTCTATAATGCCGGAGGCGCAATGCCGCTGTCCGACATTGTGCCGGTTCTCGAAAATTTCGGGTTCAATGTGATCGAACAGGTGCCGACTCCCTTGGGTGACGGGGCGCTCGCATATATTCATGATTTCCATCTTGGGCTGCGTGGTGGCGCAGCAACCGCGCCGTTGTTCGATCGCAAGGGCGTTATCGAGACCGCATTGACGCAGGTGATCGATGGTAAGGCAGAAAATGATCCGTTCAACCAACTGATCACGCTGGCCGGGCTCGATCCGCGTTCGGTCGTGTGGCTGCGCGCTTGGTATCGCTATTTGCGCCAGACCGGACTTTCCTATGGCATCCCAACCGTGGTCGCTGCGCTCGGTACCCATGCCGGCATCGCGCGCGCCATCGTGGCGCTGTTCGAGGCGCTGCACGACCCGGAATTCAAGGGCAATCGTGCAGACGCGGCAGCGAAGCTTGATGAGGAAATCAAGGCGGGCCTCGCCAAGGTGGCGGCAGCCGACGAAGACCGCATCCTGCGCCTGATGCAGGCAGTGGTGAAAGCCACGCTGCGCACCAATGCCTTTGCCCCTGCCGCGAAAGAGGCGTTGGCGTTCAAGCTCGATAGCGCAAAAGTGCCGGGCCTGCCCGCGCCACTCCCCTGGCGCGAAATCTTTGTCTATTCGCCGCGTGTCGAGGGTATCCACCTGCGTGCCGGGCCGGTTGCGCGTGGCGGGCTGCGCTGGTCCGACCGACGCGACGATTTCCGCACCGAAATTCTTGGCCTGATGAAGGCACAGCGCGTCAAGAATGCAGTGATTGTGCCGACGGGGGCCAAGGGCGGCTTCTATCCGAAGCGCCTTCCAGATCCACGTGTCGACCGCGATGCCTGGCTGGCAGAGGGCACCGAAAGTTATCGCATCTTCATCCGCACCCTGCTGTCGATCACCGACAATCTGGTTGAAAACAAGGTTGTCCATCCCGACAGCGTGGTGATCCGTGATGGCGAGGATCCCTATTTCGTCGTCGCGGCAGACAAGGGCACCGCAACCTTTTCCGACGTTGCCAATGCCATCGCGCTCGAACGCGGCTTCTGGCTGGGAGATGCCTTCGCTTCGGGCGGCTCGGTCGGCTACGACCATAAGGCGATGGGGATCACCGCCAAGGGCGGCTGGGTCTCGGTCCAGCGGCACTTCGCCGAAATGGGCATCGATGTGCAGAAGGAACCGGTAACAGTTGCCGGCGTCGGTGACATGTCGGGCGATGTGTTCGGCAACGGCATGTTGCTGTCAAAGGCGATCAAGCTGGTTGCCGCGTTCGACCACCGCCACATTTTCCTTGATCCCAACCCCGACCCGGCGAGCAGCTGCAAGGAACGGCAGCGGCTGTTTAACCTGCCGCGTTCCAGTTGGGCTGACTATGATGCCAAGCTGATCTCCAAGGGTGGCGGTGTGTTCGCGCGCAGCGAAAAGGAGATCAAACTCTCGCCCGAGGTGCGCGCATTGCTCGGCGTCGAAGATAGCGTGATGGAACCCGCGGCGCTGATGAAGGCGATCCTCAAGGCCGAAGTCGGGCTGATCTGGTTCGGCGGAATCGGCACCTATTTGAAGGATGCCAGCGAAGCCAATGTCGAGGTAGGCGATCCCGCCAACGACGCCATCCGCATCAACGCGC
Source organism: uncultured Sphingorhabdus sp. (assembly GCA_964423155.1). Classification (GTDB taxonomy): domain Bacteria; phylum Pseudomonadota; class Alphaproteobacteria; order Sphingomonadales; family Sphingomonadaceae; genus Sphingorhabdus_B. The sequence goes on from CAYRDQ010000003.1 coordinate 49,589, forward strand.
AGGATTTGCGCGCGAAGGTCATCGGTGAAGGTGCGAACCTCGGCATGACGCAGGCCGCACGAATCACCTTCGGCCTGATGGGCGGGCGCGTGAACACCGACTTTATTGACAACAGCGCAGGCGTCGACTGTTCGGATAATGAGGTCAATATCAAGATTGCACTCAATTCGGAGATGTCGGCGGGCCGACTCAAAATTGAGTCGCGCAACAAATTGCTCGCCAGCATGACCGACGACGTCGCCGATCTGGTGCTAGAGGATAACCGGCTGCAAACGCTGGCGCTGTCGATCGCCGAAAGCGGCGGGGCGGGGGATTTGCCGGCCTATGTTCGCCTGATGGAAATTTTCGAAAGCCAGGGACGGCTCGATCGGACGGTTGAAGGGCTGGAAGGCAATGACGAATATCTGCGCCGTGAAGCGGAAGGCCATGGGCTGACGCGGCCCGAACTCGCCGTGCTGCTATCGACGGCCAAACTGGCGGCGCAGGACGCTGCGGAAGATGGCCCACTCGCCGCGGATAGCGCGATGGATGGCGAATTGCTCGCAGCTTTCCCCAAGCCGATGGCAGCGGCGCATGCGCAGGCGATCCTGACCCACCGGTTGCGTCCACAGATCATCGCCACCAAGCTCGCAAACCGCATGATCAACCGCATGGGTATGCTGCATCCGTTTGAACTGGCCGAGGAAGAAGGTTGCGCGCTAGGCGTGGTGGCAGAGGCGTTTGCGATTGCCGAACGGCTGTTCGATTTACCCGCGCTGTGGGCCGAAATCGACGAAGCGAAAATTTCCGAGGCGACGCGCATCATGCTGTTCCAGCAGGTCGCGGTTGAAACCCGCGCGCATATGGCGGACATGATCCGTAACGGCAAGGAAGGCCGCAGCGTGGGCGCGGCAATCGCTGATTACACATCGGTGATCGAAGAGCTTTCGGCAGCGCGCAAAGAATTGCTCACGCCCGAAGTTGCCGCACAAACCGAGGCTTATGGCGAGAAATTGTCAGCCGGCGGCGCTCCCGCCAAACTGGTAACAAAGCTCGTCCGCATGGCCCAACTCGACGGTGCCATTGGCCTGGCCGCGCTTGCCACTGATCGCAAAGCTGATGCCAAGGCTCTGACCAAGGCCTTTGTCCTATTGGGTGATGCGTTAGGCCTTGGCTGGGCGCAGAACAGCGCGATGCAGATGGACCCCAAGGATCCTTGGGAACGGCTTCTCGTTGCCGGTCTGGCGCGGGATTTCCAGGCGATGCGGCTCGATTTCCTGCGCCGCCAAAAAGTGGCCGATGCCGATGCGGTTTCGGCTTGGCTTGGAAAGCATCAGGATAGGGTCAGTATGTTCCGTTCGATGATAGACCGCGCCCGGCGCGGCGGATTGCCGACACCGGCTATGCTTGCGCAAATTGCCGGACAAGCGCGGACATTGTTAGGGCGGTAAAATGTCCGCCTCCCGCAAGCGGGAGGGGAGGCACCTAGAACGCCGCAATCCCGGTAATCGCACGGCCCAGGATCAACGCGTGCACATCATGCGCGCCTTCATAGGTGTTGACCGTTTCGAGGTTCACCATATGGCGGATCACCTGATATTCCTCCGAAATGCCGTTGCCGCCATGCATGTCGCGTGCCTGCCGTGCAATATCCAGCGCCTTGCCGACATTGTTGCGTTTAACGATCGAGATCATGTCGGGCGCGAAACGGCCTTCGTCCATCAGGCGACCGACGCGGAGCGACGCTTGCAGGCCGAGCGCGATGTCGGTCATCATGTCTGCGAGTTTCTTTTGATAGAGCTGGTTCGCCGCTAGCGGCTTGCCGAACTGGTGCCGGTCAATGCCATATTGGCGTGCAGCATGAAGGCAGAATTCCGCCGCACCCAGCGCGCCCCAGCTGATGCCATAGCGTGCGCGGTTCAAACAACCGAACGGCCCTTTTAGTCCCTGCACATCCGGCAGCACGGCGTCTTCGCCGACCTCGACATTGTCCATCATGATCATGCCGGTGGTCGAGGCACGTAGCGAAAGCTTGCCCTCAATCTTGGGAGCGGACAGGCCCTTCATGCCCTTTTCAAGGATGAAGCCCTTGATGCCGCCGCCATGCGCTTCGCTTTTCGCCCAGACGACGAAGACGTCGGCAAAGGGGGCGTTTGAAATCCAGGTCTTGCTGCCGTTGATCACATAACCGCCGTCGACTTTCTTCGCGACGGTGCGCATTCCCGCAGGGTCGCTACCCGCATCGGGTTCGGTCAGGCCGAAACAGCCGATCAACTTGCCCGCGGCGAGGCCGGGCAGATATTTGCGCCGCTGTTCTTCCGAACCATATGCATTGATCGGGTGCATCACGAGGCTCGACTGCACCGAGGCCATCGAACGATAGCCCGAATCGACGCGTTCGATCTCGCGCGCGATCAGGCCGTAAGAGACATAGCTGGCACCCGCGCCGCCATATTCCGGTGCAATGGTTGCTCCCAGCAAGCCCGCTTGGCCCATTAGAGGGAAGAGCTCGGGAGCATCGACTTCGTCACGGAAAGCCTTGATCACGCGCGGCTGCAGCTCATCCTGCGCAAAGCCATGCGCAGCGTCGCGTATCATGCGTTCTTCTTCGGTCAGCTGGTCGTCGAGGAAAAAGGGATCAGACCAGTCAAAGGCTGCCATTTCGGCCATGGGAATCTCCAGTTGTGTTTCCGGCTCGCTAGACTTTTCATCGGGACGAAACAAGTTTCATCAGAAACCGTCACCCTGAACTTGTTTCAGGGTCCATCGCGCAGCTAAGGACGGAGTTTGAAAGGCGAAATGGATCCTGAAACAAGTTCAGGATGACGCCTTTGGGAGGCATAAGTGTCAATTCAAACGGATATCGAATATTTGCTTGGACAATTCAACGTGGCCGCGTTTGGCGAAGACCTCCCTGTCCACAGCCCCATCGACGGCAGTCTGATCGGCTCAGTTCCAACAGCAACCTCAGCCGGAATCGACGCAGCCCTGAACCGCGCCCAATCCGCCTTCCTCACATGGCGCACCGTACCCGCACCGCGCCGGGGTGAACTTGTCCGCCTGTTCGGCAACGCCCTGCGCACCCATAAGGCAGACCTCGCTCGCCTCGTCACCATCGAATGCGGAAAGCCGATCAGCGAAGGCGAGGGCGAGGTGCAAGAGATGATCGATATTTGCGACTTCGCAGTCGGCTTGTCGCGCCAGCTGCACGGCCTGACCATCTCCAGCGAGCGCCCCGGTCACCGGATGATGGAGCAATGGCACCCGCTGGGGCCGACACTGATCATCAGCGCCTTCAACTTTCCGATCGCGGTCTGGGCGTGGAATGCGGCGCTGGCGCTCGTGTGCGGCAACAGCATCATCTGGAAACCTTCGGAGAAGACCCCGCTTACTGCGCTCGCGGTGCAGGCTTTGCTCGACAGGGTGCTGGCGGATTTTGACGATGCGCCTGAAGGGCTTTCGCAGGTTGTCATCGGCGCTCGCGATACAGGGGCGGCATTGGTCGCCGATCCGCGCATCGCGCTAGTCTCGGCAACAGGTAGTACCGCGATGGGTCGTGCCGTCGGGCAAGTGGCCGCTGCGCGCTTTGCCAAAACCATCCTGGAACTGGGCGGCAACAATGCCGCGATCGTCAGTGACAATGCCGATCTCGACCTTGCCCTGCGGGGGGTATTATTCTCAGCCGTCGGCACTAGCGGCCAGCGCTGCACCAGCCTGCGCCGACTTTTTGTGCATGAAGCCATCTATGACAGCTTTGTCTTAAAGCTGAAGTCGGCTGCCTCGACTATCTCAGTTGGAGATCCGACTGACATCGCTAATCTAGCTGGACCTCTGATCGACGAGGATGCATTCGACCGGATGCGATCCGCTTTGGACGAAGCCATAAAATTAGGCTCCCAGATAAGCGGAGGCGAACGACTTGACCGACCGGGCGTCTATGTGCGCCCTGCCATCGTCGAAATGGCGGAACATACTGGCCCGGCCCTGCGCGAAACCTTTGCGCCAATCCTCTATGTCTTCCGCTATTCGTCGCTTGAGGATGCCATTGCCTTGCAGAACAGCGTTGGTGCTGGTCTTTCATCGTCGATCTTCTCGCTCGATATGCGCGAATGCGAGTATTTCCTGTCTGCATCGGGCAGCGATTGCGGCATCGCCAATGTCAATATCGGCACTTCAGGCGCTGAAATTGGCGGGGCCTTTGGTGGTGAAAAGGAAACCGGCGGCGGGCGGGAATCCGGTTCTGACGCCTGGAAGGCTTACATGCGCCGCGCGACTAACACGATCAATTATAGCGCCGCCCTGCCTTTGGCGCAGGGCGTGAAGTTCGATCTAAGTTAGGTTGCCGTGTGATCAATCTAAAGCGAGGGATAGTCTGTATAGCCCTTGTCTTCGCCGATATATAAATGAGCGAAGTCGGGTTTGGCCAGCGGTGCTCCTGATTTGATGCGCACGGCAAGATCAGGGTTGGCAATAAAGGCACGCCCGAAGGAAATCGCCTCAGCCCGATTGTCAGCCAGCAATGCGCTTCCGCTTTCAGCTTTCAAATTGTTGTTGGCGATGATCGGGCCCGACCAGTTGGCGCGGACCATTGCCAGAGTGTCGATCTCCTCAAGCGCCATGTCGATGACATGAACATAGGCAAGACCTGTCCCCGTACACGCATTGCCGATCTTGTCTGCTGCTTGCAGAAGCGCTGAAAAAACCGGTGCCGGATCTGAGGGATCCATCCCGTTGTAAGGATTGCCCGGAGAAATACGAAAACCGACCCGTTCGGCACCAATGGCATCGGCCATCCGACCCAAAAGCAACTCGGCAAAGGCCACGCGTTGCTCAGGCGGGCCTCCAAAGGCGTCGTCACGATGGTTGCTGGCGCTGTTCAGGAACTGGTTGACAAGATAGCCGCTAGCGCAATGAAGTTCGACCCCATCGATGCCCGCTGTTCGAGCGTTTTGGGCGGCAACGACAAATTCCTCGGCAACCCGAAAGATATCTTCTTGCGTCATGGCGCGGGGGGAGCCGCATGCGACAGGTACGCCGTCGGGGCCGGGAACCTTGTCCGCGCAGGGAATTGCTGAAGGGGCAATGATGTCGGCTTCGAATCCGCGATTCGCAGGAACAACCACGCGACCGACATGCATCAACTGCATAACGATCTTGCCGCCCTCTGCGTGCACTGCTTCGGCAACCCTTGCCCAACCGTCGACCTGTTCCTGTGTGTGGATGCCGGGCGTACGCCAATATCCCTTCCCCTCGGGCGAGGGTTGTGTCCCTTCAGTGATAATCAGCCCAGCGCTTGCCCGTTGCCGGTAATATTCAACGATCAGGTCGGTTGGAACATCACCTGGTCCGGCACGGTCACGGGTCATGGGCGCCATGATGATCCGGTTTGCCAGTTCAAGGGCCCCAAGTTTCACTGGAGTGAACAAAATGTCATGCATGCCGGATAACGTCCTTGACCGTGATTTGCGTAACACTCTATGCAAATAATTACGCAAATCAAGGAAGGATGCCGCGATGAATTACGGATTCGATGGAAAGGTGGCGCTTGTAACCGGCGCAGGGAGCGGCATTGGTCGCGCCAGTGCGGTCGGGTTCGCTGCCTCGCGCGCGCGCGTGGTGGTTTCTGATGTGAATGAGGCAGGCGGTAACGAGACGGTGGAGATTATTCTTGCCACCGGAGGAGCCGCCGTGTTCCAGAAATGCGATGTGTCTGACGGCGATCAGGTGAAGGCGTTGGTCGCCCGAGCCGTTTCCGAATTTGGCGGTCTCGATTTCGCGCACAACAATGCTGGCATCAATTCGATGATGGCAAACGAATATGATGATGACGTCTGGGCCATGAGCATTGGTGTCAACCTGACAGGCGTGATGCTCTGCATGCGCGAAGAGTCCGAGGTGATGCTCAAGGCAGGCAAAGGTGCGATCGTCAATACCAGCTCGATCAATGGTCTGGTCGGAAACGGGGCCCAACCGGGCTATGTGGCGACCAAGCATGGCGTGGTCGGGTTAACCCGCCACGGCGCCCTACGCTGGGCGCAGCAGGGTATCCGCGTCAATGCTGTCTGCCCCGGTGTGATCGAAACCGGGATGACCGCGCCGCTTACAGCCAATCCAGAGATGCGCAAGGTTCTGGATGGTATGACGCCGATGGGCCGGATGGGGCGACCAGAAGAAATAGCGAGTGCCGTGCTGTGGCTCTGCTCGGATCAGGCGAGTTTTGTCACCGGCCATGCGCTGGCCATTGATGGCGGGGCAACGGCTGTTTAGATCGCGCGCAATTCGGTCTTGAGGACCTTGCCGCTGGCATTGCGCGGCAGGTCCTCAACTAAAACGAAGCTGCGCGGAACCTTGTAATTTGCCATATTTTCGCGGCTCCATGCGATAAGGTCGGCCTCTGTTGCTGTGGCGCCGGGGCGCAGGACGACATAGGCTCTGCCGATTTCGCCCATCCGCTCGTCGGGGATACCGACAACGGCGACCATCGCTATGGCAGGATGGGCGGAGAGCAGCTTTTCGACCTCTGCCGGATAAACGTTGAAACCGCCGGAAATATATAGGTCTTTCTTGCGATCGGTGATGCGGACATAGCCATTTTCATCCATCGTCCCGACATCGCCGGTATGCAGCCAACCCTGAGCGTCAATTGCTTCTGCGGTTGCAGCAAGGTCATCGAGATAACCGAGCATCACGCCCTGACCGCGAACCAGAATCTCCCCCGTCTCGCCGCGCGGTACTTCCACTCCTGCATCATCGGCGATGATGACTTCGTTGCCTGGAATTGCGACACCGCAGGTTTGCGCAATTAGCTCGACCGCGTCCCCCGGGCGGCAGCCTGTGATGTTGACGCATTCAGTCATGCCATAGGCGGTGATGATATCCTTGATGCCCAATTCACTGCGGATACGATCGACGAGAACGGGCGGCACGGTCGCCGCCCCAGTCGTCCCTCCGCGCAGCGAGGAGGTATCGAATGGCTTCTTGTCGCGTTCGGACAGCAGCATCTGGAAAATTGTCGGTGGGCCGGGAAGGAAGTTGATCCTCAGCCGCTCGATAAGATCGATGGCTTCGTGCACTTCAAACTGAGCCATCGGTACGGCGACAGCTCCGGACAGAAGACAAGCAACCCAACCGACTTTCATGCCGAAACTGTGGAAGAAGGGGTTGGCGATGAGATAGCGCTCACCAAAGGTAAGGCCGGTATTGCCGATCCAGACGGCGCATTGCGGCAGCACCCGGCCATGGGTCATCATCACGCCCTTGGGGCTCCCTGTGGTGCCGCTGGTGAAGAGGATATCCGAAACTGTATCGGCGTTGATGCTGGCCAAAGCGGCATTAACCGCCGTGTCACCTGATCCCCTTCCGCTTTCGAGGAAAGTGGCGAAATCCTTGCCGAAAAATATGGTTTCGGTCAGGTCCGGCAGATCCTCTTCGGCAATCAATGCACGATAGTCGATCCCCAGAAAATCGCTGACCGTGAACAGAGTGCAGGCCTTCGTCCGTCGGAGGATGTCGCCCGCCTCACGCCCCTTCAAACGGGTGTTCAATGTAACAACTGAGGCGCCGATTGCCATGGTAGCGATGGCTGCGACGATCCATTCATGGCGGTTGGGCGCCCAGATGGCGATCCGGTCTCCTGCCTTGACGCCGCGGGCCAGCAGCGACGATGCACCTGCTCTCGATAAATCCCAAAGCTCGGCAAAACTGAGCGTCAGATCGCCTTCGATGACGGCGGGGGCATCGGGCCACTGCCTGGCGGCAGCTTCGGCGGCGTGCGGAATGGTCTGGGGCAGGGGCGACAGCATTATCCGGCCTTCATATTCTCCGGCCCCCAATAGGCGCGCATTTCAACAATCTTGCCATCATCATTCAGGCGGAAAGTATCGATCACGTCGATGACCGTTTTCTGCCCTTGCCATTCGAGTTTGACCGCGAAATCGAAAGCGACATAGTCGGCGGCGCAACGCGGCGTGCCATAAAGTTCGAGCTTAGCACCGGTTGCCATCGAACCTGCATAGAATGCGCGAATTTCATCATGGCCGCGCTTGATCGGCGTTCCGACCGGATCCTCGACGGTTGCCTGCTCGTCAAACAAGGCAACGACGGCTTCGGCATCACCTTTGGCGAAAGCATCGACATAGCCATTGACGGCAGCCAGTTTCTGTTCGGTGGTGGGCATTTCAACTCTCCGGAAAATAGCGGCTGATGGTATCAACGACGCAGGCAGGTTTATCGCTGCCTTCAATCTCCACTGTGACGCGCACGACCGATTGGATCGCACCCTTGACCTCTTCGACCGAAATGATTTCGCCGACACCACGGATACGGGCACCAACCTTGACGGGTGCGAGGAAGCGTAGCCGGTCTGCGCCTACATTTACGGCATGGGCAAAGCCGCGCACTTCGATCAGTTGCGGCAGGAAGTAATTGACGAGGCTCATTGTCAGATAGCCGTGCGCAATCGTGCCGCCAAAGGGGCCGTCTTTTGCACGTTCGACATCGACATGGATCCATTGGCGGTCGCCAGTGACTTCGGCAAAGCCATCCACTCGTTCCTGCTCGATCGCCAGCCATTCGGTCGGGCCGAGGGGTGTGCCTTCGCTTCCGATCAGCGCGGCGGGTGTTTCGAAGATTTTGGTCATGCACGCTGGCTCGAGACCGAGACGATTTCGCCGGTCATGTAGGATGAAAGGTCAGAGGCGAGGAAGATCATCACATTGGCGACTTCCCAGACTTCGGCTGGACGACCGAAGGCTTCCTTGGCCGACAATTCCGCAAGCAGTTCGTCGGTGGTCACCTTGGCCAGAAACGCGTGCATCGCGATTGAAGGGGCGACTGCATTGATCCGCACGCCATGTTCAGCGGCTTCAACGGCAGAGCACCGCGTAAAGGCCATTACCCCCGCTTTTGCGGCTGCATAATGGGCCTGTCCCTTCTGCGCGCGCCAGCCGAGGACGGAGGCGTTGTTTACGATGATACCCGATTTGCGTTCGTACATCGCAGGCAGAAAAGCACGGGTCATGCGGAACACGCTGTTCAGCGTCACATCGAGCACGCGGCTCCACTGCTCGTCGCTCATGTCGACAACATCGACTTCACCGCCAAGGCCGGCATTGTTGATCAACACATCGACATGGCCCAATTCCTTGAGTGCGGCGTCACGCAGGCCGTCGACCTGTTCCTGATTGGTCACGTCGCAGACGAAGGTCGCGGGACGCGGACAACCGGTTTCGGCGGCGATCCGGTCTGCAGCCTCACCCAGCCTCCGCTCGTGAAAGTCGCTGATGAGAACGGTCGCGCCTTCCTCCGCCGCCCGCTTGGCGACGGCATAGCCAATACCCGTTCCGGCAGCGGCCGTGACGACAACGGTCTTGCCTTTCAGCAGGTCGTGAGGCTCGGGATAGGCTGGTACGGTCATACATCACCTCGCGGTTCGCGCGGCATTCCAAGACCGCGCTCGGCAATCAGATTGCGCTGGATCTGGTTGGTGCCGCCATAAATCGTATCGGCGCGCGAATAGAGGAACAGGTTCGGCAGCATCGACCATTCATATTCGGGATTGTCGGTAACTTCGCCTGCCTGTCCCAGAACATCCATCGCCAGCTCACCCAGATTGCGGCGCCATGTCGCCCATTGGATCTTGTAGGTCAGCGCCGCACCATCGACCTTCGAATGATCAGTGTTGGACAACATCCGGAGCGCGCCATAACGCATCAGCCGCAGGCCGATTTCGGACTTGGCCAAGCGCTGGCGGATCAGCGGGTCATGTGAGGACCCATTGGCCTTGGCCGCTGCGATGATGGCATCGAGCTCGTTGCGGAAAGCCATTTGTTGGCCAAGCGTGGAAACCCCGCGCTCAAACGCAAGAAGGCCCATCGCAATCTTCCACCCGTCACCCACGGCACCGATCAAACTGTCTTCAGGGCAGGTTGCGTCGGTGAAAAAGGTTTCGTTAAATTCGGCATCACCGTTGATCTGCTTGATCGGTCGGATTTCGATACCCCGCTGGTCGATCGGCATCATCAGGAAGGTCAGGCCCTTCGGACCTTTCGAGCCTTCTTCCGTCCGCGTAACAACAAAAATCCAGTCGGAAATGTGCGCAAGGCTCGTCCAGATTTTCTGGCCGTTGACGATCCACGCTCCATTCTCAAGCCGCCCCTTGGTGCGAACGCTGGCAAGGTCCGATCCGGCGCCGGGTTCGGAAAAGCCCTGGCAGAAAATCGTATTGCCGGCGGCGATATCAGGCAGAAATCGCTTTTTCTGCTCCTCGGTACCAAAGGTCAGGATGGTGGGGCCGGCGAGTTCGATACCGATATGGTTGACCCGGCCTGGCACGCCTGCGCGCGCATATTCCTCGGCAAAGATCACCTGTTCGGCAAGGCTCGCACTTCGCCCGCCCCACTCCTTGGGCCAGCCGATGCATCCCCATCCGTTGGCGCCCAGATGTTGCTCCCATTCCTTGCGTCGCTCGGCCTTTTCGGTGAGCGTGCTGATGCCCTTGATATCGCGGAATTCGCCCGCCATCTGTGCGTTAAGCCAGTCGGCACATTCGGCGCGAAACTCTTCTTCCTGTGCGGAAAAGCCCAGTTTCATGCCGCTTCTCCCAAGATCATCGTCGCCACCTGCTCGCGGTGGTAGTTGCCGTTGCCTAGCAGCGTCTGGATCGATCGCGCGCGCTTGAAATAGAGATGCGCGTCATGTTCCCAGGTGAAACCGATGCCGCCGTGCAGCTGGATCATGTTCGATGCGCACATGAAAAAGGTGTCGGCGCAAAAACTCTTGGCAGCATGCAGCGCCAGCTCTGCCTCGTTCGAGCCCTCGTCGACCGCGCAAGCGGCCCAATAGACGGCCGATCGTGCCTGCTCGATTTCGATTACCATGTCAGCAAGGCGATGCTTATAGGCCTGAAATGAACCGATGGGGCGTCCGAACTGGATGCGTTCTTTGGCATAGGCGACAGTTTTGTCGAGACATGCCTGCGCGCCGCCCAACGCTTCGGCAGCCAGGCAGATCCAGCCCGCGACGCGCGCAGCTTGAGTAGCGGCTGGCCCATTTTCAAGCGCTTCACTTTCGGCCGCGTTAAACCCGATATGTGCAAAGGGACGCGTCTGATCCATGCTCGTCATCGGCGTGACCACAACGCCTGCATTGTCAGTCTGCGCCAGCCAAGCTCGTTCGCCAATGGCGTGCAAGATCAGATCGGCCGAAGCGCCGTGCGGGGCTAGCGCTGTTTGAGCATCTGTGGCCACTAAAGCAGTCGCCACCACTTCGCCTGAAATGAGTTTGGGCAGCCATTCGGCCTTCTGTTCTGCGCTACCGCCTGCCGCAATCGCCCGTGCGGCAGTCGCAAGGCCAAGAAGGGGCAGAGGGGCAACCTGCGCACCTGCGGCTTCAGCCACAAGCGCGAACTCGACCATTCCGAGTCCAGCACCGCCGAATTGCTCCGGTAGCCCTATTCCGCCGAGGCCCAATTCGCCGCAGAAAGATTGCCACAATTCGCGATCGATCCCGTCGCTGTCCATCGCTTTGCGTGTGCGCTCGGAAGTGGCGTTTTCTGTAAAAAAGGCGCGTGCGGTCTCGCCGATCATCGCCTGTTCTTCGGTAAAAACAAATTCCATTATGCGGTTCCCCACACTTTGCGCGGCGGCGTCCGTTCCGCGAGCAGCTTTTCAACCGCTTCACCGACATTCGCCGGGTTCCAGCGCGCGCCGGCATCGACCATCGGCCCTTCACGCCAACCATCCTCCAGCATGATCTTGCCGCCTTCGAGTTCGAACACGCAGCCGGTGACATGCGCGCTTTCGCCGCTACCCAGCCATACAACGGTGGGAGCGATATTGGCCGGGTCCATGACGTCGAAAGTCTGCCCTTCGGTGGCCATTTTCTCGGCGAAGGCCTGCTCGGTCATTCGCGTGCGGGCGGAGGGGGCCAAAGCGTTGGCTGTGATCCCGTAACGGCCAAGCTCTGCCGCTTGCACCAGGGTCAGCGAAGCGATGCCGCCCTTTGCCGTCGAATATGCGGCTTGAGCGATGCTGCCCTGAAGCCCGGCCCCAGACGAGGTGTTGATAATCCGCGCGTCGGGATTGGCGCCGCCCTTCTGCTTCTCACGCCAATAGTTCACGGCGTGGCGCGATAGGCAGAAATGCCCGCGAAGGTGGACATGCATCGTCGCATCCCATTCCTCCAGCGTTGCTGAAACAAACATACGATCGCGCACTATCCCGGCATTGTTGACCACCACATGCAGGTCGCCAAAGGCTTCCAGTGCGGCGTCAACGATCCGCTTTGCGGCTTCCCAATCGGTTATATCTTCATAATTGGCGATGGCGTTGCCACCGGCCGCCTTGATCTCTTCAACCACTCCATCGGCAGCGCTGGTATCGCGGCCTTCGCCGGAGAGTGAGGTACCAATGTCATTTACAACAACATTTGCACCCTCTGCGCCGAAAGCCAACGCATAGGCCCGCCCAAGCCCGCGTGCGGCGCCGGTGATGATGACAGTTCTTCCTTCGCAAATGCCCATTACAGCCTCTCGATAATCGTCACATTGGCCTGGCCGCCGCCTTCGCACATCGTCTGCAGGCCATAGCGCCCTCCGGTGCGCTCAAGCGCGCCCAGCAGAGTGGTCATCAGACGGGCGCCGGTTCCGCCCAGCGGATGCCCCAGCGCAATTGCGCCGCCCTGCACATTGACCTTCTCGTGCGGGATGCCGAGCTCCTTCATCCACGCCATCGGTACCGAGGCAAAGGCCTCGTTGCATTCGAACAGGTCGATATCGTTGACCGTCATTCCCGCTTTCTTGAGCGCATATTCTGTCGCGGGGATTGGTGCTGTAAGCATCCACACCGGATCATCCGCGCGAACCGAAATATGATGGATACGCGCGCGCGGTTTCAGTCCATGATCCTTCACCGCCTGTTCGGAAGCGATCAGCAATGCTGCTGCGCCGTCGCAATTCTGGCTGGCAACACCGGCGGTGATCACACCGCCGTCCTGAACGGTTTTCAGGCTGGCCAGCCCTTCCAGCGTCGTCTGCGGGCGGATGGTTTCATCACGCTCTAGCCCGTTCAGCGGCGATACTTCGCGGTCGAACCAGCCATTGTCCCAAGCTGCCTGTGCGCGCTGGTGCGAGGCGAGGGCGAATTCTTCCATGGCTTCGCGGCTGATACCCCATTTGTTGGCGATCATCTCGGCGGAGTTGATCTGGTTCAATATGCCGTCGCCATAACGCGCCACCCAGCCCGGTGACGTGTTGAACGGGTTCGAAAAGCCATAGGGTTCTGCCGCCAACATCGCTGCCGAAATCGGGATAGCATTCATCGCCTGCGAACCACCCGCGACGACAAGATCCTGTGTTCCGCTCATCACGCCTTGTGCGGCAAAATGCACGGCTTGCTGGCTCGATCCGCATTGCCGGTCGATCGTGGTTCCCGGCACATGCTGCGGCAGCCCGGCAACCAACCAGACAGTGCGCCCAATATCGCCCGCTTGTGGACCGATCGTGTCGCAGCAACCCCATACTACGTCGTCGACAGCGCCGGCATCGATGCCTGTACGCTCGACCAGAGCCTTGATCGGAGCAGCACCCAGATCGGCGGGGTGCACCTCGGCAAGGCTGCCCTTTTTGCGACCAATTGGGGTTCGTACAGCGTCTATGATATAGGCTTCAGCCATCTGATATCCTTATGCAAATGTATTTTCCGAGCCAATCGGTAACGATCCGCCCAGCACGGCTGCGTCGAGGCGTTTGTAATGATAGGAGCGGTCGCCCCATCCGCCGACAAGCGCCCAGGTGCGCTTCATCCAGAAGTGCAGATCGACCTCATAGGTGTACCCCATGGCACCATGCACCTGAATGGCGGTTTCGGCGGTCAGCATCGCGGCATCGCTTGCCGCAATTTTCGCGTGGCTTACATGGATAGGTGCGCTCTCAAGCCCATCCTGCATGGCAGCGGCTGCGCGCCAAACCACAGGCTTTGCAAATTCTACAGCGACGGCGCAACTGGCAAGCTGATGCTTGAGTCCCTGAAACGCCCCAACGGGTTGACCAAATTGCGTACGGATCTTGGCATATTCTACCGCCTGTTCCAGCATCGCATCGGCTAGACCCAGCAGTTGCGCCGCATTCATCAGCGCGCCCAGGTTCAGCAGGCGATCGTCAATGCTGCCGCTTGCCGGAAACAGCACCAGATTGCGCAAAGGATCGACGCTGGTTTGAGCCGTACCTTCGCCATCTGCAACCCACGGATTAAGTACATGCGGCAACGCGACCTTGTGTTCACCTGCCGCAATCGCCGCCAACTTGTCGGTTTCTCCGCGCGCGACAAACCACGGAACTGCGACAAAGGCAGTATCGACCAAGGGTTCGGCAAGGCAGGCCCGGCCGCATTCAGCTGCGATCAGCGCGGCTTCGATCAGGCCCATGCCCAAGCCGCCAAAGGCTTCGGGAACACACAGGCCGGTGAGGCCCATTTCGACCAGTCCTTGCCAGATTGCGGGGTCGCGATTGCCCTCGGCATCGAGGCGACGCAAAACTTCAGGGCCATGGGTGCCCTTCAGATAATCGCGGACAGATTCGACGAGCACCAACTGGTCTTCGGAAAAACTAAAGTCCATCAGCCTGCTCCCACACGCGGCAAGCCGAGAAGCCGTTCGGCAATGATATTGCGCTGCACCTCGTTCGATCCGGCATAGATCGGGCCCGACAGCGAGAAGATATAGCCTTCGAGCCACTGGTTGATCTGGCCATTGCCAAATCGCTTCAACTCGGCATGCGCGCCGAGTAACAACATGGCTGTGCGATGCATCGACCGATCGAGTTCTGACCAGAAAATCTTGTTAAGGCTCGCCTCCGCGCCAATCTTGCCGCCAGCCATGATCTTGGAGGCCACGGCGTAGGTATTATAGGCATAGGCCTGCGCGGCCCCCCAAGCCTGAACGACCGCTTCCCGCGCCGAAGGAGATGCTTCGGCTTCGTGCATCCTATACAATTCAACCAGTCGTTTCGCAGTCGCCTGAAACCTTCCCGGAGAGCGCAGCATCAAACCGCGCTCAAACCCGGCAGTAGCCATTGCGACATTCCATCCTTCGCCTTCACCGGCTAGGCAGTTTTCGACCGGCACGCGCACTTCATCGAAGAACAGTTCAGCGAAGCCCGTGTCGCCATGCAACTGCCGGATCGGGCGGCGGGTGATGCCGGGGGTGTTGAGATCGAAAAGGATGAAGGTCAGGCCCTTGTGGCGCTTGCTGTCAGGGTCGGTACGGAAGATGCCAAAGCCCCAGTCGGCAAAAGCGGCGCGGCTGCTCCATGTCTTTTGGCCGGTGATGACATAATGGTCACAGTCCCGGACCGCCTTGGACGATATGGCCGCCATGTCGCTGCCTGCGCCGGCTTCGGACCAGGCTTGCGCCCAGATCACCTCGCCCTTGGCCATGGGCGTCAGGAATCGCCGCTTTTGTTCGTCGGTGCCGAATTCCATGATGGTTGGACCAAGCAGAAAGATGCCATTTTGGTTTGCGCGATTAGGGCCGCCAGCGCGGAAATATTCTTCTTCGAATATCAGCCACTGGATCAGGTCCAGTCCACGCCCGCCAAATTCTTCGGGCCAGGTAACCATGCCCCAATTGCCCGACGCTAGCGTGCGTTCCCACTCGACATGCTGGTCGAAACCCTCTTTGCATTCGAGCGTAACCAGCGGCTCCTTGGGGACATGCGCCGCCATCCACGCCCTGACTTCGGCGCGAAAAGCTTCCTGCTCCGGCGTGTAGTGGAGATGCATCAGAATTCGGCCGCCTTGCCGGTTTCGACAAAAGCGTCGCGCGATTTCTGGCTGTCTTCATGCATATACATTTCGAGCGTGAAACCCTGTTCCCAGCGATAACCGCGATCGACATCGCGCGGCTCAAGCCCATTTAATGCTTCCTTGGCGATGACCAGAGCTTTGCGCGACTTTGAAGCGATGACGGCACAAAAGGCGCGCGCTTCGTTTTCAAGTTCCTCGCGCGGGACGATTTTTTCAACAGCACCCAGACGATAGGCTTCCTCGGCCGGGATATTACCGCCGGTGAAAAAGGCTGCGCGCACTTTGTGCAGCGGAAGCATGCGTGAAAGATGGCTGGCACCACCCATTGCACCGCGATCCACTTCGGGCAGGCTGAAATAGGCGTCGTCGGCCGCAATGATCGTATCGCTCGCACCACAAATGCCGATACCGCCGCCGATCACAAATTTGTGGACCGCGCTGACCACCGGCACTTCTGCGTCACGGATTGCCTTGAAGGTCAGGTAATTGCCACGGTTGAGGATCGTGATGCGTTCGGGATGCGCCTGCATCTCCTTGATGTCGACTCCGCCGCAAAAACCACGGCCTTCTGCACGGATCAGGATGCAATTGACGTCCGGGTTACGACCGGCATCGGTGATAATGTCCGGTATCGACATCCAGGTATCGCTGTCAAATGCGTTGACGGGTGGAACGTCGAACACAATTTCCGCTATCCGATCCTTTACGGTGCAGCTTATCGGCATCTTATTCTCCTAAGCCTGTATGGCTTGCATCGCGGCGATACGTGCCGCCGCATCTTTTTCGATTTGGGCAAGCAGTTCGGCACAGCTTGGCAGGTCCTTCAATCGGCCGGCGACGACGCCCGTTGCCATCAGGCCGTTCTCTGCATCTCCCGAAACCACGGCACGCTGGATCATCATCGGTGCGGCTGCGGCCATCATCGCTTGTGCCAGCGGCATTTCGCCATGGCTGGTCATGGCCTTTGCCGTGCCGATGACATCGCCCCAACCCATGCCGGTCTGGCGCTTCATTTCCATGCCCGCCTCTATAGCGCGGGCCCACATGGCGACCCTGCCCGATCTTTCGATCCGCTTGAGCAGCGGATTGAGGATCATCCGTTGCGGGATGCCGTCGACCTTGGTGGAAACGACTATGTCGCTGGTGCCAGCTTTGATATAAGCGGACTTAGGACCGGTGGGCACCGGGCTGTCACTGGTCATCATGAAGCGGGTGCCCATAGCGATGCCGCATGCGCCAAATGCCAAAGCCGCCGCCAAGCCCCGCCCGTCGGCAAAGCCGCCGGCGGCTACCACCGGAATTTTCACGGCATCGAGCACCTGGGGGAGCAACACGGTCGTTGGCACCGAACCCGTGTGGCCGCCGCCTTCGCCACCCTGCACGGTGACCATGTCGCAGCCGAGTTCCTCCATCTTTTGCGCATGTTTGACCGCGCCGATTGTCGGAATGCACAAAATGCCCGCGTCCTTGAACCGGCCGATCATTTTGGCATCAGGGCCGCGTCCGAAACTGACCGCGCGGATGCGATCCTTGTTGGCGAGGATGATGTCGACGATTTCGGCGGCGCCCGGCTGGAAACTGTGGAAATTCACACCGAATGCGTGCGGTGTCATGTCACGAAGACGGGCGATTTCCTCGGAGGCTTCCTTGGGACTCATGACTGCAGCTGCCAGAAATCCAAATGAACCCGCATTGCTCGCCGCTGCGACAAGCGCGGGCTTGGCGATCCAGCCCATGGCGGTCTGGATAACCGGAATGCGGCAGCCAAGTGCCTCGGTCAGCGGCGTTTTCAGCAAGATCAGCCTGCTGTTTTCTTGTTGGCCGCCGCCGCCGATTTGCCGCTGACACCACCGATCGAGTCGCCCGTCACCAGGTCATTCTGCGCATGTGCGAAATGATGCATGTGGAAAACCGCGTCCATGGCAGAGCGCTTGCCGCGCAGTTCCTCGACATGGTTCACGGCCTGCTTGGTCAGCCAATTGCCAAGCCGCGAACCCGCCGCAAGTTTGGTTGCCCACGCTGTCGTAGCTTCTTTCAATTGATCACGCGGGACCACCTTATTGACCATGCCGAACTGTTCAGCGCGCGCCGCGGACATACGTTCGCCGAGCAGCAGGAATTCCTTCGCCACGCGGGGCGGCAGTTCGTAGGCATGGGCGAAATATTCGACACCGGGGATACCCATCAAGGGAACGACGGGATCCTGGAAAAAGGCATCCTCGCTGGCGACGATCAGGTCGCAAATCCATGCAATCATCAATCCGCCTGCGATGCACGCGCCTTGCACCATCGCGATGGTTGGCTTGGGAATGTCACGCCAGCGGCGGCACATGCCAAGATACTGCTCCTGCTCGCGCGTGTAGAGCAATTCAGCAGCCGGCTTGTTGGTGTGCGGCGCGATCATCAGCCTTTTGTCGAATTCGAAATGCAGGTCGCGCCCCGGCGTGCCGATGTCGTGCCCGGCGCTGAAATGCTTGCCGAGACCGCCAAGCACGATGCATTTCACCGCATCGTCGTTCACCGCGCGCTGGAATGCGTCGTCCAGCGCATAGGTCATCTGCCCATTCTGGGCATTGTTGAACGATGGCCGGTTCATCATGATCCACGCGACCCCGTCAGATGCCTCATACAGGACGGATTCTTCGGTTTCGTAGTCGATTTCGACCTTTTTGGGTTCAACCAGATCGCTCATGCTATACTCCCGTTTGCCGAAGGATTGTCCTTGATAACAGTGGACCTGATATTGTGCGGGTCAAGCCGGTCGATAATTTCAAGCTGCTCGGCTGTCGGCAATGGTGTTTCCCCTTGAACCGCATCAACAAGCGCAAAACCGGTTGCCGATTGCACATCGTCAAAAGTCACACCCGGATGCAATGAAACAACGCGGACCGCATTATCCGTACCGCCAAAATCCATCACGCACAGGTTTGTGACGATCAGTCTAAGGTCGACGCCTGAGTAGTTGCCACCGGCAATCCGTTTCGCCGGATTGTAGCCAACCCCCGACACCATATCGACCTCGCCTTCGACGAAGACGCGCGGTCCGTGCGCAGGGAAGAAGAAGCTGTTCGGGTGATAAATGGTGTTGCCGGGGAAGCCGCGAACGCCAAGCATCTGGGTTTTCGGCTGTTTGTGCGTCCCGCCAAGTTGCGAAAGATTGATCTGGCCAAATCGGTCGATCTGCGTTGGTGTTACCATCGCATGACGACGCCCGGTCCACACCGCTGCGTCAAAAAAGCGCGAAAAGGGGAGGTAACCCGCCGGTTTGCGATCCTCATAGCTGCGCGGCCCGAGTGGCACTGGCTCTTCCACCAGATAGGCTTCGCCGTCGGTCATCATCAGTTCGGGTGTGTGCGTCAGCTTGGCCAGGCTGGCGGCGAGGCGGGGGACCGGGCCGACGCCCGTGGCGATCACTTCACCATTGCCACGAAACGCCTCAGAACAGGCCACGATGCAGAGTTCAGCAAGTGTCGCCATCAGTATATCGCCAGCGGGGTTTGCATCACCGCTTCCTTTCCGCCTATCCCGGCCAAATAATCTGCTTCATTGGCGCCGACGAAGCGGTCGGAAACTTCGGACCAGTTGCCCGGTTCGCGCGCGGCATCGGCATAGGCCTTGAACGCCTTCATGTCGGGGCCGTATAGCGGAGGCATAGAACTGGGGTGGGCACCGCCAGCGATTTCGACGACACCTGTCACGAAACAACGTTCGAAGATATTGGCTTGAGCGTGTTCCGGATAATGATCCTCCATGCGGTCGACCAGTTCCTCGCAGCTGACAAAGGTTTTGGAAGCAGCCTTTGCGAACCACTCATCATAATAGACATCTGCACCGAACAATTGGACGTTGCCGCGCCAGTCGCTGCGGTTGACGTGCAACAATGCCGCGTCGAGTTTCAAAGCTGGCATGGCAATCAATGTTTCGGCATCGGCATAGGGGGATTGCACAGTTTTCAATCCGCCCAGTTCAGCAAGATCGGTTCCAAGACCAACACGCGTCGGCAGGAAGGGCAGGCCAAAAGCCGCAGCCTTGAGGCCCCATTGAAACATGCCTTCGTCGACTTCGAGCACCTCGATCTGCCCCGCCTCACGGGCTTTGCGAAACCAGGGTTCCAGCGGAATGGCGTCGAGCGACACGAAGGCGAAAACCAGCTTCTTCACTTTGCCTGCCGCGCACAGCATGCCGACGTCGGCACCGCCATAGGCTACAATCGTCAGATCCTTCAGACCAGAGCGCAAGATTTCGCGCACCAGAGCCATAGGCTTGCGGCGCGGACCCCAGCCGCCAATGCCCAGCGTCATACCGTCAGACAGCTGCGAGACTATCTCTGCCGCGCTCATGCGTTTATCGAGCATCGTCATTCTGCGGCCTGCGCTTGCTGTTCTTTCATCGCTTTCTGCCAGGCCCATTCATGGCCCCAGATGCTGATGCCTTCATGCTTCGTAACCTGCCAGCTTTCTGGTTCGATCACCAAACTGTCGCATCCGATTTCAAGGTCGAACCCGGATGGTGTCTGGACATAGAAACCAACGGTCTCGTCGTTGAAATGCTGCCCGATGGTTGCAGATTCTGCATAGCCGTAGAGCTTCATCCGGTCGTGCGCCTTGCCGACTTCGACCAGATTTGGATATTCGAGCATGACATGCACGGCCCCGGAGGGCGGGACCGGCCCTTCGCCGAAAGCGACGCTGTGATGGCGACCATTGTCGGCATGCAAAAAGGCGAAGTGCATTGGCGGTGCTTCAGGACCCATCAAGTGGAACGCCGGCATGTCGGTCTCATGAAAGCCGATGACATCGCGATAAAAGGCCAAAACCTCTTGGAAATTGGGTGCGGAGAATACCGCATGGCCCATTCCCATGTCACCAGTAACAAATTCCGGGACGCCAATAGGTGACACAAAAGGTGTTTCACTTCTGCTATCGCCGCAGAAGAACTCAAGACCATTGCCCGCAGGATCGCTTGTCCGGAAACCGGCCGCAACGCCGCGCGAGGCGCAATCGCCTGCAGAGAATGCATCAACCGGACGGCCGGCATTTCGAATAGCGGCGGAAAGCCCGTCGAGGGCGTCGCCGCCGCTCACTTCATATCCTGCAGCCTTGAACCAATCGCGTGTCGATCGTTCGATCCGGAACCGAAATGGTCGCTGATCGATCCGGTAGAGCGCAGCCCCATCGGCCGCATCGGGTGCACGCATCACGCCCGCAACCTGCGTCAGGAAATGATCCCATTTTTCGGGCTGTGCAGTTTCTACGACTACATAGCCAAGCGCCTTAACCCCCATCGCTCAGCCTCCTTTCACCAGATCTAGAAAATATGGGCGTTCGCCGCCCCCATCGACTTGCAGCCGTGCGCCGCTGACCCATTGTGCAAGATCGGAACACAACCACAGGACGGCGCTTGCAATATCGTCGCCGGTTCCCATCCGTCCGAGCGGCATGGAGGCACCAACTTTCGCTTGAGCGTCCGCATCACCATAGGTTGCTTCGGCATTCTCGGTCGTCATCAGTCCCGCAATGATGGCGTTGACGCGAATTCCGTCTTTGCCCCATTCTTGTGCAAGACTCTGTGTCAGATTGAGCAGCCCGGCCTTCGATGCTCCATATACTGCCGTTCCAGGCGATGGCCGCGCACCCGATACACTCGCTATATTTACAATGCTGCCGTGCCCGGCTTTCGCCATGTAGGGATAAGCGGCCTGCGCCAGATAGAGCGGAGCAACGAGGTTCAACTTGATAAGGGCGTCGATGAATCTCGGTGAGGCTGACGCGGCTTCATGCGGAGGAGAGCCACCGGCATTGTTGATCAAGATGTCGAGTCGACCATGTTTGCTTGCAACCGAGTCGACAAAAGGCTTTGCCTGATCGGGATCGCGGATATCGCAGCTGGAAAAGCTGACATGTTCCGGAAGCGAATCCGGCGCATTTCTGCCGCAAACGACGACTGCGCACCCGGCGTTTGCAAGCTGTATGGCAATATCGCGGCCAAGGCCACGGGTGCCTCCGGTGACAATTGCCACCTGTCCGGATAGGTCGATCCTCGATTTCATCATATCTGACATGTCATTTTTACTCGTATCGAAAGCGAAAGCGCTTTTCAATTGACGATTTGCGTATTTAATGACAAAAAAAATTACGAATGTCGCGTCTCAATATGGTTTGAGTCGACAAATTGCGGGAGAAACGCAAATGGCAACCGTTGTCGCCATGCAGGATCGGTCCGGAACCATTCCTTCGGCTGATGAGCTTGTGGCTCGTGCAAAGGCTATGATTCCAGCGCTGAAGGCGCGTGCCAAGCAATGCACTGCGCAGCGTAATGTGCCCAAGGAAACCATTGCCGAGATGCAAGAGGCAGGTTTTTTCCGCATTTTGCAGCCGAAACGTTGGGGCGGTTACGAAATGCACCCGAATGTCTTTTTCGATGTGCAAAAGGCATTGGCCGAAGGCTGTATGTCGACAGGTTGGATGTATGGTGTACTCGGTTGCCATCCTTATGAACTCGCCCTTTTCCATGATGAAGCGCAAAAGGAAGTCTGGGGCGCCGACTCTTCGATGCTGGTTGCCTCAACCTATCAGCCGGTGGGCAAGGTGACCCAAGTCGAGGGCGGTTTTAGGCTCTCTGGCCATTGGGGCTTTTCAACGGGATCGGTCCATTGCGGCTGGGTATTGCTTGGGGCTCTCGTTTGGCCGGATGACGTTCCGGGATCGGGGCCGCCGGATATGCGCACCTTCCTGTTGCCGCGTAGCGATTACACCATTGGCGAAGATGCCTGGCATGTGTTTGGGCTTCAGGGAACCGGCAGCCATGACATCATTGTCGACGACGCTTTTGTGCCTGAATATCGGACACATCGGGCTGTTGATGGCTTCCTGTGCCAGAATCCTGGACAAGCTGCCAATGACGGGCCGCTATACACCTTGCCTTGGGCCCAGGTTTTCACCCGTTCGGTCTCGACGGCCGCTTTTGGTGGAGCGCAGGCCGCGATCAACGCCGGCATGGCTATCATGCAGGACCGCGTATCGACCAACACCGGCAAAGCGTCCAAGGCTGATCCGATCCTGCACGCGGCGTTAGCTCGTGCGATTTCGGAAAAGAGCGAAATGGAAACGACGCTGCGCCTCACCTTTGAAGAGCTTATGGGTTATGCCGAGCGCGGAGAGCCTATTCCGATGCAGAAGCGGGCCTTTTTCACCTATCAATCCAGCAATGTCGTGCGTCGTCTGGCTGATCTGGTCGATGATATCGTCAAACTCCTTGGAGGCCGCGCGATCTATATGACCAGTGAGATTATCCAGCCTTGGCTCGATTTGCATGCTGGGCGCGCGCATGTTGCCAACGATCCGGCCAATCGCACGGCTGATGTTATAGGCACATTGCTCGGCGAAGAGCCGGCTTTCACGTTCCTCTAAGGCGGGCAGCAATGACAGAGCTTTCGACGGCAACCTATTCCGTAGCGGGGGGCTACGATATCCGGATTGCCGAAGCGGGGGCAGGGCCCGTTGTCGTGTTCATACACGGCAGCGGGCCCGGGGCTTCGGGCGCATCGAACTTTCGCGATAATTGGCCGGTGTTTGTCGAGGCGGGCTATCGTGTCATCCTGCCCGACCTGATTGGTTATGGCGCGTCTTCGAAACCTGAGGAGATCGATTACACGCTGCAACTTTTCACCGATTCGCTTTACGAGGCTTTGCAAGCGCATGGCGTCGAAAAGGCGTCGCTCATCGGTAATTCGTTAGGCGGTGGTGTTGCCATCCAGATGACACTCGATCACCCGGAATTTGCCGACAAGCTGGTGCTGATGGCGCCGGGATGTATCGAGGAACAGGCCAGCTATTTCACTATGCCTGGCATTGCCAAGATGGTGAGCGGCTTTGGCAGTCCGGACTTCAATCTCGATGAGCAGCGCCGGCTGGTTTCCAATCTGGTCCATCCGAGCTTTGCGCCGAAAATCCCGGATGCACTGGTGCAGGAACGATTTGCAGTAGCAAGAACCCAGCCCAAAGACGTACTTGCGCGCATGCGGACGCCTAATCTGGGTCCGCGTCTCGGCGAGCTCACCCAACCAATTTTGGTATTATGGGGCTTGCAGGATGAATTTTGCCCGGAGAGCGGCGCAAGGCACTTCCTTGATGCTGGCTGCGACGTTCGGACAATGACCTTCAACCATGTCGGCCATTGGGTGCAAGTCGAACGGGCCGATGAATTCAACCGCCACTCGATCGAGTTCTTGCGTGGCTGATGGCTATCCGCTGATACCTGAGGAATTGCCTGCCCAGTTTCGCGCGGCGATGCGCCGGCTGGCGGCTTCGGTTTCGATTGTGGTTGCGAAGGGCGATGAGGGGCCCGTAGGGATAGCTGCCACTTCGATTACATCGCTCACCGCCGATCCGCCCGCCGTGCTAGTCTGCATCAATCGCACAACCAGCCTTCATGCGCTCCTAGTCCCGACCGCGCCGTTGTCGATCAACCTGCTTGCTCGCAGTCAAAAGGATGTCTCGGCTGCATTCGGAGGCGGTACGCCAAAGGAGGAACGGTTCAAGATTGGTTCCTGGGTCGAAGGATCGAACGGCTTGCCACAGCTGGAAGGTGCGCAGGCTAACCTCGATTGCGTGATTGACGCCATGCTGGCTTATGGCACCCACAGCATCGTTATCGCCCGCGTTCTTTCTGCAAAAGTGAGCGATGGGGTCGACCCGCTGATCTATCAAGACGGAGGATATTTGTGAGCAGCATTGATGGCTGAAGTTTCGCTATATCATCCTTATCCGGCGAACGATGTGGCTGCATGGGATTATGAAACCGACGTCGCCATAGTCGGATTTGGCGCGACCGGGGCATGTGCTGCAATCGAGGCAGCGGATGCAGGAGCAAAGGTTATGCTGTTCGAGAGGAATTCGGGCAGCGGTGGTGCATCCGGCTTGTCGGGCGGCGAAATCTATATTGGCGGCAATTGCGGCACCGATGCCCAACGCGCCGCCGGTTTTGAGGATAGTACCGAAGATTTCATTGCCTATCTGAAAGCCGCTGGCGGACCCTGCGTAGATGAAGCCAAATGCGAACATTATGGGCGGGAGGCGTTAAACCATTATGCCTGGCTCAAGGCACAAGGCGTGCCTTACCGAGGCAATTACCTTCCGGGCAAGCATATCGAACCGACCGACGATTCGACGCTAATCTGGTCTGGTAGCGAAGCGGCCGCACCGTTCTGCGACATGGCAAAACCGGCGCCGCGCGGGCATGTGATCCAGCATATGGGTTGGGGTGGGGGGCGCCCTCTTGTCGATGTGCTGGAGGGCTCTGCGCGTTCGAAAGGTGTTGAAATCGTTCCTGATGCGCGTGCGCTGGCTTTGGTACGAGATGACGACCGAGTCGTTGGGCTCATAGTACGCATTGATGGACAGAACCGTTTTGTACGAGCGTCGAAAGGCGTCGTTCTGGCTACCGGCGGCTTTGTGATGAATGAAGCCATGCGCCGCAAATATTGCCCGGAAACATTCCGGATCAACGATGCCATTGGTGATAAGGATGACGGTTCAGGGATCGAGCTTGGCGTGGGTGCCGGCGGCGATGCGATCCATATGGAGCAGTTTTTTACGACGTGTCCGTGGACCATGCCCGAAAGCCATGCCTATGGCGTTTTTGTGAATGTGCAGGGTCAGCGTTTCATCAACGAGGATTGTTATCACGGAAGGGTCAGTCGCTGTGCCGTCGACCAGCCCGGGGGCAAGGTCTATCTGCTGCTCGATAACGCCCATTTCGTTCAGCCAATGGATTTTGCCCGGATCGATATCGCCGGAACAGGCGAGACATGGGAAGAGGTCGAAGCCGAACTGGGCATGCCCGCAAATACGCTTTCGGCGACCATGGCCTTCTATAACGCCCATGCACAGGAAGGGCGCGATCCACTTTTTGACAAGAAGCCACCCATCCTTACACCGCTCGATCAAGGGCCGTTTATCGCGCTCGAGCTGAATTTCCAGACAAGCTATTTCAGCTTTTTCACTCTTGGCGGTTTGCGGACATCTGCACATGCGGAAGTTCTCGACAGGAGCGGCAAACCAATAGCCGGGCTGTTCGCAGCGGGACGTTGCACCAGCGGGCTTCCGGCATGGGGCCATGGATACAGTTCCGGCCTCAGCCTTGCCGACTG
The DNA here is from genome assembly GCA_964423155.1 of uncultured Sphingorhabdus sp. GTDB lineage: Bacteria > Pseudomonadota > Alphaproteobacteria > Sphingomonadales > Sphingomonadaceae > Sphingorhabdus_B. The sequence goes on from CAYRDQ010000003.1 coordinate 75,518, forward strand.
CACTTTTTTCGGGCGGCAAGCGGGTATTGGAGCGGCGCGGGGATGACGACCGCCCTGTCTGTCGACGCCCTGTTGAAAAACGCGTGCGAACAGACTGGATTGGACGATTTCGGCGACGGCTGGTTCCTGGCCCCGCTGCGCAATCTGGTAGATCATGTGAATCGGGATGCCGGGCTAGTGTCGCCAGAAAGCAGTGCCGGTGCGCGCATTCAAGGCGCGTTGGCTGACAGGCTTCTGCTTGAGCAATATTTCAAAGACTATCCCGAAGTGGCGGACGAGACGATTGAATTGGCCTGCGCCATTATCGGCCTGCCGCGGACCGGATCGACCATGGTGCATCGGTTGTTGGCGTCATCGCCCCGGCTGACCGCGCTCTGGTGGTGGGAGACCGCATTTCCCTTGCCTTTGGAGAGCGAGACCCTGTCCGATCCTACCCCAAGGCAGCAAGCGGCTAAGGGCATGGTTGACTGGCTTCTTGCCGAGTGGCCGGACTTTGAGAGCATCGATCCGATGGATGCCATGGCGATTAATGAGGAAGTCGTGCTGCTTGATCGCACCTTCCTTTCGACAACCTACGATTCAATGATGCCGGTCCACGCTTATGGCTATTGGCAGGCTGAACAGGATCATAAACCCGCGATCCGCGACCTGTATCGCTTCATGCAGGCGATCCAGCACCAGAGGGTGGCCCGCGGAGAGAAGCGCAGGCCGTGGGTGTTCAAAACGCCGCATTATGTAATGGGCGCGTTAAGTGGACTGCTGAAAGTTTGGCCTGACGTCAAACTGGTGATGACGCATCGTGATGTTGCACAGGTGCTGCCCAGCTATTGCAGCATGTGTGCGTCGCTTTCGGTCAACAGCTCGACAAGCTATCGCAAGGAGGAACAGGGCGCGCATTGGACGAAACGGTTCCGCGACGGATTGAACCGTCTGGAAGACATCCGTCGGCGATTGCCATCCGATCAAATCATTGATGTGCGATATGAAGACACCGTCAGCGACCCTCTGGGAACCGGCGTGCGCTTGCTCGCGGCATTGGGTATCGCAGCGGATCAGGAAGATCGACTGGCGATGCAACATACCATTGACGAGAATGCTCGTGAAGCGCGACCCCGGCACAAATATTCGGCGGCCGATTTCGGGCTGACGAGTGAGGGGATCAGTGCTGATTTTGCGGACTATCACGACAAATATCTGACATAAAAAGTTACTGGGAAGAGGAAGCTGCGATGATCCTGAAAGACAAGGTTGTGATCGTGACCGGAGCGGGGCCGGGCATGGGACAAGCGCTGTGCAAAGGGGCGGCGGCAGAAGGCGCCAAGGTGGTGGTTTCCGCGCGCTCGGTCGATGCAATAGAAGCCATTGTTGCGGACATCACGGCAAAGGGCGGTGAGGCCATATCAGTGCGCTGCGACGTTTCCAGCACCGACGATTGCAACGCCCTTGCCAAGGCCGCGCTCGACAGATGGGGTCGCATCGACGGCATGGTGCATTCGGCCTATTACCATCCCGACTGGGCCAATCTGGAGGCACATTCGATCGACCAATTGACACAGGTTCTCGACGTGGTGGCCGTGGGTGGATTGCGCATGGCGCAGGCGGTGATCCCGACGATGAAGGCCCAAGGTGCGGGCAGCATTGTCAATATCTCTACCCTCGCCACGCGAAAGCCGATGCCCGGGGAGGGCGGCTATGCGATGGCCAAATCGGCGCTCAATCAGTTGTCGCGGCAATTGGCGGTCGAGCTTGGCGGTACCGGCATTCGTGTCAACACCGCGCTGATGGGTTGGATGGACGGTGTTCCGCTACAGCAATTTTTCGCCAGCATGGGTGAGGGCGGTGATACTTTCCGCAAGCAACGCGCTTCAGAGGTACCGGTTGGGCATATTCCCGTCGATGCCGATTGCGCCAAGGCGGTTTATTTCCTGCTGTCCGATTATGCGAGCGAGATCACCGGCGCGATGCTGGACGTGAATGGCGGCGACTGGGTGGCGGCGTGACCCCCGATCCGGCTCAAGCGTGGCGCGATTTTTGCGCCAAACTCGCTGAAGCCGGCGAGATCGTGCTTGCACCCGATGTGCCTGACGACCCGCTCATTCGCGCCGAAGGTTTTCGCTATCTCTCGCGTCTGACCAAATTGGCGCTAGAGCAATATGTCGAAGCGTCCGATCCGGACTACCCCTTCTTCTACAAGCTCAGCCATGAAACCGCTAAGATCGGTGCCGACAATCCGGACAATGTCTATTGGAACGCGTCGATAAGGGGCGATTGCGATTACCGCATCACCGGCAAACGGGGATCGATGTTCTATTTCTCGATCGTCGCCAATGCGATGCGCTATCATATTGATGGCAGCGCGCACGCCACCGGGCAGTTGCTCGACAGCGACATCGAGTGGGGACCGGATGGCGAAGTCGAAATCATCGCCTCGTGCAATCCGCAGCCCGGAAATTGGCTGCGCCTCGAACCCGATGCCAGCGTCATCGTTCTTCGCCAATCTGCGCTCGACCGAGTGCATGAGCGGGGAGGGGAGTTCCGGATCGAACGGATAAACGGTCCGGCCGTGCCAGCCCCGCTGACTGCGGAAAAGTTGTCGGCAGGCCTCGCTACATCCGCGCAATTTGTGCGTGGTATCGCCTCAACCTTCGCCGATTGGACGCGGCAGTTTCGTCAGCATCCGAACCAGTTTCCCGCGATCGACCAGTCGATGTTCCAGAAGGGTGGTGGTGCGAAGGATATCTATTACGCCCACAGCTATTGGCAGATCGCGCCTGACGAAGCCTGGGTGATCGAGGTTACTCCGCCCGAATGCTATTACTGGAATTTCCAGCTCGACAATTGGTGGATGGAAAGCTTCGACTACCGCTTTCGCCAAATCTCCGTGAACAAGCACAGCGCCAAATTGGAAGCTGATGGCAGTGTCAGGATCATCTGTGCAGCCCGCGACCCCGGCATCGGAAACTGGATCGACACTTGCGGGCATCGTGAAGGCACCGCGTTACTACGCTGGGCGGGTGCGGACGAACATCCGTTGCCCAAGGCCCGCATCGTTAAATGGGAGGATCTATGCTCGACTGGATGAAGGCTGCGAAAAGTCATGCGGAAGACCCGGTATTTGGTTTCAACCCCGATGCCGTCACCCGTTCAGAAACGGTAGACATCAACGCGCCGGCAAAAATAGTGTGGGACGTCCTCACCGACTTGTCGCGCTATAATGAATGGAACCCGTTCTGCATCCGCGCAGTCTCCACGCTGAAAATGGGCGATCCAATCGAAATGACGTTGATCAACTATGCAACTGCGGGAGGGCCTACTGTTCCGAACCTAGAGTATATTTGCGGATTCGAGCCGGAGAAGCTGTTGAGCTGGGAATTTCCCAACCTCGATTTCTGGCCCTATCCGGCGCGACGTGACCAAGTAATCGAAGCCACCGGTCCGGAGGGTTGCCGTTATTATTCGACCGACGCATTCCTTGGCGCCAATGGCATCCATGTATTCCGCTTTGCGGGCCCGTGGATCAAACGCGCCTTTGACGATAGCGCCATTGCACTCAAGGCGCGCGCTGAAAGCATCCATGCCGGACAGTCTTGAAGCCCGGCTACGCGCCCTTGAGGACAAGGAAGCTATTCGCGAACTGATCGCGCGCTATGGCCCATTGGCGGACAGCGGCGATAGTAAAGGCGTCGCCTCGCTTTGGGCCGGTGATGGCAGCTATGCCGTGGGTGGCATGGCCGAAGCAAAAGGAAGGGCCGCGATAGCCGGCCTGATCGACGGCGAAACCCACCGCCAACTGATGCACGGTGGTTGCGCGCACCTGCTTGGCCCTGTGGCAATTGAACTGGATGTTGATGTCGCGGTTGCACGCGGCCATAGTGTTGTCTTTCGCCATAGCGATGCCGGCTTCGAGGTTTGGCGCGTTTCGGCCAATCGCTGGGAATTGGAACGCGGTGCCGGAGGCTGGCTGGTGCGGCGACGGGTCAATGCCCCGCTTGATGGCAGCGAAGCGGCGCGCGCCTTGCTAAGCTTCAGCTTATCGGAACACCATCAATCGTGATCCTGTGCATCAGGCGCCGGTGACCATGATAGTCATTGAGCGCATAGTGCCAGGTCGAGCGGTTGTCCCACATCGCGACCGTCCCTTGCTGCCACTTCAGGCGACACTGAAACTCTTCCTGCATGCCAACGGCGTAGAGATAGTTGAGAAGTGCCAGGCTTTCGTCGCGGGTCCAGCCTTCGAAATGCGTTGTGAAAGCAGAATTGACATAGAGCAGCTTTTGCCCGGTTACCGGATGGCGGATTATTGCCGGATGCACCGCCAGCGTCTTCAGGTCGCGTCCCTTTAGATCGGCTCCTTGATCCGAATTGCTGAGGAACCCCTGTGGCCCGTAAATATGATCGGCGGTATGAACCGCACGCAGGCCTTCGAGCGTATTCTTGAGTCCTTCCGAAAGCGATTCATAGGCCGCTGCCATGCTAGCGAATAATGTGTCGCCCCCCACAGGTGGAAGTTCGCGCGCGACAAGGATCGATCCCATGGCTGGAATCTGGTCATAGCTGTGATCAGTGTGCCAGCCGCCACCGATATTCGCCATTTGCGTTTCGGCTTTGCGTACCTCTGCGATCTCCGCAAATTTTCCATTTTCCGGGAAATAGTTGTTCACGACAATCGGGCCGATGCGCTTTGCAAAATCGATATGCCCTTGCTCATCCAGTTTCTGGTCGCGGAAAACAACCAACCCGCGATCGGCCAGTTCGGCCTTGATCATCGCGATATCGGCGTCACTCGCCCGATTGAGGTCGATGCCCAATATTTCGGTACCGACATGTTCGGACATTTTTTCCAGTTGGATCGTGCTCATCTCTCTCTCCGCTACCCTTTATTTATCCTGCCAGTTGCCCGCCGTCGATGGTGAACAGCGAACCGGTGATCTTGCGCGCCTCCTTACTCGCCAGATAGGCGAAAAGCGCCGCGATATCCTCAGGCTCGCAACTGCCATTTTCCAGCTTGGGTGCGTTGCGCATCGCCAGGTCCCAATTGACATCGCCAGCCGGCGGGGCCGAATTGCCCATCGGTGTGTTTACATGCCCCGGGCAGATTGCGTTGATGCGCACACCCTTTGCGGCAAATTCGATTGCCAGTCCCTTGGTAATGGCGGCGACCGCGTGCTTTGATGCCGAATAGGCGATGGTATAAGCAATTCCCTGCAAAGCGGCTGTTGAGGCGGTATTGACGATATTGCCCTTGCTTTTGATCAGGTGCGGCAGTGCGGCCTGGCACAGCACAAATACGCTTGTGGTGTTGATCTTCAATATGCGCTCGAAGTCCTCGACGGCAAAATCGATGCTCGGTCCCCATTTGAGCATACCCGAAATATTGCACAGGACATCAAGTCCATCTGTCGCTGCGGCGGCGACCAGCGCGCGGCAGCTTTCTACATCGGCGGCATCGAAGGGCTGGATGCGAGGGCTGCCCTCCATCATCTCGGCGGTTACCTGAAGCCCGGCCTCGTTGATATCGCCGATGGTGACCATCGCGCCTTCGCTGGCGAAGCGGATGGCGGTTGCACGGCCAATTCCCGACGCCGCACCCGTCACCAATATCTTCTTGCCCGAAAAGCGCATTATAGACTCCGATAAACCTTGATTTGCGTAATAACGCACTTCATTCTCTACGCAAAGGAGAAACGATCATGGGGATTGAGGAAAGATTGCAGAAATTGGAGGATGATCGCGCAATACGTGACCTCAAGGCGCGCTATCTCCGCGCGTGCGATACCAAGGATCCCGAAACTGTCCGTGATTGCCTGTTAGCCGAGGGGGCAGTAATCGCATATGATGGCTTTCCGCCTTTCGGCAATCGAGAGGATTTCGTGGCCGTCTACGCGCAAATGGGATGTGCTCCTGGGATCTTCGATATTCACCATGGTGCAAATGGTATTGTCCGCTTCGAAAATGAAAATCGCGCGACCGGGCAGTGGTCGCTCTTCTTCCACAATATCAATCTGGGCGGGAAAACATTGACCCAGATGGGGGTCGAATATGACGATGTCTATGTGAAGCAGGATGGCCGCTGGTGGATTGCGGAGACGCGATCGAAGCGCCTGTCATGTCTGATCCATTCGGTGGACGACGCGGGCGCGGCAACCGTGGCGGTCATGGGCGATCCGCCTGCCAGCTTTGGGGAGGCTTAATCATGGCTTTCACAATCCAGCAACTTTCCGATCTCGAAGAGATCAAACAGCTCAAGCATCGCTATTTCCGTTCGATCGATACCGGCAACGAGGTTGATCTGGCGAGCGTTTTCACCGAAGATGTCACCATCGACTATCGCGGCGGTGGCTATCGTGCGAAGCTGAGCGGACGGCAGAATATGGTCGATTTCATCGGCAGTGCGTTCAACAGCGATATCGTCGCGCAGCACCATGGCCATTGCCCCGAAATCAGCTTCACAGGCCCGGATAGCGCCGAAGGCACATGGTATCTGGAGGATCGCTTTATCGATCCCATCCGGCAAGAGGATACAATCGGCACCGCGCTCTACCGCGACCGCTATGAGCGTACGGCCGAAGGCTGGAAAATCGCGCACAGCGAATATGACCGCGTCTATGAAATCGCCCGGCCTATCCCGGCGGAAGAAAAGCTGACTTTTCATTTGCTCGCCAAGACCGGGCGTAAGCCGGAGGCGCGGGTGGATGTCTCGAAGTGGCTGGAGTGGTATTGAGAGAAGTGGCGTTCCTTCCCGGCATAGGATAATAGGCGAAATGCATACCACCCCGGTCTATCGTTTCTTTTGGTCACTAATGGCCGTCTTGTTGCTCGGCTCGTGCGCCCATCAGCAGTCGACAAGCGGCTATGATCTCGTACTTTCTGGCGGACGCGTGATAGATCCGGAAACGGGTCTGGATGCCATCCGAAATGTCGGGATCAAGGATGGCGTGATCACCGCTATCAGCACGAAAAGCCTCGCTGGCACTGAAACCTTGGACGTGCGCGGTTTGGTCGTCGCGCCGGGCTTCATTGACATCCACTCGCATTCTCCAACGCTGTTTGGAGCGCGTTTCCAGCTTCTCGACGGCGTTACTACGCAGCTCGATCTGGAGGCTGGCGCGTTCCCTGTGAACGCCTATGGCGCATTTTTCGATAGTGGTGCACCGCTCCATTACGGGGCATCGGTAAGCCATCTCGCAATCCGCTCCAAAGTGCTGTTGGGTAAGGAAATGCCTTATTTATTCTCAAAGAATGGCGTTGCAAATGTGCCAGAAGCTTTTGTGAAAAAGGCAACCGCGACGGACATTGAAGCGATGCGCGAATTGCTCGAAATGGGGATCGACGAAGGCGGCCTCGGCATTGGCGTACTGCTCGACTATATGAGCGTTGCCGTATCAGCGTATGAACTGCGGATGATCTTCGAAGTCGCTGGCAAGCGCAAAGTGCCGGTTACAGTGCACGTCCGTCGCGGTTTGCCGGGGGACGCCGCCGGGCTTGACGAGGTCATCGCCCTTGCCGAACAAACAGGCGCGCCGCTGCTGGTCTGCCACATCACGCACAGCGCCATGCAGGATGTTGGCAAATGGCTCGAAAAGATCGATCAGGCTAATGCGCGCGGCGCGCGGATTACAGCCGAAACGCTGACCTATGCGGCCGGTGGCACGTCGATCGGCGCGGCGGTTTTTGGTCGGGACTGGCAGCGCATTTTCAACATCAGCTATGGCGATGTGCAATGGACCGCGACGGGCGAATGGCTCACCAAAGAGACATTTGAAAAGTATCGCGGCGAACAGCCCGACGGCGTCATCAATCACCACTATGTGAAAGAACCCTGGATAGAAACAGCTCTCCGTTGGCCGGGCATGATGGCTGTTTCAGACGCAACGCCAGCGTTTGGCGAGAAGGTGATGAGCAATCCGAATTTGTCGGGCACTTTTTCGCGCTTCATCGGTCACTACACGCGTGATGCCAAGATACTCGCCCTGCCTGATGCACTTGCGCGGACCAGTCTCAATCAGGCGCGCTGGCTCGAAAGAATTGCGCCTGCATTTAAACGCAAGGGCCGCATCCAGCCAGGCATGGATGCTGATCTGACAATCTTCGATGCAGAGCGGATCGCCGCCCGCGCGACTTATGGAAAGCCATACCTGTCACCTTTAGGACTGCCCTATGTCATTGTGGCGGGCAAAATTGCCGTTCGCGATTCTGTTGTGCAGGAAGCTGTCTTGCCCGGAAAGCGATTGCTTGGAGCCAACGCCAACATCGTCCGCTCACACCCGTAAACTGGAAACAGAGAGCGGGGTTGCTGACGCTCAGATATATGCCGTCATCGGCGCGCACCAGATCGTGCGGAAAGCCCCGCTCCTCTGGAATTGAAGCAGCGGTTTTCACGATGTGGTTGAGGTCGAGTGTCAAACCATATCAAACGCATCAAAGTCTGGTTTTGCCATCGCATCGGCAAAGGCGTCATAATCCCACGGCCAGGTGATCGGTACGCCCGTCTTGTCGAGATACCAGCTGGTGCACCCCGATCCGAAGATGGTTGCCTTGGCTTTGGTGATGCGGCGCTCCTCATAATCGTCGAACGCGGCCTTGCTTGCGACGATACCGCTGGCATTGCTACTGGCGGCGCGATTGAGAAGCTGTTCGACATAGCCCCATTGCCGTTCCGCCACATCGATCAAGGAGAAGTTGCCGACCGGCGAAGACGGCCCGTTGAACAGGAAGAAATTGGGAAAATCGGGGATTGATATGGCCATATAAGCGGCGCAGCGTTCGGCCCAGGCATCCTCGATGTCACGACCGCCAACACCCTTCACTGAAATCGGGCGGACGAAACGGTCGGTCTGAAAACCGGTGGCTAGGGCAAGCACGTCGAGTTCGTGCAATACACCTTCATTATCGATCACGCCCTCGGGTACGATTTCACGGATGCCGCAGACAATGGTTTCAACATTGGGTTGCTGTGCGACGCCATAATAGTCGTAGCTATAGATAAGCCGCTTGCAGGCTGCGCGATAAGTGGGTGTAAGTTTGCGGCGCAAGTCTTCGTTGACCACGGCGGTTTCGAGGAAATTGCGGCACAGATCCTCGATCTCGTGCATCTCGGGTCCGTCAATGTCGGTGATACCTGTGGTAAACCGGCGTATCGCTGCCCAGTAATTTTCGTCGTAGCGGATGGCATCGATGGCTTCGACGCTGGCGCGGAAGCGGGCCTTGTCTTCCTCGCTATACTCGAAATTGGGATAGGGCATGACCCATTGCGGGCTGCGCTGGAAATGGACGAGGTCATGCCCCTGTTTTCCGAGATGGGTCACCATCTGGATTCCAGTCGAGCCGTTTCCGATTACCCCGATCCGCTTGCCTTCCAGCGGGAAATTGACATCCCATTGAGCGGTGTGCATCGCCTTTCCGGCAAAGCTATCCAACCCCTTGATATCGGGGAATTTTGGATGGTGCAGAACACCGGTTGCCATGATCGCGACATGCGCCTGATCCTTGTGGCCATCCTTGGTTTCGATATTCCAATGGTAGCCTTGCCACTCCATATGCTCGATTTCGCTGTCGAAGCGGATCAGCGGGCGGATGCCATAATCGTCAACCACCCTTTCGAAATAGGCCTGGATTTCGGCTCCGCCCACCAGATAGGCGGACCATTCAGGGTTAGGCGCGAATTCATAGGTATAGGCGTGCGCCGGTACATCGCAGGTCAGCCCCGGATAACGGTTATCGCGCCATGTGCCGCCGATGCGATCTGCCTTCTCATAGACGGTGATGTGCTTGTGGCCGGCTTCCTTCAATTTGATCGCACAGAGTATACCGGACATCCCGGCCCCGATAATGGCGAAGCGTTTTTCTCCGTTCTGCAAGTCGCTCTCCTAAAAACGCACGCCGACCGAAACGCCCCATGTGCGCGGATCGGGGAAATAGCCCAGCGTCAGGCCACCAAAGCCGGGGCCGAAGTCGATGAAGTTGCTCGGATCGTCTTCCTTGGTCAGGTTACGAACAAAGGCGGCGATTTCGGTCTTCACACCGCCCAAATCAAATTCGGAAAGTGCGGCGCGCAGGTTGATGATGGTCCGGCCTTTGGATTTGGTGTTGAAGGCGTTCTGGTCTGATGGCGTCGGCGTCCGCAGCGGGTAGGGGAAAGTGAAATAAGACGATACATGGTTGATATCGCCATAGAGGTTGAACTTGCCCCAATCACCCTCGGCCACCGCCCATTCGATGCCGAGTGAAGCACTGGCCTTCGGCGTGTGCGGGAAGGCCCGATTGTCCGACACATCTACACCCGCATCGATATAGCGTTTGTAATCGGCATCAAGCAGCGCGAGCGAGCCATTGATAGTCAGGCTGTCGACCGGTTTGGCAATCGCTTCGAACTCCAGCCCCTGGATACGGGCCGAAGCAGCATTGCGCACGATCGACGAGGCTGCCCCCGTGGCGCGGAAAATTGAAAGCTGGATGTCCTTATGGTCGTCGCGGAAGGCGGCGACGTTGAAAATCAACCTACCATCGGCGAGCCTCGTCTTGACGCCAAGTTCGTAACTGTCGACCTTTTCCGGATCATAGGGATCGCACAGTTCGAACGCGCCGGACGGGCAGGCCGCCGTTGGTGCTCCGAAATCATTGGTCTCGCCGTTGAATCCCCCCGATTTGAAGCCTCGCGCGAAGCGGGCGTAGAGGTTAATATCCTCGCTCGCCGCATAGCTGAGCGTCGCAGCGGGCGAGAAATTATTGTACTTCGCATCGGGCACGCCGCCATAGGGGATATTTGCCACGACCAGCGGTGCGAATATGCCATTGGCCGCGTCGAAATTGACGCGGAGGAAGCGGCGTATGTCCTTTTTCTCATTGGTGTAACGGCCACCAAGCGACAGCTTCAACGCATCGGTCAGATCATAGTCGAGCTGTGCATAGAGGGCCAAAGCCTTGGTATGCGAACCATAATCCGACTGGAAATCGGCGCCGCCACCGAAGAACACCTGCGGGCCGAGCGTCTCTGCCTTTTCCTTGAAGTAGAACGCGCCCAAAACATAGTTCAGGCGATCGGCAAAGGCAGTGCCAGCCAGTTGCAACTCTTGGCTGAACGCATGATAGTCCGTGATGCGTTGCGTATAGGCGACCGGCGTCGGCGAACCATCCAGATCAAGTCCGTCTGCCCAGGCGAGGTCGCGATAGGCGGTTATCGATTTAAGCGTTGCCCCGCCTAAGTCGGCGGTCAGGGTAAGCGCGTGGCCGTAAGCGCGTGATCGTTCATACACCGTGCCGTCGATGCTCGCGACCGATTGCCGATCAGGGTTTGCATAACGGTGCAGCGGGAAGAAGGCTCCGCCAAAGGCGAAGCTGGGTGATCCAGGGTCGAAAATGTCGCGCGGATCGCCGTTGCGATTGACGCGCAGCAATTGCGCAAAAGGCGGACGCTGCTTCTGCTTGTTATAGTCGTAGGTGTAGTCGGCGGTGATGGTGTCGCTGAGTTCCGCCCGCAACTGGATCATGAAGCTGCCGCTATCGATCGTATCGGTCTGGTTCACGACATTGGGAAGCGCTGTGACGACACCTGCGACCGGATTGGGAATGACATCGACTAGGCCGTCGCGCTTGACATATTGGCCGGATACCTTGGCTGAAAATATTCCCATTTGCGGCAGGTCGATCGCACCTTTGATCTTGCGATAATCATAGCTGCCATAAGTGAGTTCGAGCGACCCGCCGGCTTCGCCAGAGGGCTTTTTGCTAATCAGGTTGATCGCACCGGCAAGCGCGTTGCGCCCATAGAGGGTGCCTTGCGGGCCACGCAGGATTTCAACCCGTTCCAGATCGGCCACATCGAAAATCGATCCCTGCGCCTTGGCGATGTAGACGCCGTCGAGATACAGGCCGACTGCCGGTTCCCATGTGATGGCGGGGTTGATCGTCACCGATCCGCGGATCGCGATCTGCGTGATGGTCTTGCTCGAAGGTGCCCGCTCGATCTTCACATTGGGCGAAACGGTTCCAAGCGCGTCGATCGAGGTTATACCGCGCGATTCCAGATATTCGGATCCCACTGCGGAAATCGCGATGGGCACATCCTGAATATTCTCTGCCCGTTTTTGCGCGGTGACCACGATTTCGCCGATGCCATCATCGTTGCTCTCTGCGCTTTGAGCATGAGCGGTTGTTGCACTCGCCAGGGCGGTGGATGCTAACAGGCATTTGAAAAAGGCATTTCGCATGGCAATCTCTCCCGTGATATGCGTCGATCGCAAATTGCGTAATTATTTTATGGTATGGCTACGATATATTGAATATATCAGCAATGCAAATTCGAAAGTCGTAGATTATGCGCAATCGATTTACGCAATAAGGGGAGATGCATGAACGCGCTGGAAGCAAGGATTGACCGACTCGAGTCGCTGGACGCGATACGCCAGTTGGCTGCCAAATATTCGCTCGCCCTCGACATGCGCGATATGGACGCGATGGTGAACCTGTTCGAGGAGAATGTCCGGGTCGGCAAGGATGCCAGCGGGCGCCAAGCGCTGCGCGCCTATATGGATGGCACGCTCCGTTCGCCATTTACCGGTACCTCGCACCATATTGGCGGCCATATCATCGAGTTTGACGACCCCGATCATGCGCATGGAATCTGCTATTCGAAAAACGAGCATGAAACCGGTGACGAATGGGTGATCATGCAGATGATGTATGTGGACGATTATGTCCGTGTGGATGGGCGTTGGTATTTCGCCCGTCGCCTGCCACTCTATTGGTACGCGACCGACCTCAACAAACCACCCATTGGTGAAAACAAGATGCGCTGGCCGGGAACCGACTGGGTCGAGGGCAATTTCCACAAGCTGTTTCCAAGCTTTGCCGAATTCTGGGCGCGCGAGGGCGACCATGGCGGGCCAGTGCCGGAGCCAGCACCACTAGAGAAATTCATCGAAACGATGCGCCGGGGGCAGGCCGCTCCCAAGGTGAAAGTGCGAGCGGATTGATGCGTAAAAGATGGATTCTGGTCGGTCTGCTTGTCGTGCTGGCAGCGGGCGGATATGGTTTCTGGAAAAATGCCAACCGAGAGATCATGGCAGCGCGCCCGATCGAAGGTGCCTCGACAATGCCGATCCAATCGGATGCGGAATTTGTTCCCGCTGCGGTTGACGGTGTACTGAACACCAACCCATTCCTTGCCGCAGGCGCCAATGGAACGATGCATGGGGATGGCGGCCAATCAGATACGCATCTGGCCGCTGGACCTTTTGGCGGGGGTTTGGAAGTTCGCAGCCGTCAGGCAGGCAACGGCTTACCACGCCAATGCTCGACCTTCGTCTATCGTAGCGATGGCAAACCCATTGTTATGTGTGGGGGGCTGGCCGGATTCCGGATGGTGCTGCTCGACCCTGATACATTGGAGGCGCTGGCGCATTTTGATCTGCCGATCCGTCCCAGTTCGTTCGAAGCCTTCGTCAAACGCGACATGGGCATCATGATGAACGACAGCTCCGGCGGGGCCTATATGTTCCTCGACAACAAGGACCGGCTGGTGTTCGCGAACAGCCAATGGGTGGTGCAACGGCTGGTGGCAAAGCAGGAGGGTGGCAATTGGAAGTTTGCCATCGAGAAGCAATGGGACCTGAAACCCCATGTTCCCAATGATTGCTTCAACTGGAACAACTGGTTCCCGAGCGGGGAGTGCGACAAGATTACCACCGTGATGCCCGATCATCAGGGACGCTATTGGTGGACAACACGCAGAGGACGGCTTGGAACGCTGGATCCCGAGAGTGGCAAGGTTTCGGTCATCCGGTTGAAGGACGAGGAAATCCAGAACGCCCTCGCGATGGACAGCCGTGCCGTTTATGTGCTGTCCGACCACGCACAATATGCCTTTGCGGCTGACATCGGCGGGAAGCCGGTCCAGCTTTGGCGCTCCGCTTATGACCGCGGAACAAAGCGCAAGATCGGTTCGATCAACCAGGGCAGCGGAACGACGCCGACATTGCTTGGAGACAAGTGGATCACCTTTGCCGACAATGCCGATGGCCGGATCAACATTGTTGTCCTGCGCCGCAGCGATGGCAGCCGCATCTGTGCCGAGCCCGTGTTCCAGGAGGGTGCAAGTGCGACCGATAACAGCATGATCGGCTGGGCGCGCTCCATCATCCTCGAAAACAATGCCGGCTTCACCAGCGCTTATGAACAGAAAGACTGGAATGCGGTTGCAGGGGGTGTGGTTCGCGTCGATGTGCGCGCGGATGAAAACGGTTGCGACACCATCTGGAATTCACCGCTAAAGGTGCCTTCGGTTGTTCCCAAATTGTCGGCGGAAAACGGCATAGCCTATTTCTATAGCTTTGATCTCGCCAAAGCGGCCGATGGGCAAATGACGCAAGACTGGTCAATCGTCGGTCTGGATTTCCAGACCGGAAAGCAGGTCATCAAGATCCCGACCGGGCGCGGACGGAAGTATGACAACAACTGGGCTTCCATGTCGATAGCACCAAATGGCGACTTTTATGCCGGGATGACCGGCGGGTTGGTGCAGGTGCGGCAAAAGCGCAAATAGCATTCAGAAATAATAGCTGGCACCATTGGCGACGAGTACCGAACCGTTGACAAAGCTTGCATCATCCGAAGCCAGATAGGCAACCGCTGCCGCGATTTCTGCAGGTTCGGCCATCCGGCCAAGCGGAATGCTGGCCTCCATCGACTTGATCCACTCGTCGGGAATGCCCTGCATGACCGGCGTGTTGGTGGGGCCGGGCGCTACGGCATTGACGCGGATCTTGCGCGGCGCAAGCTCGCGGGCCAGCTGCCGGGTAAGGCCAATTATGGCGGCTTTCGAAGCGCAATAATGCGGCGAGCCTTCTCCCGATTGAGCGCTGGTCGAGCTGATATTGATAATGGTACCCGCATTGCCGTCACGGGCGAGCACCCGTACGAACTCGCGCGCAAGGCGGAAGGCTCCGCCGACATTCACGTCCATCACACCCGCCCAGCCGCGGTCTTCCATATGGATCAACTGATCGACAAAAATGGCGCTGCTGCCCTTTTCGCCAAGTTCGGCGTTGCGCTGCGCCATGGCGCCGTAAAATTGTTCCGATCCGTCTCCGGCAGCCTGCCCTATGCCAGCATTGGCGACCGCGATGTCGAGCCTGCCAAAGGCTTCACGCGCTTTTGCGACAGCTTCGGCCACCGATGTCGCATCGGTGACATCGCAATGCAATGCTAGCGCACCGCCGCTCTGCTGTGCGTCTTCCAGATTGAGATCAAGTGCGGCTACCTGTGCGCCCTCCTGCGTCAGCCGTTGGACAATTGCCCGACCAATGCCCCGTCCCGCGCCGGTGACGACCGCGCCATAGCCTTGCAGCTTGCCACTCATTCATTCGCTCCTGTCATGTGCCGCGCGGCGATATAGCCAAAGGTCAAGGCTGGCCCGATGGTCACGCCCGCCCCTGGATAGCTCTCGCCCATCGCCGATGCTGCGTTGTTCCCGACGGCATAAAGGCCGGCGATGGGTTTGCCATTGGTGCCAACCACCTGCGCCTTGTCGTTGGTCTTCAGGCCGCCATTAGTGCCAATGTCGCCCGGATAAATCGGTATGGCATAAAAGGGGCCTTTGCTAAGCGGTCGCAGGCACGGATTCGGAGCGACCGAAGGGTCGCCATACATCTTGTCGTAGGTGGCTTCACCGCGATGAAAATCTGGGTCTTCACCTTTTGCGGCATAATCGTTGTAGCGCGCAATGGTTGCAGACAACCGTGCCGGATCGACGCCCATATCCGCCGCCAATTCCTCAATCGTCGAACCCTTTTTCATAATCGATCGTACTTCACCCCGTTGCAGCCAATCGGGCATCAGCGGCAACAGCGGGCCTACCGGATATTTGTGGCGATAGATGTGATCAAATACGAACCAGCTGGGCGATGCATCGCCATGTTCGGCTTCGCGGCGCGCCATCTGCTGCCCGACGATATGATAGGAAGCCGCTTCGTTGAGATAGCGTTCGCCCTTCTGGTTGACCATCATGCACCCGGGAAGCGCGCGCTCGATCGTACACAGCCGCCCGCGATCCTCGCCTGGAACGTAGAATACCGGGGCAGCCCAGGCCGACTGCATGTTCATCGTGTCTGCGCCGATGCTTTCACCTGCACGGATGCTGTCGCCGGTGTTGCCGCTGGTTCCGCCGGAATAGAGTGCATTCTTGTAAAGCGGCGCGTTTTCGTCGCGCATCGTCTGGTTCTTGTCGAAACCGCCGGCGGCAAGGACAACGCCCTTGCGTGCGGCGATCCGCATGAGCTTTCCTTCGTGGCGCACGACTGCACCCGTCACTTTACCTTTTTCCTCAATCAGTTCGACGAGAGGGGAATTTAGCCATACTGAAACTTTGCGCTCATTGATCGCCAAACGCAGCCCGCCGAGCAACGCATTGCCGAGTGTCAGCCTGCGGTCCTTCCGGCTTTTGAAGCGGAATGGCCAGTCAAACCAGTAGCGCGCCAGGCTTTTGGCCAGGCGCCACCACCAGCCCGGAGCGCGAAACAATATGATGTAGGTTTCGTCAAAGTGCCAGTTGAGATAGCCGAACAGGCTGGCCGCTGGCGATGCAAATCGAAGTGTCTCGACATCCTTGCCCAGCTTGCGCCCATCGATGGGCAAAGGCATGTGCGTGCGATAGCCTTGGGGCGATCCGCCCGGTTCCTCGGCATGATAGTCGGGATATGGGAAGGCCTGGTAATCCAGCTCGGTATTGGCCGTTACCCAACGCAACATGTGCGCAGCATTTTCGACGTAGGCCTTGATGTTCGCGTCCGGAACGTTCTTGGCCGAGAGCTTGCGTACATATTTGAAGGCGTTTTTGGTATCGTCTTGGAAACCCGCCGCGGCCGCCTGGTCGCTGTTTGGAATCCATATACCCGCGCCCGAAGTAGCCGACGTGCCACCCCACAAAGCTTCTTTCTCTATCACCAGAACATCGGCATGGTTATGCGCGCCAACAAGCGCGGATAGCAGGCCACCCGCCCCCGAACCGACGACCAATATGTCGACCTCTTTGTCCCAACGCATCTCTAATTCCCCTCCACCCCGTAAAATGTTGGGGCCAGTCTTTTTATTATGGTTTCGATACGCGTAGCAAAGCCTTCGTCAAAGGCTTCGGGTTGCGGAATAATCCAGTAATCGCCGCGATCGATGGCGTCGAACACGCGGGTGGCAAACTCATCGGGCTCCAGTCCGTTTTGCTCGAGCATCTTTGTCATCACGGCATGGAATTGCTCTGCTGCATCTGGTGGAGTTTCGCGAAAGATGCCTGATTTGACCGGGCCGGGTGCGAGCAGCGATACCTCGATTTTGGTGCCCAATATTTTCAGTTCGCCTGCCAATGCTTCGGTCAAGGCAACGACCGCAAATTTGGTTGCCGAATAAGGTGCCATCAAGGGCGAGGGCAGGAAGCCACCGACCGAGGCGGTATTGATAACACGCGCCGGTCGATCAGCCGCGATTAATCGCGGCACAAAGGCGCGCAGACCGTTCAAAATGCCGTCGACATTGACCTGCCAGCTGGACTCCCATTTGTTGGCAGGAATTTCCCAGCTCAGGCCGGTCGTCATTACCCCTGCATTATTGAACAGCAGATCGACCGCACCGAACCTGCGATAGGCCCGTTCCGCCAATTCCTCTACTGCTGAAATGTCGGTCACGTCAGTGGGAACGCTAAGTGCATTCTCACCGATATCAGTGGCAATCTTTTCCATGGCGGCAGCATCGCGATCTGCCAAAACAACCTGCATTCCCCGTCGCGCGGCTTCGCGTGCCAGACCTGCACCAATGCCAGAAGCGGCTCCGGTGATGACGGCGACGGGCATTGGATCAGGAGGGCAGATAGAGCTGCGCTGCCTTGCCGCCATCGACCGGCAGCGCAACGCCCGTAATGTAGCTCGCGGCGTCGGACAGAAGGAATACGATGGCTTCTGCCAGTTCCTCGGGTTGCCCACCGCGCATCATCGGAATGGCGCCTGCAGTCTTGGCGGCGGTTTCGGGTGCCTTCGACGCCCAGTCTTCTGTCGCGGCGGTCATCACCTGGCCGGGTACGATGGCATTCACGCGAACATTGGCTGGGCCACCCTCCATCGCGGCGCAGGCCGTAAAATGGGTCAGTGCCGCCTTCGATGCCGAATAGCTGGCCATATAGGGCGCCGCACGGATACCGGTGGTCGACGAAATGTTGACGATGCTGCCCTTGCCGGCTGCCATCATGATCTTCATCGCTGTTCGGGTGCCGACAAAGGCGGCCTCGGCATTGACTGCAAAATCCTTGCGCCAATGCTCGGTCGTCAGCTTGGTGAGCGGCGCATAATGGACCGACATGGCGTTGTTGACCATCATGTCGAGCCCGCCATGGCGTGATGCCACTTCCTCGATCCAGCCGGAAAAGCCAGCTTCGTCGGTAACATCCATGACCTTGGCTTCGACGGTTCCCAATTGCGCAATCTCGGCGCGTGCTTCCTCAAGTTTATCGGGACGCCGGGCGCAGATGGCAACTGTTGCGCCGCGCGAAGCGAGCAGCTTTGCAGTTGCAAGGCCGATGCCGTCGCTGCCCCCGGTGACAATGGCGACCTTGCCCGCCAGATCCTTGCTCATGCTGCTGCTCCCGCTTTGACTGTGTTGAGTTTAGCGTCGCTGGGCTTTCCTTCGACGCAGAATGTGCCATTGGGCGAATACATCATCGTGACGCACCGGTTGCAGGCTGTACAGGCCGATTTCGCCAACTCACCCGATTGCAGTTTGTTCACAAATGCCGGATCGTTGACGAGTGCGCGGCCCAGCGCAATGCATTCGAAGCCGTCGGCCATTGCCTGCTGCGCCCCGTCAAGCGATTGCACACCACCCAGATAAGCGAGCGGCATATCGACTGAAGCGCGGACGCGCTGCGCCAGTTCGCGCAGATAATTCTCCCGGAACACGATATTTTTGGGTTCGGAGAGCGACTGGATCCACATACCCAGCGCGATGATCGGGTTGCCCACGGTTCCGCGATTGGACTGCGGGAAGGAGGAACCGAACATGGCAGTGATCGATTCTACGTTCAGCCCGTTCGACAGCACCGCCAGATGCGCGCCGTCGGCTTCGATCGCCTTGGCGATGGCAACGCCGTCTTCGATGCTGTTGCCTTTGCCGCCGTCGGTCATCGAATATTTGACGATGACGGCGAGGTCTTTGCCCACCGCATCAAGCACGCGTCCAAGCACTTCGCGTGGGAATTTCAGCCGTTTCTCGATGCTCCCGCCATAACTGTCCCAGCGCTTGTTATAGATTTTCGAGAGGAACTGGCTGAGGAGGTAACCGTGCCCCATATGCAGTTCGACCGCGTCGAAGCCGGCTTCGCGCGCCTTGATCGCGGCACCGACAAATTCCGCCGTCATCGCGTCCATCTCATCGCGGTTCATCTTCTTCTTGAGCCAACGATGCGACATCACGCCGACCTTGTTGAACCCGCCGCTCGAAGAAAGCGGGCGCGCTGTCTTGAGTGTAGCATGGTCGAGGAAGGTGAAGCTCCCCGCATGGGTGATCTGCGCGGAGGCAGCGCCGCCATGTTTGTGCACAGCATCGGTCAGGACGCGGAAGTCGGGAAGCGATTCATCGTCCAACACCGCCTGGTCAACAAATGTGCGCCCATCGAGCGAGGTGGCGCAATAGGCCACGGTCGAAAGCGCTGCTCCACCTTCCGCCACTTTTTCGTGGAAGCGGGCAAGTCCTTTCGATACGATGCCGCCTTTCGCCATGCCTTCATTGGTGGCGGCCTTGATGAAGCGGTTACGCAGAGTAATCGGACCTATGTTCACTTCGCTGAATGGCGAGGGTGCGGCGGTCGATGGCAAAGTCTTTCTCCCAATAATTAACGCATTTGACGTTTTGTGTGGCATTTTGTCAACGTCTTGCGTAAAAATCATTGTAGAAAATTACGAAAATGGAGGATTTGGGACCCATGGCCCAGCTTTTGGACAAAGTAGCATTGATAACCGGAGCTGGACAGGGCGTTGGTCAGGGTATCGCCTTTGCAATGGCGGCAGCGGGCGCGACAGTGATTGTCACCGGGCGCACGCTGGAAAAGCTTGAAAAAACCGTGGCCGAAATCGAAAGCCGCGGTGGCAAGGCGCTGGCGCTTACCTGCGACGTCAAATCGGCGGATGATCTGGTCACCATTGTCGAAAAGGCCGTCAGCAGCTTCGGCGGCCTCGATATCCTTGTCAACAATGCGCAGGAAGTGCCGCTGGGTAAGTTGGAAGATGTCAGTGATGAGGCCTTCCTTGCCGGTTTCATTTCAGGCCCGCTTGCATCGCACCGGCTGATGAAGCTGGCCCGCCCGCACATGCTGGCGCGCGGCGGGGGGACAATTTTCAACTTTGTTTCTTCGGCTATGATCCGCTGGGACATGGCGACCTTTGGTGCCTATGGCGCGGTCAAGGCAGCGACGCAAGTGCTGACCCGTGCCGCAGCGGCAGAATGGGGACGCGATGGAATCCGTGTGCTCAATATCGCCCCGCATGCCGAGTCTCCAGGCCTCAAATGGTGGATCGAGAATAACGGACAAGAGGCAAAGGCCTTTTTCAAGACGATACCTTTGGGGCGGATAGGCAGGCTGGAGGAAGATATCGGGCAAGCCGTGGTCGCGCTGTGCGCACCCGAAATGGGATATCTGACCGGTGCCACCATCCCGCTCGATGGCGGGCAAGCCTATTTTGCGTAAGGGACGGCGATGGAGAAAATAGTTTGCGCGCTCTGGGGTGTCGATAATGCAAAGCTTCTCGCCAGCCTGCCCGCTGCCCTGCGCGCGGCGGGTGCAAACAGTATCCGCATCAACATCCGCGATGAAGCCATCGCTCCGGGGGCTGCGTTCATCCAGAAATGGCAGGCGCCGCAGCAAGAGGCGGTGGTGCAATATTGGCTGCCGAGCGCCAATGCGATTTTTCGTGGCGAAGCCGATCGGGCGATTGCCGTTCATTGCAGCCGGTTTGCCGCTTGGTTGGTTGCGGAATCGACGATCATTGCCAATACCGAGCACCCGCCGACCAAGGGCGAAAGAACCTGGGGTTGGAGCCAGGCAAGCTTCATCAATTTCCGCGACGATCTGAACCGGATGGAGGCAATAAAGATTTGGCATAGCCACCACACAAGGGTCGCGATCGATACCCAGTCCAATTTTGAATATGTGCAAAACCTGATCGTCCGCGCTTTGACCGAAGGCGCGCCGGATTATGATGCCTTTGTCGAGGAATGCTTTCCGGTCGAGGCGCTCACCGATCCACATGCCTTTTTTGATGCGGTCGGCGATCAGGGCAAGTTCGAGGCCAATCTCAACGCGATGATGGACAGTTGCGGGCGCTTCATCCAGTTTGGCCGGATCGATATCATGCCGACGAGCCAATATGACTTCGGATAAGGCCATCCGCATTGGCGGCGGCTCCGCCTTTTTTATCGACAGCGCTCTGGCGGTGCCGCAACTGCTGGGTGCAGGGGTGGACTATATCATCCTCGATTATCTGGCCGAAGGCGCGATGGGGATAATGGGGCGGATGCGGCTAGCCGATCCAGACAGCGGATTTCCTGGCGATTGCATGGACGTGCATATCGGCCCGTTTCTGGCGCAGATTGCGCAAACAGGCACGAAAATTGTCAGCAATGCAGGAGCTGTGAACCCGGCTAGTCTCGCAAAATTGCTGCGCAGCAAAATTGCCGAACTGGGCTTGCCGTTGAAGGTCGCTGCAGTCGAAGGCGATTGCCTGATGCACCGGCTCGCGGACTTTGCGCACACGCGCGACATGTTCACAGGCGCGCCTTTTCCGCAAAAGGGCGTGACGAGCGCCAATGCCTATCTGGGCGCTTTCCCGATTGCCCATGCGCTTGCCCAAGGAGCGGACATTGTCATCACCGGACGCGTCGTTGACAGCGCGCTGGCACTTGGCCCGTTGATTCACGAATTTGGTTGGGGGCCTGATGATCTGGACCAACTGGCAGGTGGCACGCTGGCGGGTCATATGATCGAATGCGGCGCGCAGGTAACCGGCGGCACCTTTACCGATTGGCGCAAGGTTGAGGGCTGGACGAATATCGGCAGCCCCATTGCCGAATGTCATGCCGATGGCAGCTGCATCGTCACCAAGCCCGAGGGCACTGGCGGGCTGGTCAGCTTCGGCACTTGCGCCGAACAGATGCTGTATGAGGTCAGCGATCCTGCCGCCTATCTGGTGCCCGATGTCTCGTGCGATTTTGCGCAAGTAACGATGGAGGAGGTTGGCAAGGATCGTGTGCTGGTAAAGGGCGCCATCGGCAATCCGCGACCCGAAAAGCTGAAGGCCTGCGCGACATGGGACGATGGCTGGCGCGCGGTTGCCTATCAACCGGTTATCGGGCCTGCGGCGGCGGAAAAGGCCGCGAAGCAGGCCGAAGCCTTGTTCGAACGCGGCCGGCTTTTGCTGCGCGCGCGCAACTTGGCCGACTGGCGGCGGACCGAATGCGTGCTGATTGGAGGCGGTGAGGAGGTCGTCGCCAAGCTGGTGGTCGAGCATGACGAGGCGCTGGCCGTCCAGATGTTCGCCCGCGAACAATTCGCCGCAATCAGCGCGATGGCCCCGGGCACCAGCGTCGCCTTTGGCGTGCAGGTGCAGCCGTGCATGGGGTTGGTGAGTTTTCTGGTGGAGCGCGATGGGGTGGAGGTGACGGTGGATGGGGAGGCCTTTGCTTCCCCTCCCCTTCAGGGGAGGGGATTGAGGGGTGGGGCTGCGCCGTTCAGGTCCACGTCTGCGGCGTATCGCGATTCCGAGCAGCCCCACCCCAACCCCTCCCCTGAAGGGGAGGGGCTAACAGTCTTCGACCTCGCTTACACCCGCTCCGGCGAGAAGGGCGAAACGATCAACATCGGCGTCATCGCGCGAAAGCCCGACCATCTCCCCGCACTCCGCGCCGCATTGACGCCAGAGGCGCTGCGCATACACCTGAGCGATCTCGGCGACTTCAAGGTGACCATCCACGAAGTCCCCGGCATCCACGCGCTCAACATCGTCCTCGACGGCGCGCTACCGGGTGGCCTCAACGCCAGCCAGCGGCTCGACCCGGCGGCGAAGTCTATAGGGCAGAGGGTTTTGGGGATGAACATTTGTAAGACATGACATGAGCTGGAATTTTCTCGGAATAATGATATTTTGGGCCGATGAAGCACAATGAACTTAGATCAATGGTTCATGGAGTATCGGATTCGCTTGCAAGCGGGTTCGGAATGATGATCGG
Source organism: uncultured Sphingorhabdus sp. (assembly GCA_964423155.1). Classification (GTDB taxonomy): domain Bacteria; phylum Pseudomonadota; class Alphaproteobacteria; order Sphingomonadales; family Sphingomonadaceae; genus Sphingorhabdus_B. The sequence goes on from CAYRDQ010000003.1 coordinate 98,771, forward strand.
TTACTACCATTTGGATGTATTTGGGGATGCTGCTCGATCTCCTGACAAGGTTCTTGTGGTCGACTTCCTGCATGGAGTCGTGATTGAGGGCTTCGCATCTGAAACTACGATAAGGGCAGTTGCTGCCTATCGCGACGCGCTGGAGAGCAATCTGAGAAAGTGCGGTGCCTGCATGACAGAGCTAAAGGTCGCACAGACGCGTTACTGGTCTGATCTGCTTAGGCATCGTCTGGAAATCACCGTCGAGGATTCGAGAGGGCGGCGGTCGCTTACGGAGTATTCAGGCAGTCCGGCAGCACGATTGAAGATGATCGATCAATTGGGAAGGGTTCGACCAAAGCCAAGCGATATCGAGCAGCTATAGTGCCAGCTAAGCCGCCGCAGCCTCCCGCACCAACCGCCCCGGCCTTGCCCCCGTGCTTTCATCAAACCGACGGATAATCTCGCCAGCCACAATCGTCGCGTCGTAACCGGTCGCGCGCTGGTGCAGCCTGCGTCCGCCTGCGGGCAGGTCGTGGACGATTTCGGGCAAATGCAGCGTCAGACGGTCCATATCGATCACATTGATGTCGGCCTTGGCTCCGATCTTCAGCACACCGCGATCGTTCAGGCCCACCGCGCGGGCGGCCTTGGCGCTGAGCATATGGACGGCTTCGGACAAGCCAAACCCGCCGTCGCGGCCTTCGCGGACATAATGCTGCAACAGGAAGGTCGAATAGCTTGCGTCGCAGATCGCGCCATAATGCGCGCCGCCGTCGCCCAATGCGGGCACGCAGTCGGGATGGGCGAGCATTTCGTGCGCGCTTGCGAGCGAGGCATTTTCGAAATTGCCAAGGGCAGCGAGGAACAGGCCCTTGCCGTCGGTCGCGAGCAACCGTTCATAAGCGACCTCTTGCGGGGAACAACCGCGAGCGCGTGCCTGATCGGCCATGCTCATCGATTTCGGCGGTGAATAATCAGGCGGGTTGTCGAGCGGGAACATCCATTCCCAATTGCGCGCGAGCGCGTTGAACGGATGGCCGTCGCCAAATTCCTCGCTGAGCAAGGCGGCGCGTAATGACGGATCGCGCATCGCCGCGACCTTTTCGGCCAAGGGCAGCGCGGCGATTTTCGCCCAGCTGGGGCAGAGCACAAAGGGATGCACGGTCAGTTCGAGTCCCGCGATCAACCCGATCGGGCGTGGCATCACCTGCGCGGTTACTTGTCCCCCACGCGCATTGGTCTCCGCGATCATGTCCAGCACTGCGCGCCAGCGTGGCGGGCCTTCGTTGCCGCTGGCGAGGGTGAAGGTAGCGGGGCGACCACAGGCCTTCACCACCTCGTCGATCACGCCATATTCCTTGTCCCAACCGACAAAGGCGTCGAGCACCACCTGGAATGTGCCCGCGCCCGCATCGGTCATGCCGCCGCAGATCGCCTTGAGTTCCTCGACATCGGCGTCAAAGGTCGGGATCGAGCCGCCATCGGCGGTCTTGTGGATGCTGAGGCGCGAAGTCGCAAAGCCGAGCGCGCCGGCCTCAACCGCTTCCTTGGTGAGTGCGCGCATTTTCTTGAGATCATCCTCGGTCGCCGCCTCACGCCGCGCACCGCGTTCGCCCATGGCGTAAACCCGCAAAGGGCTGTGCGGCAGATAGGCGGCGACATCGATGTCGCGCTTTCCAGCATCGACCCGGTCGAGATATTCGGGGAAAGTCTCCCAATCCCAGGGCAGGCCTTCGGCCATGACGACGCCGGGGATATCCTCGACACCCTCCATCACGTTGATCAACATGTCTTGGTCCGCCTTGCGGCACGGCGCAAAGCCGACGCCACAATTGCCCATCACCGCCGTGGTCACGCCATGACAGGAGGAGGGGGACAATTCCTCTCCCCAGATAGCCTGCCCGTCATAATGGGTGTGGACATCGACAAAGCCGGGGGTGACGATACGGCCCTTGGCGTCGATTTCGTCGCGGCCCGCCGACAAGCCTGTTCCAATCGCGGCGATACGGCCATCCTTGATGCCGATATCGCCATCGATCAGGTCGCCGCCGCTACCGTCAGCGATCGTGCCGCCCCGGATGACCAGATCATATTCGCTCATTACCGCACCTCACCCCAGATGTCGCCAGCTTCCTGCGTGTCGAGATCGACTGCACCACGTACGCCCAGTTGCCTGCGCGCCTCCTCCAGCGGGGTGTGCCAGACATCTTCCATCTTCGCCATCCAGAAAGCATCGGATTGGCGGCCGATGGTGATGCCCTGCTGGATGCATTCGAGCGCAGTTTCCCATATTTGCGGATAGTGCAGCATTGTGCGGATGACATAGCGCATCGTGCCGAGGATCGAGAGCACGCTCATCTCGCCAGCAAGTTCCTTGTTCTGGATATGCGTATGGATCGTCGCCAGACGGAACCAATAGGGGATCAGCTCCCCCATATAATTGAAGCCGCCACCGGTGAGGATATGCTCATAATCATGCGTCTGGCCGGAACGCAGCGAGTAATATTCCCACTGCGTTTTCGGCTGGAAATTAGGGACGATCTGAATCTCGTAATTGCCGTTTTTCGCGATGTCATAATAGATGCCACCCACGGTACCGGAGGCGCAGTCTTTGAGGTCGTCAATCGCATAGTCCGAACAGAACCATTCGTTGAACCAGGCATCGAGTTTAGGGTTCACCTTGCGCTCCTCGGTGAACATAGCCTCGATATGGTCGAAATCGCGCAATTCGTTGAGGATCGGGATCAATTGATGCATCTCGGCCGCGGGCGGAAAATCGGGGCCATTTTTCTTGAGCGCGATCAGCGCGATCCATTCGCGCAGTTTCGGGCTGTTGAGATATTTGGAAGAGGAAATGAGTACGCTTGAGTCGGTGCCGAGCAGGTTTACCCCGCGTGCGAGATAGGGAATGTCGTCCAATGGCTTGCCTTTCCGCGATTTGCGTAAAACATACCCCTTTTAAATTCGCAAATCTAGGTTATTTATGGTCCATACACGCTAAACGCGTCGAATCGGGAGAGGTTTGAAATGGCAAATGGTAAAGTCGCGCTGGTCACGGGCGCCAGCCGCGGTGCAGGGGCGGGGATCGCGCGCGGATTTGGCGAGCTAGGTTATACCGTTTACGTTACCGGACGCACTGTCGAGCCTGGCGATGCCAAGGGCTGGGATGGCACCGTGCTTCCTGGTACAGTCGCGCAGACCGCGGCTGATGTCACCGAGCGCGGTGGCAAGGGCATTGCCGTGATGTGCGACCATGCGGACGATGCGCAGGTTGCGCGCGTGTTCGAACAGATCGCTGACGAACAGAATGGTCAGTTGGAAGTTTTGGTCAACAACGCCGCCTATATGCATCCGCAGCTGATCGAGCAGAAGAAATTCTGGGAGAAGGAACTGGCCGCAATGGGCATCCTCGATGTCGGGCTGCGGTCTGCCTATGTCGCAAGCTGGCATGCGGCGAAGATGATGGTTGCACGCGGAAGCGGCGTGATCGCCATGGGATCGTCCTTTGGCGGCACATGCTATATGCATGGTCCGGCCTATGGTGCGCAGAAGGCAGGTCTGGACAAATTCGCACACGATATGGGGCATGACTTTCAAGGCACTGGCGTGCGTTGCTTTTCGATCTGGATGGGGCCTTTGATCACCGAGCGTTCGATGATCGCGCGTACCCAGCATCCGGAACAATATGAGGGCTTTTTGGAGAGCGCCGAGAATCCGGAGTTCACGGCACATATCATCGACGCGCTGGCCAATGATCCGCGCGGCGCCGAGCTGTCGGGCTCAACACTCATCGGTGCCGAAATCGCCAAGGAATTGGGCGTAACCGATCGCGGGAACGAACGCCCCTCTTATCGCGAAATGCTGGGTAATCCGCCGCAGAAGAATCCTGCTGCAGTCTATTGATGGCCGACCAGTTTCATCTCGCCGACCTGTTTGAAACCGCGGCCGCGCAGATACCTGACCGCATTGCGATCAAGTCTGATGCCGGACACCTAACCTATGGCGAGCTGAACGCACGCACCGACCGTCTCGCCGCCGGCCTTTGGGCGTATGGTGTGCGGCGCGGGGAAAATGTCGGGCTCTATATGATGAACGGGCCCGAATATCTGGAAGCGCTGCTGGCAGTGATCAAAATCGGCGCGGTACCCTTCAACGTCAATTATCGCTATCGCGCCGATGAGCTGCGCTACCTGTTCGACAATGCCGAGGCGGTTGCCGTGATCCATGGGGCTGAATTCACGCCAATCATCGATGAACTCAGGAGCGACCTTCCCAAATTGCGGCTGACCATATCGGTCGACGATGGCATCGGTGAAACCCGATCACCGACCTATGACGAACTCCTGGATACCGCTCTCGCGGGGCCGTTCGAACGGCATGAGGATGATATCCTGTTGCTGTATACCGGCGGCACCACGGGAATGCCCAAAGGGGTTATGTGGCCGCACAAAGCCTTCTTTTTCGCCTGCCTCAATGGAGCAGGCTATTATCATGCCGATGGCCCGTGCAAGGTGCCGGAGGACATCGCCCTACGTGCGTCGGGGGGATATCATCTTTCGATGTTCCCGACCGCGCCCTTGATGCATGGTGCAGCGATCTGGGCAGCGCTGGGGGCAATGTTGTCAGGTCTCACGCTGGTGCTTGATCCGGTACGCAGCTTTGATCCGGTCGCCATCTGGGATCGGGTGGAGCGTGAAGGCGCGCAAATGATCCAGATTGTCGGCGATGCCATGGCGATACCTTTGCGCGATGCATTGCGCGACAATCCAGGCCGCTGGAAACTCGACCATGTCGTCAATTTTGGCTCGGGTGGTGCGGTATTCTCCGAAAGCGTCAAGGCGGATCTGAAACAGTTCCTGCCCAATGCGATGATCACCGACGGTATGGGATCGTCCGAAACAGGCGTCAGCGGAATGGCCATGCCCAGTGACGAAGGTATGATGCGGCTACCGGTCAGTGATGTGCAAACTATAGTGGTCGATGGAAGGCTTGGCGCGGTTGGCGAGACGGGTTTTGTTGCGCGCAGTGGCAACATTCCGGTCGGCTATTATGGTGACCCGGTGAAAAGTGCCGAAACCTTCCAGACGATTGATGGCCGATTGTGGTCCGTATCTGGCGACACCGCTCGCATCGACGATGATGGCTTTATGACCGTATTCGGGCGTGGTTCGACCTGCATTACCACAGGCGGGGAAAAGGTGTTTCCTGAGGAAGTGGAGGAAGCGCTGCGATCCCATCCGGCAATTCTAGACTCTGTGGTTGCCGGGCAAAGGGATGATCGATGGGGCGAGCGTGTTGTCGGCCTCGTTTCCTTGCGTGAAGGTTTTGAACAGCCTGACTTCGATGAGGTGAAATCGCACTTGTCGACACATCTCGCCGGTTACAAACTGCCTAAGGCGATCGTTTGGGTCGATGCGGTCAAGCGGTCACCAGCGGGCAAACAGGACTACCGCTGGGCCAAGGAGGTTGCAGCAAAGGCATGACCCAATCCGATCCGCTATTTGACAAGGTCACCGGCCCCGGCTCGCCGTTCGAAATCGGCGAGCGCGATGGCATGCGCCAATTTGTCAACGCGCCAAGCGACCTCAACCAGATGATCGAACGGACCCGCGAATTTGGCGACCGGACCATGATCGTCGAAGATGATTTGCGGCTGAGTTACGCCCAAGTGTTCGAGCGTCGCGATGCCTTGGCAGCAGATCTGGGCATTGCCAGAGGGGATCGGGTCGGGCTGTGCATGAAAAACAGTGCAGCCTGGATGATTGGCTTTCTTGCCATCCTCTCGCGTGGCGGCGTTGCCGTTGCCGTCAATAGCCGGGGCGCCCCCACCGAACTGGCGGCGATGCTGGATGATGTTGGTGCCAAGCTGGTTCTCGCCGATTCCGATCGCGCCCGACGCTTGCGTGATGGGGGCTTTGCAGGACGGATTTTCGAGGCGCACCAATTTCCTGAGGTATCGGATAGACCTCTCGGCCCAGTGGCGCCAGCACAGGCCGATGATCCGGCTGCTATCTTGTTCACATCGGGCACGACGGGCCGGGTGAAGGGCGCAGTGCTCAGCCACAAAAATCTCATCCACGGCATCATGCTGATGCAATTGTCGGGGGTTATGATTCTGCACGGCATGGCCGAGAAATTCGGAACCGATGTCGAAACGCTGCGCGCCAATATGCCGCAAGCGGCGGTGCTTCAGGTCTATCCGCTGTTCCACATTTCGGGTCTGGGCAGCGCATTCCTCTCGCCAATGTTGGCTGGGTCGAAAATTGTCGTCATGCACCGCTGGGATCCTGAGGAAGCGTTGCGGCTGATTGCGGCGGAACGGGTGACGATGTTCACCGGTGTGCCGACAATGTTGTGGGATGTGTTGAACAAGGCCCATCTGGAAAGCGCTGACCTATCTTCGCTGACCAATATCGGCACGGGCGGGCAGGCTTTACCGGTCAACCTGCTCGATGCAATCCGTAACGCCTGTCCGCAGGCATTCATGGGGACCGGCTATGGGTTGACCGAAACGTCGGGCAGTGTCGCGCAGGCGGTGGGTGAGGATTTCATCCGGAACCGTACCGCCGCCGGCCGCGTGCTCAGCCTTGTCGACATGAAGATCGATGCTTCAGAGGGTGAGGCCGGCGAAATCATGGTGCGCGGGCCTATGGTAATGCAGGGCTATTGGAATCGACCCGAGGAAACCGCAGCTGTTTTATCAGCGGACGGCTGGTTCCGCACCGGTGATATCGGTATGGTCGACGGCGAAGGCTATGTCTTCATCGTCGATCGCAAGAAGGACATGGTGATTTCAGGCGGCGAGAATATCTATTGCGCCGAAGTCGAACGGATCATGGGCGCGATGGACGGTGTCGCTGAATGCGCGGCTTTTGGCATACCCGATGAAAGGCTCGGGGAGCTGCTTGTGGCCTTTGTTGTCGGATCCGGTGTGACCGAAAAGGACATCATCGAAGAGGTTGGCGAAAAGCTGGCCCGCTACAAGGCGCCCGGGCATGTTCGGTTCGTAAACGATCCCTTGCCACGCAATGCCGTGGGTAAGGTCGATAAAATCAAATTGCGGGCGATGTGGCCCGATCTCGCAGGAGTGTGAATTTTATGGGCATGCCCACCGACATCAAGGTTATCGACTGCATGCTGGGCATACCCAATGCTGAAGACCGGTCAGACTGGTTTGCCGCATTCCGTCCGCTGATTAAGGACGCGCAAACGCTCGAGCAGTTTTCGATGCCTGCGCAATATATGTTCAAGGATGTGCCCACCACCGGCAATCCGGGCGATTTCGTCAAATGGACGGTCGAGCAGATGGACCGCTTCAATATCGAAAAAGCACTTGTCGGCTGGAATGATGACGATACGTCACGCCGTGCGAAGGAACTGTACCCTGATCGCTTCTTCTTTGATGTACCCTGCGATCCGAACAAGGGCGTTGACGAAGTGCGCCGGATCAAGCGGCTGCACAGCGAAGTTGGCATTTCGGCAATCAGCGTGTTTCCCAGCGGAACACTGCCGCAGGTTGCGATCAACCACAAATATATGTTCCCGCTCTACACGGCAGCGGCTGAACTGGGCATTCCGATCTGCCTCAATGTCGGTATCCCGGGGCCACGCATTCCGATGGAAACGCAGAAGGTCGAGCATTTGGACGAAGTCTGCTGGTTCTTCCCAGACCTCAAGATCGTCATGCGTCATGGCGCCGAGCCGTGGGAAGCTTTGGCGGTGAAACTGATGCTCAAATGGCCGAACCTCTATTATTCGACTAGCGCCTTTGCGCCGAAACATTATCCCAAGGCGATCATCGACTATGCTAATACCCGCGGCAGCGACAAGATCATCTATGCAGGCTATTTCCCGATGGGATTGAGCCTCGACCGGATTTTTGGTGACATGCCATCCGTTCCGTTCAAGGATGAAGTGTGGCCAAAGTTTTTGAGAGAAAACGCCATCAAGGTGTTCGGCCTGTAGCTACAGGCAAGTGAGGAGAAGGGAGCCGGGAAGTCTGCTCCCCCAATCTGTTTCCGGCCCGGTGAGACAACCCCCCGGCCCGGCCCTTCCCGAAACGGGAAGGTTTCGAAAAGGAGACTGATCATGTCTGATGCAGAAAACCGCCCCGCTGGCGATGCCCGCACCGCGCCGGTCGCTGTGTGGCAAATCCTCGAAAAGCTGAAAGGGCAGGACTTGCTCGACTGGCGCCTTGCACCGGTTGAAGGCCGCGCCTCGATCGAGGAACGCAATCTCGATATCGGCATCCCCTTTGGCTGGTACCCGGTCGTACTGGCCAAGGATCTGGCGGTCGGTGAAGTGAAACCGCTGCGCTATTTTTCCAAGGACCTCGCTATCTGGCGCGGTGAGGATGGCAAGGTGCGCATGGTTGACGCCTATTGCCGCCATCTCGGTGCCCATATGGGGCATGGCGGCAAGGTGCATGGCAATCTGCTCGAATGCCCGTTTCATGCCTGGCGCTATGATGGCGAAGAAGGCGTGGTGAAGGAAATTCCCTACTCCAAATCAATCCCGCCGCAGGTGAAACGCAAATGCACCCGCACCTGGCATGTGACCGAGGCAAACCGCTGGGTCTGGGCCTGGTACCATCCGCATGACGCCGCGCCGCTGTTTGACGTTGTGCATATCCCGGAAACATCTGATCCCGACTGGACCGAATATGATGTCCACGAATGGAATGTCTACGGATCGATCCAGAACATGGCTGAAAATGGCGTCGATGTCGCCCATTTCAAATATATCCACGGCACGGCCAATGTCCCGCTCGGCGAGCTGCGTTGGGGCGACTGGGGGCGTGGCGCCGATGTTCGCGGCAAGATGGGAACACCATGGGGTGAAGTCGATGGCTGCATCAGCTATGACACGATGGGACCGGGGCAAAGCTGGACACGCTTTACCGGTATATCTGAAACCCTGTTGGTCGCCTGCATCACGCCGGTAGAGCTTGACCATGTCCATGCCCGCTTCTGCTTTACCCAGCCTCGGGCGCAGGCCGAAGGCGAGCGGGCAGGGGTCGCCAAGGCGATCATCCGCGATATCTGCAAACAGTTCGATCAGGATAAGGTGATCTGGGATCGCCAGAAATATGAGCCCAATGCCCTGATCTGCGAAGGTGATGGACCAATTGCGCAATTCCGTAAATTTTACAGCCGCTACTACGCCAAAGATGAAAATAAGCCTGAAGGGGAAAATGTGACACCGATCCGGAAGGCAGGTTAAACGCTGATGCCCGTCCCGCGTTTGCATTCCGAACCCTCCGCGCTCGAACTGGCTGGCCAGATCGCGCGTGGGGAGTTGAGTGCGGTTGAAGCAACCGATGCGGCCATAGACCGGATTGAGCGGCTGGATAGTCCGATCAATGCCGTGGTGGTTCGCGATTTTGAGCGTGCGCGCGATCAAGCCAAGGCGGCCGATGCGCGCCGCGCGTCGGGGCAGGCGGGGCCGCTGAATGGTGTTCCAGTTACCGTCAAGGAAAGCTTCAACATTGCCGGGCTGAAAACGACCTGGGGTTTCGAACATGCACGCGATTTCGTGGCGCAGGAAGATGCCCATGCGGTCAAGCGGCTGAAATCGGCCGGTGCTGTAGTGCTGGGCAAGACCAATGTTCCGGTTGCGCTGGCCGACCTGCAATCGGTGAACCCGATTTATGGACGCACGAACAACCCGCATGATCACTCGCGTGTTTCCGGCGGGTCTTCGGGGGGTGGTGCCGCCGCCTTGGCGGCAGGGATGGTACCGCTGGAATTCGGGTCGGATATTGGTGGCTCGATCCGCACGCCGTGCCATTTTTGCGGGGTAATCGGATTGAAGCCGACCTATGGTGCGATCCCGATCGACGGCCATTATGCGCCCGGCGCGGCTGGCGCACCATCCGTCCTTTCGATGACGGGTCCAATGGCGCGATCTACCGACGATCTGGCGCTGGCGCTGGATTTGACCACCGCTTTGCCATTGCCACGGGCTCGGCATGCGGATTTCCGAGGCGTACGCATCCTTGTGCTCGACACGCATCCGCTTGCCCAAGTGGATGCGCCCGTCGCCAACGCATTGCGGGCAGCTGCCGATGCAGCGGCAAATGCAGGGGCAATACTCTCGCACAGCAGCCCGTTGATGCCTGACCGTGAAGCGATGCATCCAGCCTATGTCAAAATGCTGAGCACGGCGATGGCGGCGCGCATGCCGCCAACCGACGCGCATACGGATATCGGTATGCGGGGCTGGCTACAATTGCTCGACCAGCAGGCCGATATCACACGGCAATGGCAGCGGATGTTCGAAGATTATGATGCGATCTTCACGCCGGTTTTCGGAACCTCCGCCTTTGCCCATAATGACGAGCCCGATTGGCATAAGCGCAGCCTGATGATCAATGGTCAGGAGGCGCCTTTTGTGACCCAGATCGCCTGGATCGGGCAGGCAACCTATACCGGATTGCCGGCTGTGTCGGTGCCGGTGGGCAGTGATGGCCATCTGCCGGTCGGAATTCAGGTGATCACGCCACACTGGCAGGATCATAGCGCGCTCGCGCTCGCAGGAATGATCTATAAAATGCTCGGCTGAACGAGAAGGAAGAGGAGAGAAAAATGACAGCAGCTACGCTACCTCCGATCGAAGGCGGTTCGCCGCTGCTCGGTCACTTGCTCCCCTTTTTCCGCGATCCGGTGGCGGTGCTCCGCCAAGGCTATCAGAGCAAGGGGCGGCTGTTTTCGTTCAACATCATGGGCCGCCGGATGAATGTCATGCTCGGGCCCGAGCATAACCGCTTCTTCTTCGAGGAAACCGACAAGCTGCTGTCGATCCGGGAGTCGATGCCTTTCTTCCTCAAGATGTTCTCCCCCGATTTCTATAGCTTTGCCGAGATGGATGAATATCTGCGCCAGCGCGCGGTCATCATGCCACGTTTCAAGGCGGCGGCGATGAAGCAATATGTCGGCGTAATGGTTGAGGAGAGCCTCAATCTGGTCAACAGGCTCGGCGATGAAGGCGAGTTTGACCTGATCCCGACGCTCGGCCCTGTCGTCATGGACATCGCGGCGCACAGTTTCATGGGCAAGGAATTCCATGAGAAGCTGGGGCACGAATTTTTCGATCTGTTCCGCGATTTTTCAGGCGGGATGGAGTTTGTTCTGCCGCTTTGGTTGCCGACGCCGAAGATGATCAAGAGCCAGCGGGCAAAGAAAAAACTGCACGCCATCCTGCAAGGCTGGATCGACAAGCGCAGGGCGGCTCCGCTCGATCCGCCCGATTTCTTCCAGGGGATGGTCGAAAGCAAATATCCCGATGGTCGCCCGATCCCGGATGAACTGATCCGCCACCTGATCTTGCTACTTGTATGGGCAGGCCATGAAACTACGGCCGGCCAGGTCAGCTGGGCGCTCGCCGACATCTTGCAGAACCGCGATTATGAGGCGGTGTTGCGTGGTGAACTCGAAGCGGTGCTGGGCGGCAGCGACGGCGGCAACCTTGGCTGGGAACAGGCAATTGCGATGCAGAAAATGGACCTCGCTTTGCGTGAGACCGAAAGGCTGCATCCGGTTGCCTTCATCCTGTCGCGCAAGGCGACTACCGATATTGAGCGCGACGGTTATACCATTCGCAAGGGCGATTTCGTGCTGCTCGCCCCGTCGGTAACGCACCGCATGACCGAGACATGGGTTGAGCCCGATCGCTACAATCCCGAACGCTTCAATGCAGAACGCGAGGATGCGCAGATCGAGTCCAACTCGCTCGTCGGCTTTGGCGGTGGCGTGCATCGCTGCGCGGGCGTGAACTTCGCACGCATGGAAATGAAGGTCGTGCTCGCGGTGCTGCTTCAGAACTACGACATGGAACTGCTCGACGAAGTGAAGCCGATTGCTGGAGCGGGCACCTATTGGCCGGCACAGCCATGCCGGGTGCGCTACAAGAAGCGGGCGCGTGGTGATGCCAAGGGCGCGGATGTTGCAGAAATGGCCAAAGCCGCAGGCTGCCCGGTACACCACTGATGGCAAAGATAACCTATATCCAACCCGATGGCAGCGAACGGACTTGCGTCAATTTCGAGGGCATGACGGTGATGCATCTCGCTATCGGTAATCTGGTTGATGGCATCGATGCCAATTGCGGCGGGATGATGCAGTGCGGGACCTGCCATGTCTATATCGCGCCCGAATGGGCCGATCGGGTAGGGCCACCCTCCGCGGATGAAGCGGTGATGCTCGAGGCGTTGGACGGTGTGGAAATCCGGCCCACAAGCCGCTTGTCTTGCCAGATCCAGCTCGGCGAGGAACTGGACGGTTTGGTCGTGGAAATTCCGCCGGACCAACCGGGCATCTGAACATGCGATGTCTGCTTTTGCTGGTCGCCCTGATGGCAGCGGGGCCGGTCAGGGCGGATGGGTTCACGCCGTCTGCCGACGACCAACTGGTCCAGCAGGGCAGGGCGCTGCTTGCCCGCGAATATCCCGATGTGATGAAGCATATGGCGCGGCAGGACGGTTTTGGCGGGCCATCTTCGCCGCCCATCGCCCGCGCTATGCTGTCCGATGCCCCGGAACTGGTTGCCGAGGCGAAGGCGAAAATGACCGTTGAAGCTATGGGCAAGGGAATGTGGCTGGTGCGCTTTCCCTATGTCAATGTGGCCTTGATCGAAACGCGATCAGGACTGGTGCTTTTCGATACCGGCTATGCCGCGATCGGTCCGGCGCTGGTTGAATTGATCCCAACGCTCAGTCCAAAACCGCTGACGCACATCGTCGTCAGCCATATCCATGTCGACCATGCCTATGGCTGGCCCGCGCTCAAGGCCAAATGGCCCAAGGCGAAGACAATCACCAGCGACCTCTATCCGGCGATGGCCGCCAAGGAGGTAAGATTGGGTGGTTCGATTGGACGACTGAATAATCAGCCGTTGCAGCTACAACCTGCCACTGTCGATCGCCTGCCCAAACCAGACATGGTTTTCCGCGACCGACTTTCGCTCAAGATCGGCGGGGAGCGGTTCGAGCTGTTTCACGCGCCTGGAGAAACCGAAGAACAGATATGGATGGCGCTACCTGGTCGTGGCGCGATCTTTACCGCCGATTATTATCAGGGGTTCCTGCCCAATGCCGGAAACGGCAAGCGGATCATGCGACATGTCGACGAATGGGCTGCTGCCTTGCGATCAATGGCTGCCCTCAAACCCACCGTCCTGATGCCAATGCATGGCGCGCCGGTCTCCGATGGGGTCGAGGTTGGGAGGCGTCTCACCATTCTTGCCGAGGCTCTCGAACATGTATCGGCCGAAACGGTACGACGCCTGAACGATGGCGAGCGCAAAGATGCCATTGCAGCGACGATCACTTGGCCACAGCGCTTTGCAAACGAACCCACCCTCAACGCCCAATATAACCGACCCGAAGATATATCGCGGATGGTCTCAATGCGCTGGACGGGTTGGTGGGATGGCATCCCCGGCCATTTCGCGGCACTTCCGTTTGAAGCCGAGGCCAACGAGGCGATCCGGCTTGCGGGCGGGATCGAGGCGCTGGACAGACGTGCGCGCGAACTACTGGCCAGCGATCCCAAACTTGCCGCGCGACTGGCCGACTGGGCCTTTTTTGGCGAAGCGGAAAACCCCGTCGCACTGCGCCTTACGGTCGATGTCTACATGGCACGTCTGGCCGAGGCCGATATGCCGGTGCAGGAAGGGCTGGTCTATTTCGACCAGGCATCGAAAGCCCGGGCAAAGCTGCAGCAACTGCGCGCCAGTTCTAGCCCCTGAGGCGTTCCAGCCCGCTCAGTTCGAGCGGGCGCATCACGGCGAGCGTTGTGTACCAGCTTGCGGGCAGGTGGCTGGTTTCGCGGTCGTTCCTGGCCAGAGCCTGCACCTTGCGCCGATATTCCTCGATAAGTTCGGCCAACGCCGCTGAACCTTGCGCCGACAGTTTCACCACTTCTGATGCGTAGCTGGTTTCCGGCGCTGCAAAATCGATGGCCACGAACTGCGTCTTCATCCGCTTTTCAAACAGCTGCCGCATCGGAGCCTTGCGCCAGATGACGGCGCGGTCGACCAGCGCCCGAACGCGACCGCCCGAAAGACGATCGATCAAAGCGAGGCGCTCCAGCCTGATGAGTGCATTTTCCACCATGGCCAGCGGGAGTTCGAAATCGGTCGCGGTCTCTTCAGGTGGATATCCCGAAAGGATAGTGAAGAACATCAGGGCCATGAACTCGTCTGCCATCAATGCGCGCTCCTGCGCCAAGGTCAATTCGCGGGCGAGATTGGCAGGCGTGTTTTCGCTTTCGCGAACAAGTTCGACAAGGCTGAGGTCGCACAGGTTTGCAAGTGCCGTCAGGCGGTCGATAGTCAGGGCTTTGCCCAAAAGCCATCGTTTTGCGGTGGCCTCACCGATCTGCAGCCGGTGAGCGATTTTCGCGGCGGTCCATCCCCGGCTTTTCAGGTGTCGCTTGAGGGTCGCCAGCATCCGCTGGCTTTCGCTTTCGGTTCGCATAATGATACCAGATAGGTCAGCAAGTGATACGAAATCAAGCGAACTGATGGCGTTGCAGCAAGAATCGGACTTACTCTCTCCGCTACTAAGGACTCGAGGGCGCAAAGCCCCAACCCAAAATGAGGAGAGAGACATGCCCGATATGCTGATCAAGAATGGAACCGTCGTTGACGGAACAGGTGCGCCTGCATTCGCCGCCGACGTGCGCATCAAGGATGGCGTAATTGCTGAAGTCGGGGTTGGTCTCTCTTCGCATGGCGAGCGCGAATATGATGCAAGCGGCTGCTATGTGACCCCTGGCTTTATCGAAAGCCACACCCATTATGACGCCAGCATGTGGTGGCAGCCCGATCTCGACCCGCTTCCCGGCTATGGCGCAACGACGATGATCATGGGCAATTGCGGTTTCACCATGGCCCCGCTTCCCGCCGACCCGAAAGTCAAGGAAGAGGTGATGGGCATTTTTTCCTTCTTCGAGGATATCCCCTTGGGTCCGTTCCAGAAGTTCGTGCCGTGGGATTGGCAGAAATGGTCGGAATACCGGAAATCGTTCGAATCGAATGTGAAGGTTCCGCTTAACTATGCGACTTATGTTGGCCATATTCCGCTGCGCCTTGCGGCGATGGGAATGGACGCATGGGAACGGGCCGCAACGGCGGATGAAATCTCGCGGATGTGCGAATTGCTCGACGATGCACTCGCCGCTGGAGCGCTCGGCATGTCCGACAATATGCACGATCATGACGGCGAAAATCGCGCAGTCCCTTCAATGCATGCCTGCGATGCTGAGTATAAGGCGCTGTTCGACGTGATGGAGCGTTATCCGGCGACCTGTTACCAGGTGGTTGTCGATACCTTCATGCGAATGACCGGCCCCGCCAATCTGAAGCGGCTGGAAACCTTGCTTGCAGGCCGCAAAATCCGCGTTCAGATTGCCGGTGGCATCCCAACTCTGGAATTCCAGAAGGGCATATTGCCGGCGATGCAGGAAAGCATGGAATCGATGAAGGCAGCCGGCGTCGACGTATGGCCCGGCTACGCCCATGTCTCGCCCACCAATGTGCTCAGTATCGTCAAATCGCTGATCTTCGCCCAGTCGAACGACTATGTCTGGCATGAGGTTGTGCTGGCGGAAAGCCATGATGAAAAGCGCCGCCTGCTTGCCGATCCGGATTGGCGCGCACGTGCCCGTGAAAGCTGGGACACGCAAGCATGGGATCATAGCCCTCTCAAGAATCCGCAAGACCTGCTGCTGCTCGATAGCGAAAATGGAGCGGGCCCTCTTGGCGGAACGCTGAAGGAATATGCCGACAGCATTGGCAAGCATCGCAGCGATGCGATGGCCGACTGGATCCTCGCTAACGGCACTTTCTCGACCGTGCATATGGCGCCTTTCCCGAAGGATGAGGATTTGACTTTGGCCTTGCTCAAGGATCCGCAATCGGTAGGCAATGTCTCCGATGCGGGCGCGCATTTGCAGATGCTGTGCGGCAGCGGGGAGAACGCCCTCCTGCTCACCAAATATGTGCGTGAGAACAATTGGCTCAGCCTTGAAGAAGCCGTTCACGTCATGACGGGCAAGCTTGCGAAGCACTTTTTCCTCGCCGATCGAGGCGTGATTGCCGAAGGCAAGCGTGCGGATATCGTCGTGTTCAACATGGACGAAATCAAATATCACCAGATCGAAAAGGCGCATGACGTGCCCGACGGCAAGGGTGGCACAAGCTGGCGTTTCACGCGCCCGGCCATGCCCACACGCCTGACGCTGGTGAACGGCGTGCCGACCTTCGAAAATGGCGCGTACACAGGCGCCAAGCCAGGCGCGTTTCTGGCGCCAGCCAATGATGATGCGCCGGTGGCGGTCGCAGCGGAGTAGGGCGATGACAAGCGAAGCCAAGGTCAGTGCAGCGGACAATGCCTATTTCAACGCTGCCATCCAGACTATCACGACCGAAAGCTCGGTATTGATCAGCAATTCCAAATATCTGAACAATGCCGAGCTGCGACACCTGATCGCGCAGGAAATGCTACGACGCAACGGTGCCGATGTACCAAGCACTGCATTCATCCCGGAAGTTGCGCAAATCCTGCATGCGCTTGAGGATGTTCCGGCGATCATTCGGCTGTTCGAGGAGGAAAAGGCAAGGCTACCGGAATTCAAGGCGTGGCTCGACCGGCGCGAACTGGCCGACTTCACCAAAGAGGAATTGAAGGGATGTGCGCCCGGCACGCTGGGTGCGGAGATCCACGATTTCATGGTCCGTACCGGCTATGAACTGAACTTCTTTTTCCGCGAAGTTCAGGTGGTCAACGACTACACCTTCTACCTGCGCCAGACGGCGCTGTGCCATGATATCGAGCATATTGTGACCGGCTTTGGTCCCAATCATGGCGGAGAAATTGCTTTGCTCAACGGCAATATGTATTCCAAAGCGCAATATTTCCGGCCCGAGCTAGCCGCCTTTTTCAACCGGATCCCGAGCTATCTCAAATCCAAGACGATCCTCAAAAACGGGTTGCACTATCCTGAGGCGGCGGTGGTGTATCTCGAAGGCGAATATCGTGGGGTTGAGCAGGCGCGGAACTGGAAATATCCGATCATGCTCGTCAACTGGCGTGACTACACCGATTGGCAACTCGCCGATATTCGGGCTGAATTGGGAATAACGCCATTGCTCGATCCGTCGGATTTGTGGGATGACACCACAAAATTGGGCGAAGACCCGCGGATTGCCGTTGCTACCGGTGTGACCGCGGTGGCCGCAGAATAAAATTCGAAAACGCAATTCCCAATTGTATTGTCGCCAATACCAAGATATGCGTAATATATAGGAATATAAATTACGCATATCGAGGGAGAGAGGCGTGCGCGGGCTTTCGGGCAAAGTAGGTATCGTCGCTGGCGGCGGCAGGGGCATTGGCGCGGCCACAGCTCGCCGTTTGGCCGAAGAAGGTGCACATGTCGTCATTGGCGACCTGATGGGCGATTGGGCGCGCGAAGTGGCCGACGATATTGTCTCCAGGGGCGGCAAGGCAGTCGGGGTCGACCTTGATGGCACAAGCGCAGAGTCGCAGGCCGCAATTGTTGCCAAGGCGGTCGAGACCTTCGGCGGGCTCGATTTTTATCACAGCAATCTGGCCGGCGGCACCGAAGGCGACATCGATGCGCTGAACTGCCCGGTCGAGGTGCTTGAGAAGAGCTTTGCGATAAACACCAAGAGCCATTTCCTCGCAACACAAGCCGCCTTGCCCAAAATCATCGAGTGCGGCGGCGGGGCGATGATTTATACCTCAAGCGGAGCAGCATCGGGTGGCGCTGCCTGGCAGGTCGCCTATCCGATGACCAAGAATGCCATCCATGCGCTCGCGCGCCATGTTGCCAGCAAATATGGCAAGCAGGGGGTTCGCTCCAATGTCATCTGTCCGGGGCTTGTCCTCACCGAAGCGGTTAAACAGCATCTGACCGATGAATATGTCGAGCGTGGGTTGAAGGCTATTCCACACACCCGGCTAGGTGATCCCGGGGACATCGCGGCCGCCGTGACCTTCCTAGCGTCTGACGACGGCGCATGGGTCAATGGGCAAGTCTGGCATGTCAACGGCGGAGCGCAAATGCGTGACTGAAGTTGCCGCGCCCCGCCTGTCTAACCGCTGGCTCGTACTGTTCCTGCTGCTGCTGATCTTCATCTTCAACTATGCAGATCGTTTCCTGATCTCCGGTTTGGTTGGACCTATCAAGGCGGAATTTGGGCTGGGCGATGGGTTCATGGGCCTGTTGATGGGACCTGCCTTTGTTGTGTTGTATGTCCTCGCCGGCATCCCGATCGCGCGTCTGGCCGATCGCAAGTCGCGGATCGCGATTATCTGCGCTGGTTGTATCGTCTGGAGCCTGTTTACCGGCCTGACCGGTTTTGCAACTGGTCCTGTGACATTAGCCCTATGCCGGGTCGGCGTTGGCATTGGTGAAGCGGCGTTCGTAGCGCCCGCCTATTCGCTGCTTTCCGATTATTTCAAGCCGGAACGCCGCGGGATGGCCTTCGCCATATTGGGGCTGGCAACCTATTTCGGCCAGATTGCAGGATATGCGGGTGGACCGGCAATCGCGCATGTCCATGGCTGGCGCGCTGCCTTTGTCGCGATGGCTGTCCCGGGCATCCTTTTGGGCGCCATTGCCTGGATGGCGGTCCGCGAACCGCCCCGTTCCAACGTATCGGCTGTGCAGGAAGCTTTTGCACCCATCATCCGCCGTCTGGCGGGTATCCGCAGCTATCTCGCTTTGATGGTGGGAATGGGTCTTGGAACCCTTTCAGGCGTATCCTTCGGCTTCTGGGGCCCGACACTGTTCGTGCGCAACTATGGGATAACCGAAACGGTGGCGAGCAACGCTTTCGCTGCCTATTTCGGACTGGCCGGCCTTACCGGAATGCTGGTATTCGGAGCTGTATCAGATCGCCTTGCGCGGAAGGGGCCTGAAGGGCCGCCGCGCCTTGCCGCGTTTTCGCTGTTCGCTGCCACTGCATGTATCCTGATGGTCGCCTGGGCAGACAGCTTCGACCATGCAAAAATGCTCGCTATCCCGTCGGGACTTTTGGGTGGCGGCTGGTCTGTCGGCGTAATGGCGAGCCTTCAATTTCTCTTGCCCGACCGTTACCGGGCAACGGCGACGGCATCGTTTGTGGCGGTGACGACCTTGCTTGGCTTCCTCGTTGGCCCTTGGCTCGCAGGAAGCCTTAGCGAGATGTTCGGCGATGCGTCGGATTCACTGCGTTGGGGTCTCACCTTCACCATTCCAACCGGCTTTGTTGCGGCGATCGGCCTATGGTACGCCTCCCGCAACCTTGGAGCCGAACGCGAACAGCTCTCGGCGCACGAAAGCTCGTCAGCTGGCGGTCAAATATAAGACAGGTTACTGCTATAATGAGTGTTCCGTTGACTCTCGGGTCAACGCTGCATCGAGGGCGGCGCGCCTGGCATCATCGCATAATAATGGCCGGCAACAAGGCCTCCGTCGACGAGCAATTCGGTTCCCATGCAATAGGCGGCATCGTCCGAGGCGAGATAGGCGGCTGCCGCGCCAATGTCATGCGGATCGCCGGCGCGCTGCGCGGGATAGATCTTGTAGCCCTGATCGACCACCTCGCGTGGCAGGTTGGTGGGGTTGGAGATCGCCGTGACGATCCCGCCGGGATGGATCGAATTGACCCTTATGCCGCGATGGCCAAGCTCGAGCGCCAGCGCCTTGGTGAAACCGCGCACGCCGAATTTGGATGCGCAATAGGCCGTCAGCGAATTGGCTCCCACAATGCCGTCGGCCGAGCTCATGTTGATGATCGATCCGCCTCCGGCGCGTTCGAGCGCGTGGATCGCTGCTTGCGCGCCGAACATCGTTCCGATCAGGTTGATGTCGATGATGCGTCTGATATCCTCTTCACTCAGGTCATCGAGGCGTTTGAAGACCAGCACCCCGGCATTGTTGACAAGGCAATCGAGTCTTCCAAACCGGGCCTCGGTCGCGGCAATGGCTTGATCCCATTGGCTACGGGAAACAACGTCGAGATGGGTGTAGGCTTGGCCCAGCTCTTGTGCGAGCGCTTCACCTTCCTTGTCGAGCACATCGGTGATCATCACCTGCGCGCCTTCTGCAACAAAGCGGCGGACAATGCCTTCGCCTATGCCGCGCGCTCCGCCTGTGACCAGCGCTACCTTACCCGTCAATCTTTGCATGCGAACATCCTCTCATGGAAGCGATTTAGCACTGGATTTGGCGTCAACAATACGCAATTATCAAATTTGAAGCGATTTTGGTCGCTATATGCGAAAGAAATGCCATGTCAGAAAACGCATTATTCCCAAAGGGTGGCACTCTGGTAGTAGGGGCGAGTGGCGGTATCGGTGGCAAAGTGGCCGAAATACTCGGCCAAGACGGCAGCGATGTGGCGCTGGTCTATAATCGCAAAGCCGATGCCGCGAGTGAGATCGCAAGCCGGATAGCCACCAAAACAAGCTTGCATCGATGCGATGTGACGGACCCTTCGGCGACAACAGCGCTGGTCGACGAAGCCGTTGCCGCGCATGGGCGCATCCATACGCTGGTCTGGGCGGCCGGCCCGCTGGTCGATCAGCTTTATCTTGCCGAAACGCCGCTGGAAAACTGGCGCAAGGCATTTGAGGTCGAAGTGCATGGTTTCTTTGCGCTTGTCACTGCGCTGATCCCGCATATGCGACAGCAAGGCGGTGGCTCGATAGTTCATTTAGGATCTGCCGGCCATTTACGCTGGCCTGATCGCGATGGCCTTTCGGTAGCGCCCAAGGCATCGAATGAAAGCTGGCTCAAGGGCATCGCGCGCGAAGAGGGGCGACATGGCATTCGGGCCAATTCGGTGCTGGTTGGCGTGATCGATGCCGGCATGTTCCATGAACTGATGGAGCAAGGCGCGTTCCCGCCCGAGTGGGTAGGGGAAACACAAAAGATGCTGGCGATCAAACGCTGGGGCCAGCCTGAAGAGATCGGCTATGCGGTCAGCTGGCTTGCATCGAACCGCGCCGCCTATGTAACCGGACAACAGATCAATGTGTCCGGTGGATTCGGGATTTAGGAGAGAGAGATGCCATTAAACCCCCAGGTCGAAGCCTTGCTGCAAATGATGGCGCAAATGCCGGCGCTTGACTTCGCCACAGCCAGCCCCGCTGACATCCGTGCGGTCTTTGATAATCCGATACCACTGATCGCACCGCCGCAGGTTGCGCGGGTTGAAAATCTTGAGATCGAACTTGAAGGCCGGAATCTGGATGCGCGTTTGTACATGCCCGAAGGGGCTGACGAGCGACTGGCGCTGACCGTATATTACCATGGCGGTGGTTGGGTAATCGGGACATTGGACACGCATGACGGTACCTGCCGGGCGCTCGCGCAGAAAAGTGGCAATGCCGTTCTTTCCGTGGCATACCGGCTCGCGCCCGAGCACCGCTATCCGACAGCGGCCGAAGATTGTTACGACGCGCTGGTCTGGGCGGCCGCAAATGCCGAGCGCCTGGGTGTTGATGGTTCGCGTCTGGCGGTTGCGGGTGACAGCGCTGGCGGAAATCTTGCAGCAGCTGTCGCCATCATGACGCGCGATCGCCGGGGGGCTGCACTTCGCCATCAACTGCTCATCTACCCGGTCACCGACAATGATTTTTCGCTACCGTCCTATGCCGAAAATGGCGGTGGCGAATATTATCTGAGCACCGATGGCATGCGGTGGTTTTGGGGACATTATCTGGGCGATACACCGGTAAAAAACGCACCACTTGCAGCGGTAATGAATGTCGAAAATCTCGCCGGTCTGGCACCGGCAACCGTCATCGCCGCGGAATATGATCCGTTGCGGGATGAGGGCATGGCCTATGCGGAGAGACTGGCGTCGGCGGGTGTGGCGGTCGATGCGGCGATCGCGCCCGGAATGGTCCATGGCTTTTTCAGCATGTTTGAGCCGGTGCCTGACGCATGGGTGTGGATAGATCGAGGCGCGGCCAATCTCAAAAGGGACTTGGCTTGACGGCGTTCTCCGCCCCGCAGGAATTGCATGACCTGGCGTTTCGCTATGCGCTGGCTGTCGACACGCGCGATTCAGCGATGCTCGCATCGATCTTTACCCGTGAAGGTGTGGTGCGCGGCTATGGCGAAAACCCGATCGAATTTTGTGGCGCCGAAGGGCTGTCGCGCATGGTGGCGCAGGTTGATGCATCGTTTGATCAAACGATGCACAATGTTTTCAACCAGACATTTGAACGCGCAGATGATGGCAGTGTGAGTGGACTGACCACCTGTATCGCCAGCCATATCTTGAAAGACGAAGACTGCACATTGCTGGATTTCGCCATGCGCTACCACAATCGTTATGCGCAGGAAGCCGGGTGCTGGAAATTTGCCGAACGGCGTCTGGAAGTGGTCTGGGTTGAAACCCGTCCGGTGCAGAGGTTCACAGCCGCTATGATGGCGTCGGACTTGAAGGAGTTTCGCTGATGGCCCGACTGGATGGCAAGGTGATCATGGTCACGGGGGCTGCCTCCGGTATCGGGCGGGCAACGGTCGAAGCAGTGCGGCAAGAAGGCGGCATCGTTGCTGTGGCTGATCTTGCAGACATCGACGGTTTGGGTAACAGTGATAGTGCGCATAAGCTTGATGTCAGTAGCGAGGCAGAAACGGCCGAAGTGGTTGCGCAGATTGTCGCCCGCCATGGAAGGATTGATGGTCTCGCGACCTGCGCCGGGATTTCGGTCGAAGGATCGGTGACGCAATTCGATCTCGAAAAATGGCACAAGGCTATTGCCGTCAACCTGACCGGCACGATGCTCAGTTGCCGTGCAGTTTTGCCGCACATGCTGGCTGCGGGCCGTGGTTCGATCGTCACCGTAGCCAGCATTTACGGGATGACAGGTGGTCCCGGAAACACGCCCTATAATGTGACGAAGGGTGGGGTCCTGCAGCTCACCCGCAGTCTGGCGGCCGACTATGGCGCGTCTGGCATCCGGGTCAATGCGGTCAGCCCCGGTTATATTGAAACACCGATGACGGGCATGCTGGCCCATGCGGGCGCGATGCGCGACGCCTTTGTGGGGATGCACCTTTTGCAAAGGGCTGGCCAACCCGAAGAGGTCGGCAGAGTCATTCGCTTCCTGCTGTCCGACGAAGCCTCCTTTGTCACCGGAGCCAATATTCCGGTTGACGGCGGCTTTTCAGCCGCGCAGGTGATCCGGGTCTGAAGGGGAAATTATGGCCGACGAATTCATCGCCGACGATATCGACAGGGCTATCGTCGAACAGTTGAGATATAATGGGCGTGCAACCAATCAGCAGATCGCCGATCGGCTCGATCTCACTGCGGCGACAGTATCTGCGCGCATCCGCCGAATGGAAGACGAAAACAAGCTGCGCGTTGTGGCGGTTTCGGACTTTTCGGCGCACGGCTATAATGTGCTGATGGAGGTCGCGATCGAGGTTGATGGACGGCCAGCCTCCGAAGTGGCGAAGGAGCTTGCCGAGTTTCCTGAAGTGTTCGCCGCCCATCTGGTGACTGGCCGTTACGACATCGACATGCTGGTTGCCCTGCATGATTTCGATGAATTGACCGACCTGATGCTGAACAAATTTTCAAAAGTCCGCGGCATCCGCTCGATGAGCCCTGCAATTGCGGTTGATGTAGTGAAGTATAAATTTGACGTTGCCCCAATCGAGGCGAGGGGGGCCGCATGAGCGCGCCGTTGATCGACGATCTCGACCGCCAATTGATCGACATTTTGTCGAACGATGCCCGCGTTTCGAACCGGAAAATCGCGGCGGATCTTGGTGTAACCGAAGGGACGGTGCGTGGTCGCATCAAGCGCCTACAGCAGGATAGGCTGATCGCTTTCACGGCAATCACCAGCTTTGGCCTGGAAAACTCGACCAAGATGGCGTTCATCGGCGTATTGGCCGAAGTAGAAAAAGTGCGCGAAATTGCGCAGCAGATTGCCAACCTGACGTCGGTGAACGGGGTGATGATCACCATGGGGAGGTTCAACATCCTTGCCATTTGCCTGTTCAACGAACTCGATGCTTTGCACTCAGTCGCGTCCGAACAGATTCTTGCGATACCCGGCGTTCACCATGTCGAGACATCGATCGCGGTCAAGACCGTAAAATACAATGCCCGCGTCGTCAGGATCACAGAGGCCGATCACATCGTCGACAATGACGATTGATCCGAAAAGTGCGTAAATAATTCAGTCTTGAATTACGCATAGTAGCTATTTCGGCATATCTATTGCCAAGCATACGCATTTTGCGTTATGCATCCTTGCGCGATTCAAGGAGAGGCATGCGAAATGGCGACGACGGCAGATTATGGGCTTGGTGAATATACCTTCCCGCGGGGCTGGTTCATGGTGGCCACGTCCGAGGAAGTGACGAACACGCCGATCGGCGTCCGCTATTTCGGTGAGGAGCTGGTGCTATACCGCGGACACTCCGGAAAGGTTTTCCTGATCGAGGCTTATTGTCCGCATATGGGCACGCACCTCGCCAAGAACAGCACATCCTATGTCGTGCGCGACAAGGAACATGTCGAGGGCGACAATATTCGCTGCCCCTATCATGGCTGGCGGTTCGGGCCGGATGGCCGTTGCAACGATATTCCCTATTCGCCCTCGCCGCCGCCAAAGGCTGCATGCCTGAAAAGCATGAAAGTGGTCGAACGGGCCGGGGTGGTCTGGACCTGGTACGACGCCGAGGGTGGTGACCCGGAATATGAACTTCCCATGTTTGAGGCCTTTGACGCACCGTATTGGGTGAACTGGAAGATTGATTGCCTGGGGACGCTCAATTCGCACCCGCAGGAAGTCGTCGATAACATGACCGACAAAGGGCATCTCGAGCCCGTTCACGGTTCGGTCGACATGGTCAGCTTTGAAAATGAGTTTGATGGCGTCGTATGCCGCCAGATTCTGGCCGCCGGGCACAAGACGCTTGCGGGCTCAGGCGCTGAGCCGATGACGAACGACACTTGGTACACCGGGCCCGGCATCCTGCAATCCGTGATGATCGGCGAATATCCCTCGCACATGCTGATCGCGCACACGCCGGTCGACGACGGTTCGGTGAAGGTCTGGTACGGTCTGATGGTCAAAGTGAAAAATGAAAAACCTACGGGTGCGGATATCGCCCTTGCCAAGCAATATGAAGTCGCCGGGGTCGAGGCGTTTGCCCAGGATTTCGAGATTTGGGGCAATAAGCGTCCGTGCATCAATCCGATGATGGTGAAGGGGGACGGTCCGTTCGACAAGCTGCGGATCTGGTACAAGCAATTCTACAATCCGCGCGCCCGTGCCGGCGAATTCCAGGCGAGGGTGAATGGGAAATATACCACACGTGGCACCGCGACCGCGCCATGGGATGCCGTCGCTTAAGATATGTGGCGTTTTTATCACGTTTGGTTTCGCAAAATCACATGAAAATAGCGATTGGATTATCGAGTGCGTAAATTGGATTGACTTTCATTACGCTTTTTGGAAGTCAAAGTGTAGAGGATGAGAGTGGCTGCATCGGCAACAAGCCGAAGCAGTTATAGACTTTATGGGAGGGCTCAATGAAATCATATAATCGTGTCGTATCGGCCGCATTGTTGACGGGGGTCAGCATGGCGGGCTTTGCCATTCCAGCCTATGCGCAGGAAGCTGACGATAGCAGCGGCGGCCTTGAGGAAATTGTGGTAACGGCCAACAAGCGCGAAGAAAATCTTCAAGATACCCCGCTTTCGATTTCGGCAGTAGGCGGCGAGCAGCTCGAGCTGCGCGGCCTTTCAGAAGTCAAGGATTTGAGTGCGATAGCGCCAAACGTCTCGATCATCGGCGGCACAACCAATGCGACCGCAGCGGTCGTCTCAATCCGCGGCATCCCGACTCCGGCAGATGAAACACAAGGTTTCGACTCGCCGATCGGATTGTATCAGGATGGCGTCTATCTCGCTCGCTCTTCAGCTGCGTCATTCGAAGTCGCCGACATTGAGCGAGTCGAAGTGCTGCGCGGACCGCAAGGCACACTATTCGGCCGTAACACAACCGGTGGTGCGATCAATTTCATCACCAAAAAGCCTGACGACGAAGCGAGCCTCAAGCTCAAAGTCGGCGCTGGGAATTTCGGTCAGTTGATGGGGCGCTTCGTGCTTAATTCGGGAGACCTCGGCGGTGCCCGCATGTCGCTTGGCTATCTGCGCCGTCAACGCGATGGAATTGTCGACAATCTGCTCGAGCCCAAGGACAGTCGTGACCCTGGTAGCAGCAAGGTTGACTCGGCCAGATGGGCCGTCGAAATCGACGTGACCGACAGCATCTCGATTTACAACGTCCTCGATTGGACCCAAATCGAAGGACAGCCGCATGTCCAGCAATTGGCCGAAGTAGGCTTGGGCGTTTTCCGCCCCAATATTGTCTATCAGGGCAACACATTTGCACAGGTGAACCCGGCAAATGTCGGCGGCTATCTTGCCCAATCCACCATCCTTGAGCCTGGTTGCCCGAAGACGGTAACGCGCCGACGCCTTTCAGAGATTTGTAATGAATCCGATGGCCTTTCGACCGACCGCATTTGGGGCAACATGTTCCGGATCGAAGCGGAAACCGAAGGTGTGACACTTCGCACCACGACCGCTTACCGCAGCTGGAAAAACAAGATTCGCGGAAGCGATCTGGATGGGCTCGGCTCCTTGCGTGGCGCCCTGTTTAATATCGGCCCGACCAATACGTTCAATGGATTTCCTGCGGCCGTATTGTCCGGAAACCCCCTGACTGGTGCTGGTCTGGGCTTTCCAGCAGGAACGGCGGGCTTCCTGTCAACTCAGGCAATCCCGCAGATTACACAGTCGCTGTTCACGGCGAAAAATGCCCGGCAACAACATCAGTGGAGCCAGGAAATCGAGCTAGTGTCCAATGGTGACGGGCCATTCCAATGGGTAGTCGGCGGATTCTTCTTCCGGGAACGCGGTAGCGAGCGGAACGATCAGAGCTTTGGTTTCGTTTTGGATACCAACCAGGCGGTGTACAATGTCGGTACCTTCACGCGAACGCTGCAAGCATTTGGTTTCAATGCGACGCAAGCAGCCGCGCTTGCGCCGGCAATCACGGCCACATTCCAGGCCAACAACCCGGCGCGTTTCCGCGTCATCCCGCAGGCCTCGACTCTGGCTTATACCGCTGACGGAACGTCCAAAGCGGTCTACGGGCAAGCCAGCTATCGTCCAGGCGGCGAAGACGGTGCATTCGGCGTAACCTTGGGCTTGCGCTATTCGTGGGATGAAAAGGAAGTGTTGCGGACGCAGAATGGTGCGGTTCCCTATACCACGGGTACAGACAAGGTCTTCAACTATGGCAAGAAGAAGTTCAATGCGCCGAGTGGCCACCTGACGGTCGACTACCGTGCCAGTGAAGACGTAAACCTCTATGCCCGCGCAGCACGAGGCTATCGTTCCGGCGGTTTCAACCTGCGCCAAGCCACGCATGATGGTGCAGCAACAGCGCCTCCGTTTGGCAACCGGACTATCCCGCTGACACCATTTAACGAGGAAACAATCGACTCGTTCGAACTGGGTGCCAAGACCGAATTTGGCGGCCGAGTCCGCCTGAATGCGGCGATATTCCACAACATCTATAAGGACCAGCTGGTCACTGTTCCCGTTCCGATTGTTGGAAGCGGCAGTTTCGGGACGATTACGGTCAACGCGGGTAAGACCACCTACACCGGGCTTGAGCTTGAAGGGCAATTCAAGGTTTCCGACAACTTCTCGATCGACGGAAATTTCGGTTATCTTGATATCAAGATCAAGAATTTCCCGGGTGCAGATATCACCAACACTCCGCGCAATATTGCCGGATTATTGGCTGGTGCCGGTTATGCGCCTAAATATACGGCGTCAATTGCCGGCAATGTCGTTGTCCCGCTGTCAGGTGATACCAAATTGAGCGGCCGTTTGGGGTACAACTATACATCCAAATACCAGATGTTCCCGAACACTTTGACTGCGCCTTTCTCCAAGACAACCCAAGGTGATGCTCGCGGTCTTGTTGATGGACAACTTCGCATCGAAGGCATCAAATTTGGTGGATCGGGCAATGGCTTCGGGCTGACGCTATGGGGCAAAAACCTGACGAATGAGAAATATGTCACCCGTTCGGTAGATTTCGGTCAGCTTGGATTTGCCGGTGTCATTTACGGTGACCCGCGGACTTACGGAATGACACTGGATTTCGAATTCTAGGAAACGAATATCGTAACAAACAAAAGGCCGGGGTTTACTCCGGCCTTTTTTGTTTCGTTGCGGGAAAAATGTCCAAGGCTGCACTTGGTAAGAGAAACTGGCGCACCCAAGAGGATTCGAACCTCTGGCCTTTGCCTTCGGAGGGCAACGCTCTATCCAGCTGAGCTATGGGTGCGTAACGGTTGGAAACCGAGAAGCGCGGTTAGCAGGAGCATCACGCCCCCGCCACCCTTTTTTTTCCAGCGGTCCGGTCGAAACCACCTCCCGCAGGAGGTGGCTTTCACTAATCAAAAGAAGATGAAGTCCGAAAGCGTAAGCGTTTTTCCAGGACCGATATTGGCGAGAACTATGGCGGACGCTGCGCCATTTCCGTCTGGGTCGTAACTGAGTACACCTGCAGCGTTGTCATACAGAAACACGCTGTTGCCGTTGGTCGGGACCAATGCTGCCGCCGCGCCTTGCAGGAGCTGTACGGTTGCCGTCCGCGTAAACCCCGTGGCCGAAAGCACGATCTTGTCGATGCCGGACGTGAAATCGGTGATGGTATCGATTCCGGTCTCGCCACCAGCATAGAAAAACCGGTCAATGCCGCCTCCGCCCGTCAGGGTGTCGTTGCCGCTCGAACCGACGAGTACGTCTGCTCCAGCGCCACCAATGATCACATTGTTTGCGGCGTTCCCGACGCCGGTGAATGACCCCGTGCCGGTATATGTCAGATTTTCAAGGTTGGTACGAAGTGTATAGGAAGCGATACCGGTGAGTACTGTATCTGTGCCTTCGCCTGCGTTCTCGACGATAGTATCGCCGGCATTCGAAACGACGTAGCTGTCATTACCTGTGCCACCGATCAGTTCGCTAGCGGTAGTGCCACCGACTATGGTGTCATTACCATCGCCACCCACCAATGCATTGAATCCATTGCCGCCAGTGATGGTATTGCCGAGCGCATTGCCCACGCCTACGAAATTGCCAAGGCCGGTGTAAGTAAGATCCTCGACATTGTTGGGCAGTGTATAAACCGACACGCCTGTCTGCACCAGATCGGTGCCCTGATTGAGCAGCTCCACAATAGTGTCCGCAGCATTTGAAACGACGTAGATGTCGTTTCCAAAACCGCCATAAAGTTCGTTTGTACCGAGACCGCCGGTCAGCGTATCGAACCCGTCTCCTCCAACCAGAACATCATTGTCGGCTCCTCCGTCGAGACTGTCGTTGCCGTTGCCTCCGATCAAAATGTCGTTGCCCGCATTACCGTTGAGTGTGTCGGTACCTGACAATGAGATAAGTGTATCGTTGCCATCAAGGCCGTTGATCGTGTCGTTCCCGTCCCCGCTCAACAAACGGTCGTTGCCAGGCGTTCCTGAAAAATTGAGATCGGGAATGTCGGAGCCAAGCAGCGAAAAGGTCTCGGTGCCTCCGGTTTGACCGACGGTGAATGAGCCATTGGCATTGGAACCGGAGCCGAGTACCGTCCGCCCACGAAGATCGGGCAACGCGAAATTGGTGGTGCCATTGCCACCGAAATTTGTTCCCAGCAAAGAGAAGAGCGCCTGGTTCTGGTTGATAGGCAACAACTGCCCATTTGCCAGCGCCACGCCATTGGGGCTGGAAAGTGTCCCCGCGAAAATAAGGACTTCGCCCAAGAAGGGCATCGAATTGTCTGCAGCCGGATCCATCGGTTTGTCCGGCTCGCCATTCTGCGAAGGGAAAATGCCTTGCAGCGTTATGTAGTGGTTGAGTGCGATATAGGGTTGCGCATTGCTAATCGGCTGGCCGAGAGTCGAGCCGAAAGCGTTCGGAATGTTGTTTGGCCCCACCGTTGCCGTTTCGCCGCCGCCGGTTTGGCCGAGTACATAGTTGGAAAGACCGGGCCCTTGACCGGTACCGATAATGGTGCGTCCGCGCAGATCGGGGACGGCAAATGTCGATGTGCCGTCACCGCCATAGGTTGTACCAATCAACTGGAATAGCGCATCAAATTCGGAGATTTGCAGCAACCGCCCGTCACAAGGAATTGCGCCGTTCGGACCAAAATTTCCTGCAAATTCCGTAATCACTCCGATCGAGTCGGCGGTCAATGTGTTGGACGGGAAAATGCCGACAGCATTGATGTAATAGTTGGTCGTTAACGTCAGAGCGTTATTGTCTATCGGCGCGGAGGTGCCGCCCATATTTGCCGGAAGGTTTGACTGCAGCAAATCGATCGTGCTGTCGCCATAAAACGAGCCCCAATCCCGCAGGCTCAATCCAGGGCCTTGGCCCGATGCGGTCGAACGTGCACCAATTAAGTTTGGAAGCTGGAAAGTAGTCGTCCCATTGCCACCATATGTCGTCCCTATCAGCGAGAAGACAGCGGTGTTTTGAGAGATCGGTAGCAACTGACCAACCGCAAGCGCTGTGTCTCGAGGGGCGAAGTTGAACGCATAGTGGCGTAGCGCACCCAGCGTCACACCGATGCCACCACCGGCACCATCATTTCTGGAAGGAAAAACGCCTGCCAGCACCAAAGTTCTGGTCAACACCACGTAGGGCGTATTGTTGTTGATTGTTGTCGGCATTTTTTCCCCCTTCAATTTAGAAGATGGCTGATGCCGCACTGTGTAAAATCGCGCAATGGTTTCGGTGGCAATGGCTAAAGATTTTTTGATGATGCGAGTTTAATTGAACGATTAAATTGCGCTTGACTCATCGCAGACCTCGGTGAACCTTGCACGGGTAGAGCGACGGAGAGGTTGTCATGACATTGTTCGAAATTCCCAAGGAAATTACAGACTATCTGGCTGAACTGGATGCGTTCATCGAACGTGAAATTGTTCCGCTGCAGAATCAAGACGACAATAACCGCTTCTTTGACCACCGCCGCGAATGGGCGCGGACCGATTGGGATAATGACGGTCTTCCTCGGCATGAGTGGGAGGCATTGCTGGTCGAGATGCGCCGCCGTGCCGACAAGGCCGGACATTACCGTTTCAACCTTCCGGTTGAATTTGGCGGCAAAAATGGCAGCCACCTCGCCATGGCCTGTATCCGCGAACATCTAGCGCAAAAGGGGCTAGGACTGCACAACGATCTGCAGAATGAAAGCTCGATTGTAGGCAACCTGGTCCAGCCGTTGATGGTGCGCGATTTCGGCACAGAGCAGCAGAAGCAGGAATATATCCCCGCTATGCTCGAAGGACGGATGCGCTGCACCTTTGGCCTGACCGAGGAGCATCACGGTTCCGACGCCACCTGGATGGATACCCGCGCGGTCCCCGAGAAGCGCGACGGTGTCGATGGCTGGCTTATCAATGGCAACAAGATGTGGACCACGGGCAGCCATGTCGCGACGCATTGCATGGTGTTCGCACGCCACAGCGGGAATGATGGCGATGCCAAGGGGATTGGTTGCTTCCTCGTACCGCAGGATACGCCCGGCTTTGAGGTGGGCGAATATCTCTGGACGTTCAACATGCCGACCGACCATCCCAAAGTCAGCTTGAAGGATGTTTGGATCCCGGGACATATGGTGCTCGGCGACCTGGATTATGGCTTGGCCCTCGCGCAGCATTTTGTGCACGAAAACCGCATTCGCCAGGCGGCAAGCTCGCTCGGCGCCGCGCAATATTGCATCAACGAAGCGGTCAAATATGCGCGGGAGAGGAAGCCATTCGGCAAGCCGCTTGCGGTCAACCAGGCCATTCAGTTTCCATTGGTTGAACTGCACACCGAAGCAGCCATGCTCCGCCAACTGATCTACGCCACCAGCGCCAAGATGGATACGATGCCCAAGCCCGAAGTGGCGAAGCGGCTGTCCGACGTCATTTCAATGTGCAACTATCGTGCAAATCGCCTCGTATGCGATGCAGCTGACCGGGCCATGCAGGTGCATGGGGGAATTGGTTATTCGCGGCACAAACCGTTCGAACATATCTACCGTCATCACCGCCGATATCGCATCACCGAAGGAGCGGAGGAAATCCAGATGCGCAAGGTTGCCGGGCACCTGTTCGGCTTCATGAGTAAAGGCTGATGCAGCAGGCGACAGATTTTCGGGAGGAAAGCGCGGCGCTGGCCGCGCTAATCGCGCCACTGACGGATGCGGAATTCGAGCGTGAAACGCTTTTCAAGAATTGGACAATCAACAATGTCCTGCGGCATCTGCATGTATGGAACATAGCGGCTGCCCGCTCGATCGAGGGCGAAGAGGCGTTCGGTGCATTCCTGCGCGACCTGATGGGTGGGGAACGCGGTCGTAAGTTCATCGAATATGAGCGTGATTTTCTGGCCGGCCTATCAGGCAACGCGCTGCTTGATGCTTGGCGTGAACAGTTCGACGCCCTCGCCGCTGCCTTTGCGCCGACCGATCCGAAGGCGCGATTGAAATGGGTCGGCCCGGATATGAGCGCGCTTTCCTCGGTCACTGCGCGCCTGATGGAAACCTGGGCACATGCGCAGGCAGTTTATGATGTGTTGGGGGTTGATCGGGTCAATGGCGACCGGATCGGTAACATCGTGCGTCTGGGCGTGAACACTTATGGCTGGACCTTCAAAAACCGAAAAGAAGAGCCGCCGGGGCCGATGCCAAGGTTGCGGCTGACTGCGCCGTCGGGCGCGATTTGGGAATATGGCGAGGGGACAGATTTGATCGAGGGCAATGCCGTCGAATATTGCCAGGTGGTTACCCAATGCCGCAATATCGGTGATACAGGCTTAAGGGTTGAAGGTCCTGTAGCAAGCCGTTGGATGGCGATCGCGCAATGTTTTGCCGGCCCGCCGAACGATCCACCGCCGCCGGGCACTCGCCATCGGGCGTAAATTCACGCAGCTTTTGCCGATAGAATCTGGACGCTTGCCGCAAATCCGCTAGAGAAGCGGGCGATGGACGAAAATGCGCCTACCAACATAAGTTACAGGCTGACTCGCAGTGCCGGAGGGGCATGGGAGCGGTTTCAGGTCTATTGGCAACGCAAATGGTTTCGTTGGGGCAGCTACGCATTGGGTGGATTCGTGCTTGGCTACCTATTGTTGTGGGCCGTTTTGCTCCGCAATCTTCCGGATGCGCAAGCCTTGGCACAATATGAATCGCCGTTGCCGACAGTTGTGCGCGATATCGACGGGGAACCGTTTCACAGCTATGCTCGCGAACGCCGGGTGCAACTGGAATATGCGGATTTTTCGCCGATGCTCATCCGCGCCTATCTCTCGGCCGAAGACAAGAATTTCTTCAGCCATGGCGGTATAGACTATGTCGGTATCCTCGTGGCGGTCTTCGACAATCTGACCAGTTCGGGGCGCTCACGCGGGGCATCGACGATTACCCAGCAAGTTGCCAAAAACCTGCTGCTAACCAACGAATATAGCTACACACGCAAGATCAAGGAGGCGATCCTCGCCTACCGCATCGAAAATGCGCTGACCAAGCAGGAAATCCTCTCGCTTTATATGAACGAGATCGCACTTGGTCGGCAGGCTTTTGGGGTCGAGGCGGCTGCCCAAGCCTATTTCGGAAAAAGCGCTGACGCACTGGCTTTGCACGAAATGGCCTTTCTTGCAGCATTACCAAAGGCACCCGAAAAATACAGCCGGACGCAGAACGAGCGCGATGCAATCGCCCGGCGAAACTGGATCTTGGGGGAAATGGTTTCGAACGGCTATGTGTCGCGCGACAAGGCGGAGGCCGCGAAAGCAATGCCGCTAGGTCTGATCCCGCGTCAGGGTCAGCAGTTCAGGAATGAAGGCGGTTATTTTGCAGAGGAAGTTCGCCGTCAGTTGATCGAGCAATTTGGCGAAACCGCGGAAAAGGGGCCCTATAGCGTGTATGCAGGGGGGCTGTGGGTCCGCACATCGATGAACCCGCGCTATCAGGAACTTGCCTCGAAGGCTCTGCGCGATGGCTTGCTTCGCTACCAAGGCGGCCGAAGCTGGTCCAAACCGATCGCCACCATTCCGATGAATGACGGTCAATGGCAATCAAGACTGGCGAGCTCCAACATCGGGATAGGATACAGCAATTGGCGCATTGCGGTTGCGATCCGCAAACGAGGTGGTGGTGCCGAAATCGGTTTTGCCGACGGTGACACCGGGATATTGAACGCAGCACCTGCCGCGCTGAAAGCCGGTGACATCATTGCCGTTGCGCCCCTAGGAGGAAAATCTTACCAGCTGCGCACGGTTCCCGAAGTCGGCGGCGGGATGGTCGTACAAAACCCAGTCAATGGCCGCGTGCTTGCGATGCAGGGCGGCTTTGACTCGCGCATTTCCAGTTTCAACCGGGCTACGCAGGCACAACGCCAGCCGGGTTCAACAATCAAGCCGTTCGTATATGCGACGGCACTGGATAGCGGAATGACGCCGGCATCGATCATCGTCGACGGGCCCTATTGCGTCTGGCAAGGCGCGTCGCTGGGCCAAAAATGCTTCCGCAACTTCAGCGGCGGCGGCGCGGGCCCGCAAACAATGCGTTGGGGGCTGGAACAGTCGCGCAACCTGATGACCGTCCGGGCAGCGAATGATTCTGGCATGGAAAATGTCGCCAATACGTTCAGGGCGATGAATATCGGCGATTATCCGCCCTATCTGTCCTATGCGCTGGGTGCGGGCGACACCACCGTACTGAAGATGACCAACGCCTATTCGATGCTGGTAAACCATGGGCGCGAACTGAAGCCGACGCTGATCGATTTTGCGCAGTCGCGATCGGGCAAGGTCATCTGGCCTAAGGACTGGAAGGCCTGTCAGGGCTGCAACATGAAGGACTGGGACGGCAAAGCGATGCCCCGCTTCAAGCCTGCTGGCAAACAGGTCATGGACCCTGTTACATCGTTTCAGGTCGTGCACATGCTCGAAGGGGTTGTTCAGCGCGGAACGGCGACGATTCTTAGAGATCTGGATCGCCCATTGTTTGGAAAGACCGGCACGACCAACGGCCCGACCAATGTCTGGTTCGTTGGCGGCGCCCCTAATCTGGTCGCTGGCGTGTATCTTGGTTTCGACCAGCCCCGTAACATGGGTGGTTACGCGCAAGGCGGTTCGATCGCCGCGCCCATTTTCAAACAGTTTGCCCGCGAGGCATTTGTTGGACTGCCCAAATTGCCGTTCACCGCGCCAAATGGAGTTCGGTTGGTTCGGATCGACCGCAAGACCGGAAAACGCGTCTATGGTGCATGGCCCGATAACGACCCGAAGAGTTCCGTTATATGGGAAGCATTCGCGGCTGAAACGGAACCGAAACGATCTATCCGGCAAGATGAACTGGAGAAGCGCGGTGACAAGCCCAAAAAGAAGGCAAAGGATGCTTCGCAGTCTGTGGGTAATGCTGCTGCCAGCCAAGGGAACAGCCAAAGTGCTGCACAACGCGATCAGGAATTCATATCCAAAGAAGGCGGTATCTACTGACACTTTTTATCGACAATTTGGATGTCGAAAGGGCGCAGCCTTTAACCTTTTATAAAGCAATTTTCTTCAGATTTTGGCCGGTTCAATGGCTGGTTTGCCGAAAAATTTGGAACGTGCGTGGAATATGAAAGTTAGTGATCTGAGATTCGCAGCAGTGCTAGCGTTGCTGGGCATTGCAATTAACGGCTTCGTGCCAACTTCGGCTGCGGCATCAGCCTTGATGGCCGCCAACAATGCGGTTTCCCTTTCGAGCGAAGCATTTATCGAACGGACCGAGATAGGGCAGGATGGAAAAGAACATACCGTCCTCAAGCAACCCAAAGATGTCATCGTCGTCCCGGGCGACAGGATTGTTTTTACGCTGAAATATTCGAACAATGGCGACGAACCCGCGAATGGTTTCCGCGCTACTAATCCCATGCCTGGGCCGGTGCAGTTTGTCAGCGTCTTCGAAAACTGGGCGGAAGTGTCTGTCGATGGCGGTGCAAATTGGGGCAAGCTCGATCAGTTGAAGGTCACGAGACCCAAGTCTGACGGCAGTGGAGCAGAGCTACACGCGGCTGCGCCCGAAGATGTCACGCATGTTCGCTGGATATTTTCGGACCCGATAGCGCCTGGCGCAAAGGGTGCGGTATCGTTCCGCGGCATTATCAAATAGCGCCAACGCTCGCGAGTTTCGTCAACGAAGGTTAGCCGGCTTGTCCCGTGGTGGTACAAGCGAGCGGTTGCTACTGGAAAATTGCGTAGTAAACAGCGTTCATCCCTTCGTTAACCTTCTTTCCGGCTGGCATAGTCAGGATTATGCGCGCAGCCTGATCGTTGAAGATAATTGGAGCAGGCTTGTGCGCAAACAAAGCAGCAACAGGATCAGGTTTTTGTCGGTAGGTGCAGCATGTGTGCTGCCTTTAGCGCTGATTGCCTGCGGTGGTGCCGAAGACGGCAAAGATGACGTAGCTGCGCTTGACGAAAGCCTGACTGGCAAGGGCAGTGATCCGGCGATGACGACGGCGCTGAACGAAAAAATACTTGTCGACCCCGATCTGGCAGACAGCGCGGCTTCGAATATGGTTCGAGCCGCAGACAAGGCGCTCGATGGAAAATCACCTTCGGAAGGTGGTTACGCCACTGCGTCGATTGAAGAACTCGACAATGCAAAGCTCATGCGCGCGCCGAAGCCGCGGATAGTCTCTGGTGAAAATTGCAGTGATTGTGCCGCTGGCGCTGAAACATTGGAAGAACGCGCAGTGGCTCAAGGAGCGAAGCGGGGTAAGGGCACCTGCGAGGCCAAGCTCCAATATAGCGCTGGTTGGGCAAACCGCATGCCGCCGGAGTTCCCGATCTATCCCAAGGGGCGCGTAAAAGAGGCGGCTGGAGTCGAAGGCGGTATTTGCGACATTCGCGCAGCGACTTTCACGACTTCGGCCAGCCGGCAGTCAGTGGTCGACTATTATTATACCCGTGCACGCAAGTCGGGCTTCACCGCAGACTATGAAATTCGTGATGGCGAACATGTACTCGGCGGAATCCGCGACAATGACGGTGGCGCCTATGTCATCACTCTGACGGCACTGGCCAATGGCGGAACGCAGGTCGACATTGTAGCCAATAACGGCCGCTAAAAATTTTTCATTCAAGGCTCCGAATGACTCGGGGGGCTTCGGCCCCCCTTTTCTTTTCCTATAAATGCGGAACGGGGCTGCATTTCCGATAATCCGGCGCTAATGCTGGTCGCATGAAGGCCTATCTCCTGATCATGGCAGGCGGTGCGATCGGCGCTGCAGCGCGTTTCGGATTGACCCGTGCGATTCCTGGAGTGCCTGTTACGTGGCCCTGGCCGACCTTTATTGCGAATGTGTTAGGCGGACTGTTGATGGGGTTGCTGGCGGCTTATGTAATGCGTAGCGGCGTTGCTGGAGAGAATTTGAGACTTTTCGCTGGAGTGGGTGTACTTGGCGGCTTCACGACATTCAGCGCATTCAGCCTCGAAATGGCCCAGATGGTCGAACGTGGCGAAGTGGCGCTTGCGGGCGGATATGCGCTCGCCTCGGTGTTGCTTGCGCTGCTGGCCCTGTTTGCCGGGCTGGCATTAGGACGGGCGATTATCACATGAGCAAGGATAGCCAGTCGATCCGCCGCTTTGTCGTTGATGCTGAGGATGACGGCATTCGCCTCGACCGTTGGTTCAAACGGCATTTGCCTGATGCCAGTTTCAACATCGTGTCGCGCTGGGCGCGGACAGGACAATTGCGCGTCGATGGCAAACGCGCCACGCCTGGTGACCGGATCGAGGCCGGACAGGAAATCCGTGTGCCACCGGCCGAGCCAGTTGCCGATACGCGACCGAAACGGGTCCGGCCGCAGATCAGCGAGGAAACAGTCGAATTCGCGCGTAGCTTGGTGATCCACAAGGACAAGGGGGCACTCGTGATCAACAAACCACCCGGGCTTGCCACACAGGGTGGAACAAAAACGGCCGAACATGTGGACGGGCTGCTCGATGCGCTCGGTTTCGAACTAGAGATGCGGCCCAAACTGGTGCACCGGCTCGATAAGGATACCAGCGGTGCCCTGCTGCTCGCCCGCACGCCGCGTGCGGCGGCGCATTTTTCGAAGGCTTTTTCGTCGCGGACCGCGCGCAAGGTCTATTGGGCGTTGGTGGTAGGCGTTCCCGATATCCATGATGGCATGATCGATTTGCCGCTGGCCAAGCAGCCGGGTACTGGCGGCGAGAAAATGCATGTCGACGAGAAAGAGGGGCAGCCGTCGCGCAGCCGCTATCGCGTGGTTGAGCGGGCGGGTAACCGCTGCTGCTGGGTCGAGCTACAGCCTTACACCGGGCGGACCCATCAGCTGCGCGTGCATATGGCGGCGATCGGGCATCCGATTGTAGGTGATGGCAAATATGGCGGAAAGGACGCATTTCTGACCGGGACGATCAGCCGCAAGATGCATCTGCACGCGCGCCGTATCCTCATCGACCATCCCGATTGCGGGAAGGTCGACGTTCGCGCTGATTTGCCGCCCCACATGGCCGACAGCTTTGCCGATTTGGGCTTCGATATCGAGCTGGGCGATGCCTTGGTATTGGACGAACTCAAGAAATCCGAAACCCTTGAGGCGAAAAAGCGGGCAGCGGCTGCACGAGCCAAGGATGCTCGCAAGGAACGCAAGGGTGAAAGACGCAGTCGCGGCGTCACCAAACCACCGGCAAAAGCTGGTCGAGCAAAGCCAGCCGTAAAGCCTAAAGGCCGCAAGAAATAATGCATCCCAATTCGTCCTTTCGCCTTAAGGGCAGCGATGCGGATCAGCGCGCGGCCATAGAATCGCTGGTGCAGCAAATCGGCTTCGGCATGGTCTTTGCCCAAACGCCCCACGGGCCGCGCGTCGCGCAAGCTGCGTTGTTTTCGACCGGCGATGGCGCGGTGCAGTTTCACCTATCCAACGGCAATGCACTGACCAAATATCTGCACGGCACCGAAGCACTGGTCGTAGTCAACGGGCCCGACGCCTATATCAGCCCTGATTGGTATGAAGGTGCCGACCAGGTGCCGACGTGGAACTATATCAGCGTCGAACTGGAAGGCCCGGTGCGCAGGATGGATCGCGATGGATTGGTCGCCCTCCTCGATGATCTCAGTGCGGTGCGGGAGGCCGAACTGGCGCCAAAGACACCCTGGACTCGCGACAAGATGGATGCGTCGAAATTCGAAAAGATGGTAGACGCAATCACCGGTTTCGAGATGGAAGTCCGCGCTTGGCGGCCGACATTCAAACTATCGCAGAACAAGAGCGAGGCGGACAGGCTGCACGCAGCCGACGAACTCGAAAAACTGGGCAAGCGGGCCATGGCGCATTTGATGCGGGAATGGGGGGAATGACGCAGCCCCGGCTCGCCATATTCGATTGCGATGGAACGCTGGTCGACAGTCAGGCCAATATCTGCATGGCGATGGAGCATGCCTTCGACGAAATGGGCATGGCTCCGCCTCCCAGACAGGCGACCCGGCGCATCGTCGGGCTAAGCCTTGTCGAGGCGATGCGGCATCTGCTTCCCGATGCCGATGATACATTGCACCGCGACATGGCTGAACGCTACAAACAGGCTTTCCTGACGCTGCGCGGCAATGGCCTGGTTGACGAGCCGCTTTATGATGGCATGGCAGCATTATTGTCGGAACTTGACGAGAATGGCTGGCTGCTGGGCGTGGCGACCGGAAAATCGGATCGCGGCCTTGAACGCTGCCTCGACCATCATGGGATCAAAGGCCTGTTCGTCACGCTACAGACCGCCGACAGACACCCATCCAAGCCGCACCCGTCGATGGTTTGGCAGGCGCTTACCGATGCAGGCGCCGACGCCTCCAACGCCGTGATGATTGGTGACACGGTCTACGATATTCATATGGGCAAGGCCGCCGGATGTCGCACGATCGGTGTGAGCTGGGGATACCATCCACTCGATGAATTGGGCGAGGCTGGGGCCGACCATTTGGTCGAAAGCATGGAAGAATTGATGCAGGCTTTGGAGGGCGGCGCATGAACAGCGAAGAACGCGAAAAACTGGCGAAACAGCGCTTTATCGTATTGAACGCTATACGGTTCAGCGGGGTGGCGCTTGTTATGCTGGGCGTTGCCAATATTGCCGGCAAGTTCCTTCCCGAATTTGCACCGATGCTCGGCACGCTCTTCATGCTGCTCGGGTCGATCGAATTTTTCTTCATGCCTATCCTGCTTAAGAAAAGCTGGAACCGGCAGGACGGAAAATAATCGGAAATGCGCCGGTTCTGGAAGACTGTCGGCCTTGAACAAGGCACATACGGACATAGCATCCGATTGGATGGCCGCGCGCTCAAAACGCCGATGCGCAACGAACTTTTCCTGCCAACCAAGGCTCTGGCCGATGCAGTGGTTGCTGAATGGGAAGCAGTTGGCGACGAGATCGATCCCGCCGCGATGCCGATGACGGGCTTTGCCAATGCGGCAATCGATCATGTCGCGCCTGATCGCGCTGCTTTTGCGGCATCGATTGCCGCGTATGCCGAAAGCGATGCCTTTTGCTATCGCGCGGAGGCCGATGAACCTTTGGCACCGAAACAGGCGGAAGTCTGGGATCCCTGGCTCGATTGGGCGCGGGGGCGCTATGATGTGTCTTTCCAAATCGTCCATGGCGTGTTGCACCGGCCGCAGCCAGAGGCGACGCTGGAGAAACTGCGTGCTGCGGTGATGGCGCGCGGGACCTTCGAATTGGCGGCGATGGCTAAGCTGGCGCATCTGGCGGGGTCATTGGTCGCGGTGCTCGCGATTGTTGAGCAAGCGGGTGATGCAAAAAGCCTGTGGGATGCGACCTGCCTTGAAGAGCTGTGGCAGGAACAGAATTGGGGCGAGGACCATTGGGCGCACAAGAACCGCGCTGACCGCGAGGCCGAGTTTATGGCGGCGGCGCATTTCCTAGAACTGTTGCGCGTTTAACCGAATTTTGGTCTTCTGCGCCTAAGCTGGCACGCTGTCGGACAGGAGGTTCGCATGCAGGACTATGTCACTCCATCAGGGCTCATTATGTTGGGCAGTGTTGCGGCCTGTATAACATTGTTGGCGGCCGTGATTTCGCTGACGCCTGTGTCGCCCAAAGCTGGCTGGATGCAAGTGCGACCGGGCGGCATGCACTGGTTTTCCTTCTACGGAAGCGCGGCAATCTTCGCTTTGATCGCATGGGTTTGGATTTTTGTCGGATCGGCGCGTTCGGATGCTGCATTCCAGATGCGCATCGCCTTCTGGCTGTCTTTCACCTTCGGGATCGGCGCGGTCTATTCGGGCCTGCTAATCCGAAAGCTGCGCACGACGGCCTTGCGCATGCGTGGTCGCCAGATCGCCTATGTTGGTGGTGATGGGCGCGAGATGAGCCAATCTGTCGACAATTTCACGGCATTCCGCCGGCGCTGGCGTGGGGACTACCAATTGCTGTTCAATGATGGTACGGTGATCGCTCTCGATCCTTATGCCAAGAATAGTGATGAATTTATGGGGCGGCTGTTCGACGCGCCTTTGCCGGACGAAGCTTAGCTTGCCACCAGATCGCGGACAAAACCGATCAATCCCTTTTGCCGCCGCCGCTTTAGCCGCTCTGCCGTCAAAATCTGCCGTACCTGGGCGAAGCAGCGGTCAACATCATCGTTGATGAGGACATAGTCATAGCCATCCCAGTGGCCGATTTCGGATTTGGCGCGCGCCATCCGCTCGTCGATCACCGCGTCACTATCTTGTGCGCGCGCATGCAGGCGGCGTTCGAGTTCTTCGATAGAGGGTGGCAGGATGAAGACGCGAACAACGTCTGGCCCGGCTTCCTGATACAGCTGCTGCGCGCCCTGCCAGTCGATATCGAACAGCACATCACGACCCGCCGCCAGTTCGGCCTCGACCGGCTCTTTGGGCGTGCCATAGCGGTGGCCAAAGACGTGCGCCCATTCGAGAAATTCGCCATTGGCGGCCATCGCCTTGAAGGTCGGCACGTCGGTGAAATGATAATGCACCCCATCAATCTCGCCCGGGCGCGGTGGGCGGGTGGTATAGCTCACCGACAGTGCTATTTGCGGGTCAGCCTCAAGCAGCATCCGCGACAGCGTGGATTTGCCTGCGCCAGAAGGCGATGACAGCACGAAAAGCAGTCCGCGGCGCTCGAGTTGATTGTGGGAACCGGCCATAGCCGCTACTGGTCGAAGAGTAGGCAGGGCGTCAAGCCCTTTGGGAGGTGTTGGGATGAATTGGCCGCTTCGGATCAGCAAGTTGAGCACCGCAATAGCTTTCCTTCTGTTTCTGGCAATTGGCGCAATTTTGTGGGGCATGGGCCGCCCGCCCATCTGTGCATGCGGCGACGTAAAACTGCTCCATATGGTCGTACAATCGAGCGAGAACAGCCAGCATCTGGCCGATTGGTATACGCCCAGCCACATCATCCACGGCTTCCTCTTCTACGGCGCGGGCTATTTACTGCGCCGCAAATGGCCCGACCTGTTCCCGCTGGGCGTTGCGGTTGCACTGGCTATACTGGTCGAGGGCGCGTGGGAAATTGTCGAGAACTCCCCGATCATCATTGATCGCTATCGCGAAGTCACGATTTCCTACGGCTATGCCGGTGACAGCATCGTCAATTCGCTGGCGGACATCGCCTGGATGATTTTCGGCTTTTTCCTCGCCTCGCGCCTGCCGTGGAAAGCGACGCTGGCACTGGGGTTGGCAATGGAGCTGTTCGTTGGTTGGATGATCCGCGACAATCTCGCGCTCAACATATTGATGCTGACCGCACCGC
Organism: uncultured Sphingorhabdus sp.; assembly: GCA_964423155.1. Taxonomy (GTDB): domain Bacteria; phylum Pseudomonadota; class Alphaproteobacteria; order Sphingomonadales; family Sphingomonadaceae; genus Sphingorhabdus_B. The sequence continues at coordinate 141,678 of CAYRDQ010000003.1, forward strand.
TGGAAAGCGTGAAGGAGTGGCAGGCTGGAGCAAGCGGTTATTGGGTGACAGGGAAGCCTTGAATGGCGATCGTCGTAGAGGTCGTGGCGCACTACGATTCCGACGCCGATCACATTTTTCATTCAGCGTTGCGATTTTCCGAAATGATGGAAGCAATGGAAGGGGTCGCCACCTATTCCGGTCTGCCTGCCAACGACACCGCATGTGAAGGTGATACATTCATCGTTGACGTCACCTTCTGGGGCGTTTTCAAGCAAAAGGGCCACCGGATATTTGTTGAAAGGCTCGATCCGGAAGCACGCATCATCCAGAGTCGCGAAAGCGGAAATGGAATCAAGCGATGGGACCACACATTGTCAGTTCAGCGCGAGGGAGCTAAGGCAAGCTGGACCGACAGAGTGGTGATCGACGCAGGCTGGCGTACGCCCTTTGTCGCCAGATTCGCGGCTTTCATTTATCGACGGCGCCATCAACATCGAAAGGCGGTTTCGTTGTCATCCCGGCTTTTAAGCGAATAGGCTGCTGTGAACTGTAGCAATGGTTTTCCATATGGTGACGTTGCTGCTAAATATGCCGAAGGAGCAAAGAAGGGGAAAACTATGGCAAGCAGCGCATCTGATTACCCCGAAGTGATCAACGGCAAATATTGCGCCGTTGTTTTGGGGCGGCACAAAGGCAAGAGCGGAGTCGTCCAGGATCGCAACATCAGCAAATCCGGCCACGTCACCATCACGGTAATGCAGGACGATGGCGTGAGGTTCAAAACATTGGCAAAGAGCGTCAATGTTCTGAACAATTAGCTGCGTTTGGCTTTCCTGCGATCATACAGCTTCTTCGCCACAAGTGCACCACCGACAGCTAACGCACCAGGCAAGGAACGAGCGGCAATCCGCGTCGCCACAATGCCCAGGCCCGCACCCAATATGCCATGACCACGTTTGCGTCCGACGACTTCTCCGACAACCGCACCAGCAATGGTTTTCAACAGGGGCATGTGGATAACTCCTTTTCCCACAGGCTGGTGTGGATGATCACACCATGTCCTCGGCCCTGACATGGGTATCGAAGGTCACCTCGTCAACCAGCCCGAGCGCCAGCGCGGATTGTTTCAGCGACAGGCCGTTCTGGTGCGCGTGCTTGGCGATCTTGGCGGCATTGTCATAGCCGATGAGAGGCGCCAGCGCGGTGACCAGCATCAGCGAACGGTCGACCAGTTCGGCGATACGCTTGCGATTGGGCTCCAAGCCGTCGATGCAGTTTTTCGCAAAAGTCTCCATGCCAATGCTCAGCAATTCGATCGAGCGGAGCACGTTTGCACCAATCAGGGGCTTGAAAACATTGAGTTCCAGATGCCCCTGCATCCCGCCAACAGTCACCGCCTGGTGGTTGCCGATCACTTGCGCCGCGACCATCGTCAGCATCTCGCACTGCGTAGGGTTGACCTTGCCGGGCATGATCGAACTGCCGGGTTCGTTCTCGGGCAGATTGAGCTCGCCAAGACCCGAGCGAGGGCCAGATCCGAGCAGGCGGATATCGTTGGCGATCTTGGTCAGGCTGACGGCGAGCGTATTGAGTTGGCCATGGAACGATACCAGCCCATCATGCGTGGCGAGCGCCTCAAACTTGTTTTGCGCAGGGGTGAATGCAATGCCCGTCGCCTTCGTCACCTCTGATGCGATGGCGGAATCAAAACCTTTGGGTGCATTGAGGCCAGTTCCCACTGCTGTGCCGCCCTGCGCCAGTTTCTGAACATTGTGCAGCACCGCACCTTCGATGCGGTTTTTCGCTGCGATCAACTGCGCCACAAAAGCTGAAAATTCCTGCCCCAAGGTCAGCGGGGTCGCATCCTGCATATGGGTGCGACCTATTTTGACGATGTCGGACCATGCCCTGGACCTTGCCGCCAGCGCATCAGTCAATCGTTGGAGCGCAGGTAGCAATTGCCGATGGGTGGCAATCGCCACTGCGATATGCATGGCGGTCGGGAAACTGTCGTTTGAAGACTGGCCCATATTGACATGGTCATTCGGATGCACCGGCGATTTGCCGTCGCGCACACCCGTCAACGCCTCATTGGCGATGCCAGCAATAACCTCATTGACGTTCATGTTCGATTGGGTGCCGCTGCCCGTCTGCCAGATAGTGAGCGGAAACTGGTCGTCATGTTTTCCATCAAGGATAGCATCGGCAGATACGATGATTGCGTCGGCAACCTTGGCGGGCATCGCGCCTGATGCTTTTTGCGTCAAAGCTGCCGCACGCTTCACATGGGCGAGGCCGTAAACAATGCCCAGCGGCATCCGCTCCTGCGGAGGGAAGGGGAAATTGCCGATGCTTCGCTGCGTCTGCGCCCCCCAATAGGCTTGGGTGGGAACATCGATAGGGCCAAAACTGTCGGTTTCGCTGCGGGTGGCCGTCATCCTGAATTCCACTTGCTCAATATCCCGGCATTATTTGCCGTTCGGGATGCGTAGAAGTTGAAGTTGTGCAGGACAAGCGTTGGTCAAACCAACCGCGAATTTTCAGGTTACTTCTTGCGCCCGAAGTCCACCGTCACAACGTTCGAGCCATCCTCCTGCTCGACATGCGGCCCGTCATTTTCGGCCTGTTCGTGCGGTTCGGGGCCGGATTCTGCATCGACGTGGAATTGCAGCGCGAAATCGACCGCCGGATCGACAAAGGCGGTAATCGCCGAAAAGGGTATGTGCAGGTGTGCAGGCACCTGGCTGAACGACAGGCCAACCTCGAAATAATCGTCGCCAACCTTCAGGTCCCAATATTTGTGCTGCATCACAATGGTCATTTCATCGGGGAAACGCTCCATCAGGTGCACCGGGATATTCACGCCGGCTGCTCGGGTCTTGAAGGTGATGTAGAAATGATGGTCGCCGGGAAGACCGCTTACCATGACTTCGCCGAGTACGCGCCCTACCACCGCACGCAAGGCTTCCTGCACGATATCGTCATAGGGAATCAGGCTGTCAGGGGCGTCGTCGCTCATGCGCGCCTTGGTGGACTGACCGCGGCCCGAAATCAAGATGAACTTTAGCCGAAGAAAGGCGCACAGGCTTGCACTTGGCCATTATCGGCCTATAGCGCACAGCCATGCGCACCGCCTCGATCAACCGGAACACCAAGGAAACCGAAATTGCGGTCGAGGTGAATCTCGACGGCACTGGGCAGTATGATATTTCGACCGGGATCGGCTTTCTCGATCATATGATCGAACAATTCTCGCGCCATTCGATGATCGACATAAGCTGCCGCATCAACGGCGACCTGCATGTCGACCAGCACCACACGGCAGAGGATAGCGCCATCGCCATCGGGCAGGCGATCCTGAAGGCGTTGGGCGATAAGGGCGGAATCATGCGCTATGGCAGCGCCTATTCGCCGATGGACGAGACGCTGAGCCGCGTTGCGCTCGACATTTCGGGTCGGCCCTATTTCGTCTGGAAAGCGGGTTTCACGCAGGAACGGCTGGGTGAAATGGATACCGAGCTGTTTGAGCATTGGTTCCACTCGATCGCCGATGCCGTCGGGCTGACGCTGCATATCGAATTGCTTTACGGCAAGAACAACCACCATATCGCCGAGAGCATCTACAAGGGCTTTGCACGTGCGATGCGGCAGGCGGTCGAGATCGACCCGCGCAAGTGCGGGGCGATCCCCTCGACCAAGGGGATATTAGGTGGCTGAGCGCGTCGCGCTGATCGACTATGGCGCGGGCAATCTCCAATCGGTTCGAAACGCGCTGAAAGCGGCGGGGGCGGCGGATATTGCTGTGACCGCTGATCCGGATGTCGTCGCGCGTGCGGAGCGCATTGTTCTCCCCGGCGTTGGGGCCTTTGCCCATTGCATGGAGGGCGTTTCGGGTATCGACGGCATGATCGCAGCGTTGGAGCAGCGCGTGCTGCGCGATGCATCGCCGTTTCTTGGCATATGCGTGGGTATGCAATTGCTCGCCGATGAAGGCGTGGAGCATGGCAGCACCAAGGGGCTGGGATGGATCGGCGGAACCGTGCGCGCGATTGATCCTGCCCAGGGCCTCAAGGTGCCGCATATGGGCTGGAACGATGTCAGCGTGCGTGGCGTGCACCCGGTTGTGGAGACCGGGGAGGCCTATTTCCTCCACGGTTATCATTTCGATGCTGCCGATAAGGCGCATGTGCTGGCAACGACCGACCATGGCGGCCCGCGCGTGGCGGCGGTGGCAAAGGACAATATCCTCGGGGTGCAATTCCACCCTGAGAAAAGCCAGTCTTATGGAATAGCCACGCTTGCGCGCTTTCTGGAGTGGAACCCATGATCGTTTTTCCAGCCATTGACCTTAAGGGCGGCCAAGTCGTTCGTCTCGCCGAGGGCGACATGGACCGCGCGACCGTCTATGCCGACGATCCGGCGGCGCAAGCGCTGCTTTTTGCCGAGGCTGGCGCAGAGCATTTGCATGTTGTCGACCTTGACGGCGCGTTCGCAGGCAAGCCTGAAAATGCCGAGGCGGTAGAATATATCATCGAAAATTTCCCCGGTTATGTGCAGTTGGGCGGTGGCATCCGCAACCGTGAGACGGTCGAGCGCTGGTTTGATCTGGGTGTTGCCCGGCTGGTGATCGGCACTGCTGCGCTCAAGGACCCGCAATTCGTAAAGGATATGGCACGCGAGTTCGAAAATGGAATCGTTGTTGCGGTCGATGCACGCGACGGTTTTGTCGCGACCGAAGGCTGGGCCGAGAAGTCGGACATGCCCGTCATCGACCTTGCCCGACGGTTCGAGGATGCAGGCGTTGCCAGCCTGCTGTTCACCGATGTTGGACGCGACGGGATGCTGACGGGCTGCAATATCGACGCGACGGTCGATCTGGCGCGATCGGTCGATATCCCGGTGATCGCCAGCGGCGGCGTCAAGGGCCTTGATGAAATCCACATCCTCAGCCTGCACGCGCAGGACGGGATTGAGGGCGTGATTACCGGGCGGGCGATTTACGATGGTCGCCTCGATCTGGAGACCGCGATCAGGGTCGCGGCAAGGGGCTGATGAAAATCGACATCACAGCAAAACGCAGCAGCTGGTTAGTTAGGCCAATCGCTCGCTCGATTATTTTTGCCGCTTTGCTTGTATTTCAGACGGCCTATTTTGGATTTATCGTTGGGTTCACAACTGCTGCAATGTTCTTGGCGTTAGATTTACTGGTGACAGCAAAGGCACGTGCACGCGGAAGCAATAGATTTTTGTTCTGGGGCAGACTTTTATCCCTTATCGCAGCATTCCTCATCGTGGGCTTGGCAAACTCAATAATTACTTCCAATTCTTGCGACAGCGAAGGCAATTGCGAAAAGATATTTCTACCATGACCGTCCGCATCCGCGTCATTCCCTGTCTCGATGTCGCCAATGGCCGAGTGGTCAAGGGTGTCAATTTCGTTGACCTTAAGGACGCAGGCGATCCGGTCGAGCAGGCCAAGGCTTATGATGAGGCAGGCGCGGATGAGCTGTGTTTCCTCGATATTACCGCCAGCCATGAAGGGCGTGACACGATCCTTGATGTCGTCCGCCGCACAGCCGAAGTCTGCTTCATGCCGCTGACCGTCGGCGGCGGGGTGCGGAGCAGCGAAGATGCGCGCGCGCTGTTGCTGGCCGGGGCGGACAAGGTTGCGGTGAACAGCGCAGCTGTCGCAAGGCCTGAGGTTGTAGCGGATATCGCCGAGCGTTTCGGTAGCCAGTGCGTCGTCGCCTCGGTCGATGCCAAGCGCTGGTCCAATGGTCGCGAGGGATGGGAAATCTACACCCATGGCGGGCGCAAGCAGACCGGGATCGACGCGGTCGAACATGCGCTGAAGCTTGCCGAATTGGGGGCAGGTGAACTGCTCGTCACCAGCATGGATCGCGACGGCACCAAGATCGGTTTCGACCTCGAACTCACCCGCACCATCGCCGATGCCGTCGATGTCCCCGTTATTGCCAGCGGCGGGGTTGGAACGCTCGATCATCTGGTGGAAGGCGTGACCAAGGGCCATGCCAGCGCCGTGCTGGCGGCCTCAATCTTCCACTTTGGCACTTACAGCATGGCAGAGGCACATGCCGCATTGCGGGCGGCGGGCCTGCCAGCGCGCGGCTGATTACCAGCGGATCAGCCGCGGCACGATCAGCCGACCGAGCAGCGCGCAAACGCCGACGGCGAGCGAATACCAAACGCCGATATAGACCACATCGTTGAAGGGGCAGTGCAGGCCATAGGCAAAGGCGCCGAGCCCGCCTGCGGCAACGCCGGTCAGCCATCCGGCGCGTTCGGGGTTGGTCGGCGCGCCGCGACGCAGTGAAAGCACCATCGGAATCGCTGTTGCCAGACCGCCAATGCCGCTGAAAGCCATGCAGTCGAGCCCGTAACGCATGTTGGACATGGCGACTTCGACCCGCCCGGTCATCGCAATGACCAGCGCGGCCAACGGGAATAATGCGGCTGCTGCCAGCGCCATCTTCCACGATTGCCCTTGCTTGCCGACCGCAGGGCTGGCCATGCTGAGCACCGCCCAGCCGCATCCACCGCCGAGCAGCAGGAGCAGGCCTGCGCGGATCAGGAACATCGGCTCCGGATCGCCCGCCATCACATCGGCGCGCATGCCCTTTGACAATATGATTAGTGCAGCCGCCGCGGCCAGAATTGCGCCGACAGATACAATCGCGCGCGGCATGTTGAATGGACGCACCGGTTCCAGATCGTTAACCAGATCGTCCAGGCTAAACCCTTGTTTCATTTCACTCGCTCTCAACAAGTGCGGACAGTTTTTTCAATCCGCGATGTATGTTCACTTTGACCGACGCTTCCGATTGGCCGGTGCGCTGGCAGGTTTCGGCGATGCTCAATCCTTCGATTTTCATGCAGCGGATCGCATCTGATTGGCTGGTGGGTATCAGGTCGAGCAAGCGATCAATGCTGATCCGCGCCGCGACGACCTCTTCATGGCTCTCTTCCGCCACGTCATGATGTTCCAGCGCTTCGGCTTCGTTCCGGTATCCCTGCCGCAGCCGGTCAACCCAGCGATAACGCGCGATGGCGGCAAGCCAGGGCAGGAAAGGGCGGGAGGGATCATAGCTCGCTCTTTTGCGATGAAGCGACATCAGCGTTTCCTGCACCAGATCATCGATCGCGTCGGGCGCGATCTTCTGGCGGTAATAGCGCGCCAACCAGGAACCACATTGTTCGAGGAGGATGGCATAGGCCTGCTTGTCGCCGCCTTGCGACAGGCGCATCAGGCGGCGCAATCCCTCCTCATTGGCAATCACGCGCGGCGACCTGCGAGCAATGCGTCAACCGACAGGCCGCCGCCCCCGCGCACGATCAGCACCAGCGCAAGCGCGACCCAAAGGCTATGCACCGGCCACCATGCGTCGGGGAAAACGAATATCTGGATAACCATTGTCATGCCCAACAAGGCAAAGGCCGTCAGCCGGGTAAACAGTCCCAGCACAAGCAGGATTGGCAACGCATGTTCGGCATAGGTGGTAAGATGAGCAGCAAAATCACTGGGCAGCACAGGTACCTTGTTAAACGGATCTTCGCTGAAAAGCGTCAGCGTGCTGTCGCTCACCGACAGCCAGCTTCCTTCGTCCACCTTTGTCCGGCCGGACCGCCAGAATATGCCAGCGAGTGCGACCCGCACGAACAACAGCATGATGGCTTCCGGTATCCGGCTCGATACCAGTTGGACAAATTTATCATAGGGCCGGGTCAGTCTTTGCAACATGTCTCACTCCATCTCAACCAGCGCACCCGCACCGATCAGGGTCAGGACCGGCCCGATCGGGTCGGTTTCATCCCCTTGTTCGCTGGCAAGCGCGAGAAGGTTACCGATGGAGATAGGCTGCAGACATTTTTCCAAAAGCTGTGATGTTCGCAAATCAATCGCGAGCAGGCGCACTTCGGCTTCCGGGCGAGTGACCAACATCGTTGAAGGTGCAATTTGCGCATCGCCCAAATGCGCCAGCGGTGCTGCCAAGTGAGCGCGGAGCGAATGGACCCGGACCGCCGGGTGCAGGAGCACCTCCATTCCCGTCAGGTCGGGTTCCGAAACTGTGCTGATCCGCGCCAGATTCAGCGCATTACGATCGGGCGCATGATAGCTTTGTAGCCAAGCCCATTCGATTGCTGCCAGGTCGCAAAGTGCCAAGTCGGTTCCGATAGTTTCAAGAAACGCCGGAAAGTGCCGACCGATCACGGCAATGTCGCACGCCTTCGCCTCTGCCGTTTCGACATAATCGCGGCACAGCGCATTGAACTGTTCGTTCCCCATTTCGGCGCGGGTCAGCGGGAAACTCTCCTCCATCGCGACCAGCCGTGCATGGCTGATCGTGTTGGCATGCGCCTTCAGGCCCAGAAGGATGCGTTCAGGATTACCCGCGAACAACGCGGGGTCGAGCGCATCCGGCCCTTCGTTGAGCGTCGCGATGAAATTGCGTTGGGCGTCAGACAGCGATGGCATCAAGGATCGCCTGCGCCTTAGACGCCTCGGCCATATAGGCCGCATAATCCGGTGTGTTGGTATCCCATTCAATCAGCGTGGGTTTCGGGCCATGTTTCGTGACGAAATCGAGAAAGTGCATCCAGGCAATGTCGCCGACGGGGCTGCCATGATCGTCGATATATAGCGGTCCACTCTCATGGCTCTCAATGGCATGGCCCGCCAAATGGATTTCGCCGACCCAATCGGGATCGATTTGCGCCAACCAGTCGCGCGGATCGCCGCCGAGATTGCAAGTCGAAACGACAATATTGTTGATGTCGAGCAGTAGGCCGCAGCCGGTTTTCTGAATCAATTGAGCCAGGAAATCGGTCTCCGACATCTCGTTATCGGCATAGGCCAGATAGCAGGACGGATTCTCAATCAGCATTTTTCGGCCAAGCCGTTGCTGGACCCGATCAACCTGTTCGGCAAAATGAGAGAGCGCCTGTGCGCTATAGGGAATGGGGAGAAGGTCGGCGAAACGATCGTGCGCATTGCCGCTGAAGCTCAGATGGTCGGAAACCATCGCGGGTGCGTAGCGATCGCATAACGCGGCCAACCGATCGAGTTGGTCTTCAATCAATCCTTCA